>NZ_JBHJYS010000001.1:0-797723 GCF_042270245.1 Streptomyces sp. NPDC055955
AATGACGCGACAGCGGTGGGGCGGACTCCTTGGGAGAGTCCGCCCCACCGCTGTCGCGTCATTCGGTCGGCTAGTGTTTGCCGACATCCTTGATCTTCTCCTTGGCCTCCCGGGCGTCGCCCTTCTTGCGCTCTGCGCGGCCTTCGACGGTCAGACGTTCGTTGCCGACAGCACGTCCCGCGGTCTCCTTGGCGGCGCCCGTGACCTGCTCGGTCTTGGCCTTGGCCTTCTCGTTGGCAGTCAAGTCCGCTCACACTCCCTTGGCTTGGACATCATGTGCTGTCAGCTCGTGTGGCCACGGATCAACAGCGTAAACATGAGTGGCAGCGAATTTCCCGGATGGATGACCACGGCATCCGATGCACGACCAGTGCGAGCAAGGGTATTCAGCGAGTGGCCACGGCGCGATCAAATACCCTCGACACTGAAAACCAAACGCATATTTCGCGTGTTTGTGAGAGTGAGACGAGGACACATGGCGGTCAGGAGGTTGATAACAATGGTTCCCTTGATTCTTGTTCTTCTTTTGGCTCTGATTCTCTTCGGCGCGGGCTTCGCCTTGAAGGCCCTGTGGTGGATCGCGGTCATCGTCTTGGTGCTGTGGCTGCTCGGCTTCGTGATCCGCCCGGCGGCGAGCGGCGGCCGCAAGGGCCGCTGGTACCGATGGTGATCACCGCCGGCTGAAGACGGCCCGCGGCGGATGCACTGCCGCCAGGGCGATGGACTGAGGGGTGGAACCCGACCTGGGACGGTCGGGTTCCACCCCTCTTCTGCCTCCCGTAACTGACGAGTCAGGGGACAGCCCTCAGGTCGGCTCAAGCAGCAAATCGACGTTCCTCGGCGATGGCGTTGGATCGATCGCGTGCAGAAGTGCCGTGCACGGAAGGCAGAATGCAGCCCGCAGGGACCAGTATTGGCAGAGTGTCCGAGGCGCCGTCCTTGTGCTGGATAACGTTGACGCTCTGCCTTTGGGTGGGTAGGGGGAGTGCCATGCGACGGGTCGGGCAGGTGCGACAACGCGGCGGCACACCTTCCGATTGACGAGTTCGCAGAACGACACAGAGAGGGGCTGAGGTCTTCATGACCACTCACACAGCGCCCGAGCCCCAGGAGATGGGCTGTCACGACGCGCGCGCCGAGGTCAGGGCAGTTGTGGAAACCGCCTGCCCGCTGCGCTCAGACCAGGCCAGACGTTTTCGTGAGGATGCCCTGCTGGTGGCCGGCGAGCTGACGTCCAACGCGATCCGGCACGGCGGCGGGCTCACCCGGTTCAACGCCCGCATAGAAGACGGATCCCTGCTGGTGCAGGTGAGCGACCACAGCACGACGGCGCCTCACCTCGTACGCCACAACCCCGGACTGCCCGGCGGCTTCGGCTGGATGATCACCCAGCGTCTCGCCTCGCACGTCTTCGTCGACATCCAGCCCGACGGCAAGACCATCACAGCCGTACTCGCCCTGCCCTAGAGCACAGGTCGCTCATCATCGGACGCCCGGAAGGATCTTCCGACCTCCGCATGCATGTTCGCCTCCATGCCGGGTAATCGCGCCAGAACGGGGAGCGGCAGACAAGCTCGGAACAAGCAACAGAGGCGGGCGCATGATCACCGTAACGACGCAGGAAAAGATCCAGGCCGCTCAGGCTCAGGAGGACCTCGTCGAGCAGGCTTACGCCGACCCCTCTTCCGTCACGCCGAAGGATGCGCGAGAGATCGGCAAGCGGTTCTTCGGCCGGCTCGGGCAGTTGGAGGAAGGCACGCACGAGTATCAGTACGTGCGCAACTGCCTGATCGAGATGAACCTCTCCCTGGTGCGTTACGCGGCTTCCCGGTTCCGCCACCGTGGCCAGGAGGAGATGGAAGACATCGTTCAGGTCGGCACGATCGGCCTGATCAAGGCGATCGACCGGTTCGAACTGACCCGTGAGGTCGAGTTCGCGACGTTCGCCGTCCCCTACATCACCGGTGAGATCAAGCGGTTCTTCCGCGACACCAGCTGGGCCGTGCACGTGCCGCGCCGCCTCCAGGAAGCCCGCATCGAACTGGCCAAGGCCACCGAGGAACTGCGCACCCGTCTGGGCCGCAACCCCTCCACGGCCGAGCTGGCGGAGCTGATGCAGCTGGAACCGTCCGAGGTCGCCCAGGCGCAGATGGCCTCCAACGGCTACAACGCCTCCTCTCTGGACGCCTCGGTGATGAACGCGGGTGACGAGTCCGACGCCGCGCTGGCCGATTTCATCGGCTTCGAAGAGGACTCCTACGAGCTCATCGACAACTTCCACTCCCTGGCCCCGCTCATCGCCGGCCTCGACGAGCGTGAACGCACGCTGATCCATCTCCGCTTCGTCGAGGAGCAGACCCAGTCGCAGATCGGCGAAGCACTCGGTGTCTCGCAGATGCACGTCTCCCGCCTGATCGCCCGCGTGGTGGCGAAGCTCCGCACCGGCCTGATGACCACCAACTAGTCCCGCCCAGGGACACCCGGATCCTCGTGAACGCACCCCGCCCTCCGCCACCACAAGTGCCGGAGGGCGGGGTGCGTTCGGGGCACGCTGTGTGTCAGGGTGCTGCGCATGACATCAGGCAGCGGGAAAATACGTCTTGATCAGCAGGAACGTGTGGCGGTGATCACGCCGATCGGCGACGTGGACCTGCACGATCTCGCCGACGTCGAGGAAGTCTTCGCACAGGTGCTGTCCGACATGTCGACGGACGCAACGCTCCTCGATCTGTCGCAAGTGACCTTCGCCGACAGCACCTTCCTCAACCAGCTCATCCAGACGCACTCCGACCACACCTCGCGTGCCAGGCCGCTCGTCCTCACCGGGCCCCTGCAGTCGGCAGTGCGACGCCTGCTGGAAATCACCGGCACCGACACCGTCCTGCCCCTCGCCGACACCGCACACGAGGGACTGCAGCAACTCCGTACAGTCGATACGCCCGCAACGAGGGGGCACACACCCGCCGCCGGCATCTGACCCTCATCTGACCGACAGCACGTGACTGCTGCTCAGGGCAGGACCAGTGAATGACGGAACTGCTAGGCGGTGGCCGTCGCGGCGTCCGGGTGGATGGTGAAGACCTGATCCAGGCCGACGATGCCCAGGATGCGGGTGGTGTTGGCGGGTACCGCGGCGAGGGCTGTGCCGCCGCCTTGTTTCATGGCCAGGCTCCTGGCAGACAGCAGAGCGCTGATCCCGCTGGAGTCACAGAAGTCCAGACCGGCCAAATCCAGGACCAATAGCTGCCCCTGGGCAAGGGTGAGGGCCTCCACGGCCTTGCGTAGTTCGGGTGCCGTCTCATGGTCAAGGTCACCGGTGATCTCCAGTACGGGACCGGTGGCGGCGTCTCGGATGGTGATCGTCAGGGGGCTCATGTCAGGCTTTCACTCGCAGGGGTGGGAAGCAGAGCGGGCACGCCGAGGGCGAGTAGCGCGGTGTCGTCGTCGAGTCCTTCGCCGAACCCTGCGAGCAGGGCGGTCAGGGCGGTGATCAGGGCCTGCGGGCCTGCCGGCGGCTGGGCGGCGGTGAAGGTGCGCAGGGCGTCCTCGCCGTACAGCTCGCGGCCTGGCCCTATGCGGGCCTCGGTCAGGCCGTCGGTGTAGAGGAGCAGAGTGTCGCCGGGCAACAGCCGGGCGCGGGCGGCGGTGAACTGGGCCTGGGGCAGGACTCCGATGAGCATTCCGCCTGGAGTGGGGAGATAGTCGGCGGTGCCGTCCGCACGCTGGATCAGTGCGGAGGGGTGTCCACCCGAGGCCAGGTGCACGCCGACGTGGCCGTCGTCGGGTTCGAGTACGCCGAATATGGCGGTGCAAAAGCGGGTGTCGCCGCTGCTGTACCGCTCGTGCAGCACCGTGTTCAACGTGGTCAACACGGTGACGGGGTCGCCTTCATGCAGGGCGGCGGCGCGCAGGGTGTAGCGGGTCAGGGAGGTGACTGCGGCGGCCTGGGGGCCTTTGCCGCACACATCGCCGAGGAAGAATGCCCACCGGCCGGCGTCCAGGGGGAACAGGTCGTAGAAGTCGCCGCCCAGCAGGTCCGGGGAGGCCGTGTGGTAGTAGGAGCCGGCCTCCAGGCCCGGGACTGCGGGCAGTTGGGAGGGCAGCAGGCTCTGCTGGAGGACGGCGAGAGCCTCTTGGAGCCGCTCGCGGTCGGTCTCCGCGCGCCGGCGGGCCGCTTCGGCCTCCCGGCGGGCTTCTTCGGCAGCCTGGCGGCCGCGCAGCAGCTCGGCTTCGTAGGCGCGGCGATCTCGGGCGTCGAAGACGCTCGTCCGTATCAGCAGGGGCTCGCCGTCATTGCTGGTCTTCACCTTCGAGGTGACCAGCACGGGCATCCGCTGGCCGGCGGCGGCCTTGATGTCCATGGCGATGCCGCTGACCTCGCCCTGCATCTGCAGCAGCGGCGCGAAGTGCGTCTCGTGGTACAGCTTGCCGCCGACGGTCAGCAGGTCGGCGAACCGCATCCCTCCCACCACCCGGGACCGCTCCAGGCCCAGCCAGTCGAGCAGGGTGGTGTTGATCTTCGCGATGGTGCCGTCCATCAGCGTCGACAGGTATCCGCACGGGGCCTGCTCGTACAGCTCCTCGGCACTGTCCTCCAGCAGCGAGGTGAACACCGCGTTCGTGGCGTTCACCTCGTGTTCCTCATCCGGCTCGGGCGGCTGGTGCGTGCGGCACATCACCGGCTTGTTCCGATGAATTCGCTGATCGCGCTCGTGGTGGCCTGCGGGGCGCTCAGCTGCGGGCAGTGCCCCGTCGCCTCCAGCGTGACGAGCCGACTGCCGGGGATGACGTCGCGGACGTAGGCGCCGACCTCGCGGGGCGCGATCACATCCTCCTTGCACTCAAGGATCAGTGTCGGCACCGTGACCGTCTTGAGGTCATGGCGGCTGTCGGACAGGAACGTCGTACGGGCGAAGACCCGGGCCATGTCCGGGTCGGTCGCGCAGAACGAGGTGGTCAGCTCCTGACCGAGTTCCGGGCGGTCCGCGTTGCCCATGATGACCGGGGCCATCGCGGCCGACCAGCCCAGATAGTTCGACTCCAAAGACTCCAGCAGCTCGTCGATGTCCTCGGCGCTGAACCCGCCCCGGTAGCCGTCGTCGTCGATGTAGCGGGGCGAGGGCGCGACCATCACCAGACGGGAGATGCGTTGCGGCGCCTTCGCCGCCGCGAGCACCCCCACCATCGCGCTCACCGAGTGCCCCACGAACGTCACATCCCGCAGGTCCAGCTCATCGCAGACCTCCAGCACATCCAGGGCGTAGCCCTCCAGGGAGCTGTAACGCCGCTCGTCCCAGGCCGAAGGATCTGCTCGGCCCGAGCCGACGTAGTCGAAAAGCACCACTCGGTAGCTCTCGGCCAGTGTGGGAGCCACCAGGCGCCACATGTTCTGGTCGCAGCCGAACCCGTGGGCCAGCAGGAGCACTGGCCCGTCCGCACGGCCGGTGACGCTGACGTTGTTCCTGCGACGGATATCCATACCGGCCAGTTTCCCATCCCCCGCCCCACAGATTCGCCGCGTCATAGCCAAGATCACCGGCCGAGCGCCATCCCCTCACCGAACTCCCGGCCTTCTGGGTTACGGCCGAAGCCGGTGATGCCTGGGCGACTACAGCGAGCTGTTCGCCCCGCCGACAACTGCCGAACAGCAGGGGCCTCAGCGGGGGCGGACGGTGTAGAAGGCGGCGGTGGATCCGGTGGGGCCGGAGCCCGATCATGACGACATCGCATATGCCGGAGTCGGTCACGCCGCTCATGCCTCCGTCTTCGCGTCGATCTCGGCGAATGACCACGCCCAGGACGCCGAGACCCTCTCGTACAGGACTCGCGCTCACGGAGTGGCCGTCGTTGGGGCGGTAGGTCGGTAGCCCCGACCCGGACGACGCACGGGTCGGGGCGACAGATACACGCCAATCTCCCGGCTCCCTCACGCCACAGGTCGCATCGACCCCTAACTTCCGCTGCACAGAGGCAAGTTGCAGCTACATTGCCGTTGCTCCACATCGCTCCCATCCCCCACGCCTGCACCCCCGTCCTCTGGAAAGGGCCGCCAGCCGTGATCGATTACATTGTTCCTTCGCCCCGCCGAAGCCGTCCCAGACGCTTACGTATCGCCGCGGTGACCGCCGCCGTCGCAGCCGCCCTCACCCCGGGCCTCGGCCTGACGGGCGCGGCTGACGCCCACGCGGCCCCCGGCTCCGTTGCTGTTGCCGCCGGTCCTTCGGCCCCCACCAGCACGGATGTCACGTATGAACTGGACTCCTTCACTGCGACGATCACCTGGTCCGGCAATGCCCGGAAAAGCGTTGCCGGTTACCGCGTCTTCCGCCGGCCGGCAGGCGAAGGGGCGCCCCCTGCCGAAGTCATCAGCGGTGACGCACCACTGGCTGCGACCTCCTTCACGGATCACCCGCCCACCGACGGCGCCACCTACGCCTATTGGGTACGTGCCGTCGACCGGGCCGGCCGCGAGTCGTCCGACAGCGCAGCCGTGTACGTGAGCACGGCCGACACGACCGCGCCCGAAGCACCGACGAGTCTCACCGCGCAAGGCACGACCGCGGGGAACACCCTGCGGTGGACAGCTCCCCCGGGTGACTGGGACCACTTCGAGATCTCGTCGGATCCCGATACACGGCCGTATCCGGACGAGGGTGCCACCACCACGTCCTTTACGGCCCACACGGACCTCTCGGCCCCCACGGGCGTCTCCGTCTCGTACCGCGTCCGGGCCGTCGACGCCGCGGGGAACGCCTCCGCGTACAGCGAAACCGTGACCGTGACCCGGCCCGAGCCGGTCGGCCCCACGCCCTCCTTGGTCGAAAGCCAGGTCATCGACGGCTCCGCCCACCTCTGGTGGGACGTCAGCTCGGAAATGACGAACTACTACCACGTCTACCGCCGCAGCCCCGGCGAGCAGGCCTGGACCCTCGTCGGCACCCCCTACGCCTCCTCCGGCACCTGGGTCGACCCCCAGCCCCTCTTCGGATACACGAACTACTACATCGTCAACGTCGACGACGCGGGCAGAGAGTCGGCACCCGCCAGAACCAGCGTTCAACCGTAGACATGGCCGAGGCGGGGCTGACATAACGTCAGCCCCACACCTCGTGTGAGCGGACCACTGGTCGAACGGAACAGCCTTTGTCAGCTCCCGCGACAGAGGCCGAGTGACGCCAGCCCGTTACATTGAGCGGGCGGAGGGCGCCCTGGCCGACCACACACATTTTGTGCGGCCTCATCCTTATCAGGTGGATCAGAGTGGGCTACTCACACTGCAATTCGGCAAGCTCGTGATGCTGGAGCGGTCGCCGGCGGCTGGCGCGATCACTCCGACGGCCGCTGGTAAGCAGTCGCCCATGTCTACATCAGCGGCTGATTCCAACAGCAGCGGACAGCCACGGGGAACGCGTTGATGGCCCTGTTCATCCAACTGGTTTCACCACCCGGTCGGAGCTTTATGCCGAGCAGAAGAACTTCCGTGCAAGGATGGCATGCCTACAGGTCGCGAAGGCGGAGCTGTCCGTTACAGCATCAAGGGTGGCCGGATGCGGGTGATGCCACTTCCGCCCAAATTGTTTTTCCTTGAGCGTTGTATCGGGCCCCCCAGCGTTGGGTGGATTGCGCGATGAGGAACAGGCCGCGGCCGCCCTCTTCTGTTGTGGTGGCTCGTCTCATACGCGGAGAGGTGCTGCTCCCGTCGGATACCTCACATATCAGTACGCGGTCGTGGATAAGTCTCAGGCTGATCGGTCCGGTGGCATGTCGGATCGCGTTGGTGACGAGTTCACTGACGATGAGTTCGGCGACAAAGACGATTTCGTCCAGATGCCAGATGGCGAGTTGGTGAGCGGTTCTCTCTCTCGCAGTGTGGACCGCTGACGGATCACTGGGCACGTCCCATGAGGCGACGCAATCGGAGCTGAGCGCACGAGTCCGGGCAATAAGGAAGGCGACGTCGTCGAATGGACGGTCCGGCAGCAGGGCGCTGATCATGGTGTCGCAGATTTCTTCCAGCGGACGGTCGGGGTGAGCCAGGGCGAAGCAAAGGCGTTCGAAACCGATATCGATGTCACGGGCAGCGGCTTCGATGAGGCCGTCGGTGTACAGGGCGATTACGCTGCCTTCTGCCAGTGGGATCTCTACCGACTCGAATGGGAGACCCCCCAGGCCCAGGGGTGGTCCGGCGGGAATGTCGGGAAACTCAACCGGATCGTCGAGGTGTGCGATGGCCGGGCCCGGGTGACCGGCTCGTGCGACGACAATGGTCCGTTCGATGGGATCGTAGACGGCGTACAAGCAGGTTGCGCCGACAATCAATTCTCCATTGGTGGTGGCGTCTGCCTCTTCGGAGAGCCGCACCACGTAATCGTCGACTCTGGCCAGCAATTCGTCGGGCGGTAGCTCAAGGTCCGCGAGAGTCTGTATTGCGGCCCGCAGCCGCCCCATGCTGGCTGCTGCGTGAATACCATGGCCGACCACATCGCCGACTACCAGGGCAACTCGAGCACCTGACAGTGGTATGACGTCGAACCAGTCGCCGCCGACGCCCGCTTCCGCGTCGGCCGGGAGGTACCGGTGGGCGAATTCGGCGGCACTGAGATCGGGCAGGTCGTGGGGGAGCAGACTCGTCTGGAGAGCGAGTGCGGCCTGCTGTTGGCGGGCATAGCGCCGGGCGTTGTCGACACACACGGCTGCTCTGCTTACTAGTTCCTCGACAAGAAGGAGGTCGTCTTCGTCGAACGGATGGGGATTCTCCCATCGCATAAGGGTAACTACGCCCATACTGACGCCGCGGGCTCGAAGCGGCACCACGAGGTGTGTATGCACACCGAGTCGTATAATCCTGGACCAGCGCAAGGGGTCTTTTGCCAGCCAGGGCGTGAAGGGGCGAATGACTTCACGGACAGGTTTTCCGGTGGCGAGGGCGGACATTTGGGGGGACTTTTGCGGGTAGCGGGCCGGCGCACCGATACCGACGACAGCCTCGGGATGGTCTTCCTTGATCGACAAGTGTGTGGCCCGGCAGAGAATGTCCGAGTTCTGGACGGAGCCAGTGGGTGCGTCCACCGGCATCTGCACGCTGTCGAGCAGATCGACGGCCACGAAGTCGGCAACGCAGGGAACCAGCACTTCTGCCAGTTCGTGCACCGTTCGTTTCAGGTCGAGGGTGCTTCCTATGTGCTCACTTGCTGCATTGAGCAGCGAGAGCCGGTCGCGTGCCGCGTCCACATCTGGAATGTCGAGGGCAGCATGAATGACTCCGAGCAGGCCGCCGTCGCCGCGCAGAGGGAAGGACGAGCGAACTCTCATGTGCTCGCATGTTTCCGCGCCGGGCCGCTGACTGGAATTGTCTTTCTCCAGGCTTGTCACTGAGCGCCTGGTCTCCAAAACCTCTTTAGCCTGCTTTTCGATGATAGGCGAGGGTCTCGCGTCGCCAGCCGGCTTCTCCCCGCTCTTGCTTTCCATGTGATTCAGCACAGCATTCGCCCATTCGAGCCGGAGTTCGGAATCGAGTAGGGCGATCCCGAAGGGAGATTTTTCGAGCAGGCACCGTGCCGCCGTTTCCCTGTATTCGCTGGCACGCAGCGAGGCGGAATCTTGCATAGCGACGAGCCATGCGGAGGTCCCATCACACTCCAGCTCAAGCGTGCGCACCGCGAGCTGAAGAGAGCGTCCGCTGTTGTGGGCAGCGCTGAAGATCCCGTCCTGCCAGCTGTGCGCTGCCTGCCGCAGCCCTGACGGAAGGGCGAGCGGATCTGCTTCATGGACCAGCAGGAACGTCGCCGGACGTCCGAGTACCTCGCTCGACGCATAGCCGAGCAGCTCTTGCGCGGCGCAACTCCAGTAAGAGATTTTTCCCCGGGAGTCGACGATCATCAGGGCTGCGGGTGCGATGTCGAACCCTCGGTGATAACCCGTTTCGCCGCTACAGCGCATGTCTCATCCCATCGCGAGCTTGGCGCACACTTTCAGTGTGGCACCGAGCGTTGCGACGTGCTGCTTTTGAGCAGTGCCACGCACGCGGACGCGGCTGGGAGTGTCTTGCCTTGAAGGCGCGGATCGATCTGTGGCGGGCAGGCGCCGATGCTCTGTTCGCGCGATGGCGCCTACCTCGCCTCCGATTACAGTCTTCGCAGCCCCGCAACTCGATTACCGGCCTGCATGAACGGAATGTTCATATCGTGTCGCCGCCCGGGATCAGGTCAGGCGGGCGCGGAGCGAACTGGAGCAGGTCACAGTGGCCGACTTTACCCAAGCGGAATACTGCCAGGTCATGCAGGCATTGACTCGAATCGAAACGAACCTCACGACCCTGTAGCCCGCTGCTGACGCTGCCGACTTTTTTTGCGCGCTCAGATCGTGCGAATGCCTGATGTCCAGCGCTGGCGCGGGGCGATCTGCTGATCACAAGCGGCGCCTGGCAGGTTCCAGAACCCGGCCTGGCTCTATGACCAGTGGCGATGGGTGGAGCACTACCTCAGGGAATGATCTCGGGATGTCGCTACGTCTGCTCTATCTGACCTTCAGCCGGCTGCTCGGCTGGTTCGCATTTGCTCGCCCGTTCCTCCGCGTCCAGGGACGTCGAGCCGCTGGTCCTACGTCATGAGGTCGCCGTGCTGCGCCGCGCGAACCCCAAGCCGCGCTTCGACTCGGCCGACCGCGCGTACCGCGCAGCGCTGGTCCGACAGCTGCCCCGGCAACTGCGACGACACCGTCTGGTCACCCCCGACACGATGCTGCGTTGGCACCGCCGACTGGTGACGCATTCGAGGCTACTGACAGAATCCCGCTGCCGCTCCCGACCGTACGCACACGACGAGGACCTCAATTCCTGTTCCCCGCAACCCAGTTGCCAACACCACCCAGCTCCCCCGGCGCACGCTCACGACCACTGCGAGACCTCAGCCACCCTCGCCTGTCGCTCGTGGCAGTCACGCTCTCGTAGCGGGCGCTGGCCTTCTCTCGGCTGTCAGAACTCCGCCGCGGCGGGCCTGGCGCTCACCTCGGTGATCATGGACCTGAGCGGCCGGGTCAGGGGCTGGTGCGATGGATACTGACGGCGTAGCCACCGCCGTCATAGGCGTCGGCGTCCCAGGTGGCAAAGCGGTCGACGAGGGCGAGGCCCACCGCAGTGCAACTCGCGTCGTACTCCGGCAGCGTGATGCCGGGCGGCACGGGCAGGTGGGCGGCGTCCAGGCCGAAGCCCGCGACCAGCAGCCCGCCCGGACGCAAAGCCCCGGCCAGGCGCTTGACCACCGCGGCCTCGGTACTGGCGGCCAGCAGTGGGAAGACATTGCCTGCAGCGAGGACCAGGTCGAAGTCCGCCGCGATGCCGAACAGGGCCGGATCGAACTCGGCGAGATCGGCCCGGAACCACGGCAGCTCCGGCGCGTGAGTCCGCGCCACGTCCAGCATCGAGTCGTCGAGGTCAATCCCGACGCAGTCGTACCCCAGCTCCGCCAGCCGGATCGCGACCCGTCCAGTACCGCACCCGGCGTCGAGCACCCGCGCCCCGGCGGGCACCAGGGCCGCACAGAAGCGCGCCTCACCATGCACATCCTTGCCGTTGCGGGCCAGCGCGGCGAAGCGCGCGGCGTACTCGTGCCCGGATGTGCCACCGGTCAGTTCCTGCCAACGACTCATGAGATCGACTATAGGCCGCCCTCCAGCTCCCGGTGACCTCACTCTCCTCGCGCTGCCGCCAGGTCGGGCCGGAGCGTTGCGTGGCGGGGACTATGCCGGCTGCGTGGAGGATCTCCCAGACTGTGGACGGGGCGATCGGGTCGCCGAGGCGGGCGAGTTCGCCCTGTATCCGGCGGTGGCCCCCGCTGCTGTTCTCTCGGGTCAGGCGCAGGACGAGGGTGGATGAAGCGGTCGGTGCGGGGGCGCTCGGACTGCTTGTTGCGGAGAGTTGTGCCTGCGAAGTCTCGTGTTCGGTCGGCATGTTTCGCAATGTGCCGACAGCCGTCTGCACCTCGTCTCGTCTGGCGATTGCTGCGTGACCTGTGCGTGCCGGTCGCGTTCATCGACAGTGCGAAAGATCATCACGTGTGGCCGCTGGATCTGGTGTGCTCCCGGGACCGGCATTCTCGGTAGCGTGACCATCTGCTGCATGGAGTGTCCATGTGTCCGGCTGATCCACGCGACGGCTTCCGACGGAGAGTGATGGGGCTGCAATGAGTGAACTGACGAAGCCCGAGGTCGACGTTCCGGAGGGTGACGCTCCTACCGAGCTGACCATCCGGGACCTGGTCGTCGGGGACGGGGCTGAGGTGAAGCCGGGCATGGTGGTCAGGGTCCACTACGTCGGGGTGACCTTCGAGTCCGGGAAGGAGTTCGACGCCTCCTGGGACCGGGGCCAGCCGTTCAAGTTCGCCCTGGGCAGTGGCAAGGTCATCAAGGGCTGGGACCGGGGGGTGAGGGGGATGAAGGTCGGCGGTCGGCGCGAGATCATCGTTCCCCCGCGTCTCGGCTACGGCAAGCAGTCGCCCTCGCCCTTGATCCCGGCGGGCTCGACCCTGGTCTTCGTGGTGGACCTGCTGGACTCGTATTCCAGCACAACCGGGTGGAGCAGCGCCTGGTGACCGGCTGGGAGTGGGTCCGGTCCCGGCGGACGGGCGCTCGCTGTACTCCGCCATGACCAGCGGCTTCTCGACACGGCCAGCGGCAACGGTGTCTCCCCGGCCACGGTGCGCCGCTGGGTGCTGGAGGTGTGCACGCTGCTCGCCGCCCGGCCGAGCGCCCGGATCGGGCGCTGAAGGGAATCGTCCGAAAGGGTGGGGAGGTGGTGCTGCTGGACGGCACCCTTATCCGCACCCGTCGCCGCACCGGAGCGGCCAACCGGCGCAACTACTCTGGCAAACACAAGGCCCACGGCCTGCTGTTCCTGGCCCTCACCGATGAGAAGGGCCGCCGACTGGTGTGGATCTCCGCCGCACGGCCCGGCCGGTCCTCGGAGATCACCACCGCCCGCCACAACAAGCTCATCGAACACCTGCGGGTGGCGGGCCTGGGCGCGCTCGGCGACCTCGGCCGCATAGGCCTGGACGACGACCCGGACAACCCGGTGCTCATCACCGGCTACAAGGCCGCCCGCACCAAGCCGCTGACCAGCGCGAAGAACGAAGCCAACAAGCTGATCGCGCGGGAAAGGGTCGCCTGCGAGCACGCCTTCTCCCACCTGAAAAGCTGGCGAATCCTCACAAGCTCCCCTCGACACCCGCCACGCCACCACGCTGCTGCGGGCGCTGCTCGTACTCACGAACCACGAAGTCGCCCGCTGACAGACGATTCAGCATCGACACCCGCCCACGACCAGCGCGAGTACCCAATCACCCACCCATTCCAGCCCCCTGACCAGCAACTTCAAGATTGACGATCTTCAATGGCGAGATCCCCATGCCGGTGCAATGAGCGTGGAGTCGGGGTGGTCGCGCGCCGGGCGACTGCGGACCGGTGACGGACCGTCAACGCCCCAGCGCTGCTCCCCCGTTCACATGCACGATCTGCGCCGTCATGTACGCCGCTTCAGGTGACGCCACATAGTGCACCGCGGCGGCGATGTCCGAGGGCCGGCCCGCCTGGCCGGTCAGCGCCTGCTTGGTCCGGGCGGCGACGAACTCGGGCGTGGCCCGGTCGCCGAAGAACTCGGTGTCGGCGACGAAGCCTGGAGCGACCGCGTTCACGGTGATGCCCTGCGGGCCGAGCTTCTGCGCCAGGTCGACGGTGTAGGTGTTGACGGTGGCCTTGGAGCCGCCGTACGAACCGGGGCCGCGCAGCGCGGCGATGGACGACATCTGGATGATCCGGCCGCCGGGCCGGGTGAGGTGCGGCAGCAGCGCTTCGGTGAGCAGCACGGCGGTGAGCACGTTGGCCTCGAAGTTGCGGCGGAAGCTGTCCGCGATGCCTTCGAGGGTGCCGTCGTGGGCTGGTGCGACGTTGCCGCCGGCGTTGGCGACGACCACGTCGACCTGCGCGCCGCCCGCGGTGCAGAACTCCACGGCTCTGCGGGCCTGGCCGGGATCGCTCAGATCGGCGGCGACCCAGGAGGCCGTTCCCGCACCGTGCGCGGCGTCGAGCTCTCCGGCGGCCTTCTCCAGAGGCTCCTCGCGCCGCCCGATGAGGACGACGTGGTCGCCGTCCGCCGCAAAGACCTCGGCCACCGCCCGCCCGATCCCCGTACCGCCACCCGACACCACGACCCTGCGCTGTCCCACGACCCCACCCCATGTCCTCGTTTATGAACGACGGTCACATCTCTGCCCGCCGCACGGTACGACCGCGGGTCGTCGGCGTCAACGGGCAGGTGCCGCGGGCTCCTCACCCGAATGACGGAGCCGCGATCCGCTCCCACATGCCCACCATCCGCCCCTTCGCCCCTTCGCCCCAGGTCACCGATCCGGAACGGATCGTAAGAAGCGCCGCACGGCGCGCACAGCGAAATCCACAAACCGCCCGGCCCGAAGCGACAGACGATCTACAGCACAGACACCCGCCCGCGACCAGCGCGAGCACCCAGCAGAACAGTCACACCAGCCCCGTGACCAGCAACTTCAAGACGAACGACCTTCAATGCCTTCGTGATTGTGAAGCGAACTGACGACGAGTCCGGGAAGGACTGGCATGAGCATGTGTGGTTGAAGAATGACTACACCTACCAGTTGGAGTTCCGGGACGGGAGTGCCGCTGAGCGCTATCAGACTCGGACGATCTCCCAGGCGAGAGGGATCGACGCTCTGAGCGGGGTGGGCTGAGAGGCGCCAGGGCTGGAAGGACGCCTTCATGCGGAACAACATCGGTGACTGGTTCGAAAACGCCGGCTGACCCCGTCGCCTGGTGCAATAAGGTCAGCGGCGTGCTGAGCTCAGTCGCGGCGCATGGGGACGACGTCGGGGCTGGCCGCTGGGACGGTGGGTCGCGCGCCTTCGGGGGTCGCCAACAACGCGACGATGGTGATTCGTTTGTCGCATGGGGCAGTGGCGGATCGCGGTCGGTGCCAGGGGGCCCTGGTAAAAGTGGCTCGGCGGCACCCCCGCGCGCACGTGGGAACCGTCCACGCACGCACGGGTCCAGTCGAGTTCGCAGGCCGCCTTCAGCTCCGAGAGCAGGCTCCCGTGCAACCTCTCGAGGACTCCGGCCTTCTGTCGTAGAGATGCAGGTCAGCGCCACTGGCCGAGTTCTGGAACCCCACAGGGCGCGCGGGCCGGCAGAGGCGTCAGAGCCGAAGCGTCCCGATGCTCTGCAACTCCTCGGCGCGAGCACTGATCAGTCGCCGCACGATCGTGGCGGGCCGTGACGGTTGACTGTCCGTGCGCTGGACCTGGCTGATCTCGATCGGCTCGGCGTCCACCAGGGGGAGCCACACCAAGTCCGCGATGGGTTCTCGGGTGTTGAAGTGCGCGAGGAGCCCGACCCCGGCCCCCTGGGCGACCATCGTCTGGACCGAACGGGCCGACATCGCCTCGACCCTCGCCTCGGCGTCGGGGAGGTGTTCGCGCAGCCGCTGGTGCAGAACGGTTCCGGGTCTCATGGTGACGACCGGCCACTTGCCGAGCTCGCCCCACGTGACTGCGCGGTGTTGGGCGAGCGGGTGGTCGAGGCGGGTCTGGACGCTGAGGGGTGCCGTCATGAGTCGGCGCCGGGAGAGACCGCTCGGCGGGGGCCCGGCCGGGGTGGTGACCACTCCGAGATCCAAGTCACCGCTGAGCACCGCGCGTTCGACGTCGCCGGACGGCCCTTCGTGCACGGAGAACCGCAGGCCCGGATGGTCCGCGACGAGCCGTCCCACGACCGGAGCGACGATCGTCTCGACGGTCACCGATCCGCCACCGATGGACACCCGACCCTGATAGGTCCCGTTGGAAGCCAGGGCCGCCTCGCGCACTGCGTCCTCGGCCGCAACGAGCCGCGTGAACGGGCCGATCAGCGCCTCCCCGGCCGAAGTGGCACGCACACCTCCCCGACTTCGGGTCAGCAGGACCGCATCGAGCTCCTCTTCCAGCATGGTGAGTTGCTGTCCGATGGTGGGCTGGCTGACGCCGCAGGCCGCCGCCGCCGAGCGAAGAGATCCGGTGCGGACCGCGGCGAGATAGTACCGGGCGCGTTCGACTCGCATGGACAGATGTTATAGCCGTTGCCTTTCACCGGGTCCAGTGATCGGCGTCTTCCCACGGCGATCACGGCGCGACATCGTGGCGCGGGTCACGAACGGATGTGACATGCCGGTTTCCTGTGAAAGGAATTTTCGTGCCTGGGCCCCTCAACGGTGTACGCGTTCTGGACATCTCGACCGTCCTTGCCGGTCCCCTCGCCTCCTCCCTGCTCGCCGAGTTCGGCGCCGAGGTCATCAAGGTCGAGCAACCCGGAACCGGCGACCCCGCGCGCAGCTACCCGCCGCTCGAGGACGGGGTGTCCGCCGGCTGGGCGGTCATCGGCCGCAACAAGTCGAGCGTGACCGTCGACCTGCACCACCCGGACGCCGCGGGCCTCGTCGGGCGGCTTGTCGAGACGGCCGATGTCGTGGTGACCAACTTCCGGCCGGCGACCCTGCGCCGGTTCGCCATCGACTTCGACGACCTCGTAGTGCATCGGCCCGATCTCGTGATGGTGCACGTGAGCGCCTTCGGTCGCACCGGCCCCTACGCGGACCGCCCCGGATTCGCCCGTGTCGCCGAGGCCTTCGCCGGACTGACCCACCGCACCGGGTTCCCCGACGGCCCCCCGGTGTTCGCAGGCTATCCGGTCGCCGACGGGGTCACCGGAATCTACGCCGCCTTCGGCGCGATGCTCGCCCTGCGCCAGCGCGACCTGACCGGCGAGCCCCAACTCGCCGACATCGGTCTGTACGAGCCGCTGCTGCGGATGATGGAGGACTTCATCGTCGACTACGGCGCGACCGGCACGGCCCGTGAACGCCAGGGCAACGAGAACCCCCACATCAGCCCCAACAACCTCTACCGCACGCGCGACGGCCGGTGGCTGGCGCTGCCCGCATCGACCGAGCAGATGTGGCGCAGACTCGTCGCCGTGATGGACGCGCCGGACCTGGCGGCCTACGACTCGATGACTGCCCGGATCGAACACCGCGCGGAGATCGAGGGCCGGGTGGCCGACTTCGTCGCCTCCCACGATCTCCGGCCCCTGGCCGAGCTGTTGGACGCGGCGGGGGTGGCCTGCGGGCCGGTCAACACGGCCGCCGACATCTGTGCCGACCCTCATGTGCGGGCCCGCGGCTCGGTGGTCGAGGTGACCGATGCGCACGACGGACGTACCCGCCTGGTGCAGGGGTCCGCCGGACGCTTCTCCGGGTTCGAGCAGACGATCGACCGCAGCGCACCGCGTCTGGGCGAGCACACGCGTGCCGTCCTCAAGGACCTCGGCCTGACCGAGGACACCGTCGACGCCCTCGCCGACCGCGGCGTCATCTGAACCAGGAAGGCATCCGCACATGTCCATGGCCGACGTCTCCATCGTCGTTCTCGTCGCCCTCTTCGTCGCGACACTGGTTCCGCGGTTCAACATCGGACTCGCGGCTCTCCCGGCCGCCTTCCTGGTCGGCCTCGCCGCGGACCGCAGCGCCGACGAGGTGACCTCCTTCTTCCCCGGCGACTTCTTCGTACTGCTCGTCGGAATCACCGCGTTGTTCGCCGTCGCACAGATCAACGGCACGCTCGACTGGCTCCTCGACGGCATCCTCCGTCTCGTGGGCGGACGAGCGCTGTTGGTGGCTCTTGTCCCGTTCCTGATCGGTGCCGTGCTGACGGCGGTCGGCACCCTCCCGGCTGCGGCCACCGCGATCGTCGCGCCGATCGCGCTCGGCATCGCCGCGCGCTACGGAATACCTCCGTTCATCGCGGCCATCCTCGGTGTCACCGGCATCATCAGCGGCCTCCTGTCACCGCTCGCCGTCTACGGCACCAGCGCGAGCCGGCTCGGCGCCAAGCTGGGTCTCGAACTTCCGGGCTCCGCCCCGGTCGGCTTCTTCCTCGGCGGACTCTTGGCCGGCCTCGTGGTCTCGACGGTGTGCCTCGTCGTCGCATTCCGCATCGGGGCCATGCCCCGTGGTCACCTCACGCCGGTCGGGCCCCCGGCGGCGCCCGCGTCCGCGGGCCTCGACGCGGGCCCAGCCGCCGAGTCGACGCGCGAGGAGCCCATCGGACGAATGGCCTCGCCGACTGCGGCCCGTGTCCTGACCCTCGTATGCCTGCTGGCCGTGGTGGTGCTGTCGGTCGGCTTCGACATCAACATCGGCTACCTCGGGCTCACCGCCGCGGTGGTCCAGCAACTCGCACTGCGGATCGAGCCGACCGAGATCATCTCGCGTGTCCCCTGGAACATCGTGTTGCTCATCGGGGGCCTGCTCACCTACGTCGGCCTGATGCAGGAACTGGGCGCCTTCACTCGGATCAGCGAGCTGCTGCGGGTAGAGGGATCGCCGATGCTGAGCCTGCTCGTCCTGTGCTACATCGCGGGAGTCACGTCCTTCGCCGCGAGTTCCATCGCCGTCTTCGCCACCACGATGCCACTGGTCCCCGCGGTGGTCGCCGAAGGCGCTTCCCCAGTCGGCGCCGTCCTCGCGGTCGCGTTGGCGTCGATTCTGGTCGACATCAACCCGCTGGGCATCACCGGCGGCCTGATCCTCGGCGCCGCTCGCGCCGAAGACCGCCCTCGCCTCTTCCGACACCTGCTGACCTGCGGCCTCGTCTCGGTGGTCGTAGGCCCTGCGCTGGCCTGTTTCGCCTTTGGGTGGTGGTGACGGGGCACCGCACAGTGGCATCAGCTGCCCCCCTCCCCACTTCGGGGTGCATATCTTGCAGGGTGACTCGTTGGGGTGGTCAGAAGGGATTTGTTACGCCTGCGATCAACGTGCCCTCTCATCGTCGGCGGTGAGCCGGCCGTGGTCGGAGCGGGCGGGTGCGGCACGCCTGCTGCACGATCGGGTGAAATCTGACCTCGCTTGCCCTGTGGGGGCGGGTTTCGGCCGGGCCGGGTCACGATCACGATTTCGGTGCGCGAAATCACCAGCACGTGCAAGTCGTTCAAGGGCTGGGGGTCGACCCGGCGTTGCCGCGCGCGGACTGCGTCGGAACCCTTCTTAACACGCCTTGAATTAAGTACTGTTGAGGCCCCCGGGAGGCCCACCGGGAGCTTTGCCGTGTTCAAGTCCTTGTGGGCGCAGATTTGTTGACGGCCATCTTGGTTTCATCTCTTGACGGCTTTGGTGCAGACCTTTAGGTTCCCGTTCGCCACAGCTTCATGAATGCACCCGATGTTCATTCCCGTGAACATCCCTACCCCCCTCGACGGTCTCCCATGAAGGGCTGTGAACCCCTGTGTCCCCCCTGCCCAGACCCGCCCTCGCCCGCACGACCGCTCTGCGGGCCGTGCTCGCCACCGCGCTGCTCGCGGGATCGGCGAGCGCACTCGCCGCGACCCCCGCCGCCGCGGCCACCGGCACCATCACCGGACTCGGCGGCAAGTGCCTCGACGTGGCGGGAGCCAACTCCGCCAACGGCACGGCTGTCCAGCTCTACGACTGCAACGGCACGGCCGCCCAACAGTGGACCGTCGGCGCCGACGGCACGATCCGCGCACTCGGCAAGTGCCTTGATGTCACCGGCAATTCGACCGCCAACGGAGCCAGACTCCAGCTGTGGGACTGCGCCGGCAGCGCCAACCAGAAGTGGACCGTCACCGCCGCCCGAGACCTCGTCGGCCAGCAGTCCGGTAAGTGCGCCGACGTCACCGGCAACACCTCGGCGAACGGGACCCCGATCCAGATCTGGAGCTGCACCGGCGCCGCCAACCAGAAGTGGACCGCGCCCGGCGGCGGCACGCCCCCCGCGGCGGCGCCGATGGCCGTCGCCCCGTACCTCTACAACGGCTGGGGCAGCCCACCCAACCCCGCCACCATCATGAACGCCACCGGCGTCAAGTGGTTCACCCTCGCCTTCGTCCTCAGCAACGGCACCTGCAACCCGCAGTGGGACGGCAGCCGCGCGCTCACCGGCGGCGTCGACCAGCAGACGGTCAACACCGTGCGGGCGAACGGCGGCGACGTCATCCCCTCGTTCGGCGGCTACAGCGGCAACAAGCTGGAGAGCTCCTGCACCAGCGCCTCCGCGCTCGCCGGCGCGTATCAGAAGGTCATCGACGCCTACGGGCTCAAGGCCATCGACATCGACCTGGAGGCCGACGCCTACAGCAACGGCACCGTGCAGCAGCGCACGGTCGACGCGCTCAAGACGGTCAAGGCCAACAATCCGGGCCTCAAGGTGTACGTCACCATCGGCACCGGCCAGTCCGGACCGGACACCAGCCTCATCAACCGGGCCGCCAGCTCTGGCTTGAGCGTGGACAGCTGGACCATCATGCCGTTCGACTTCGGCGGCGCGGGCCAGAACATGGGGACGCTGACCACCAAGGCGGCCGAGGGCCTCAAGAACGCCCTCAAGAACGCGTACGGCTACAGCGACGACCAGGCGTACCGGGGCATGGGCATCTCGTCCATGAACGGGATCACCGACGACAACGAGACCGTCACCCCTGCCGACTTCCAGACCATCCTCGGCTACGCGCAGCAGCACCACCTCGCGCGCCTGACGTTCTGGTCGGCGAACCGCGACCGGCCCTGCCCGGGCGCCTACCCGAACGACGACACCTGCTCGGGTGTGTCCCAGAGCGCCTGGCAGTTCACCGGCATCTTCGCCAAGTACACCGGCTGACGGCCCTGACAGGCCCGACTGCTCTGACGCCCCACCCCCCACAGGAGACCTCCGTGTTCAGATCCGTACCCGGATCCGCGCTCAGACACCGGATACCGAGAGCCCTCACCGCGGTCGCGCTCATGGCGACGACCGCGACAGGCATCGAGTTCGCCGTGCAGACGCCGGCGAGCGCGCAGCCCACCGCGGCCGCCGCGATCCCGACCGGCTACACGACCGTGATCAACAAGGGCAGCGGCAAGTGCGTCGACACCCGCGCGGCCGCGAGCACCAACGGCACCGCCGTCCAGCAGTACAGCTGCAACGGCAGCACCGCCCAGAACTGGCAGTTGGCGGCCACCAGCGGCGGCTACTACCGCATCAACAGCAACCTCGACCCCACAAAAGCGTGGGACGTCACCGACGTCTCCACCGCCGACTCCGCGCCGATCCAGCTGTGGTCGTACTCCAGCGGCGCCAACCAGCAGTGGCTGCCCGTCGCCGAGACCGACGGCTCGTACCACTTCGTGAGCCGCAACAGCGGCAAGTGCCTGGACGTTCCCGCCGCTTCCACCGCCGACAGCGTGCAACTCGCGCAGTACACCTGCAACGGCACCGCCGCACAGTCCTTCACCTTCGGCGGCGGCACGACGAACCCGCCCGGCACCCCGGACTTCGGCCCCAACGTCACGGTGTTCGACCCGTCGATGTCCGCCTCCAGCATCCAGTCCAAGCTGGACATGGTCTTCGCCCAACAACAGACCAACCAGTTCGGCGCGGCCCGCCAGGCCCTGCTGTTCAAGCCCGGCACCTACAGCGCCAACGCCAACGTCGGCTTCTACACCCAGGTCGCCGGCCTCGGCCTCTCCCCGGACGACGTCACCATCAACGGCGCCGTGCACGCCGAGGCCGACTGGTTCCAGGGCAACGCCACACAGAACTTCTGGCGCGCCGCCGAGAACCTGTCGGTCAACCCGACCGGCGGCACCGACCGCTGGGCCGTCTCGCAGGCCGCCCCCTACCGGCGCATGCACGTGCGCGGCAACCTCGCGCTCGACGACGGCGGCTGGTCCAGCGGCGGCTTCATCTCCGACACCAAGGTCGACGGACAGATCCGCTCCGGCTCCCAGCAGCAGTTCCTCACCCGCAACTCCCAGATGGGCAGCTGGTCGGGCTCCAACTGGAACATGGTCTTCGTCGGCGACCAAGGCGCACCCGCCCAGTCCTTCCCGACGTACACCAACGTCGCGAGCAGCCCGACGATCCGCGAGAAGCCGTTCCTCTACGTGGACGGGGCGGGCGCCTACAAGGTGTTCGTGCCCGCGCTGCGGGCCAACGCCGTCGGCACCACGTGGAGCGGAAAGACCCCGGCGGGCACGTCACTCCCGCTCGACGAGTTCTTCATCGTCAAGCCGGGCGCCACCGCCGCCGACATGAACGCGGCCCTCGCGTCCGGCAAGAACCTGCTGGTCACCCCAGGCGTCCACCACCTCGACCAGACGCTGAACATCACGCGCCCCGACACGGTCGTCCTCGGCATGGGCCTCGCCACCCTCGTGCCGGACGGTGGGATCACCGCGATCAGCACCGCAGACGTCGACGGCATCCAGCTGGCCGGCCTGCTCATCGACGCGGGCACCACCAACTCCCAGACTCTCGTGCGGATCGGCCCGAACGGCGCGTCCGCGAACCACGCGGCCGACCCGATCCAGCTGTCCGACTTCTTCGTCCGGATCGGCGGGGCCACCGTCGGCAAGGCGACCAACTCCCTGGTCGTCAACAGCGCGAACACCATCATCGACCACACCTGGATCTGGCGGGCCGACCACGGCAACGGCGGCACGGTCGGCTGGACGACCAACACCGCCGACACCGGGCTCATCGTCAACGGCGCGAACGTGACGGCGTACGGCCTGTTCGTCGAGCACTTCCAGAAGACCCAGGTCCTCTGGAACGGCAACGGCGGCAGAACGTACTTCTTCCAGAACGAGATGCCCTACGACCCGCCTAACCAGGCCGCCTGGATGAACGGCAGTGGCAAGGGCTACCCCGCCTACAAGGTCGCCGACTCCGTCACCAGCCACGAAGCGTGGGGACTCGGCAGCTACTGCTACTTCAGCACCAACCCCGGAGTCGTTGCCGACCGCGCCTTCGAGGTGCCGAACACCTCCGGAGTCAGATTCCACGACATGGTGACCGTCTCACTGGGCGGCACCGGCACCATCAGTCACGTCATCAACAACACCGGAGGACCGTCCAACTCCAGCAGCAACGTCGCCTACCTCACCAACTATCCGTAGACCGCAGCGAAGGGACCGATCAGCGGATGCACCCCACGCACACCATCAGATCCGGATCCGCCCGCACGGCCCTGCGGATCCTCGTCCTGCTCGCGGCCCTGCTCGGGCTCGCGGCACCGCCCGCCGCACACGCCGGCACCGCGGCGGCCCCCTTCAAGGTGCTCGGTCTCTACAGCGGCACATGGGACGCGGCACACATCGACTTCGAGAAGGAGGCCAACGACTGGCTGCCCCAGCAGGCGGCCGCGAACGGCTTCACCTACACCGCCAGCAACGACTGGAACCTGCTCGCCAACGGCGACGTCAACGCCTACCAGGTCGTCCTGTTCCTCGACGACCTGCCACAGACCGCCGCCCAGCGCACCGGATTCGAGCAGTACATGCGCGGCGGCGGCGCCTGGATGGGCTTCCACGTCTCCGCCTTCACCACGGACGCGGCAAGCTGGTCCTGGTACCACAACCAATTCCTGGGCAGCGGCAACTTCAAGTCCAACACATGGGGCCCAACCGCCGCGACCCTCAAGGTCGAGGACCGCACGCATCCCTCCACCGTGAACCTGCCCGCCGCGTTCACGTCGTCGGTCAGCGAGTGGTACAGCTGGTCCAACGACCTGCGGCAGAACTCGGACATCAAGATCCTCGCCTCGGTCGACCCCAGCAGCTTCCCGCTGGGCACCGACCCCAACCAGTCCTGGTACAGCGGCTACTACCCGATTCTGTGGACCAACACGAAGTACAAGATGCTGTACGCGAACTTCGGCCACAACGCGATGAACTACGACACGAACACCCGCACGTCGTCGACGTTCGCCAGCGCCACACAGAACCGCTTCCTGCTGGACGGGCTGAAGTGGCTCGGCGGCGCAGGCGGCACCACCCCACCCGACGACTCGATCTCCGAGACGGCCTGGTACTCCCTGAAGAACCTCGGCAACGGCACCTGCGTCGACGCCCGCGCCGCGGCCACCGCCAACGGCACCGCGATCCAGCAGTACACCTGCAACGCCACCCAGGCCCAGCAGTTCCGGTTCGCCGCGACCGACAGCGGATACCGACGCATAGGCGTACGCCCGAATCCGCAACAGGTCATCGACGTGACCGGCGTATCGACCGCCGACAGCGCGCCGCTCCAGCTGTGGGCGTACGGAGGCGGACAGAACCAGCAATGGCTCCCCGTGAAGGAAGCCGCCGGACGCTACCACTTCACCGCCCGGCACAGCGGCAAGTGCCTGACTGCGGCCACCACTGCCACGGACAGCGCGCAACTCACCCAGCGAACCTGCGACGGCTCACCCGCGCAGGCCTTCACGGTGACCGCCGGTTGACCTGCGACCGAGGAACGACCGGGCAGCAAGCAGACACTGTTCCGCTCCTCCCTGCCCGCTGGACAGGCCAGCCGAGGAGATTGGCGGGGCCACTGCGTTGCGAGTGGCCCTGTACCGGACCCTCACGCGCCAGCTGGGATCGACGCCGAATCCGCTGACACCGATACGAAAGGCTCTCGATGGCCATGTCGCGAACCCGTTAGAACATGTCTCCTTCGGTGGGATCTCCCTCCTCCGACAGGGTCGGACGATCCCGTCGGAGGAGGGGGAGGGATGGCGGAGGGTCAGGGACGTTGTGGGGCGGGGTCGGCCGCCGGTTCGTTCTTGTTCTGTTGGTTTCGGCTGCCCTCCTCGAGGGCCTGGGCGGCGCGGAGTGCGTCCTGCGGCTTCTTCACGAACAGGTAGACCAGGCCGACGGTGATCACCACGCCGATTCCCAGCAGGCCCGCCCAGATCTGGTAGCGAGGGGCGCCGGGCGGGGCGAGGATGGCCCGCGGCCAGCACACGTTGGCGACCTCGAAAGCGGTCCACAGGACGGCCAGCACGTTCAGGAAGGTGCCCTTGCGTCCAAGCCGGATGTGACCGGAGGGGACCCAGGTGCCGCGCAGTCGGGCGATCAGTGCGGCAAGGCTGACCAGGAAGAACGGCAGGAAGGTGGCCGCGGTGCCGAAGGCGATCAGGCTGCCGATCGCGGTCGCGTTCAGGCCGAGCAGCAGTCCCGTACAGCTGACGAGGGTCGATGCGACGAGTCCGCCGATGGGGGCCTGGCGGCTGTTGACCTTTCGCACCTGGCGGGAGAAGGGGAAGACGCCGTCGCGGGCCAGGGAGTACACCCCGCGGGCGGCGCCACCCTGGGAGGCCATGGCGCAGGCGAGGAATCCGACGAGAACCACGGCCACGAAGGGCTTGTCGGACCAGGATCCGAAGGCCGTGGTGACGGCGGTGGTCACCGGGTCGAGGTCTTCTCCCGCCACGACGGTCTGCGGCGCGGGGTGGGCGAGGGCGACCGCGATCGCGTTGAGGATGACTACGACGCCGACGCTGAGCAGCGCCCACCACATGGCGCGGGGCACCTGCCGGGCGGCGTCCTTGGTCTCCTCGGCGGTCGAGACGCAGGCATCGAATCCGATGAACCCCCAGCCGGCGACGGCCAGGACGGCCAGGAAGGCAGCGATGGTCGAGCCGCCGGACAGTTCCTCGGCCCCGAGGGTTTCGGTGAACAGCGAGAACTCGTGCTCGCGGAAGAAGAGCAGGAGCGCGGAGCCGACCAGAACGGAGGCGATGGCCTCGGCGGCGATGCCCAGGGAGACGAACCAGCTCAGGATCCTGATGCCGTAGGCGTTGACGAGCATGCAGGCGAGGAGGATCCCGGCGGCCACGGCAACTAGGGATCCCGGCGTGGGCGTGGCGCCGACGAGGGCGAAGATCCAGGGGGCTGCCAGGTAGGCGACGGTGGTGTTGCCGAGCATGACGGCGAACTGCCACACCCATCCGCTCAGCCAGCCGAAGGACGGGCCGAGGAGCCGCCGGCCCCACTGGTAGGGGCCGCCCGTGAGCGGCCACTGGGAGGCCAGTTCGGAGTAGACGTTCACCACCAGGCACTGGCCCAGAAGCACGATCGGCAGTGCCCAGACCCACGCGGGCCCGGCGATCATCGTGCCGACCATCGAGACGGCGTAGAGGGCGACGACGGGCGAGACCACGGCGAAGCCCATGGCGATGTTGCCGAGGATGCCGAGGCTGCGGCTGAGCTCCTGGGTGTAGCCGAGGTCCGCCAGGCGGGCCGCGTCGCTGTCGGCACCGGCGGCTGGGCCACCCGGTTCAGGGCGTGCGGGGGCAGTGTCAGTCATGGCGCACCTCTCGCAATGCGGGACGCACAGCTCGGCCGATGCGTCCCAGAAGCTAAAACTAACGTGGTTAGATTTGTGAATGCGGGGACCTTAACCCGGCCTGCACTCCTTGGGAACCCCCTCCGTGCAGGTACCCTGACCGCTGATGACGAGGGGGATCGCACCGTGGGCCGACCGAAACAGCCGTTGCTCAGCCGCGACGGCATCGCGCGCGCGGCCCTCGAACTCCTCGACGAGCAGGGCCCCCAGGCGCTGAAAATGCGCACGCTCGCCGAACGGCTCGGGGTCAGGGGCGCGTCGCTGTACCACCACGTCACGTCAAAGGACGACGTCCTCGACGCGGTCTCGGAACTGATCAACGACGAGATCGATCTGAGTCCGCTCGCCGAGCCCGACTGGCGGCAGGGGATCGCCGCCTACGCGCGCGGCTACCGCCAGGTGTACCTGCGCCACCCGAACGCGATCGCGCCGGCGGCACGGCGCGCGGTCGAGGCGGCCCCGGCCCTGCGCGGCTACGACGCGCTGCTCGCGGCCCTGATCCGGGCGGGCTGCGCACCCGCGCACGCCGCCGAGGCCGCCGCCGCCATCGACTACCTCGTCCTCGGCTCGGCGCTGGAGACCTTCACCGCGGGATTCACCCGCCCGGCCGGGGAATACCGGCCCGACTACCCCGCCTTGGCCGACTCGCTGACCGGCGCCGCGGCCACTGGCGCCGGGCTGGCCGAGCTCGACGACCGCGGCTTCGAACTTGGTCTGGGGCTCGTCCTGGACGGCCTCGCGGCGCGCCTGTAGGCCTGGCCCGTGCCAGCGGTTCCGGCGTAAGGGTGCGTGACCGCTACGTGCGCGAAGAGGCGGTCGACCGCACGCGCGAACTCCTGAATGGTCAGGACCATGCCCCGTCCAGGTCGGCCTGGCTGAAAACGGCCGAGGACGCGCCCGCGTCACTCACGCCCAAGGGAGGGAAGGTCGCCGACCGACGGCGAGCGTGGGGCCCCTTCTCCCGTAGAGCTGTGATCACCTCTGTGGTGCCGGGATGCCGTCGTTGTTCAGGTCGAACGCTTCGAAGAACTTGCGGGCGTTGGCGTGTACTTATGGATCCGTGCGCCCCGGTGTGCGGTCAGAGCCGGCGGGAGCGTCAGCCTACGACCCTCCCGCGGGACGAGGAAGGCACATGGTCGCCGGCCTCCAGTGGCTGTTGAACGGCGTCGTGCCTCCGCCCCGACTACCGCCCGGGGATGCTTGGCGCGAAGACTGGCCACGTGGGAGCTGCACATGACCGTGTTCGCGCTCGCGACCTCGCCTTCATCAGGGTTCTCCCTGGCCTGATCCGGGCCGGGTCGGATGCGGGCCTGCGCTTCTTAACCCCCTAGGCAGCGGGGGAACTTCGGCCGAAGTTGCAACAGCAATGGCTTTGTCATCGCCAGGGAGATCACGTCTTTGTCGGAGGCAGGTCAGGGGTGTGCGCTTGGTCAAGACCCAGGACGCGCCCGGGCGCACCCTCTACCTGCACGGTCGCCGCGACTCGACTTCCGAGAGGTCAGCGAGATCCATACCCCTTGGGCGACCGAGGAGGATACCGTCCTCGGCCTGAGCCGGCACTGGAACAATGAGCGAGCCTGCGGAGACCTGCGCATCGCGCTGGACAATTGGATCGCCCACCGCCGTCCTGCAGCACGCGATGTCGCCGACCTCAACCATCTGGCGCATGGACTGGTCAACGCCGGCATGACGGAATGGGCGGGTAACATCTTCCGGCTGCTGGACAACCAGGCAACAGAGGTGCCCTGGTCCTACACAGGGAATCCAGAACAGCTCTTCATTCGCTGGCGGGACCAGACCACTGCCCGCTGAACCGCACAGGCGGGAAGAGACCGAGCCTCATGAGGACGAGGCCGGCCTCTCGTCGTCCGCCTGATCTCCGGCGAGGGCACCGACACCAACCACGACTTCCCCGCCGTCCTCGCCGAGCCAGCCGTGGTCAGCGACGGCGCGTGCGTCAGCTACTGGGCCAGCACCGAGGGCCTGGACCTGCGCCCGATGACGGACTGACGAAGTCATCGGGCGCCCGCGCCGATGACCTCGTCGACCAAGGCCACCTCGCTGGCCTCGTCGTCGGCGTCGGGAGTGAATCCCATGCGTACGACGACGAGGTCCTGCGACGGGACGACGATGACCTTCTGGCCGTCGTGTCCCGAGGCGTAGTAGGTGTCTTTGGGCAGCTCGGGCCAGCGCATGCTGCCGTCGGGCAGTACGTTGACGCGCCACGTCATGCCGTAACCGGGGTCGTCCGTCTTGTCGACGGGCTCGACCTCGAGCGAGCGCTTCATCCAGTCCTCGGGCAACAGCTGCTTGCCGTGCCACTTGCCGTTCTGCAAAGCGAACTGGCCGATCGTGGCCCAGTCACGGGGTGTGGCCCACAAGTACGAGGAGCACACCGGCGTGCCCGCGGCGTCCGGTTCGAGCACGGCCGAGGAGAGACCGAGGGCGCGGAACAGCGTCTGCCGCGGGAGGTCGGCACCGAGCCCGGTGCGTTGCGCGAGGACCGAGCAGAGCAGAGTCGTCGAGCCGCTCGAATACTCCTGCACGGTGCCTGGCTTGTGCTCGGCCGGACGGCCAGCCACGTAGGCGCCCATGTCGGACTCGCCGTAGAGCATCTGCGTGATGGGCGTGCCGAGGTCATAGGTCTCGTCCCATTCCAGACCGCTCGTCATCCGCAGTAGCTGCTCGACGGTGATGTCCGCACGGCCGTCCTTCTTCCACTCGGGACGCAGCCCGTGGTCGTCGAGCGTGACCTTGCCCTGCTGCACGAGCATGCCGGTGATCAAGGCTGTAGCACTCTTCGACATCGACCAGCCGAGCTGCGGGGTCGTGGCGTCGAACCCCTTGGCGTAGCGCTCGGCGACGAGCTTGCCGTCCTTCACCACGACGACCGCCCGGGTGCCGAGCGCGGCGGCGTCCGAGGCCGACAGCCCCTTGCCGAAGGCGCGCCCGAGCGCGGCGTCCAGCTTCGCCGACGACTTGGGCGCCGGGGCGTGCGTGAAGGGATTGCCGTCGGCCGAGACAGTCGAGGCCGGGCCGAGCCGGGGGCGCGCGTCAGCAAGCGTGCAGCCGAACCCCTTGGCGTACCAGGCCTTCTGCTTTGCGAGCACGCCCAGCAGCGAGCCGGTGGTCTCGGCGGACCCGTCGGAGCCGTACCGCAGATAGGACTTGATCGGGTTCGCGGGCAGGTCGCTCGCTGCGTCGAGGCGGCCACCGATCTCGGTGACCGCGCAATCGTTGTGCGCCGCGTAACCGGTGCCGGTGAGGATCATGGGCCGCTGCCACCGGTAGACACCGGTACCGACGGCGGTCGCCACGACCACAAAGACGGCGGCGACGACAAGTATTCGACGGAGTATGCGCACAGCCGGAAGCTAACAGCCCCGGCTACCAAGCGGTAGCCTCCGGAGCCCCACAAAACACGAGGTCAGCCCCTCTCTGTCCATCCCCCGAGAGCGTAGAGACTTCGTTACGCACATTGCCTCGTGATGCTCGTCGTTGAGCGGGCCTCCCGCATGTCCTGTCCGAAGGGGACGGGCGGGTGCCCGTCGGCAGCGCCGTGACGGCGCCTCGTGTGGTAGAAGTCCGCGATCCAGGTGCCGATCTTGCGCTCCTCCCACCCACGTCGCCGCCGCGGGCGCGGACGTAGGCCAGCAGTACCTCTCGGGTGTGCAGCCGCTGCCCCGCGGCGGTCGAGGAAAGGGTGCTGCTCGCGAAATGGGCTCCGTGCGCCAGCTCAACGTAGCTGAGCCCGGCTCTTTCCCGCAGTTCACGCAGCTCCAGCGCAAAGCGTTCCAGCAGGCCCGCCTGCGGATCGAGCGGCCGTTCCCGACGCCCAGGCCTGCGTGCCAACTCGCTCTACCTCCACGGCTGTTCCACGCAATTGATCGGTTGATCATGGCTGCCCGTACGACGTGGTGAACATCCACGCCGTCCCCGATGCCGTACCGGGTCATTCTCTTCGCCGATCTGTCCGGGTCGACGGAGATGAAGACTAAGACAGGAGAGGTGAACTGGCTTTCCACCATCGGCAAGTTCCTCGACATCACGACGGAGGCCATCACCTCCCACGGTGGCACCGTGGTCAAGTACCTGGGCGACGGCACGCTCGCAGCCTTTGACAGCGAGCACGCGGCCGAGGCCATCGATGCGGCGATCCGCATCCAGGAGATGCTGTTCACCGAGAACAGGAACAACTCGGTCAAGGAGTGCCTGGCCACGGTCGGCATCGCCACCGGCCACGTCGTCGAGTACGAGGCACCTGGCGGGGGCCTGGACTATGTCGGCTCTGTCGTCGACCGCGCTTCGCGACTGTGCGATGCAGGAGCACCGCAGGCCATCTGGATCGAATGCCTGGTCAGCACCTGACCCGCAGCCCGAGAAGCCTGTCAGCGCCGAGTGCGCCGAGTACATCGCGGACATCGAGATGCAGCCGGCCAGGGCCAAGCAGAAAGGCATGTAGTTCCGCGAACCTCGGTGCGGTCGCCGCGAGCAAGAAGCTCCCCCAGCGCTCCTTGGGCAGCAGCCACGACAACGCCGCCCCTACGGCTCCAGGGGCGACAACTCGTCGCCCTCGCATGCCAATTGCTCTACCTCGTGTCTGTTGTGGCGCACATCACCACGCACCAAACTGACGCATCCGAAAGCGAATCTCCTGTTGATCTACGAATTCCGCAGAGAAAGCCCCTAGAGAGGGTCGGAAATGCCAGAGACAACAGCTCAGGGCAACCGCGAGGTCAACCGGCTGAAGGCGAATTCCGTCGGCCTGACGGGCGTCGTCTTCATGGCGGTCGCCACGGCCGCGCCCATCACCGCGATGACCGGGAACCTCCCCATCGCCGTCGGCTTCGGCAACGGCACGGGCGCGCCGGCGGGCTATCTCTTCGCGACCCTCGTCTTGACGGTGTTCTCCGTCGGATACGTCGCCATGGCCAAGCGGATCACCGCGGCGGGCGCCTTCTACGGCTACATCTCGCACGGTCTCGGCCGCATCGCCGGCATGGCGTCCGGGATGCTCGCCGTCCTCGCGTACGTCGTCTTCGAGGCGTCGATCGTCGGCGTGTTCTCGTACTTCGCGAAGACCACGGTCCACGATCAACTCGGCGTCGATCTGCCCTGGGTGGCGTACGCGGCCGTGATGCTCGCCGTCACGGCCGTGCTCTCCTACTTCGACATCAACCTCACCGCGAAGGCGCTCGGCGTGATGCTGGTCGCCGAAATCGCCGTCCTGTTCGCGGTGGCCACCGCCGTACTGATCCACGGCGGCGGCCCCGACGGCATCCCCGTAGAGCCGATCAACCCCAAGAACGCATTCACCGGAGCGTCCGCCGGGCTCGGCCTGTTCTTCGCCTTCTGGTCCTGGGTCGGCTTCGAGTCGACCGCGATGTACGGCGAGGAGTCCCGCGACCCCAAACGCGTCATCCCGCGCGCGACCCTCATCTCGGTCGTCGGCGTCGGCCTCTTCTACATCTATGTCTCCTGGATGACGATCGCGGGCAACGGCCTCAAGGGCTCGGTCAAGGTCTCCGCCTCCACCAGCCCGCTCGACCTGTTCTTCGACCCCGCCCACACCTTCATCGGCGCGTGGGCGGTCAATGCGTTCCAATGGCTCCTGATCACCGGCTCGTTCGCCTGTGGCATGGCCTTCCACCAGTGCGCCTCGCGCTACCTGTACGCCATCGGCCGTGAGGGCTTCCTGCACCCTGCGCTCGGCCGCACGCACAGGAGTCACGGCTCCCCGTACATCGCCTCGTTCGTGCAGTCGATCACCGCCGTCATCCTCGTCGGCGCGTTCTGGGCGACCGGCCAGGACCCGTACATCCACCTCTACACCCTCCTCGCGATCCTCGGCACGATGGCGATCCTCATCGTGCAGACCCTGTGCTCCTTCGCCGTCATCGGCTACTTCCGCAAGAACCACCCCGAGGATCGGCACTGGTTCAAGACCTTCCTCGCGCCGCTCCTCGGCGGCATCGGCATGATCGCCGTCGTGGTCCTGCTCGTGATCAACATGGACACGGCGGCGGGCACAGCCGCCGACTCGCTGTTCTTCAAGGCGATCCCCTGGACGGTCGGCCTCGTCTTCTTCGGAGGACTCGGACTCGGCCTGTACCTGAAGACCCGTCACCCGCACCGCTACGAGATCATCGGCCGCATCGTCCTCGAGGACGCGGCCGAGCGCACGGACGACCAGCCACAACCCTCCGCCATCGTCTGAGGAGTTACGTCATGGCTCGTACGAACCCGATGCACGCGTTGAGACACCTGGCCGCCGAACACCGGGCGGCCGACCACCTCGGCGTCCCCGTCGCCGAGGTCCGCGGCCGCACACCGGACCGCCGCACCGTCCTCAAGGGCGCCGCGGCGACCAGCCTCGCCGTCACAGCCGGACTGCACGCGGCCCCCTCCGCGGGAGCGGCAACGGCACCGGCGGCCACGTCCCGAATCGCCGTCGTCGGAGCGGGCATCGCCGGCCTCACCGCCGCCCTCACGCTCCACGACGCGGGTCTCGGCTGCACCCTCTACGAGGCGAATCCGGATCGGGTCGGCGGCCGTATGTACAGCCAACGCGACCACTGGGCATACGGCCAGACGTCCGAGATCGGCGGCGAACTGATCGACACCGGCCACAAGAAGATCCTCGAACTGTGCCGCCGCTTCAGCCTGCCCGTCGAGGACTTCCTCGGCGGCGGCCCGAACGGCGCCGAGGAGATCCTCTGGTTCAACGGCGCCTACTATCCACGCGCGCAGGCCGACGAGGACTTCAAGGCGGTCTACCAGTCGCTGCGCCGCGACCTGTCGGACGCGGGCGAGGTCTTCTGGAACCAGACCACACCCACGGGTACCGCACTCGACAACATGTCGCTCTACGAATGGATCGACTCACGCGTGCCGGGCGGTCACACCTCCCCGCTCGGCCGCTGGTTCGACGTCGCGTACAACGTCGAGTACGGCGCCGACACCCAGGACCAGTCGTCCCTCGCCCTAGTCGAGCTGATGGGCTATCAGACCAACCCGGGCAACTTCAACATCTGGGGCCTGTCCAACGAGCGGTACCACATCGTCGGCGGCAACGACCAGCTCCCACAGGCCATCGCCGACTTCCTGCCCAACGGCTCCGTCCGCCACGGCTGGTCACTCAACGCCGTGAAGGCCAACACAGACGGCACACAGACCCTCACGTTCACCGAGTCGGGAGCCGTCCGCACCGTCACCGCCGACCACACGATCCTGTGCGTGCCCCTGCCCGTACTCCAGCAACTCGACCTGTCCAAAGCCGGCTTCGACACCCGCATGAACAACCTCCTGCGCGATGCCCGCATGGGCCACTGCTCCAAGCTCAACATGCAGTTCGGCAGCCGTCCCTGGCGCGGCACGGGAGCATGGCCCGGCGTCTCCGCGGGCGACTGCTTCACCGACATGGACGTCCAGCAGACCTGGGACACCACCAAGGTCCAGCCGGGCGCCGGCGGCATCCTCATCCAATATGGTGGCGGCACCCTCGCCGGATCGCTGACCCCCTCCGGCCCCTTCGGCTTCGAGACCGACCCCTACGTCCGCGACCTCGCCGCCCGCTACCTCGGCCAGATCGATCGCATCTACCCCGGCACAAGGGCCGCCTGGACCGGCCGCGCCCAGCTCTCCGCCTGGCACAAGAACCCGTACTCCCTGGGCGCCTACTCATACTGGCCGGTGGGCTACCTCCACCGGTACGCGGGCTACGAAGGCACCCCGCAGGGCAACATCCACATCGGCGGAGAACACTGCAGCTACGACTTCCAGGGCTATATGAACGGCGGCGCGACCGAAGGGGAACGCGCCGCCCGTGAAGTCATCGCAAAGCTGCTCTAGCGGTGATTTGTTGACGGCGGGTCAGGGTCGTAGTGGGCCGGTAGCTGAGGAACATCGCCTCGCCGCCCAGGAGCGTGTGATGACCCGTCGTCTGCCGTGTCCGCCGTGTCCCGCTCGGAAATACGATTCGATGCTGTGAGCTGTGGTGCCATTCGGTCAGGCGGCGCGCTGGTACTCCTTGATCAAGCCTCCGAGGGTGGATCGTCGTCGGATCCAGTGGGCCTGGAGGTCGGCGACGGCGGTCGGGGCGGGCGATTGGGCGCTGTCCGGAGGCAGTTGCTGCCGGGATTGGTGAGGCCGATGCCCGTTGTAGTGCTGAAGGTACTCGGTCGGTACCTTCACAGCATGGGCCCCGTCGTAGATCAGGATCCGATCGAGGAGCTCCCGGCGGAGGGCGCCCACCGCTCCTTTCACAGATCGCGTTCGCCTTGGGCGCCCGAGGTGGGCTGAGCAGGATCTCCATGTCGTCGGCCTCGAAAACGGCGTCAAAGGCATCGGTGTACTTGCTGTCCCGGTCCCGTAGGAGGAAGCGCAGGGACTCCATGCGGTGGTCCAGTCCTCTCCCGAGGTTCCTCGCCCGTTGGACGGTCCACCCGGCGGTGGGGTGAGCTGTGATGCCAGCGAGGTGGACTCGGCGAGTGCCTTGTTCGATGAAGATCAGGGCGTACAGGCGCTTGAGGGTGACAGCGCCGTCCAGGTATAGGAAGTCGGCAGCGATGATGCCGTGGGCCTGGGGCGGTCAGGAACTGGCGCCAGGTCGGGCCGGAACGTTGCGGGGCGGGGTCGATGCCGGCGGCGTGCAGGATCTCCCAGACCGTGGATAGGGCGACCGGGTAGCCGAGACGGGCGAGTTCACCCTGGATCCGGCGGTGGCCCCAGGTGCTGTTCTCCCGGGCCAGGCGCAGGATGAGCTGCTTGACGATGGGTGCGGGGCCGCTCTTGTCCTTCCCGGTTCACCGCTGTTGGTGACAGCTGCTGGTGTCATCCACTACATGCGGCCTTGACAGATGCACCCCTCCGGTCACGGCCGGTCACGCCTCAGGTGCTTCCCACCAGTTCAGCGGCTCTCCGTCCGGTCCGAACACATTACTGAAGCCCCACTCCACCAGCTCGCTCACGCCTGCTGCCCACGTTTCCATCACGGCCTCGACCGCAGGGAATCCGGTAGCTGCCGGCACCGTCACCACGATGAACCGCCGGTCGGCAGGCGCCTCCACCAGGCCACCCAGGGGAACGAAGGCACTGGTCAGGGATTCCAGCGACTCAGCATCGAAGGGCAGCTCGCCGAATGCTTGGATGCAAAGGTTCGGGCCTCGTCGCTCAATCTGGAACAGACCATCGGCGTCGATCTTCAGCAAGTCCCCGGCCGCGCAGCCCTCGACCATGCCGGGGCTACCCGTCAGTTCATAGCTGCCGGGACCGACAACCCTGGCAGGGAGTGTCTCGAACACTGGCTTCCCGGAACCGGCGAAGCCAGCGCGGAGTGCCACGTGGCAGTGGTTGGAGGGCGCGGGGCTCTCGATGTTCATTTCAGCATCCTCGTGCAGGCAGTCCGAGGTGGGAAACTCCACGTCCTTCGTGGTCCGTCTGACTACCTGCCACTACCCGACCACGTCCGCCACCCTCCTCCCCCAGATCCCATCCACGCTCATTCCCCTCGCCCGCGGCCTCACCGGTGCCGCACCTCAACCTCCGCCGGCGCGGCGGTCGCCTTGGTGGCCGACACGGTCTTCCTCGGCCTGGCTGCCACCGGTCTGCCCACGCGTGCGCTGCTCCGCGGCCACCCCACGGAAGCGGCGGCCGGACGGCAGTGGCCGTTCACGTGCGACCCGGGGCATTCGCGGTGCTCCGGGCCGGGTTCGTCCGCGCGTATGAACGGGTGGCCACGGATTCGTCGGCATGGACCAACAGCGGTGCCTGATCCCCCTCCTAGGGTCGCACTGGAGACCAGCAGGTGCTCCAGTGCGTCCTCGACGAGGAGACGAAAGCGTGCAGACACTTTTGCGTGGCGGCCGTGTCATTGATCCGGGAACAGGGTTCGACGGCATCGCCGACGTCCTCGTGTCCGACGGCGTGGTCAGAGCTGTGGCCGCGGGGCTCGACGCGCCACCGGGATGCGAGGTCGTCGACGTCACGGGGTTGGTCGTCGGTCCGGGGTTCGTCGACCTGCACAGCCACGTGCACTCCGTCGCGGGGCAGCGGCTGCAGGCCATGGACGGTGTGACGACGGCCCTCGACCTGGAGTCGGGCCTCATGCCCATCGGGCGTGCGTACGCCGAGGCCGCCGCGGACGGACGCCCGCTGCACTACGGCTTTTCCGCCTCGTGGGGCGGCGCCCGGGCCCAGGTGCTCGCCGGTATCCAGCCCGACGCACAGATCGGGAGCGGCCTCGCGGTGCTGGGAAACCCCGCATGGCAGCGCTCCTCCACCGATCGTGAACTCGCCGAATGGCTGGCCCTGATCGAGGGTGAACTGGCCGCAGGAGCGCTCGGTATCGGAGTCCTCCTCGGGTACGCGCCGCACAGTGATCCGGCCGAGTTCCTCGCCGTCGCCCGGCTCGCCGCGAAGGCCGGTGTGCCGACGTACACCCACGTCCGTGAGCTGGTCGAGGTGGATCCCGGCACTCCGGCGGACGGCTCCGAGGAGATCGTCATCGCCGCGGCCGAGACCGGCGCCGCGATGCATCACTGCCACGTCAACAGCACGTCGGGCCACCACATCGACCGGGTGCTCGGCGCGTTGGACGGCTCACGGCGGTCGGGATCCCGGGTGACGGTCGAGGCCTACCCCTACGGGGCGGGCAGCACCGCGATCGGCGCGGCCTTCCTCGACGCCGAACGCCTGCGGATGAAGGGCCTGTCCCCGTCGAGCGTCGTGATGCTCGAATCGGGCGAACGCATCGCCGACGAGGGGCGCCTGCGGCAGTTGCGCAACACTGACCCCGGGGCGCCCTGCATTCTGGAGTTCCTCGACGAGGGCAACCCGCGCGATCTCACCATGCTGCAACAGTCGTTGGCCTTCCCGGACGCGATCGTCGCCAGTGACGCGATGCCGGTCTACTGGCCCGACGGCAGCAACGACAGCACCGAGTGGCCGCTGCCGCCCGGGGGAACGACGCACCCACGCACCGCGGGAACGTTCACCAAGACGCTGCGCGTGATGGTGCGGGAGAGCGGCGCCTGGGACTGGCCGGAGGCGTTCCGGCGCTGTGCCCACCTGCCGGCGCGCGTCCTCGACGACGTGGCGCCGGGCGCGCGGGGGAAGGGACACCTCGGCGTCGGCGCGGACGCCGACATCGTCGTCCTCGACCCGGCGACGATCACCGATTGCGCGACCTACTTCGACTCCACGCGGCCGTCCGTGGGCGTGCGGCATCTGTTCGTCGGTGGTGTTCCGGTGGTCAGTGCGGGGGAGCTTCAAGTCGACGCGCTCGCCGGACAGCCGCTGCGAGGTGAGCCGCGATGACGGCGACGCGTTCCGAAGTGACGGTGGAGGCGCTGCTCGCCGACATCGAGACCCTGGTGCGGTGCGAGTCGCCGTCCTCCGATCACGAAGCCGTCGCCCGCAGCGCAGACGTCGTGGCGGCGTTGGGGCGCAGGCTGCTGGACGCGGAACCGGACCGCGTGGTGATCGACGGGTGTACGCATCTGAGGTGGCGCTTCGGCGAGGCGCCGCGTGTGCTGCTGCTCGGGCACCACGACACCGTGTGGCCCGCCGGATCGCTGGAGACGCACCCGTACTCCGTCCTGGACGGAGTGCTGCGCGGGCCGGGCTGCTTCGACATGAAGGCGGGCGTCGTGATGGCGCTGCACGCCGCCGCGGCCGCCGGGAACCGCTCGGGTCTTTCGGTCCTCGTCACCGGCGACGAGGAGATCGGCTCCCCGTCGTCGCGGCGCCTGATCGAGGACGAGGCTCGCGGCTGCGAAGCGGTCTTCGTGCTGGAGGCGTCGGCCGACGGCGGAGCGCTGAAGTGCCGCCGCAAGGGCGTCTCCCTGTACCGGATCGACGTGGACGGCCGGGCCGCGCACGCCGGGCTCGAACCGGAGAAGGGTGTGAACGCCGGAGTGGAGGTGGCGCACCAGATCCTCGCCGTCGCCGCACTCGCCGACGCCGAACGGGGTACGACCGTCGTGCCGACGGCCCTGTCCGCCGGTACCACGACCAACACCGTTCCTGCGCGTGCCGGCGTGGCGGTCGACGTACGTGTGTGGGACGAGGCGGAACAGCGGCGGGTCGATGAGGCCGTGCGGGACCTGAGGCCCGTACTCGACGGTTCGCGGATCCGGATCTCGGGTGGCATCAACCGCCCGCCGCTGCAGGCGGAGGCGTCCTCGGGGCTGTTCGACCTCGCCGCTACGCTCGCCGGCGAACTCGGCCTCGGAAATCTCACCGCCGCCGCTGTCGGCGGTGCCTCGGACGGGAACTTCACCGCCGGACTCGGGGTCCCCACCCTCGACGGCCTCGGTGCCGTGGGCGGCGGCGCGCACGCCGACGACGAACATGTCGTCGTCGCCGAACTGCCGCGGCGCACCGCCCTGCTGACGGCCCTGATCGACGCCGTGTTGGCGAAATGAGCTCCGTGCGCCACGACGAACGCGGCGGACCACCCTGGTGCGGCACCACAGTGGCCCGCCCGGTAAGCCCGGAAAGGACAGTCCCGTGACCGATCTTGCGACACATGAGTCAGCTCTGGTCTCCCCGGCTGTGAGTGCAGCCGCGCTGGCCGCCGCGACCGCTGCGGCCGCCGCCTCACGTGTGGAAATCCGGGACCTGACCGAGGTGTCCGACCTGACCGAGGTCTGCCGGCTCTTCGCCTCGATCTGGCAGCCGGGCGCCGGTGCCCAACCGGTGACGACCGAGCTGCTGCGGGCGATGGCCGCGGCGGGGAACTATGTCGCGGGGGCGTATGAAGGGGGCGAGCTCCTGGGAGCCTGCCTCGGCTTCTTCGGTAGCCCGGCCAAGGCGAGCCTGCACAGTCACATCGCCGGGGTCGCGCCGCGAGGCCTCGGCCGGGGGATCGGGTTCGCCCTCAAACTGCACCAGCGCGCCTGGGCGTTGCGCCAGCACGTCTCGCTGATCACCTGGACGTTCGATCCCCTGGTCCGGCGGAACGCGCATTTCAACCTGGCCAAGCTCGGCGCCGGTCCGGCGCGCTACCTGCCCGACTTCTACGGGCCGATGCGCGACGGCATCAACGGCGCCGGTGACACCGACCGGCTGATGGTCCGTTGGGACCTGTCCGGCCCGGTGGCCTCCGCCGCCTCGCTCGGTGAGCCCGCCCGGGTCGATGCCGCCGCGCTGCGGGAGCACGGTGCGGCAGCCGCCCTGTCCGTCGCACCTGACGGGGGCCCGCTGACCGCAGTGGCCGACGGGCCGGTCGTCCTGGTCGGTGTGCCGCCGGACATCGAGACACTCCGGCGCACGGACCCGGGCCGGGGCCAGGCGTGGCGCGTCGCGCTGCGGGAGGTGTTGGGAGGCCTGATGGCGGAGGAAGCCAGGGTCGTCGGATTCGATCGTGCCGGCTGGTACGTGGTCTCAAGGGAGAAGTCGTCATGAAGCCCAGTGGTGTGGAACTTCTGCGTGTGCAGATGCCGTTGGTGGCACCGTTCCGGACGTCATTCGGTACGCAGGACGTACGGGAACTGCTGCTCGTACGCGTGGTGACGCCGAACGGCGAGGGCTGGGGCGAGTGCGTCACCATGGGAGGGCCGCTCTACTCCTCGGAATACGTCGACGGTGCCGAACACGTGCTGCGGAATTTCCTGGTCCCGGCCCTGATGGATGCGGGTGAGGTCACCGCGAGCCGGGTCGCGCCCCTTCTGGCCAGGTTCAAGGGTCACCGGATGGCTAAGGCGGCGCTCGAAATGGCCGTGCTCGACGCCGAACTGCGTGCACACGACCAGTCCTTCGCCGCCGCGCTCGGGTCCGCACGGGACTCCGTTCCGTGCGGGGTCTCGGTCGGCATCATGGACTCCGTCCCCCAACTCCTTGATGTGGTGGGCGGCTATCTCGACGCCGGCTATGTGCGGATCAAGCTGAAGATCGAACCCGGTTGGGACGTCGAGCCGGTGCGAGCGGTGAGGGAGCGTTTCGGCGACGACGTGCTGCTGCAGGTCGACGCCAACACGGCGTACACCCTGTCCGACGTGTCCCAGCTCGCCCGTCTGGATCCCTTCGAGCTCCTCCTCATCGAGCAGCCCCTGGACGAGGAGGACCTCCTGGGCCACGCCGAGCTGTCCCGTCGCATCCGCACGCCGGTCTGCCTCGACGAGTCGATCGTGTCCGCCCGCTCCGCTGCCGACGCGATCACGCTCGGCGCCTGCCGCATCGTGAACATCAAGCCCGGCCGGGTCGGCGGGTACCTCGAGGCGCGGCGGGTGCACGATGTCTGCGCCGCCCATGGGATCCCCGTGTGGTGCGGTGGCATGATCGAGACCGGGCTCGGCCGGGCGGCCAACGTCGCGCTCGCCTCGCTGCCCGGGTTCACCCTGCCCGGAGACACCTCGGCGTCGGACCGGTTCTACCGGACCGACATCACCGAACCGTTCGTCCTGAAGGACGGACACCTGCCGGTGCCCCAGGGGCCGGGCCTCGGTGTCACGCCGATTCCCGACCTGCTGGCGGAGGTCACGACCTCGAAGGTGTGGCTCGGTTCGTAGCACGCGACGAATTCGCCGTGAAATCCGGTCGGATCGGACCAACAGGTTCCGGTGCGCCCGGAGTTACCTTTGGGCGGTGCTGACACCGACGTCTGGCAAGCCACACACAAGCCTGGCGCGCGTCCTCGACGACCTCGGGGACGTGCTGCTGGAGTCGATCGCCGGCGGCGGGAGCACGCGCCGGGAACTGAGCGGCGTGGTCATCCACGATCCGCTCGACGAGGCGCAGTTCCCGGCGCGGGCAGTCGTCCTGGGTGTGGGCGTCCACGAACCGGACGACGTGGTCCGCCTCCTGTACGACCTCGGCAGCAAGGGCGCGGCAGCGTTCGTCGTCCGGTCACCGTTCACGGCGACCGTGGAGATCCGGCGGGCCGCCGACGAGTCCGGCGTCGCCCTGCTCGGACTCACCCGCGGAGCCTCCTGGGCGCAGGTCGCCGCCATGCTCCGCACCCTGCTCGTCGAGGGAGACATCGGCGACATCTCACCGCAGACGCTGGGCGGCATGCCGTCGGGCGACCTGTTCGCGCTGGCCAACGCCGTGGCCGCGCTCCTGGACGCGCCGGTCACCATCGAGGACCGCGGCTCACGCGTGCTCGCCTTCTCCGGCCGCCAGGACGAGGCGGACCAGTCCCGCGTGGAGACGATCCTGGGGCGCCAGGTACCGGAACGGTTCACCCTGGGCCTGGCGCGCAACGGCGTCTTCGAGCGACTTCATCGCGGCCATGCGCCCGTGTACGTCGATCCGCTCCACGACGAGTCGATGACCGTTCCCCGGGTGGCGCTCGCTGTGCGGGCCGGCGACGAGATCCTCGGCTCGATCTGGGCCGCGGTGCCCGGGCCCCTGTCCGAGGAGCGGACGCAGGCGCTGATCGACGCCGGAAAGCTGGTCGCGCTCCACATGTTGCGCCTGCGCGCGGGCGCCGATGTCGAACGCAGGCTGCGCGCCGATCTGGTGAGCACCGCGCTGGAAGGCGGCACCGGGGCACCGGAGGCGATTGCGCGGCTCGGGCTCGTTGGACAGCCCGCGATCGTGCTCGCCCTGGGGCTGTTCGGCGGATCGGAAGCCGATCCGTCGACGGAGGACGGTCTGCGCCGGGTCGCGGACCGCCAGCGCGTCGCCGACGCGCTGGCCATGCATCTGAGCGCGGTCCAGGCGCGCTCGGCCGTGGCGCTGGTGGGCGACGTGGCCTACGGCATCGTGCCGATGCCGGGGAGCCAGACGGACTGCCGGGAGCGGTCGGTCCGCGTCGCGTCGACCTTCCTCGAGCGCACCGGGCAGCGCGTGGACGCGGCGATCGGCATCGGCCCGCCCGCTCCCGACGGCTCCGTGCTCAGCCGCTCGCGTGACGGCGCGGACCGCGCGCTGCGGGTGCTGCTCGCCAACGGGGGCGCCCGCCGCGTGGCCACGGCGGAGGAGGTCCACGTCGACGCACTCATGCTCGACCTCGCCGACCTGGCCGCCGCGCGCGGGGACGTGGCGACCGGGCCCGTCGCCCGCCTGCTCGACTACGACGCCCGCCACCAGTCGCAGCTCGTCCACACACTCTCGTGCTGGCTGGACGCCTTCGGTGACGTGGCCGCCGCGTCCGCCGCGGCCTACGTGCACCCCAACACTTTCCGCTACCGGCTGCGACGGGTCGCGGAGGTCGGTGAGATCAATCTGGACGACCCCGGCGAGCGGTTCGCGGCGATGCTGCAACTCCGGCTCCACCCTGCTCGCCACCACGAGTAGAAGCCGGAGGCCGCACCAGGACAACGTTCGTCCGCACCGCCCGAACACCACCTGAAGGTTTGTGGAACTCCACGAACCCGCTGCGTCACCTGATGTCCAGGATGGGCCATCAACCCCGACGCAACGGTACGGAGGTAGCCATGACGGCGGTGATCACCGAGGACACCTGGACACCGAAGCGGGTCAACCGGACGGCAACGATCACGATGGTGGTCATGCTGTGCGCCTGGTCGATCGACTACATCGACCGTTTCTCGATCAGCATGGCTCTGCCGTCGATCGGAGAGGAGTTCCAACTCGGCAAGACGGCACAGGGCTCGCTCGTCACCGTCTTCGCGCTGGTCTACATGATCTGCCAGATACCCGCTGGTTTCCTGGCCGATCGGTACGGCTCCCGCGGACCCATGCTGATCACGCTCGTGCTGTGGTCGCTGTTCACCGCGCTGACCGGGATGGCCGGCACATTCGGTCTGCTCCTGCTGTTCCGCGGTCTGTTCGGTGCCTGTCAGGGCGCTTTCCCGGCGGCGTCGTTCAAAGCCATAGCGGAACGGACGACACCGGCGAGACGGGGGACCGCCACGAGCGTGATGCTGTCCGCCAGCGGGATCGCCGGCCTCGCGCCCCTGCTCGTCGCCCCGCTGCTGACGGGCATCGGCTGGCGGCACACCTTCCTCTGGATGGCGGGTTGCGGCGCGGCCATCGGCATCGGGTTGTGGGCGCTTCTGCCCAAGGCACTGCCGGACCGGCTGAGCCGGCTTCCGCAGACGACGGCGACGACGCCCGCAGTTTCGCGCGTACAAGTACTCAGGTCCCCGGCGGTGTGGAAGTTCGCGGTGCTGTTCTGCGCGATGAACATGCTCAGCTACGGCCTGGTCACCTGGGTGCCCAGCTATCTGCTCGAGGCCAGACACCTGTCGCTGAACGAGACCGGGGTGCTGTCGGCGATCCCGAGTCTGGTGGGCTTCGCGACGACCATCTTCGGCGGCTGGCTGTTCGACCGGTACTTCCATGACAAGGCCAGGTGGTACCTGGTGTCCATCGCGACGGTGACCGCGGTCCTGCTCGTTCTGATGGTGTCGGCGGGCAGCGCGGCGACGTTCACTCTCTACGAGACCTTGGCCGTCGGAGTGTTCGGGATGGCGACGATGTGCGTCTTCGGCCTTCCGCTGCGGGTGCTTCCCACGGCGGTGGCCGGCCTCGGCTCCGGAATGACGAACTTCGGCGGCCAGGTCGCCGGCGTGATCGCGCCGCTGGCGATGGGCTGGCTGGCGGACGCGTTCTCCTACACCGCCGCGTTCGGCTTCCTGATCTGCACCACGCTGCTCACCGCGGTGATCGCGTTCTGGGTCCCGCAGCGAGCCGAACAGTTCAACTTCCCGCCGGCCGCCACGAAGTAGCCGGCCGGCTCCCCCAACGGACAGATCCAGTCCGGACAGAAACTCCACCCCCGACAGACAGAAGGTATCGCCCCATGGTCACCGAATCGGAACTGGTCGAGACAATCACCGGCAGGGCGGCGGAAGCCGGCGTCCAGGTACGGCTGCACGCGGCCGATCTGGACAGCCCACGACAGGTGGGCATCGACGCCGACGAGCCGGTGGTCACCGCGTCCGTGTTCAAGGTTCCCGTAGCGGTGGAACTTGCCCGGCAGGCGGCCGACGGTGAACTCGACCTCGCCGAGCGGATCACGGTGCCGCCGGGACATCCGACCGCCAGTCCGTACGGCCTCGCGACGTTCCGCCACGACGTCACGATGTCCTGGTACGACCTCGCCGTCCTGATGATCGGCATCAGCGACAACGTCGCCACGGACCTGATCCTCGAGAAGGTGGGAAAGGCCGCGGTGGCCGACACGCTGCGTCGACTCGACCTCCCGCAGACGGCCGTCCCCCATGACTGCGGGGACCTGTTGCGCACGATCGGGGAAGACCTCGGGATCGACTACCAGGACGACGAACGGATCCTGGCCGCGATGCCGGCCGAACAACTGGCCAAACTGCGCGCGTTGACACCCGAAGAGACCTGCCGGACCACCGCCGCGGAGAGCACTCGCCTGCTGGGCCTGATCTGGCGTGACGAAGCGGCACCCGCGACGGCGTGCGCCGACGTCCGGCGCTGGCTGGAACTGCAGGTGTGGCCGCACCGGCTGCGCTCCGGCTTCGCGGACGACGACGTCAGGATCAGCGGCAAGACCGGCACGCTGCCCTCGCTGCGCAACGAGATCGGCGTGGTGGAGTACCCGGACGGTGGCCGGTACGCGGTCGGCGTCTTCACCAGGGCCGTCGACGCCCGTTCGAGAGTTCCCGAGCGTGACGCCTTCATCGGTTTCGCCGCCGCCCGGGCGGTGGACTGGCTCAGGCGGTAACCCATAGCGGCGGCCGGGCGTTTCGTCGGTCGCGATGAAGGTTTCGGCAATTCTCGTCGTTTCTCACGAATCGGCCATGAGCGCACAGGTCATACCCTCCCGGAATCACCCGTTCTCCCTCGCCGAGACAAGAGGTGCACATGTCCGAACTCAATGAACTCCGTGGCTGGTTGGAAAGTCGTCTTCCCGAGTTGCTGGCCGAACACAAGGTGCCGGCCGCGTCGATCGCCGTATACGCGCACGGAGAGATGATCGACCGTGCGGCCGGGGTGCTGAACAAGCACACCGGCGTCGAGGCCACCGCGGACTCCGTCTTCCAGATCGGGTCGATCACCAAGGTCTGGACGACCACGCTGGCGATGCAGCTCGTCGACGAGGGCGCGCTCGACATCGACGCCCCGGTCCGGGCGTACCTGCCCGCATTCGCCGTCGGTGACGAGACGGCCTCCGCGAAGATCACCGTACGCCAACTGATGTGCCACACCTCGGGGTTCGAGGGCGACATCTTCCTCGACACCGGTCGCGGGGACGACGCGGTGCACAGGCTCGTCACCCTCCTCGCCGACGTGCCCCAGCTGTTCGCACCGGGCGAGATGTTCTCGTACAACAACGCCGCCTTCTGCGTACTCGGTCGCATCGTCGAGGTGCTGCGCGACAAGTCGTACGACGACTGCCTGCGTGACCACCTGTGCACGCCGCTGGGGCTGACCCACGTCGCCCCCAGCCCGTACGAGGCCGTCAGGTTCCGCGCCGCGTCAGGGCACCTCACGCCCGCCCCCGACGCCGAGCCGCAGCCCGCGCAGGTCTGGGCGCTGCCCCGGTCGAACGCGCCCGCCGGATCGATGCTGGCGATGCGGCCGCGGGACCTTCTGACGTTCGCCCGGATGCATCTCGACGGGGGCAGGGGGCCCGACGGGACGGCGGTGCTCACTCCGGAGAGCGCGCTCGCCATGCGGCGCCGCGAGGTGGAACTGCCGGATCTCGGTCTGATGGGCGACGCCTGGGGACTGGGCTGGTCGCTCTTCGACTGGCCCGGCGGCACGGTGGTCGGCCACGACGGAGGCACGCTCGGCCAGTCGGCCTTCCTGCGGGTGGCTCCCGAACACGACATCGCGGTGGCGTTGCTGACCAACGGCGGCAACCCGCTCCCGCTGTACGTCGAACTCGTCGGACGCGTGTTGCGCGAGCTGGCCGGAACAGAGATGCCGGCGCTCCCGGTGCCGGACGCCGACGCCCCCCGTGTCGAGACAGGGAGGTTCGTGGGCACGTACGCGTCGTCCGTCGGCGACACCGTCGTCAGCGAGGACGCCGACGGCAGGCTGTGGGCCGAGCGGACCCCGAAGGGAGTGTTCGCCGAACTCGACGGCGGTCCGCCGGAAAGGATCGAACTGGTCGCGTACGACGGCGACAGGCTGATCCCCGTGAAGCCGCAGCGCGGTATGCACATGGTGCACGCGTTCGTCGGGGACGACGGGACCGGGCGGGCGCGGTTCCTGCACACCGGCCGGGCCGATCGGCGGGTGAGCCGGTGAACGCCGTCGCCGACGAGATCGCCGCGGTCTTCGCCGAGGCGGGAGCGCAAGGATTCCTGCACGCCCGTGAGATCGGGGTGACCGACGGCCCCGAGGTCGCCGTCGGCGCGGACGCCCCGGTGGTCCTGGCGTCGGTCTTCAAGATCCCGGTCGCGGTCGCCTACGTCCGCGAGGTGGCCGCCGGACGGCTGGACGAGACCGAACGGACCCGGGTCACCGCGCGCTACCGCGTCGGCGGGATCGGCACGGCCGGGTGCGTCGACGACGTGGAGATGAGCTGGCGCGACCTGGCGCTGTTCATGCTGACCATGAGCGACAACGCGGCCACCGACGTCGTGTTCCACCGGGTCGGACAGGACGCCGTGGACCGCGTGCTCACCGACCTCGGGCTGTCCCGAACGCGCATCCGCGGCTGCTGCGAGGACCTCTTCGCGTCGTTGCTGTCCGACCTCGGTGCCGGCGAAGGCGACGACGCGGAGGACGTGCTCGCCGCGGCCACCCCGGAACAGGTGTGGAAGCTGGCGGTGCTGGACCCGGCCAGGACGACGTCGTCCACCCCGCGGGAGATCACCCGGCTGCTCGACGCGATCTGGACCGACCGCGCGGCCGATCCCGGGGCCTGCGAGAAGGTCCGCGCGATCATGGGACGGCAGATCTGGCCACACAGGATCTCGTCCGGCCTCGACACCGGGGTCCAGGTGGCGGCCAAGACGGGCACGCTTCCCGCGATCCGCAACGAAGCAGGTGTGCTGACCTACCCGGACGGCAGGCAGTACGCCGTCGCGGTGTTCACCCGCGCGGACTCCCTGGAGGACCGCCGGCCCGCTGTCGACACCTCGATCGGCAGGGCCGCCCGGCTCGCCGTGGACCGTCTCCGCCACGGAGTGACGTCGTGAGGCGCCGGGTCGTGCTGCTCGGCACGCTGGCGCTGACGGTCAGCGCGTGCGGAGGAGTCTCGCAGTCCACACAGGGGCGGACCGCACACCACAAGCTGGCGGAAGGCAGGACCTTCACGCAGGCGATCGCGTCCGACCCCGGAAGCCTCGACCCGCAGATGACGGTCCTCTCGGTCGCCATCCAGACCGATCGCTACCTCTACGACTCGCTGCTCAACGTCGACGCCGCCGGAAAGCCCGTGACGGGACTGGCGGACAAGTGGCGCGCCACGACGACGAAAGCCACCTTCGGCCTGCGGCGCGGCATCACCTGCGCCGACGGCTCGCCGCTGACCGCCGCGGACGTCGCGGCGAACATCAACTTCGTGGGCGACCCGGCGAACAAGTCGCCGTTCGCGGGGGTGACCATCGCGCCTGGAACGAAGGCGACCGCCGACAACGCGAACCGCACCGTGACGCTCACCAGCGGAGCGCCGGACGCGTTCCTGCTGCGCAACGCGGGCCGGCTGCCGATGGTGTGCGCCGCGGGCCTGCGGGACCGTTCGCTGCTGGCCAAGGGCGGCGCGGGCACCGGCATGTTCACCGTCACCGAGGCCGTACCCAACGACCACTACACGCTCACCCGGCGCAAGGACTACACGTGGGGGCCGGGCGCGTGGAAGACCAACCAGCCGGGGCTGCCCGACAAGGTGGTCGTGCGGGTGGTCCCGAACGCCACCACCTCGGCGAACCTGCTGCTCTCCGGCGGCCTCAACGCCGCGGCCACGGTCGGGCCGGACAAGAAGCGGCTCTCCGCGCAGAAGCTGTTCCACGCCGACTACCTCGCTCCGATGGGAGAGTTGTTCTTCAACGAGGCTCCCGGCCGCGCCGGCCGGGACGAACGCGTCCGCCGCGCCCTGGTCCAGGCACTCGACCTGACGCAGCTCGGCAAGGTGCTCACCAGCGGCACCGGCACACCGGCCACGGGGATGGTCACGACCGAACCCAGGGCCTGTACGGGCGACACCGTGAAAGGCAACCTGCCCGCGCACGACCTCGCCGCGGCCAGAACTGCGCTCGACGCGGCGGGCTGGCGCACGGGCCCGGGTGGCGTGCGCGTCAAGGACGGCGAGCGGCTCGCCCTCACCATGACCTACGCGACGCAACTCGGACCGACCATGGCGCCGACCGCGGAGCTGGCGCAGCAGACCTGGAAGAGCATCGGAGTCGACGTCAAGCTGAAGGGCGTCGACAGCTCCGGGCTCAACCAGGCGCTGTTCACCACCGGAGCGTGGGATGTCTCGATGGCGCCGTTCGGCTTCGAACTGCCGAGCCAGGCAGTGCGGTTCGTGTCGGGCAAGGCGCCGCCGCAGGGCACCAACTTCGCGCACATCCGGAACGCCGGGTACGACGCTCAGGTGCGCCGGGCGGCGGGGCTGGTCGGCGACGACAGCTGCCGCGCGTGGTTCGCGGCCGAGACGTCGCTGATCAAGCACGTCGACGTCGTCCCCTACGTCCACTCGGTCGTCCCGTTCTTCGGCACCGGAGCGCGGTTCGAGGTCAGCGCTGGTTCCATCACGCCGTCTTCGATACGGATGTACGGCTGATGGCCACCGCTGCGGTGCCGGCCGCCTCGCGTTCCGGAATCCGGGGCGGCCCATGGCTGCAGTTCGCCCGGCGCAGACTACGGCGGTTCCTCGTCGCGCTGTGGGTGCTGCTGACCACGGCATTCCTGATGATCCACCTCGTCCCGGGTGACCCGGTCCGGGCGGCGCTGGGAATGACCGCACCCACCGAGCTGGTCGAGGCCCGGCGCCAGGCACTCGGCCTGAACGACCCGTTGTGGGTGCAGTACGGCCACTACCTCGGCAACCTGTTCACCGGCGACTTCGGTACGTCGATGACGAGCAACCTGCCGGTGGCGCAGGTGATCGGCGACCGTCTGCCCGCGACGCTCGCGCTGGCCGTGCCCGCGTTCGTGGTGGTGGTCGCCCTGGCGATTCCGCTCGGCGTGCTGTTCGCGGTACTGACCAGAGGCGGCAGACGGCGGGGCGTCGAGCTGGGATTCACCTCGGTGAGCGTGTTCCTGGCCGCCGTCCCGGAGTTCCTGGTCGCGGTGGGCCTCGTCGCCTTCTTCGCCGTGCGCCTTGGCTGGTTCCCGGTGGCCGGGAACGGCGGCGCGAGCGCGTTCGTGCTGCCGGTGACGGCACTGGCGACCGGTGCGACGGCGGTCCTGGCGCGGATCGTACGGGTGGAGATGCTGTCCGTGCTCGGCGACGACTTCGTCCGCACCGCCCGGGCGAAACGGCTGCCCGCCCGGCTCGTGTACGTCCGGCACGCGTTGCCGAGCGCGCTGACCGCCACGCTGACGCTGGGCGGGCTGATGCTCACCGCGATGGTCGCCGGGACGGTGCTGGTGGAGAACGTCTTCGCCTGGCCCGGGCTCGGTTCGACGATCGTGCAGTCGATTCTGGCGAAGGACTATCCGACGGTGCAGGGCATCGTGCTCGTCTACGGCATCGGGGTGCTGCTGGTGAACCTGGCGGTCGACGTGCTGCTGGCGCTGCTCGACCCGCGCTCGACCATCCGGGAGAGCTGATGACGTCGACATCGCAGTGGAGAAGGCGCGGCTCGGCCTGGTCGGCGGCCGCGCGCACCCCGATGGGGGCGTGCTCACTGGCGCTGTTGGTCGCGTTGGCCGCACTCGCCATCCTGGGACCGATGCTGTGGGGCGAGCAGGCGGCCGCGGTCGACACGAACGCGATCGGCCAAGGCCCCTCCGGGGCACACCTGTTGGGTACCGACTCGCTCGGCCGCGACATCTTCCACCGCACGCTCGTGGCCACCCGGTTCTCGGTCGAACTCGCGGTGATCGCCACGGCGGTCGGCGTCACGGTCGGTCTCCTGCTGGGTACCTTGCCGTCGGTGCTGCCGCGCCGGGCCGGCAGGCTGATCACCTCCGCCGTGGACATCGCGGTGGCGTTCCCGGGACTGCTTCTTGCGTTGTTCTTCGCGGTCGTCTTCGGCGTGGGCACCCGAGGCGCGGTCCTTGCGATCGCGTTCGCGACGGCGCCGGGCTTCGCCAGGCTGGCGCAGACCCTCGCCGCGTCGGTGGCAGGGCGGGACTACGTATCGGCGGCGCGCATCGCGGGCGTCGGCCGGCTCCGGTTGCTCATCCGGCACGTCCTGCCCAACATCGGCGAACCGCTGATGGTGAACGCCACCATCAGCGCGGGCGGCGCACTGCTCGCGTTCGCCTCGCTCTCCTTCCTCGGCATCGGCGTCCAGGCACCCCGCTACGACTGGGGGCGGCTCCTGGGCGAGGGACTGGACGGGATCTACGTGAACCCGGCGGCCGCGCTCGCTCCCGGCGCGGCGGTGGTGCTCGCCGGTCTCGCGTTCAACCTGGTGGGCGAGACCGTCGCCGCGGTGGTCGGCGTACGCACCCCGACCGTGCGGATCCCCGCCCGGCCGGTGCCGCCCGCCCGTCCCGCTGCGGCCGAGGAACCCATGGCGAAGCCGTTGCTGTCGGTGGAGAACCTGCACGTGGCGTTCCCGCGTGCGGACGGGTGGACGGTCCCGGTGCGCGGCGTGAGTTTCACCGTGCGCGACGGTGAGGCGATCGGTGTGGTCGGGGAATCCGGATCGGGCAAGAGCCTGACCGGACTGGCGGTTTCGCGGCTGATCGAGACGCCGGGTGTCGTGACCGCGGACCGGCTTGAGTTCGCGGGGACTCCGCTCCTGACGACCCCGGAGCGGGAGTTGCGCGAGTTGCTCGGCACGTCGCTGGCGATGGTCTTCCAGGATCCGACGAGCTCGTTCAACCCGGCCCGGCGGATCGGCCGCCAACTGGCGGAGGCGTCGGAGCAGCACCACGGCCTCAACCGGCGCGAAGCCTTCGCCAGAGCCGTGGACCGGTTGCGCGCGGTGCGCATTCCCGCCGCGGAACGACGTGCCCGACAGTACCCGCACGAGTTCTCCGGCGGGATGCGGCAGCGCGCGATGATCGGCATGGGCCTGATGGGCGAGCCGAAGCTGATCATCGCCGACGAACCGACGACGGCGCTGGATGTCACCGTGCAACGCCAGGTACTGCGCCTTCTCTCGCGGACCAGAGAGCGCGAGAACGCCGCGATCCTCCTGATCAGCCACGACATCGCGGTCGTCGCACAGACCTGCGACCGGATGCTCGTCATGTACGCGGGGCGCGTCGTCGAGGACCTCCCCACCGCCGACCTCATGTCTGTACCGAGACATCCCTACACCCGGGCGTTGCTGGCCGCGACGCTGGAACTGGACACCGACCGCGACGAGCCGCTGGCCGTGATCCCCGGCCGGCCGCCCGAGCCGGACCACATGCCCGAGGGGTGCGCGTTCGCCGCCCGCTGCCCGGCGGCGACGGACCGGTGCCGGAGCCAGGACCCGGTACTGGAGCGGGTCGACCAGGCACACCGGGTCGCCTGCTGGCATCCGAACGGCGCCGTCGCGCCGGAGTCCGGCCGGGAAGCCGCCTACGGAGGTGCCGAATGAGCGCGCTGGTGTTCGACGACGTGAGCGTGCGGTACGGCGCCCGGCGCAGCGGCCTGACCGCCGTGGACCAGGTCAGCCTGACCGTGCCCAAGGGACAGGTGGTCGGGCTGGTCGGGGAGTCGGGATCGGGCAAGTCGACCCTGGCACGGGCCGCGGTGGGCCTTGCACCGGTGAGCGCGGGCCGCGTCCTGCTCGACGGCATGGACGTGAAGAGCCTGCCGCGAAGACGGCCGCTGCAGATGGTGTTCCAGGACCCGTACTCCTCGCTGGATCCGCGGATGAGCATCGGTGAGTCGATCACCGAGGCCCTGCCGCGCGGCGCCCGCGCCGGGGCCGCGGGCCGGCGGGCCGAGGTGGCGAGACTGCTCGAACTGGTCAACCTCGACCCGGACCGGGCGGGGATGCTGCCCAAGCACCTGTCAGGCGGGCAGCGGCAACGTGTCGCGCTCGCCCGCGCGTTGGCCGGGCGGCCGCAGGTACTGATCGCCGACGAGATCACGTCCGCGCTCGACGTGTCGGTGCAGGGCGCCGTGCTCAACCTGGTCCGCACACTGCAGCGACGACTGGACCTGTCGATGCTGTTCATCTCGCACAACCTGGCCGTGGTGCGCTACCTCAGCGACGTGATCGCCGTCATGTACCTCGGCCGCATCGTGGAGATGGGCCCCGCCCAGCAAGTCCTCGACGACCCGCAACACCCCTACACGCGCGACCTGCTCGCCGCGGCCCCGTCCGCCCGCACCGGTCTGTTCGACGACCCCGGTGACGGCGACGGCATCGGAGACACGGACCCGCCGGACCCGCACCACCCGCCCACCGGTTGCCGCTACCACCCCCGCTGCCCGATCGGCCCGCTCACGCACACCGAGCGCACCGTCTGCCTCAGCTCCGACCCGGCCGACGCCGCGGCGACCCGCCGGCACCGAGCGGCCTGCCACTTCTCCCCGAGCGTCAGCGAACAGCCCGCAATCCCACGAGGAGGCCTCCTGCGATGACCCGACGCCTTGGCATTGAAGACCTGTACGAGTTGACAGTCCCCGAGCAGCCGAGTGTTTCGCCGGACGGAAGCCGCATCGTGTACGTGCTGCGCGCCGCCGACCGCGACGGCGACCGGGACGTGCGAGCACTCTGGCAGGTCGCCGCCGCGGGCGGCGAGGCGCGGCAGCTCACCCGGGGCACGACCGACGCAGCACCGACATGGTCGCCCGACGGCACGCGTATCGCGTTCCTGCGTGCCCGGGACTCGGCCCCGCAACTGTGGTTCCTGCCCACCGCCGGGGGCGAGGCCGAGCAGGTGACAGAACTCCCGCTGGGCGCCGGCGCACCGGTCTGGAGCCCGGACGGCAGCAAGATCGCCTTCGCGGCGCCGGTCGACCTCGCCGCGGCGGACGGCGAGGACGCAACCGCACGCGCACGCCGGGCGCATGCCCCGGTCGTGGCGGACCGGCTGGACTTCAAGGCCGACGGCACAGGTCTGGTACGGACCCTGCGCAGGCACGTGCACGTCCTCGACGTAGGCACACGGGAGATCCGGCAGGTCACATCGGGGGACTGGAACGCGGGCGATCCCGCCTGGTCCCCCGAGGGCACCCGGCTGGCGTTCCCCGGCGCCCGCGAGCCCGACGCCGACCTCACGCTGCGGTCCGCCGCCTACGTCCTCGACCTGAGCGAGCGTGCCGCCGAACCGCAGGCGACGGGCTCCGGCGACGGCACGGCAGCCACGGTCACCTGGACCCCTGACGGTCGGTCGCTGCTGGTCGTCGGACGAGGGGACACCGAGATCGGGAACACCGAACTACTGCTGGTGCCGCTGGACGGCGGCGACACCATCGACCTGACGGCTGCCCTCGACCGGAACGTGATGCCGGGCGGCCCCGGCTATCCCGGCGCGGCGCCACGCCCGACAGCGGACGGCCGCGTGCTGTTCTGCGTGCGGGAGCGCGGCTGCACCCACCTCTACTCGGTCGACCTCGACGGCGGCGCGCCGCGACCGGTCGTCGGGGGCGCGGGGAACACCGTCGGCGACCTGGCCGTCGCGGGCGACACCGTGGCGATCCTCCTCGCCACGCCGTCCTCGTTCGGCGAGATCGCGACGGTCGGCCTCGCCGACGGGACGGTCGAGGCGCGCACCCACCACGGCGAGAGCGTCGCCGACGTCGAGCTGTTCGCCCGTGAGGAGCGGGAGTTCACGATATCCGACGGCACCGTGGTCCATGGCTGGCTGATGCGCAACCCGGCCCGCACCGGCCCCTCCCCTCTGCTGCTGGACATCCACGGCGGCCCGCACAACGCCTGGAACGGCACGGCCGACGCCACCCACCTCTACCACCAGGTGCTGGTCGCGCGCGGCTGGGCGGTGCTGCTGCTCAACCCACGCGGCAGCGACGGCTACGGCGAGAAGTTCCTCACCGCGGCGCTCGGCGCATGGGGGCAGGCGGACGCGCCGGACTTCCTCGAACCACTGGACCACCTCGTCGCCGAGGGCGTCGCCGACGCCGACCGCCTTGCCGTGTCCGGTTACAGCTACGGCGGCTTCATGACCTGCTACCTGACGAGCCGCGACAACCGGTTCGCGGCTGCGGTCGCGGGCGGGGTGGTCAGCGATCTGACCAGCATGGCCGGCACCTCGGACGCAGGCCACCACATGAGCGTGCGCGAACTGGGCGGCACTCCGTGGGCGGAGAAACAGGCGTGCACGAAGCAGTCGCCGCTCACCCACGTCGACCAGGTCCAGGTACCGACGCTCATCGTGCAAGGTGCCGACGACGTGCGCTGTCCGGTGGGGCAGGCGGAACAGTGGTTCACCGCGCTGCGCGAGCGGGGCGTTCCGGCCCGGCTGGTGCTGTACCCCGGCAGCTCGCACCTGTTCATCCTCGACGGCAGGCCGTCGCACCGGGCCGACTTCAACCGACGCGTCGTCGACTGGGTGGAGCGGCACGCAAGGCCCAAGGGGAGCGCGGCGCGGGTGCCGATCGACGCCGCGCACTGGCAGCGGCGGCTGAGCGAACTGGCGCGCGCACATCGCGTACCCGGAGCAGCGCTCGGCATCCTGCGTGTCGGACCCGACGGCGCCGACGATCTGGTGCAGGCGAGCCACGGCGTCCTGAGCAAGAACACCGGCGTCGACGTCACCGACGACTCGCTGTTCCAGATCGGCTCGATCACCAAGGTGTGGACGACGACCGTCGTGATGCAACTGGTCGACGAGGGGCTGCTCGACCTCGACGCGCCGATAGCGGACGTCCTGCCCGAGCTGCGACTGGCCGATCCGGGGGTGGCGAGGCAGGTGACCATGCGCCATCTGCTGACCCACACCAGCGGCATCGACGGCGACGTGTTCACCGACACCGGCCGTGGCGACGACTGCCTGGAGCGCTACGTCGACCAGCTCGCGGGCGTCGGTCAGAACCACCCGCTCGCGGCGACCTTCTCCTACTGCAACTCGGGATTCGTCCTGGCCGGCCGGGTCATCGAGAAGCTGACCGGCAAGACCTGGGACCTCGCGATGCGCGAGCGTCTGTTCACCCCGCTCGGCCTGAGCCACACGATCACGCTGCCGGAGGAAGCGCTGCTGTTCCGCGCGGCGGTCGGCCATGTCTCGCCCGGCGGCGGCGAGCCGACGTCCGCGCCGGTCTGGGGGCTGCCGCGCTCGGTCGGTCCCGCCGGTCTGGTCGGCGCGGCGACCGCGGACGTCCTGGCGTTCGCCCGGCTGCACCTGACCGGCGGGCTGGCACCCAACGGCGAGCGCCTGCTCGCGCGGGCGTCGGTGGACGCGATGGCCGACAGGCAGACGAACCTGCCCGATCCGCACAGCATCGGCGACTCCTGGGGCCTGGGCTGGATACGTTTCGACTGGGACGGGCACCAGGTCATCGGCCACGACGGCGGCACGATCGGCCAGGCGGCGTTCCTGAGGCTGCTCCCCGAGCAAGGACTCGCGGTGGTGCTGCTCACCAACGGCGGCAGTCCACGCGACCTGTACGAGGAGCTGTACCGGGAGATCTTCTCGGAGCTGGCCGGGGTGGCCATGTCGCGTCCACTCGAGCCGGCCGCCGAACCTCCCGCCGTGGACGCGCGGCGGCACGCCGGTGTGTACGAGCGGGCCGGGCTGCGCGCCGAGGTTCTGCTGACCGGGGAAGGGCTGCGCCTGCGCCAGACCCTCACCGGTCCCCTGGCCGAACTCGCGCCGGATCCGACGCAAGAGTACGACTTGGTACCGGTCTCCGACAGCCTGTTCGTCTTCCTCGCGCCGGAATCACGGACCTGGACTCCGGTCACGTTCTACACGCTGCCCACCGGCGAGCCGTACGTGCACTACGGGGTGCGGGCGGCCCCGAAGGTGGCCTGACCGTTCACGGCCGGCGTCTGCGGCTGCGATGGGGAAGGGCCCGCTCGACCAGCCGTCCTGTCGACTGGTCGGGCGGGCCCGCGCGGACGCCCTGGGAGGAACTTCATCACCACCTGCTCCCCGAACCGGCTCCGGGCGCCCGCGATGTGTGGGTGCCCGTCGCCTACGTGCAGACGCCGGTGACTGCGAAACTGAAGCGCACCTGCAAGGCTGTCCTCGACTTCTACGGTGCCCCCACCTGGCGCATGGACGTGCCCGACCTGATGCGCCAGACCGCGGCCTCGCTCGCCGAGCACGGCCGGACAGTCAGCGTTTCCGCCCGGGGCACAAGGGCTCGTAGCACGTATCTGTCAGGCCCAGAACATGAGCAACGCGGCTCCGTTGCGACAGGTAGTCGACCAAAACGTCCCTGCCGATGGAGCCGCGTTGTCCACTTGAGTGGGGTCGTGCTTCTCAGGGATTGGGGTTCCGGTAGATGCTTGCGGCCATGGCGCCCAACTGCTTGTTGGCTTTGAGTGCCAGGTCGATGGCACCGTTCACGGTGTTACCCGGTGCGAGGATGTCATTGACGTAGATGGCGAAGGCGTAGCGGCGGCCGTTCTCCGCATCGACATATCCGGCGAGTGCCTTGGTGGTCAGGGCCAACTTCCCGTTGACGGCACCGATCAGGGTGCCGGTCTTGGCTCGGATGTGGCCTGCGGCCGGGTCGGTGGGCTTGATGACGCCGGCCAGCGAGCCGTCTACGCCCATGGTCGGCATGGAGTCGTGCAAGACGCCGAAGTAGTTCTTCCCGGAGAGATTCCGCAGTAGTTGTGTCTGGGCGGCCGGTGTGGCCCTGTCACGGGTGAGGCCCTGGGCGTCCACGAGATCGAAGGAATCACGGTCGATGCCGGCACGCGTAAGAAATTCTCGTTCGGTCTTCATGCCGTCGGCGTAGGTGTGCTTGCCGTTGTGGACGGCCATCAGGGGCGGCAGAAGGTTGGCGCCGAGGTTGTGACTGACCTTGTTGATCAGTTTTGCGTATTCCTTGAAGGGGGGTGACGTGTAGCTTGCGGAGACGGGCAGCCTTTTGACCTTCTGCACCGGCGGGAGTTTGCTGCTGGGATTGTCCCCCAGGGTTGGAGAGGCGACGGAGACGCCATGCTTGGCGAGTGCTTCGATGAGTACCGTGCGGGCGAACGCGGCCGGGTCGGGCACTTGGTACGTCGCGATGAAGGGCGCGGTGGCGTCCGCCGGCACGGAACCCCTTATCCGGATGCGTCCGGCAGCGGGAGAGTCGGTCTTCACGGCCGGCTTCGTCCCGGCGGGAGTCGTGGTGACGCGCGAGTCGACGGTGAACGCGGCGGTCTTGGGGCGCCAGTCGACGGTTGCCTGCCGGCCGGGTGCCGCAGGGGTGATCAGCAGGTCAATGAGGTTGTCGTTGACGACTGTTGGCGTGACGGGTGTGCCTCCGATCGTCACAGGGGCCCAGAGGCGGTCGTCGATGACCACGTCTCCGTCGATGTGCCGGATGCCGCTCGCCGCGACCTGTCGGGCGAGGTCGTTGATGCCGGCGAGGGGGTCTTCACGCGTGAGGGTGGCCATACCAGGCACGGCATTTGCATCGGTGTGGTCGAAATCCGGGATGTCGACCTTTCCGAGCGCGTCGGTCCGCCCGCCGAGTGTCAGATCGCCGCTTCCGACCATGATGAGGTTTCCGGAGAGGCGGCCGTCGTGCGATACCGAACCGGAGCGAACAAGGGGGGTGCGGAACCGATGGCTGCTCCCGAGCGTGTCGAGCGCGGCGCCGACGGCGAAGGTCTTGGCGGTCGAGCCTGTCACGAACTTGGACGTGGCGTTCTTGGACTGCACGACCTTTCCGGATTTCAGGTCGGTGACCTGAAGACCCCACTGTCCCGAGGACCATGGGGCACCTCGCATGAGTTTCTGCAGCTCTGCGCTCACTCCTGCAGCGCTCGATGATCCTGGAGCCGAAGGATGCTTGTCGGTTGTGTCGGTGTGGCACGCGGAAGCGGTGAGCGCAGCGACCGTCGAGGCGGCGACGACGGCCACGGTGCGGGGCCGTCGGCGTCGCGCCTTCGGCTTGACGGTGTGTGCGCCGTTCATGAGAGTGCGCTCCTGCAAGGCGACGCCTTGGCGGTCCGACGGGGTATGACGGCGCACGAAGCCAGTGATCCTGGAGAACATTTGGGGTTGATCCTCATCTTGTTGCGCGGCGGTGACGCGAGTGGTCATGCCGGAGTTACGAACGCAGGGCCCGGGCAGCGACCGTGCGTGATGTGCGGGCAGCCTGGAGGGCCAGGGCGAGGCAGGTGGTCAGGAGGGTCACAGCGGCGAGCGCGCCGAGCGTTTCCCACGGGAGACCGTTCAGAACGCGGGCGATACTGATCCTGGCTCCCGCGGCGATGGTGGCACTCGTGACGGCGATGGAGATCGCGCCGAAGAGGATTGCCGTCCCGGCGTAGATGGCTCCCTCATAGATCGTCGACCGGGTGACCACGCCCGGTCGTGCGCCGGCGACCGTCACGACGGCGGAGTCACGGGTGCGCTCCCGCCCGACCAGGGCGATCACGGCGAGGCCGCCGACCCAGGACACGACGAAGACCCAGCCCAGAACGACCATGACGTCACCCAGCCCGGCGGTGCTTCCGGGCATGACGTTCCCCATCACCATGAAGAGCCCGACCAACGACAGGGAGAGCGCGAAGGGCAGCACCGTAGTGACGCTTCGAGCTGCCCGTGCACGGCACGATTGCACGGCAAGGTGCCAGGTGACGCTGCGCGACGGTACGAGTGTGGTCCAGAGCTTCATCAGAGGCGTGAGAACCCACGGCCCCATCAGCAGCGCCAGGCAGATGAGGAACAGGTCGCCGGCGAAAGCGAAGGCCGTCCGCTGTTCGACGCCGCCTTCGAGTTCCAGTCCCAGCCCGGGAATCCACATGCCGACCACTCCGGCGAGGAGACACAGGGCGAGAACGCTGCGTGCGGCACCCGGCCGGGCCGGCGGATCCGAGAGGTCCCGGAAGGCGCGCATCTCCGGTGTCTTGGCGGCGCGGCGTGTGACTCCCCAGCCGCCGAGCAGACACGGAACCACCCCGAACAGCACAGCTACGCCCACGTGCCAGAGCTCGAAGCCGACCGTCGCTCCGTGCAGATCGAGTCCCGTGGCCGTCCACTGACCGAGGGCGACACCCGCGACCAGAGGAGCCAGCGGCACCGCCAGCGCACCGGCAATCGTGCCGAGCACCATCAGTTCGGTGCGCAGGATGCGCCTGACTCGATTGCGGGGGATCCCGAGGATCACCCACAGGGCGTGTTCGCGTCGCTGGGTCTTCAACGTCAGACCGACCGCGGACGCGACGATGCCCACGGCGGCGAACAAGGTGAAGAAGACGATGTTTCCGCCCAGTGCGATCGACGCCGAGGACATGCGTGTATCGCCTGCTGCGCGCGCCGCCGAGACAGCGGTGAACATGGCAATGACCGAGCCGGCTGAGCATGCCGCGCCGACCGCAGCACACACGAGCGTCCACAGCCACATGGATGCCTGCATGCGGATGTCCGACAAGACGAGTCGCATCATGCTGCTTCGTCACCTGCCTCATCCACGGACTGCGCCGCGAGGACGGCATCGCTCACTGCGCGGGAGTCGCCGCCGGGAATGACGGCGTGAATGCGCCCGGACCCCATCACCACGACCTGGTCGGCCCGTGCGGCCGCGTGAGGGTCGTGCGTGACCATGAGGACCGTGGTCCCCTGCGCGGGGAGCGCCTGGAGCCAGTCGAGCACGACATGACCGGACTTGAGATCGAGCGCCCCGGTCGGCTCGTCGGCGAAGACGATCCGCGGCTGATTCGCGACGACCCGGGCCACTGCGACGCGCTGGCGTTCCCCGCCGGAGAGGCGGTCGGGACGTCGCCGGGCGTGCTTGGCGATGCCGAGCCGCGTCATCGCGTCGTCAACACGGGACTTGGGCACGCGGTGGCCGGCCAGCCGCGCCGGAAGGGAGATGTTGTCCTCGACGGACAGAGAACTGACGAGGTTGTACTCCTGGAAGATGAAGCCGACGTTCTCGCTGCGGAATGCAGCCTGCTTGCGCGGCGAGAGCGAAAGGATGTCCGTCCCGAGGATCTCGATGGAACCCGCGGTCGCTCGCTCCAGGCCGGCCATGCACAGCAGGAGCGTCGACTTGCCGGACCCGGACGGGCCGACGACGGCAGTCAGCCGGCCTTCTGGAACGTCAAGGTCGACAGCGTGCAGCACACGTGTTGTCTCGCGTCGACGCCCCGGGACCGGAAAGTCCATATGAAGGCCACGCAATCGAATACACGGAGCAGAAGAGGAAGCTGAAAAAAGCATGTCTCAAGCCAAGCAGGGCGCGAGGGCCGATGCACGGGTGCCTGCACTGCTTGAAGGTAGACCTGGGTCTACCTTCTGGCGGTGTGCGACAATGCTCGCCATGGCGCAGATTCGCTTGGTCCGGAGGGTACTGACAGAATTGGTCGCAGCAATAACCTTCCCGATTCTGCTGCTTTCTCTCCTCTTTGTTCCGGTAGCGGCCCCAGTGGTGGCAGAGGTAGACCGTTCACGAGCCCATTTGTGTGGCGCTGAGGCACTGCCCCTGAGGCCCGCTGCTCAGAGCTGGACGCGATGGGTGACACTCCGGCTGCGTTCAACGTCAGTATGGAGAACTGATCTCCCCGTTTTCCTCACCACGCTGATCCTTTCCGCGCTGTCACTGTTGATCTCCTTCTTCGGGTTCATCGGCGCTGCCGCCTTGGTTTTCTCTCCCGCACTCTGGGCCTTCGGTATCGCAGCGCAGGTCGGCCCCTTCACGCCGAAATCAGTACAGCAAACCCTTCTGGCCGTGCCCGCAGGAATCGCTTTGGGTGCAGTCACCGTGAGTTCGTTGACCGGAGTGTCCCTTCTTCGTGACCTTCTCCTGCGCGCTTTCTCGAGAAGCCGGGACTCGGACCTGCTGGCGAAACTTGAGGAGCTCCGCAGCAGCAGGGCGTCCCTGACCGCGGCCTTCGAGATTGAGCGACAGCGAATCGAACGCGATCTGCACGACGGAGCCCAGCAAGAGCTCGTCGCCGTCGTCATGCGCCTTGGGATGCTGGAGGCGGCAGCCGCCGACCACGAGCGAACCGTGCAGCTGGCACGCCACGCACAGGCCCACGCGGAACGCGCCCTGGAACGGCTGCGGGAAACAGTGCGTGACATCCACCCCCGTGAGCTGAGCGACCTCGGCCTCATCGCAGCTGTCCGGGAACTGGCTGCGCGATCACCCCTGCGCGTCGAGTTGACCAGCAATGGCGACGACTCTCAGCTTTCGTCGCCAACAGCGACGGCGGTATACTTCACGGTCTCTGAAGCTCTGACAAATATCGCGAAACATGCAGGTGTGGGCACGGCGCAGATCGATATGAAATGCGCGAAAACCGGCGTGAAAGTGTGCGTTCGCGACGACGGTGCCGGCGGTGCGAGGCTCGACGCGGGTTCCGGACTCGCAGGACTGCGTGAGCGAATGCGGAGTGTCGGCGGGGATCTCGAAATCCTCAGCCCGGCCGGTGGCGGAACGAAGGTTACAGCGTCCGCCCCCAGCCAACCCCCATGGTAAAAGAAACAGATTGAGCAACCCGATAGGGGCGGGCATGAGAATTGTCCTGGCGGACGACAGTGTACTGATTCGTGCGGGTATCCGAGAAATCTTGACCTCCAACGCCCATGACGTGATCCGCGAATGCGAAGACGCCGATGAGCTGGTGGCCGCTGTCGATGCATTGGCACATGCCGGGACCGCTCCAGACATCGTCATCACGGATGTTCGCATGCCACCGGGAAACACAGATGACGGGCTCCGTGCTGCAATCGATCTGCGCTCCCGGTACCGGGATCTGCCGGTGGTGGTCCTTTCCGCATATGTCACGGGACCATATGTGCGAGAGCTCCTCAACGGGCCAGGCGCTGACGGAGCCGTCGGCTACCTGCTCAAGGAGAAAGTGGGAAGAGTCGCAGACTTCCTACGGGCTCTCGAGACGGTCTCCAGGGGCGGAGTAGTGATCGACCCCGAGGTCGTCCGCCACGTCACGCGCACTCACTCCCCTCAAGGGCCGCTTGCCCGACTCACCGCCCGCGAGCGAGAGGTGCTCGCCCTCATGGCTGAGGGGAGCTCCAACGCGGAGATCGCGTCGAAGTTGTTCCTTTCGGGCGCTGCTGTCAGCAAGCATGTGGCGAATGTTTTCGCGAAGCTCGGCATGGCTCCCGGCGAAGACAACAGACGAGTCAAGGCCATTCTGACCTGGTTTGAATACAATTAACTCGACGGATTGATTCCGACCTCGACCGGAATTCCCCTCGGCTCAGAGGGTGACGCGCGGACACATGGCACGGGCGCGGTGCGCAGGTGGCTATCGGCCCCGAGAAGAGGCTAGAGGTTCTCGTCGGCCCAGAAGGTGGTCACCGTGACGATGCCGTTGCCGGTCTTGCCCAGCCGACCCAGCCACTGCCGCCCGACATGCGCCGTCGCCTTCCCGTCCTTGCGGTCCCCCGAGTCGTCGATCACCAGCACCCCGCCCGGGTGCAGCGCGGTCGCTGGATCGGCCAGCAGCATCTCCACCCTGCGGGAATTGACCCGCTCGTGGTCCCACGTCGACTCGGACCGGAAGAACTGGAGCCGCTGCACCGCCCGGTCCTGGGCACCGACCACCGGCTCGGTGCCTGCCAGGCAGGTCAGCGTCTTGTTGCGGTCCCGCGGCAGCAGCAGCCTCGCGAGGTAATCCCGGAACCGCGGCGCTGTGCCAGTGTGGAGAAGAGGTCATCGAAGCGTGCCGCGTAGGCTTCCAGCGGGCCCGGAGCAGGCGGACACGGCACACGGCGGGTCATCACGAGCTCCCAGGCAGCGAGGCAACATTCCTCTGCTACCGGCCTACTGCGGACCTGAGCCGCCGTCAACAAACCACCGCTAGGTCGCGACACCATGCACCGGTTCTGGGACCAGTACATGCCCGACGTGCGGCAGCGGAGTCTGGCCACCGCATCACCCTTGCGGGCGCCCCTGGAGGAGCTCACCGGGCTCCCCCGCCCCTGGTTCACCTTCCGGCAGCTGCCCGAGGGGAGCCGCCCGGAAGGCCGCCCACGGTCAGTGCGCAGCAGTGGCGGCCCTCACTCGGCGGGGAGCGAGTCCAGGAGCTTCCGCGCGCCTGTCAGGACGGTGCTGTCGACCGCGTCCCCGAGATCGAGGACCTGACGAAGGCAGGTGCGGGCTTCCACGCCTTCTCCCAGTTCGGTCAAGGCCTCCCCCAGTCCCAGAAGCGCGCTTCCCTGCATGTGGGGCATGCCGATGCGCCGGAACTGGCCCACCGCGTCGCGGTGATGACCGGCTGCCTCGCTCCACCTGCCCAGGACGGCGTGGTCGAGGCCGAGGGCGTAGGTCGTGTGGGCGCGGGTCATGTCGGCCACGTGCTCGCTCACCGGGCGGTCGGGGGAGTCAAGGAACGCGATGAGGCGCTGGTGCTGAGTCTGCGCTTCCGCGGCACGGCCCAGGAAGCGCAGGGAGGACCCGTAGGTGACCATGGCCCCCAGCCAGCCTTCGCGGTCGTCGACCTCTTCGTACAGGTCCACGGAGGCGCGGGACTTCTCGGTGGCCGCATGGGCCTCGCCGAGCCTCCGGTGCGCGACTGCCGCGTGCGACAGCGCAGAGGCCTGCTGCGGGATGTTCCCGGCTCGGCGTGCGCAGTGCAGACCTTCGTCGGTCCGCTCGATGGCCTCGCGGTACTGGTGATCGCACTCGATCAGGGCCCACGCGTGCATGTTGAGGTGGAAGGCCTGCAGGTTCGGGTCGTCGAGCGCCGCGGCGGCCTGGCCGGACAGCTCGTAGACCTCGGACCAGTGGCCCCAGAAGACCCACAGGTCACAGAACCATTCCATGGCGTCGGCGGTCTCCACGACTCGGGTGTGTTCACCCTTGTGTGCGGCGCTGCGCAGCGCCGCGAGCCAGGCGGGGGCCTCACTCTGGAGCCAGGTCCGGGCCTCCTCGGCATTCTCCAGGGCGACGAGGCCCTGCCAGGAGGGCGGCGGTGCGCCGTACTTGAGCTTGTACCAACGGCCGGCAATCACGGCCGTCTCCAGCAACCAGGCCCGGAGGCGGTCCTCGGCCGCTGTCCGCTCCATGGGCCCTTCCTCGCTGGACAGTCGGGCGCGGGCGAACAGCCTTAGCAGGTCGTGCAGTTGGTAACGGCCAGTGAAGGTGACCTGGAGCAGTCCGGCCTCGACCAGCTCCTCCATCACGTCCTCGGCCTCGAAGACACCAGTCGCGGTCAGAGCGGCACCGTAGGCAGCGGTCATGTCCGGCCCCGGAACCAGGCTCAGCAACCGCATCATCCGCGCGGCCTCGCCGGACAGCTCTCCGTAGGACAGCTCGAACGCCGCCTCTACCCGTACGTCGCCCGCGGACAGCGCGCTCAGGCGCCGCTCCTCGTCGGACAGGCGACGGACCAGGTGGTCGACACTCCAGGCGGACCTCACCGTCAGCCAGTTACCTGCCACCCGAAGGGCCAACGGCAGGCGACCGCACAGCTCCGACACCCGGGCCACCGCATCGGCTTCCGCGTCTGCCCGGTCTTCACCCAGGATCCGGCGCAGCAGCTCGACCGCTTCGTCCTGCGTCATCTCCGACAACGCCAGCCGCTCGACGTCCTCCAGCCCGGTCAACGGCCTCCGGCTGGTGACCAGCACCAGACTCCGCCCGCCCGCGGGCAGCAAGGGACGGATCTGCCCCTCGTCGCGCGCGTTGTCCAGCACCACCAGACACCGCCGCTCGCCCAGCAACGCTCGCAGCAGCCCCGCGTGCCCGGCCGCGCCCTCCTGTCTCAGCCGACGATCAGAGACCCCCAGGGCCTTCAGCAATTTCAGCAGTGCCTCGCCGGGGTCCACGGCTCCGTCCACCCCGTGGAGGTCCACCACGAAGCATCCCTCAGGAAACTCTTCCGCCAGATCCGTCGCCGCCTTGAGCGCCAGCGTCGTCTTCCCGCACCCCGGGGGGCCCGAGATGACCGCCACCGACCTGCTTTCGCCGGTGCCCGTTCGTTCCGCCACCTCCTTGAGCCGGACCAGTTGGGGACCGCGCCCGGTGAAGTCGCGTACCGATCGCGGCGGTACGGCCGCGCCCGCGACCGCCACGGCACGCGTGGGACGCCCGGCCCGGGCCGCTGCCAGCAGGTCCTCTCTCCTCGCCTCCGCGAGCCCCAGCCCCTCCGCCAGCGCCACCACCGTGCGCCGCTGCGGGACTCGGCTGCGCCCACGCTCCATGTCACCGATCGCCCGGACGCTCACACCCGACGCCTCGGCCAACTCCTCCATCGTCAGACGAGCCTGCTGCCGCAGACCCCGCAGAACGACCCCGAACGGTTTCTCCCCGGACATGCTTCTCCCTGTTCTTCCCAGAATCAGAAGAATATGTCTTGGTCCTAAGCCGAGAGATGAAGGAGCCTCTCGTCGACGAGAGGAGACAAGAGCGAAGAGAATTGGCTGGTCACGGGCATGGCGCGCCGACGGGCACCTACGCCGCGACCGAAAGCGCGGGCACCTGCCGACCGGACCGAACCGGGGATGGTTCCTCAGATTCCGCGGCCTCAGTCGAAGCGCAGCTCGGCGAGCTGCCGTTCGAGGGCGGTGATGTCGTCCTCGGGCTCGGCCCGTTGCGGGCGGGCCACCATGAGCGCGGCCAACTCGCCGCCCGCCCGCCGGATCCGCCCGGGCAGGCCGTCGGTGTACTCGTCTCCCCCCGATCCCCAGTCCTCGGACGCCGCGTACACCGCGGTGGGAACGACGGCAGCGCGCAGATAGGCGAAGAGCGGGCGCAGGGCGTGCTCCAGGACCAGGGAGTGGCGAGCGGTACCGCCCGTCGCCGCAACCAGCGCCGGCTGCCCGGTGAGAGCGTCCGGGGCGATCACGTCGAAGAAGGACTTGAACAACCCACTGTAGGAGGCCGTGAACACCGGAGTCACGGCGATCAGGCCGTCGGCTCCCGTCACCGCGTCGATGGCAGCCGCCAGTCGCGGCGGTGCGAAACCGGTCACGAAATGATGGGCGACGTCGGCGGCGAGCACCCGCAGCTCGACGATCTCGATGGACACGGTATGGCCCTGGTCGGCGAGCTCGTCGCGGGCAGCATCGGCCAACCGATCAGCGAGCAGGCGAGTGGAGGAAGGCGTGCTCAGTCCCGCGGAAACGACGGTCAGCTTCATGCGACGATCGCTCCCTGCTGCCTCGCGGCGGGCGTGATCCGTGCCTCGTGCGTCGGCGCGTCCGGCACGTCGGCGGGGCGCCCGCTGGCGAACTCCTTGCGCAGCACGGGCACGACCTCTTCGCCGAGGATATCGAGCTGTTCCAGGACTGTCTTCAGGGGCAGGCCCGCGTGGTCCATCAGGAAGAGCTGGCGCTGGTAGTCGCCGACGGCCCCCCGGAAGGAGAGGGTCCGCTCGATGACCTGCTGGGGTGAGCCCACCGTCAGCGGAGTCTGCTCGGTGAAGTCCTCCAGGGACGGGCCGTGCCCGTAGACGGGGGCGTTGTCGAAGTACGGGCGGAACTCCCGCACTGCGTCCTGCGAGTTCTTCCGCATGAAGACTTGACCGCCCAGGCCCACGACGGCGTCCTCCGGGCGGCCGTGGCCGTGATGCGCGTACCGCCGGCGGTACAGCTGGACCATGCGCCGAGTGTGGTCGGCCGGCCAGAAGATGTTGTTGTGGAAGAAGCCGTCGCCGTAGAACGCGGCCTGCTCCGCGATCTCCGGAGACCTGATGGATCCGTGCCAGACGAACGGCGGGACGCCGTCCAGCGGCCGGGGCGTCGAGGTGAATGCCTGCAGAGGAGTGCGGAATGTACCCTCCCAGTCCACGGTGTCCTCGCGCCACAGCCTGCGCAGGAGCGCGTAGTTCTCCTTGGCCAGGTTGATGCCCTGACGAATGTCCTTTCCGAACCATGGGTACACCGGGCCGGTGTTGCCACGCCCCAGCATGAGGTCGACTCGGCCGTCGGCCAGGTGCTGGAGCGTCGCGTAGTCCTCCGCGATCTTCACCGGGTCGTTGGTGGTGATCAACGTTGTGGCGGTGGACAGGATCAGCTTCTCGGTGCGGGCGGCGATGTAGCCGAGCAGGGTGGTCGGGGACGAGGGGACGAACGGCGGGTTGTGGTGCTCGCCGGTGGCGAAGACATCCAGGCCGACCTCTTCGGCCTTGAGGGCGATGGCGATCATCGCCTTGATGCGGTCGTGTTCCGACGGAGTACGGCCGTCGGTGGGGTCGGGGGTCGCGTCCCCGACGGTGAATATGCCGAACTGCATGCGGGCCTCTGTTCTCCTGGTCCTGTCTGGATGCCTGCGGCGGTGGCCGGGGAAGGCGGGGTGACGCCGAGGTTTCGGCCTCACCCACCGCGGCAGCCGGGCCGGTTCCCCTGGCTGCCGCGCGCCGATGCGCTCACCCCGTGTGAACCGGCGGGGTGAGGCGTCACTTCGCCAGGAAGGCGAGGAGGGCGGTGTTGACCTCCTCCGCGTGCGTCCACAGCAGTCCGTGCGGGGCGCCCTCGATCTCCACGTAGTCGGCGGCGGGGAGCGCCTTGTGGAAGGGGCGCGCGGTGCCCTCGGCGGGCAGGATGCGGTCGGCCGTACCGTGCAGGATCAGGGCGGGCACGTCGACGGCCGGGATGTCGGCGCGGAAGTCGGTGTACCAGGTCGACGGCGCGGCGGAAGCAGCGAAGAAGCCGCCGCCAGCCGCGGTGTTCCAGCTGTTGCGGACCGCTTCCTCGCTGATCCGGGTGCCCAGGTTCTCGTCGAGGTTGTAGAAGTCGTTGAAGAAGGCGGTGTAGTAGGCGTAGCGGTCGGCCTTGACGGCGGCGACGACTCCGTCGAAGAACTCCTTCGGGGCCACGCCGTCCGGGTTGTCGTCGGTCTTGAGCAGGCAGGGCTCCAGCGAGGCCAGGAAGGCGACCTTGGCGACGCGGGCGGAGCCGTAGGTGGATACGTAGCGGGCGACCTCGCCGGTGCCCATGGAGAAGCCGACGAGGACGGCGTCGTTCAGGTCGAGAGTCTCCAACACGGTGTTGAGATCGGCCGCGAAGGTGTCGTAGTCGTAGCCAGTCGTCGGCTGGGAGGACTGCCCGAATCCGCGGCGGTCGTACGTGATCACGCGGTAGCCGGCGTCGAGGAGCGCGGCGGTCTGCCGCTCCCAGGAGTGGCCGTCGAGCGGGAAGCCGTGGATGAGGACGACCGGCTGTCCGGTGCCGTGGTCCTCGTAGTACAGGTCGACGGCGGTGGTGTTCTCCTGGCCCACGGTGATGTACGGCATGCGGTGTCTCCTCGATGTGAAGTAGCTGGTCCGCGCCTCTGTGCGGCACGGGAACACCGTCACGCTAGGGCCCGGGAAGCGCCGCCTGTTGTCGCGTCACGCACCACGTCTTGCCGATGAGCGCAGCGTTGTGCCCGGTCCGAAGGCACCTCGATCGGGCGACCGGTTTTCGACGCCCACGAGGACGGCGTTCCGGTAACACGCAGCACCGGACGTGCCTGTCGGCTCCCGCCATTTCTGCCTGTGGTTCTGCCTGGAGACAGAGACGGCCCGCTGCTTGGCTGTTCGGTGCGGACAGGAACCGGGCTCCGCCGAAGTGGTCCGGTCGCGCTCCAGCGAGAGCTCGCTGCCCGTACGACGAGCCGTCCCGCCCTTCCGGGCACCGGCCGCCACCTTCCGGGGAGGGCAGCATCCTGTTCCCGCCCGTCGCAGCCCCGGAGTCACTTCCCCTGACCGGAGAGCAATTTGAGCCTGGTGATGACGACCGCCTCCGTGCCTGACCGGGACAAGGTCGCGTACTGGAACGACGCGGTGAGCCGGACGCTGGTGCCGATGACGATCACCCCTCGGGGCGACGGGGCGTTCGACGGCCGGATCGCCACCGACCGCCTCGGATATCTCCAGGTCTCCACCATGGAGGCCGACGCGAAGCAGGTCAGCCGCACACCGGCGCTGATCGCCAGGTCGTCCGAGGCGCTCCTGGCAGTCGGTGTCCAGATGTCCGGCACGGCCACGTTCGTCCAGGACGGCCGGCGGACCGAGGTGGGTGAGGGTGACCTGGTGGTGTACGACACGACCCGGCCGTACTCCCTCGACTATCCCCGGCGGTTCGCCACGCACATCTTCCAACTTCCGCGCCGCACGCTGGGCGTGTCGGACAGTGAGATCCGGCAGGTCACGGGCATCGCCATCGGCACCGCGGACGGCTTCGGCGCGATGCTGCTCCCGTTCCTGGCCACGCTGGCCTCTTCTCCGGCCGACGGCTACCCGCCGGCCGTCGCGAACCGGCTGGCCGGCAACGTCGTCGACCTGTTCGCCACTCTGATCGCGGAGCGGGCCCACCCGGGCGACACGAACGCGGACGCACGGAGCCATCTGATGCTGCGCATCCTCGACCACGTCAACCGGAACCTGGGCGACCCGGACCTGTCACCGGAGCGCATCGCCCAGAAGCACCGGATCTCCGTCCGGTACCTGCACCGGCTGTTCGAAAGCGAGGGGACCACCGTCGGCCGGCTCATCCGGCAGCGGCGACTGGAAGAGTGCGGCCGCGAACTGGCCCGCCGCGGCAGGACGGCCCCCACCGTGTCCGCCGTTGCCCAGAGGTGGGGCTTCGTCAACCCCGCCCATTTCAGCCGGGCCTTCCGCGCCGTCTACGGCGTCTCCCCCCGTGAATGGCGCAACCTGCGCACCGCCGAGGACGACTTCGGGCGGTCTCCGACGGTCACCCCGGCGCCCGGGACCGTGCCCGAGACGCCGCCGTTGCCCACGGTTGCCCACGGTACTGACCGGCATGGGGCTGACCTCCCGCCGTCCAGCGGGTAAGGTCCCCGCTCGGAGCCGCGTCGGCCGCCCGGTGACTGCGGCAGCAGCGCCCCCGGCCCGACAGCCGCCGCATCGCGTTCCGCCGCTCGACCAAGGATCCGGCACCGAACCCCCTTTCGCTTCAGGCCCTCTCGGCAGGAGACCGTGTGTGACCGACTTCGTCCCTTCGTCCGCTCGACACCCGGTCCTGGACCACCCCACCCGAGCATTCGTGGCCCGGCACACCTGCCCACCGTCAGCACACGACCCTGACCTGGAACAGGCCCGTCTGGACCTTGCGCGTCTCCAGGAAAAGGACGCCACCGACCCTCTCGACGGGGAAGCCACCTCCACGGAGTGGTTCGCGCTGCCGGGCGGGCCGACCGGTCACGTAAGTGTGCAGGTGGTCAGGCCCGCAGACAGCCTCGGCGAGCTCCCGGTCGTGCTGTTCCTCCACGGGCTGGGCTGGGCCCTGGGCGACGCTGACACCCATGAACGTCTGGTGCGTGCGTTCGCCCTAGGTACGGACGCGGCCGTGGTCTTCGTCGAATACGAGCGCGCCCCCGAGGCGCGGTATCCGATCGCCGTCGAGCAGTGCTACGCGGTCGCAAGGTGGATCTGCGAGCGAGGAAGCGAAATCGGCCTGGACGGAAGCCGGATGGCCGCCGTGGGCGACTCGGCGGGCGGCAACCTGGTGGCGGCACTGACCTTGCTCGCCAAGGAGCGCGGAGGGGTGCGGCTGCTGCAGCAGGTGCTGCTCTGCCCGGTCACCGACGCCGGCTTCGACACCGCCTCGTACCAGGAATTCGCCGACGGCTACTTCCTCGGCCGCGAGGCCATGCGCTGGTTCTGGGACCAGTACCTGCCCGACGTACGGCAGCGGAGCCAGGCCACCGCATCACCGCTGCGGGCATCGCTGGAACAGCTCACCGGGCTCCCCCCGGCACTGGTGGTCACCAGCGAGGCCGACGTGGTGCGCGACGAGGGTGAGGCGTACGCGGCGAAGCTCCGGGCCGCCGACGTGCCGGTCGTCTCCATGCGCTACCACGGGACGATCCACGGCTTCATGGTGCTCGATCCGCTGCGCGATACGGACGCCGCCCGTGCCGCCCTCGTCCAGGCCCTCGACACCGTGCACGTGGCCCTGCACCAGCACCGCGGCTGAATGCTCCGCCCCTGGACCGGCGCCGCCTGTACCACTCACTCGGCGGTGAGCGAGGCCAGGAGCTTCTTTGCGGACTTCAGGTCCTTGCTGTCGACCGCGTCGCCGAGGGCGACGACCTGACGGAGACAAGAGCCGGCTTCCTCGGCTTCTCCCAGTTCGATCAGGGCCTCCCCCAGGTGCAGGAGCGTGCTGCCCTCGATGTGGGGAATGCCGATGCGATTGGACAGGACCATGGCGTCGCGATAGCAGTCTGCGGCCTCGCGCCATCGCCGTAGTTCGGCGTTGCCACGACCGAGCGCACGGGTCGTGCTGGCACGGTAGATGTCGGCGATGTGCCCGCTCACCGGGCAGTCGAGCGCGTCCAGGAAGGTGATGATGCGCCGGTGCTGGATCAAGGCTTCCTCGACACGGCCGAGCAGGCGCAGGGAGGTTCCGTGGGTGAACACGGCACCCAGCCAGCCCTCGCGGTCGTCGGTCTCTTCGTAGATGCCCATCGCGGCGAGCGACATGTCGGCTGCCTCCTGGACCTCGCCGAGTTCCGATCGGGCCCACGCCGCCAGCGTCAGTGCCGAGGCCTGTTGGGAAGCGCTCTGGGCGCGGCGGGCACAGCCGAGGCCTTCGTGGGCCCGTTCGATGGCCTCTCTGTACCGGGATTCGCAGGAGAGGGACCAGGAGTACATATTGAGGTGCACAGCTTGCCTGTACGGGTCGTCAAGTGCGGTAGCGGCCTCGCCGCCCAGGCGGAAGACTTCGGGCCAGTGTCCCCAGTGGACCCACAGGTTGCAAAACCATTCCATGGCGTAGGCGGTCTCATCGACTTGGGTGTGCTCACCGCTCCGGGCGGCGTCGCGTAGCGCGGCAAGCCAGGAGGGGGCTTCGCTCTGGAGCCAGGTACGGGCCTCCGCGGCACTCTCCATCGGGACCAGGCCCTGCCAGGAGGACGGTGGCGCCCCGTACTTGGGCTTGTACCAGCGGCCTGCGACCACAGCCGTCTCCAGCAGCCAGCCGCGCAGCCGGTCGTCGGCTGCTTCCCGCTCGCCGTGTTCCTCCTCGCGGGCCAGCCGGTCACGGCCGAACAGCCGCAGCAGGTCGTGCAGCTGGTAGCGGCCGGTGAAGGTGGCCTGCAGCAACCCGGCCTCGACCAGCTCCTCCATCACGTCCTCGGCCTCGAAGACACCAGTCGCGGTCAGAGCGGCACCGTAGGCGGCGGTCATGTCCGGCCCCGGAACCAGACTCAGGAGCCGCAGCATCCGCGCGGCTTGGCCAGTCAACTGACGGTAGGACAGTTCGAATGCCGCCTCCACCCGCACGTCGCCGGCAGCGAGCGCGCCCAGCCGGCGTTCTTCGTCGGCCAGACGCCGGACCAGGTGATCAACGGTCCATCCGGAACGGACCGTCAGCCAGTGTCCCGCCACCCGCAGGGCCAACGGCAGTCGCCCGCACAGCTCCGCCACCTGCGCCACAGCCTCGGCCTCCGCGTCCGCCCGCTCCTCGCCCAGAATCTGGCGCAGCAGATCGACCGCCTCGTCCTGCGCCATCTCCGACAGCGCCAGGCGATCGACATCCTCCAGCCCGGTCAAGGGCCGCCGGCTGGTGACCAGCACCAGACTCCGCCCGCCGGCGGGCAGCAGCTCACGGATCTGCCCCTCGTCGCGGGCGTTGTCCAACACCACCATGCACTGGCGGTCACCCAACAGCGCCCGCAGCAACCCCGCGCGGCCCTGTGGATCCTCTTTCGCCAGCCGACGGTCCGACACGCCAAGGGCCTTCAGCAACTTCAGCAGCGCCTCGCCCGTGTCCACGGGGCCATCCACTCCGTGGAGGTCCACCACGAAACACCCGTCGGGGAACTCCTCCGCCAGATCCGCCGCCGCCTTCAGCGCCAGCGTTGTCTTCCCGCATCCCGGAGGACCCGAGACGACCCACACCGACACCTCCCTGTCAGCAGGAGCCCGTTCCGCGGCCTCGCGCAGGAGTGCCAGCTCCGGTTCGCGCCCCGTGAAGTCCCCCACCGATCTCGGCGGCACAACCGTCCCCGCCACCGCGACCGCGCGCGTCGGACGCGCCGCCCGCGCCGCGGCCAGCAGCGTCTCGCGCTCCTCGTCCGCGAGCCCCAGCCCCTCCGTCAGCGCCACCACCGTGCGCCGCTGGGGAACCCGGCTGTGCCCCCGCTCCATGTCTCCGATGGCCCGGACGCTCACACCCGACGCCTCGGCCAACTCCTCCATCGTCAATCGGCTGTTCTGTCGCAGACCGCGCAGAACGGCCCCGAACGACTTCTCCCCGTACACAACTCCTCTTTCCGCCCCACTCCGAGGAAAGAATACGTCGTGTCTGTCGGTGCAAAGTCGCAGGCCAGCGGCACCAACGGCCGTGCCGGGCCCACCCTTGAGGGTGGGCCCGGCACGGCCCCGAGCAGGCTTCAGGTCAGTGGGCGGTGGAGCGGACCGCCTCTAGGATCGGCTCGGCCACGGCCTTGGGCTGGGACGGCATGGCCCTCGGTGCCCTCGCCGGCGAGGACCTCGTACCGGGACTTCTCGGGTCGGTCCGTCACCTGCGGTTCCATCGGTGCTCCTGTGCGGTCGCGGTGTTACGGGGTCGGTGGGGTGCGGTCAGAGCGTGCGACGCACGCCCGCCTGGCGTTCCAGGTTGCGCAGTTGGACGCTGAGGTCGCCTTCCACGGCCAGGTGCGCCGGGCCGCTGCGGCCGATGGGCAGAACCTGCTCGCTGCGCATGTCCTCGAGCATCAGGGCGAACGCCGTGTACATCGCGACGAGCGCCACCACGAGACCCAGCGCACCCGACGTGCGCGTCAGCCATTCGGCGCCGGTGATGCCGCCGAGGCCGGTGGCCGCCCAGCGGGGCAGGGAGACCACCAGTACGAACCAGAGCGCGCGTTTGGGCCCGGTCACGGCGGTCATCAGTGCCCCAAAGCAGAGGAGCGCCAGGTTGAACACGCCGAGGACCTGAAGTCCGTCGGCCGCACCCGTAAGCATGACGAGCGAGTAGGGCAGCCAGCTGCCGGCGAACACCGCCATGAGCGTCGCCGCGATCACGTCACGGGCCCCGAAGGCCAGGACGCTCACGAGGAGTTGCAGGACGAAGGCCGGCAGCACGGTGAGGGCGACGGCGCCGCGGGCCGCCTCGTCGAAGAGCCCGAGCTGCAGGCAGCCCGTCATCACGGAGGCGATAGCGATGGTGAAGAAGCCGAGCGGCATGGGTGAGGCGATGGGACGCAGGTTGATCCGGGTCATCGACCGGAGGTCCGGTTCGAATCGACGTCCCTGGGGAGCGTCCGGCGCGTCGTCGCCGCTGTCGGCGGCAGGGGAAGCTGCAGTCATCGGAAGGCTCTCTCTGTCAGTGCTCGAAGCAGGGGTCGACGAAGGACGGCGTGGCTTCGGGAACGGAGCCGCGCGCGACGCGCCACCGGCGATGCTGCTCCGACTCGGCGACGGCCTCGGCCACGAGCGATGCCTGGCGGGCGCCCCCCTGGCTCGACTGGTAGCCGCCGAACTGGGCCACAGGACTCCACTCGGGGCTCACCGGCGGGACCGTCTCGTCGAGGTTCTCGTACTCCGCGCTCGCGTAGACGATCCGGCCGCCGACGACCGTGAGCACGGACTCGATGTCGGGGATGACGTCCTCGGGCACCGTGAGGTAGTCGTCGGACAAGATCGCGAGGTCGCCGTAATACCCTTCTCGCAGGCTTCCCTTGACGTCCTGCTCGCCCGTGAGCCGGGCTCCGCCGCGTGTGTAGAGGTCGAGGGCGGTCTCGCGGTCGATCAGGTTCCCGGCCGGGTAGAGCACGGTGCCGCCGACAGTCCTGCCGGTCACCAGCCAGTGGAGTGCGACCCACGGGTTGTATGAGGAGACGCGGGTGGCGTCGGTGCCGGCGGCGACGGTCAGGCCGCGGTCGAGCATGGCCCGGACCGGCGGGGTGTGGGCGGCGGCCTCGGCGCCGTAGCGGTCGCGGAAGGCGGTTCCCTGGAAGGACATGCGGTTCTGGACGGACAGTGCGCCGCCGAGGGCGGCGATCCGGTCCAGGCTGCCGGTCGACACGGTCTCCGCGTGGTCGAAGAGCCAGCGGTTGTCGCCGGGGAAGAGTCCTTCCGCGGCGAGCTTTTCGAAGACGGCCAGATCGCGGCGGATCGTCTCGTCGTAGGTGGCGTGGAGCCGGAAGCCCCAGCCGTTCTCCATCAGGAGGCGGACGGCACTCTCGAACTCGGTTTCATATCCGGTGAGTTCGGGCCGGGGTTCGGAGAAGTTCTCGAAGTCGGCGGCGGCCCAGGTCAGGTTCTCGCCCGCGCCGTTCAGCCGGAGCCACTCGTCCCCGTCACCGGGCTTCACCATCTCGGTCCAGCGCTTGAGGTCGGCCAGCTCCTGACCGGCCGTCTGCGGGAACAGGTGATAGGCGATCCGCAGGGACAACTCCCCCGACCTGGCGAGGTCGACGACCGTGGCGTAGTTGTCGGGGAAGTTCTGGAACCCGCCGGCGGCGTCGACCGCCGAGGTCAGTCCGAAGCGGTTCAGCTCGCGCAGGAAGTGTCTCGTCGACGTCCGCTTGTCGGCCTCGTCGAGAGCCGGCGCCTTGGCGAGGGTCGAGTACAGGATGAGTGCGCCCGGCGCTGCGAGGAGGACGCCGTTGGGTTCGCCGTCCCGGCCCCGTACGATCTGTCCGCCGCGCGGGTCGGGGGTATCCCGGGTGAATCCGGCGGCCTGTACCGCGGCCCGGTTCATCAGGGCGGACTGGTAGAGGTGCAGGACGAAGACCGGGGTGTCCGGGGCAGCGGCGTTCAGCTCGGCGACGGTCGGCATCCTGCGTTCGGCGAACTGTTCGGCGGTCCAGCCGCCCACGACCCGGATCCACTGCCCCTTGGGGGTGCGGCCCGCCTGCTCGCGCAGCATGGCGAGCGCGTGGCGGAGGCTGCGCACACCGTCCCAGCGCAGCTCCAGGACGTAGTTCAGGCCGCCCCGGATGACGTGCAGGTGCGAGTCGTTGAGTCCGGGGATCACCCGGCGGCCGAGGGCGTCGATGACCCTGGTGCCCGGACCGACGAGGTGGGCGAGTTCGTGGTCGTCGCCGAGGGCCGCGACCCGGCCGTCGCGGATCGCGACGGCGCGGGCCTCGGGGCGGTCGGCGTCACCCGTGAACACCCTGGCGTTGCGGACGAGGAGGTCGGCGTGCCCGTGTTCCCGCCGTGGGGCGGGCACGAGGCCCGCCACCGGCATGCCTGTCGACGGCCCGGTCATGCCAGGGCCTTGCGCAGGGCGCCGATGGCGAGACCGATGGCGAGTTCCGCGGCCTGAGTCTCGCGCAGCGCGTTCAGCATGACGAAGTCGTGGATGGCCCCATGGACGCGGAGGGCGGTCACGGGGACGCCGGCGGCCCGGAGCTTCGCCGCATACGCCTCGCCCTCGTCGCGCAGGACGTCGGCCTCGGCGGTGATGACCAACGCGGGCGGCAGGCCGGTGAGCTGCTCGGTGGTGGCGCGCAGCGGCGAGGCGGTGATCTGCGCGCGCTCGGCCTCCTCCGTCGTGTATTGGTCCCAGAACCACTTCATGGCGTCGCGGCGCAGGAAGTAGCCCTCGGCGAAGAGGTGGTACGACTCGGTCTCGAAGGCGGCGTCGGCGACCGGGTAGAAGAGCACCTGGTGGGTGAGGGTGACGTCGCCGCGCTGCTTGGCCATGAGGGTGAGGGCGGCGGTCATGTTGCCGCCGACCGAGTCACCCGCGACGGCGATCCGCGCGCCGTCGAGGTCTTTGTGGTGCCCCTCGCGGGCGATCCACCGGGCGACGCTGTAGTTCTGCTCGATGGCGACGGGATAGCGGGCCTCCGGCGAGAGGTCGTACTCGGGGAAGACGACGGCCGCCCCGGTGCCGACGGCGAGTTCGCGCACGAGCCGGTCGTGGGTGTGGGCGTTGCCGAAGACCCAGCCGGCGCCGTGGATGTAGAGGATGACGGGGAGACGGCCGGTGGCACCGCGCGGGCGGACGATGCGGGCGCGGACATCGCCGGTCGGGCCGCCATGGACGGTGACCCATTCCTCGTCGATGGCGGGCAGGGGGACACCTTCACCGCTCTGGACGTCGTCCACCGCCTTGCGGCCGTCGGCGACGGGGATCTGGTACAGGTACGGCGGCTGCGCGGTGGCGTCGGCGAACGCCTGAGCGGCGGGTTCGAGGATCGGCCGTTGCTTCATGAGGGGTTCTCCTTCGGAGGATGTGCGAGGTGGGGCGGGGCCCCAGGACGACAGTGGACTTGGGACCAGGTGTCGTGGTGAAGCGGTGGGTGTGCTCGGCCGGGCGAGTTGTGCGGCGGTCCGCTTCCCCGGAGTCGGCGTGGCGGATGGACAGCGGGCCTCGTCTCAGAGGCCGTACGCCTCCAGGAGCCGCAGCCAGACCTCGCTCACCGTCGGGAAGGCGGGCACGGCGTGCCGCAGACGCTCGAGCGGGACCTCGCCCACGATGGCGACGGTGGCCGTGTGGATGAGTTCGGTCGCCATGGGCCCGGTGAGCGTGCAGCCGACGACGATTCCCCGGCTCTCGTCGACGACGAGCTTGGCGTGGCCGCGGTAGTCGTCGGCGTGGAGCGCTGCCCCGGCGACATCGTCGATGCGGTACTCCACCGCGCGTACCGCGAGACCCGCTTCGCGTGCCGCGCGTTCCGTGAGGCCGACGCTCGCGACCTCGGGAAAGGTGAAGACGGCCTGCGGAACGGCCACGTGGTCGGCCTCCGCGCTCCACGCCTGCCTGCCGCCGGTGACGGCCGGGCGGCCCGCGGCTCGCTCGGCGATCGCCTCGGCGCAGGCGCGCCCCTGGTACTTGGCCATGTGGGTCAGCGGCGCGCGGTGGTTCACGTCGCCGACGGCGTAGAGCCAGTCGCCGTCGAGCGCGGTGACACGGCAGGTGTCGTCGACCGGGAGCCAGTCACCGGCCGGCAGTCCGACGGAGTCCAGGCCGAGGTCCGCGGTGCGCGGGCGCCGACCGACGGCGACGAGGACCTCGTCGCAGACAAAAGTGGCGCCGTCGTCGGTGTCCACGGTCACGGTACGGGTGCTCTCATCACGGGAGACCCTGGTGGCCGAGACCCCGAAGCGGAGCGTGACGCCCAGACCGGTCAGCCCCCAGGTGACCTCTTCGCCGGCACACGGCTCCCAGCCCGTCAGCAAGGCCTGGTCGCGGACGAGGAGGGTGACGGAGGAACCGAGCGAGCGCCACGCAGTGGCCATCTCGCAGGCCACCACTCCCCCGCCGATGACGACGAGCCGCTCGGGCACCGCCTCGGCCGTGGTGGCCTGCCGGTTGGTCCACACACCGATCCTGTCGACCCCCTCGACCGGCGGCAGCACGGGTTCCGTGCCGGTGCTCAGCACGACCGCCCGCCGGGCCCGCAGAGTCCGGACCGTGTCGTCGGCCCCGGTCACATCCACCCGGCGCTCTCCGGCGAGCCGTCCGTGCCCCCGTACGAGAGCTATGCCGGCGCCGTTGAGCCAGTCGGCCTGGCCGGTGTCGTCACCGCGACCGGTGAAACGGTCTCGGCGGGCCAGGACGTGCGCCGGGTCGAGTGCCACCGTGACCGCCTGCCGGGACCCGTCGACCGACCGCGCGGCCGCTCGGGCAGCCCCGGGACGCAGCAGGGCCTTGCTGGGCACGCACGCACGGTAGGAGCACTCCCCGCCGACCGCCTCGGCCTCTACGACAACGGCGGTCAGTCCCGACCGGACGGCCCGGTCGGCGACGACCTCGCCACCCGGCCCGCCGCCGACCACGACGACGTCGTACGTGTCGTCCATCAGCCGCGCACCAAAGGGGTGTCCACGAGGTGCTCGGCCAGGAACCACACCTGCGCCTCGCCGGTGCGGATGACGTCGGAGACGAGCAGGTCTGCGCTGCCCTCGTCGCCCTCCGCGGAGAGCCGGGCGGCGGCGTCCCGTGCGTCGATCAGGATCCGCTCGTGCGCGTCGAGGAGCCGCGACAGCATGACGGGGACCTCCTCGACTCCGTCGGGCGGTCGGGGAACACTCGTCAGCTCCGCGACGTGACGCGGGTCCGAGACGGCGACGCCGCCGAGGCTCTGGACCCGCTCTGCCAGCGCGTCCACGATGGCCAGTTGGGCCTCCGCGTGCTTGTCCAGCATGAGGTGGAGCGAGTAGAAGGTCGCCCCACGCATGAGCCAGTGGTGCTTCTTGTAGAGGGAGTAAAGGATCTGCGTATCGGCGAGGACACGGTTCAGCCGCTGGCAGGCGTACATGCGGGTGTCGTGGCCGAGGCCGATCGGCAGCTGCTTGAGCGTGCCGAACGCCTGGGTCTCGGTGCCCTTCTGATGCAGCAGCGGCTGACCGCCGCGCGGGGGTGTGGCGGTGGGTTCGGTGCTGGGTGCGGTGATCGCGGTTTCCATCGAGTACTCCATGGTCGGAAAAGAGGTGCGAGGGCCCGGCCGCCCCGGCGGGGACACAAGGCGGCCGGGCCCGGTCTTGGTGGCTCGCGCTCAGCGTTCGCCGGGGGCGGCGGTCAGCGGCGCCGCCGGGGCCGGCCGGTGCAGGACGAGCCGGGTGAGCAACCCGCTGCCGAGACCGGCCACGAGCGCGAGGGCCGCCCACCACAGCGGGTAGGGCGTGAGGCCGAGGGCCGCGTCGAGAGACCAGGCGCCGGGTCCGGTGGCGGCGAGGGCGGCGGCGGTGCCGATGAGGACGAGCGGGTACTCGTATCCGTCGTTCTGCACCCAGAGGCCGTGGCGCCATTTCACCGTGAGGGCGACCGTCATGACCCCGATGGCCCCGGTCGCGGCGAGCGGGGTCAGAAAGCCGGCGGCGAGCAACAGGCCCGATCCGATCTGGCCCCCGCCTGCCGCCAGTGCGGTGAGGGCTCCACCGCGGAAGCCGTCGGCGCGGAACTCCTCGGTGCCTCCCTCGAGTCCCCTGCCGCCCAGGTGTGAGCTGATCTTCTGCACCCCATGGCAGGCCACGAGCAGTCCCACCAGCAGACGCAGGATCAGAATGCCGGTGTCCACGGACGTCAGCCGGCGGCGTGCGCGCCGATGACGCTCTGCGCGTACACGACACCCAGACCGTACGCGCCCGCGTGGGCCTTGACGATCTCCATGACCGCGCCGTACGTCTCCTGACGCGCCCAGTCGCGCTGCAGCTCGAGGAGGACCTGGACCCAGGTCACCGGGACCGCGCCGGCGGCCACCATCCGCTGGAGCGCGTGCTCGTGGGCAGCCGGGCTGACGCCGCCGGAAGCGTCGGAGACGACGTACACCTCGTACCCCTGCTCCAGCGCCGAGAGCGCGGGCAGCACCAGGCAGACCTCGGTCCACAGACCCGACAGGATGATCTTCTTGCGCCCGGTCGCCTTGACCGCCGCCACGAGCGCCTCGTCCTCCCAGGCGTTCATGGTGGTGCGGTCGATGACCTCGTGCTTGGGGAACACCTCGGCGAGCTGCGGCAGCAGAGGTCCGGAGAACGACTCGGCAGCGACCGTGGTCAGGACAGCCGGCACGTCGAAGGCCCGAGCCGCCTTGGCAAGACCCACAGTGCTGTTGATGATCGCGGCACGATCGCCGCTGCCCGTACCGAAGAACATCTGCGGCTGGTGGTCGACGAAAAGCATGACCGCGTTGTCGGGCGTGAGCAGGTCCGCGCTCGGGGAGGCCTGCACCTTGGCGATGTCGAACATGAGGGGTCCTTTCGGATCAATCGGTAACGCGCCCGCCACCTCGGCGGCTCGGCACCTCCGAAACTACGACCGATCCGACAGACCGCCTTTGCTCCCTGTGCCCAGGAGTTGGCACGACAGCGCACTACCGGTCAGGTGCTGTATCAAGAGGAGCCGTCCCGCCCGCCCGGCAGTCCTTCGCTGGTGACGAAGTAGAAGACCGGGAGGAGGACGAACACCGCGATCGCCAGCAACGGTGCGACGAACACCCCGAGAAGCCCGGCAATGGTGTAGGCGAGGGCTCCGGCCCACGAGCGAAGCCGTCCATGCCGTACGTACGTGTCCTCCACGTCAGGGGCGAGCAACTCGGGTCGTCGGGCCATCTGTTGATAGAAGGCCACCCAGCTCAGGCACATCGCTGCGGCGAGACCGGCATAGAGAGCAACGGCCACCCGCGCGTCGGAGTCCGTGACGTCGGCCTGCAGTGCGTCCGCGACCACCGCTGTGGGGAAGGAGAGTGCCGCCGTGGTGAGCAGGAGAAACAGGTTGGCAGCATGCAGTCCGCGGTCCATGGCCCTGATGCGGACGAAGGCCTGGTGGTGGTTGAGCCAGATCACCGCGACATAGCCGAAGGACGCCAGGTAGCCGAGGTAGGCAGGCCATTGAGCCAGCAAAGCCCGGCCGAGGCCGCCCGGCTTGTGCGGCGGATCAGCGAGATTGAGGACCAGAAGCGTGACGGCGATGGCGAACACCCCGTCACTGAAGGCCTCAGCCCGTGTGGTCTCGGAACGAGAGAACTTGCGAGGATGGGTACGGGACAAGCCTGCTCCTGAAGTACTTGACTCATGTCGGATGGGGGCGATTTCCGTCGCGGCGCATCCTCGAGAACTCGGTCCGTCCGACAGTTCTTGGGTCAACGCCGGTGTGCTCCGTCGGTCGGTCTGACCGTGGGCCCGCTAGCGGGTCCGACCCTTCTCCGGCCTCTGAGTTGCGCCAGCCGCCTGCAGCGGTGACGGGTCACAGTATCGGTGCCGCCTTCTTCCTCAGGTCCGCCGAGAAGAGTGCGGTGCGCTCCCGGACAAGAAGAGTGCGCGGGTGGAGAAGTCTGCCCCTCCGTTGCGCCGGACGACACGCCGGGCGAAGCTCTTCCGCTGGGGCTGCCATGTACTCGGCCTCGGACTTCTCATTGGCCGTTGATCCAGTGAGAGCGCGGTTCACCTCCCCGCGATCACTGCCCGGTAGTGAGAGCGTCTTTGAGGAAGGCACCGCCTTGGCGGATGGCGGCCTCGGTGGGCGGACTGTCGCGTAGAGCGTTCAAAGACGCGAAGTCGTGGACTGTTCCGAGGTAGCGGACGGCGGTCACGGCCACACCTGCTTGCTGTAGCTGACGCGCGTACTGTTCCCCCTCGTCCCGAACGACGTCGGCCTCGGCTGTGACGACCAGGGCGGGGGGCAGGCCCGCAAGCTCGGCGGTTGTTGCCCGTAGCGGGGAGGCCGTGGCTTCAGCGAGTTCTCGATCGTCGTCCGTGTACTGCTGCCAGTACCAGTCCAGGGCCTTGGTGGTCAGGAGGTAGCCGGACCCGAAGTGTTTCCGCGAGGCGGTGTCGCAGTGTGGGGCGGTCATCGGGTAGTAGAGCAGTTGTGCGCGCATGCGAGGGCCGCCGCGTTGCTTGGCCATCATGGTGAGCGCGGTGGCCATGGTGGCGCCCGCACAGTCGCCGGCCACCGCCAGCCTCCGACTGTCCAGTGCGAGGTCTGAGGCATTGTCGGTCAGCCAGGTGATTACGGCGTACAACTCCTCGAGCGCTACTGGGTACCGGGCCTCGGGAGTGCGCGTGTACTCGGGAACCACGAACACGGCTTCGCTGGCGGTCACGAGTTCGCAGATCATCCGGGTGTGGGTCTGCGCGTCACCGAGCATCCACCTGCCCCCGTGGACATAAAGGACCACGGGGAGCGGGCCGCTCCGCGCTGCGGGACGGAAGGTCCAGAAGCCGACCAGTCCGGAGGGGCCGACAGGCACCACCCAGAACTCGGCGTCCACCGCGAAGTCGTCAAACAGGTGCCCCTGGGCTTCCAGAAGTGCCTCCCGGCCGTCGACCGGGCCGAGCTGATGCAGGTGTGGCGGGTCCGCCGAGGCGTCGACCAACCGTTGGACGACGGGGTCGAGGACCACGGCGGGGCGATGGGGACGACCGCCTCCGCCGGTGACGGGCTGGTACTCCACAAGCCTCACCTCTGATTCCTCGTAGCGATCGGAACTTTATCCGCCGGTCGGCTTGCCATCATTCACAGGACACCGACGACGTCGCGGAGTTGGTGGCGGCTGCTGACGCCGAGCTTCGGATACACCTGGTAGAGATGCGAGCCGATCGTGCGGGGGGACAGCTTGAGCTTCTCCCCGATCTCCTTGTTGCCCAGGCCCTGCGCCGCCAGCCGTACGATCTGCTGCTGCTGGGCAGTCAGTTCCGACAGCGGATCGGGCCGGTCGGACGGCGCGGCGACGCCGCTCGCCCGAAGCTCGGCCCGCGCCTCGTCGGCCAGGGCGGCGGCACCGAGCCGGGAGAAAGCCTCCATTGCCGAGGCCAGGAGCGGGCGGGCGTCCAGCGGGCGCCGTCGTCTGCGCAGCCACTGGGCGTAGTGAAGCCGAGCCTGCGCACGGGCGAGCGGCCACTGGTCACCGGCCGGGTTGACCAGCGCCAGGCGGAAGTGGTGCTCTGCCTGCGTCGGGTCGCCGACCAGCGCGGTGGCATGGTGCAGGAGCAGCATCATTCGGGTTGTCGGATGCGGTCCCAGCGCCTGGCGTACCGCCGCGACGACAGGCTCGACTTCCTCCTGCTGTCCGGTCCGCTGGGCGACGGCGGCGAGGTCGGCGATGGAGCCGTGAGAGAGGAAGTAGTGCAGGGGGGTGCCGTCCTGGTGAAACAGTCGCCGGAAGTGGCGCAGTGCCCCGTCGTAGTCGCCCGCGGCTGCCGCGGCGGTGCCTGCCGCGCGCAACAGCCGTGCGTGGGTGGCAGTGTTCTCCTCCAGGTTGACAGCTGTCCAGGCTGGGTCCGTCAAGATCCCGGCATCGGCGGAGCGGCCGCGCAGGGCTTGCAGCGTCACTCGTAGGGCTTCGATGTCGACTTCGATGTGCTTCATTTTCTGGACGGCCGCCAGGGTTGCTGCCTCGTCCAGCAGTTCGTCGGCCTCTGCCCACCGCCCGACATCGATCAGGGCTGAGCCCATTGCCGAGAGGGCGATTGCGCCCGTTCCGATGGCTCCGTAAGAGCGGAGCATGGCGAACGCCCGCCGGAAGGTATCCACGCACAGGTCGGACTCGTCGGCCCACCAGGCAACCGCGCCCACCGTCTGCAATCGGATCAGCTCTGCGATGCCGGTCAGCGGCTCCAGCAAGCTCGGCCGCCGGGTTCGGCTCAACAGGGCAGGGGCGTTCCTGATCGGATCCGCCTCGCAGAGGATGACTGCCCGCAATGCGTTGACGGCCTCGTCCGCAACCAGCTCAGAGTAGGGCGTACTGACGGCGCTGGTCTCGATTGCTTCGAGGAGGGGAACCAGCGGGCGCCTGACCTCGGACAGGCCTGACTGGAAGGCGACCGCACCGATCACGGCGGTTACCGCGAGCGTTGTCCTGGAATCCTGCGGCAGGTCCGGTTCCAGGGCGCCCATCAGGAGCTGGAACGCTTCCCGCTGATGGCCGGACATGGAAAGGGCCAGACCGGCCCCGTTCGCCGCGACGCCAAGCAGGTCGCGGTCCTTGGTCAGTGCGGTGACCTTGGCGTAAAGCTCGCGTACCCAGAATGTATCGCCCGCGTTGTTGGCGGCTCTCAGCGCCTTGGCGTATCGGCGGGCCCGATCCTCCGGAGCGGGACTGCACTCGGCGGATCGTTCCAGGGCCCGTGCGGCCGCGTAGAATCCGCCACGCTGTTCGACGAGTTCTGCGGTGTCCTCCAGGGTCGCCGCCACGGATTCATCCTGGCCGATGCAGGCCGCGGCCAAGTGCCAGGCCTGGCGCGCTGGATCGTCCTGATGCACGGCCGCGAGGTCGATGTGCGCTCGCTGGCGCAGGTGCGCCGGGGCGCCCTGGTAGGCGCCCGCGCGCACGAGCGGGTGCCGGAAACCCACCTGGCGGCCTGCGATCGTGATCAGCCCAGCGTCCTCCGCGGGCGCCCATACCGACAGGTCCGTGCCTCCTCCCGCTGCGGACATAATGGTTTGCAGGTCCTCTTGGTCCGAGGAAGCCGCTGCGTAGAGCACCATCCGTTGGGTGATGGCCGGCAGCGCGCGCAACTGGGCGGAGAACATCTCCTGGATCCGCTGGGTCTGGGGCAGTGCGCCGTCGGCCAGACCAAGAGGGCTGCCCGATCGCACGGAACGGCACAGTTCGATGATGGCCAGAGGATTGCCGTCAGCCTGGCCCAGAACATCGCTCCGGGCCCTGCCGGTAGGAGAATCGGGTTGCGCGTCCAGCAGGCGGGCCGCCGCCTGGATCGTCAGCGGTCCCAGCGACAGGACTGGCAGGTGCGCGACAGCAGGGTCCGGAGGTGTCAGCCCCCTGGCCGCAAGGAGCACCGTCACCGGCTCGGCCGCGAAACGGCGCAGCACGAACCCCAGGACGTCGAGGGAGTCTCGGTCGAAGAGCTGGACGTCATCGCCGAGCATCACGACAGGTCGATGGCGCGAGGCCTCGACCAGCAGGGTGAGGACGGCGACACGCAGCAGCATCGGATCGGCGGGTCTGGTGATCGGGGCGAGGCCGAACGAGGTCTCCAGAACCTCCCGCAGATGGCCGGGGAGATCAGCGGCACGGGCAAGGAGCGGAAGCAGCAACTGGTGCAGGGCTGCGAACGACTGCTCCGACTCCCCCTCACAGCCCTGAGACCTCAGAACATACGCTCCGGTCACCCGCGCGTGCTCGGCAGCGACCTCGAGCAACGACGTCTTGCCGCTCCCCGCCTCGCCGATGATGAGCAGTGCTCGCGGGGTGCTGCGACCGTGCTCGATCGCGTCCAGGATCCGGCCGACCTCCGATTCCCGGCCCGCCAGCCCAGTCACGGGCTCCGGCCGGCCCATCGTGCTGCGCCTAGTGCCCATGCTGCGCCCCAGTCGAAAGCAGTCGGGGAAAGGGCACACAGGAAGGACCGGTCAGATCGTTCATGGTGTGGATCCCTCGTTCTGTCAGCATCCGAAATGCGATGCGCTCCCGGCCCCGCCGGCCAGAAGATAAAGCATACTATTGCCCTATTCGGGGCAACGAATGAGGACCCTTTCTGTCGAGACCGTCATAGAGGCAACAGGCAAGGCCCGAACTCCCCAGGCTGGCCACCCGATCGCTGCTTCACACTCCGGGAGGCCCTGGCCACCCCGGCATCAACCCGGTCGCGCGTCGAACCGGACCAAGCCGGCGAGAGTGGTCAAGCCAGCGCCACGCTGGAAGAGTGCCCGACTCGTCACCAGCCGCAGAGACTTTCTCCCTGCGGCTGGTGCAGTGCTCCACAGCGGTTACTCACCGCCCACCAGTTCGCTCCCCACCCCGGTGACGCGGTCTGAGGAAGGTGAGGGTGAGGAGAGGGGCGGGGATGGTCAGCCCGGCTCGGGTGAGGACGGCCAGGGTGCCGGCAAGTCCGGCCATGAGCAGGGGGCACGACCAGGACCGGGCGGCGGTCCAGGCCGCCGGCCAGGACGCCTACGGGCAAGGGAGACGAGCAACACCGGCAACAGCATCTCGGCGTCCTGGTCAGCGGTGACGCGCCTACCGCCGGTGGTGGTGAAGCGTACGGCGTCGCCGGCCGCCAGCGGGCCGCTGCTCGCCAGGACTATCGCGCCCTTGGCCACGAACAGGTGCAGGGTGCGTGGGGCAGTTCGATGCTCTGTCTGAGGCTGAGCCTGGCGACCTGCAGGGCGGTGAAGCGGTTGGCGTATGACTTCGTGTCGCTGTCCTCCTTGCGCGACAGCCCGCCGACGCGGGTGGCATTGCGGCAGGGCGGCGCCTCCCTGCGAAGGCTGCTCGCCTGGACGCAGCGCAACCGTCTCAGGGCATGACGTACGGACCAGTCGACCGACTGATGCACACGCCCCGGTCGCCCGGCAGGCTGAGGCACAGACAGATCCGATCTGCAGTCCGGCCCCTGACCAGCGGGATTCACTCCGGCAGCGCAGGCAGGCGATTCTCGTACGGATCTTCAACCAAGCGCCCACGACGCCCAAGGAGAAAGTCCGTGCCCAATGTTGTCTCCACCGAGCCGCTGTCAGTTGCTGACCGGGCGGAGCGCTGGCATGAAGTGGTTTCCGGCACCTTCATGCCGATGGATGTGGATCTGCTGGAGAAGGAGCCGTCGCCCGGAACAATCGTCAGCAGCCAGCTCGGCACCCTGCACATCTCCCGTGTTCAGGCGGGACCACAGGTAGTGAAGCGCAACAAGCGCCACATCTCCCGCGACGACCGTAAGTCACTGATCGTCAGCCTCCAGCAGCAGGGCACCGCGACAAAGGAGCAGGACGGGCGGGAATCCGTGATAGGGCCGGGAGAATTCTCCATCAGTGACTCGTCCCGCCTGTTCAGGATTAAACTCGAAGGAGAATTCTCTTTCACCTCCTTCCATTTCCCTCGCGAAGAACTTGACGTGCGGGACGAGGATCTGCAGGCATTGACTGCCACCGCCTTCACCAGCGAGGAGGGCAGCGCCGCACTTGTGGCGACCTTCCTTGCGCGCATGGCGCGCGAAGCTGAGGGGTTCGACGACGGTGTCGGCCGCCGGGTCGCCGCCACCGCGCTCGATCTGATGGTGCTTCTCATCGACGAGCGCCGCGGACGCTCTACTTCCGAGGGCCCGCATGTCGCCGCCGCCTCTCTTGAGCGCGTGAAGGACCACGTCATGCGCAACCTCGCTGATCCAGACCTGTCACCGTCCAGGATTGCCGAAGCGCACTTCATGTCGGTCCGCTACCTGCACAAGCTGTTTCAGCTCGAAGGCACGACCGTGGGCGGCTGGATCCGGACGCAGCGACTTGAACGGTGCCGCCGGGAACTCCTCCGGCCCATGGCCAGGGAGGTGGGGGTGGCGGCAATCGCCCAGCGCTGGGGTTTTGTGAGTCCCAGTCATTTCAGCCGGGTCTTTCGCGCGGCCTACGGTACGACGCCCCGTGAATGGCAACTCCAGGGTCGACCCGAAGCACACTGCGGGAACACCGACGGTGCACCGACGAAAAAGTGACCCATGCGGCAGCCCCTAGCGTGGTGATCAGGAAAGCATTCCCACCCCACAAGGAGCTGCAGATGTCTGATGCGACGAGTCCGGTCGAGCCCGTCCTCGAACCCGAGGCCCTGGCGTTCGCCAAGGCGACGGCGAACCCGCCGTACCTGTTCGACCTGGATCCGGTCGAGGGCCGCAAGGCCGTGGATGAGGTCCAGTCGGGTGAGGTCGAAATGCCGGTGATCGACGAGGAGTGGATCACCGTCACGGGTGGCCCCACCGGCAGTGTCCGGGCGAGGATTGTGCGGCCGACCGGATCCACCGGCCCGCTGCCGGTGATCCTCTACATCCACGGCGCTGGATGGGTCTTCGGTAACGCCCACACCCACGACCGCCTGGTCCGCGAATTGGCCGTCGGCGCCCACGCCGCGGTGGTCTTCCCCGAGTACGATCTGTCGCCCGAGGTCCGCTATCCGGTGGCCATCGAGCAGAACTACGCCGTCGCCCAGTGGATCGCTACCCAGGGGGCCGACAAGGACCTGGACGGCGCGCGACTGGCCGTGGTCGGCGACTCCGTCGGCGGCAACATGAGCGCGGCGCTGACTCTGATGGCCAAAGAGCGCGGCGACGTAGTTCTGCTCCAGCAGGTCCTGTTCTACCCGGTCACCGACGCGAGCTTCGACACCGACTCGTACCACCAGTTCGCCACCGGCTACTTCCTGCGCCGCGACGGCATGCAGTGGTTCTGGGACCAATACACCCCCAGCGAGGAGGACCGGGCGCAGATCACCGCCTCCCCGCTACGGGCCACCACCGACCAGCTCATCGGCCTGCCCCCTGCCCTGATCATCACCGGAGAGGCCGACGTCCTGCGCGACGAGGGTGAGGCATACGCCGCCAACCTCCGCACCGCAGGCGTAGCCGTGACCGCCGTCCGCGTCCAGGGCGTCATCCACGACTTCGTGATGCTCAATGCTCTACGCCCCACCCGCGGCGCCCAGACCGCCATCACTCTGGCCACCGACACCCTCCACACCGCGCTCCACCCGGCCTGACGCTGTCCGTGCCAGAAATGCATCCGCGCAGGTCAGCTCGGCCAGAACGTGACCCGTTCGCCATCCTGCGTGATCCCTGCTCATGCGCTCGTCACCCGAGGGGCCCGCGGCGCGCTCATGAGGATCTCTATCTCCTCGGCTTTGAAGGCGGCCGCTTTCCGTCGAGTTGCCGTTGCAGGAGGCTGAGTTGGTGGCGGAGCGCCAGGATCTCGGCGTCCTTCTCGCGGTCGGCCATCGGCAGCAACGTAGTGTTGCGAAGGCCTGGGTCACGGCGAGGTAGGCGAGCGAGAGGGTGATCGGCAGCATCCGGCGCGAGGCCCCCGACCATGTCCTCATCAGGAACGAGGCCCACGCCCGACAGGTCCTGGACGCCTACGCACCGCACGACAACGAACACCGCCCCCGCCGAGCCCGCAACCAACTACCGCCAGGCGCCGACCAACAGCCTGCTCCGCTTCAACAAGAACATCACTCCCGAGTCCGCCGCGCCGGAGCACTGACTCCGCGTTCAGCCCGGCAGGCCCCAGGGGCGCCGCGCCGACAGCGCGGGCACGTCCCGCGGTGCGCGACCGGTGATCCTCTTGCCGGCAGGGGTCACCAGCACCACCCCTCCCTTCGGGAGTTGGATCACAGCGCGCCCGACACCCGTCGTGCGGTACGGCAAACGGCGCCCTTGCTCGTCCCGTACGTCGATGTCCCCGCTGATCCCGTGCTCCAGGTCGAGCGGCGCGCCGGCCTCGCTGTGCACCCGTACCCATCGGGTGGCACCGTCGGCCCGGTCGGCGTCGATGAGGAAGGCGCCCTGGACGCGCAGGCCCTGGACACTGGCGTCGGGCCAGCTCGCCGACACACCAGGGAAGACCCGCACCGGCCCGGAGTGGCTCTGGATCATCATGTCGAGCACGGACTGGCCTGCGGTGAGCGGGGATTCGACGGCGAGGTTGCCGCCCTCGACGTACATGGTGTTCTCGGTCATCCGGGAGTTGCGGAACACGTTGCCATCGGTGAAGTACGTCAGCAGGTCGAGGGCCTGCTCGGGACGGCCGATCCGGGCGGCCATCGAGGACGCGGCGGCGAAGCTGTAACCCGCCCACTGCGTACGGTCCTTGACCCAGTGGTCGAAGGTGGTGTCAATCAGGGCACGGTCGGCGGGGCGCGCGTGGTCGTACTCGGCGAGCGGAAAGAGCCAGAGCATGTGCGAGAAGTGCCGGTGCGACTCGGTGAGCGGTTTGTTCGCGCCGACCATCACCCCGGTCGCGTCCTGCGGGTAGGGAGTGAGCCGGTCCAGGATCTCCTGCCAGCGGGCCGCCTTGGGGTGCGTCGTGCGCAGCAGCTTCAAGCACTGCAGGAGGGTGGTGCAACCCCAGCGCACCAGGGACAGGTCGTAGGTGCAGTCCTCGGCGTCGGCCCACTCCGGTGAGCGGGTCAGCGGCAGATGCAGGGCGCCGTCCGAACCTTCGTACAGGAAGTGGTCGTAGAAGTTCACCGCGCGGGTGAGGATCGGGTAGAGCACGTCGCGGACGATCGCCAGGTCCATGGAGTGGCGGTAGCTGAGCCAGATGTTGTGCAGCGCCCACAGCAGGTTGCCGGTGTTGTCGGTCTTGGAGGCGGTGCCGGGGACGCCGACCGTCTTTCCGCCGGTGCGCAGCATCCAGTCCGAGGGGTGCGCGAGGGCGTAGGTATCGCCGTCACGGTACTCCGCGGGGACGGAGGTGGGGAGTTCTGCCTCGAAGGCTTTGAACGTCGAGGTGACGGAGTCGAGTTCGGGATGGTTGGAGCCCTGCAGCAGCCAGCTGGCGATCTGCACGTTCAGGTTCCACCAGACGGCGGTCCAGCTGCCGCCGGTCTCCGGGTACCACGGCCCCCACTCGGACAGGGACGGCCCGTTCGCGCGGGTGGCGCTGGCGAGCTTGTACAGCTGAATCCAGTAGAAGTCCTGGATTCGCTTGTCGGGTACGGAGACGAAGCTGCGGCGGTAGTAGCGGTGCCACCAGGATCGGTGTTCGCTCAGCAGGCCCGTGACGGAGGCGGCGAGGGTGCGGTCGACCGCGGCGAGGGCGAGGCGCGTGGTGCCGCTCAGCTCCTCCGGGTGCCGGTACACGACTTGGGCGGCCAGCACCCGGCGGGTGCCGTCGCGGCGCTCGCGCCAGGCCGTGGTCCAGCCGCCGCCCGCGATCAGCGGCTGCTCGACATAGGAGGTGCCATTGGCAGTGCCGGTCGCGGGGTCCGGGTTGCCCACGTAGTCGACGGGCTTGTCCTTTGTGCGCGACGTGGTGGCGGGCATCCAGGTGAAGGACCAGGCCGCGTCCTCTTCCCCCGGGCTCGGCTCGGTGAACGCCACCAGTGCGTCACGGGAGTTGTGCACCAGGATGCTGAACGCGACGCTGCCCCGGACCGTGGTGATGGTGCCGCGCAGTTCGGCGTCGTACAGGTCGAGGGTCCAGTCGACGGCGGTGATCTCGCCCGCGAGCGTAAGGGTGAGATGGCCGATCGGCAGCCGGGAGTACCCGATGGCGGCGCGCCACTGCCCCCGCTGGTCCTGCACCTTGGTGTGGCTGAGCATCACCTGGAGGGTGTTCGCGGCGGAGCCCTTGGAGACGACGGCCCCCAGCAGCCCGTTACCGAGCAGTGCGCCGTCCTTCCAGTCGGCGGGCAACGTGCGCCAACGCAACGAGGCGTCGCGCGCGACCCGTTCATGGGGCGAGACATCGGTGGAATGTGCGCTCGCCCCCACGGTGGCGGCAGAAGCGGCCCAGGCGGAGGCGGTCTGCGGGAGAAGCGTTGCTGCGCCCACTCCGGTGGCCAGAGTGAGAGCGGCCCGCCGGGACGGGCGGGATAGTGCGGCCGAGATGTGTCTCTCGTTCATGCAAGTGACTCCCATACTCGGAGGTGAACCCGCGTCCCGGGAATGATGCAGTCAACACCCGTTAGCCACAAGGGGTCTTGAAGCAAGAGATCCGATCTTTTCGTGCGGCCGCGGACGGGAGGCCGCCGTCTTTGCAGTCCGAACAAGGTCCGATCGACCAGAGGTGGCAACGCGCCCCACTCGACGGCGCAGGCGTCATGGTTCTCGCAGTCGGAGGCCGCGTCCCGCGCGCACGAGGCGGCGGCCTCGGTCCACCGTGAGGTGCCGACGTGGTTGCGTCGGAACCCGGCACACGTGGGTCTGCGCCCCAGCTACGAGGTCCTGTCGGACACACCGCAGGCCCTGCGTCTCGCACGTCTGGCACTGGCGGGGCGTCCGGCCGTGGCCCGTTTCAGGCTCCTCGCTCCGGCCCTCCAGCCAGGCAGGAACCGGCAGCGCGTTGCGCACCACCACCCACTCCGCGTCCGTCATGTCCGACGGACACCTGCGCACCCCGTTCGGACGGTCGGCCGCATTCCCGAACCGGTGCGCGAGGCAATCACACGACGGAACAGCGGAAAGAGCACACTGCCGGCGATAACGGACGGCGCTCTCACCCCGGACTCGGGCTCCGTTCTCGTCGAGGGCAACATCCCCCGCACTGAGGTGGGTTCTCGCACCACGGTGTTCCAGGGCTTCGCGCTCATGTCGTGGGAGTTCGTCCTGCACAACGTGACGCTGAGGCTGCCCTACAGGCGGCCCGGAGACCGTCACCCTGACCGGCAGGCGCCAGTACATTCTCACCGTCATCGAACACGCCACCCGCCGCGTCCGCATCCTCGGCACCACCGCCCACCCCACCGCAGCCTGGTCGCCCAGGCCGCCCGCAACCTGGCCATGGACCTGGCGGACACCAACGCCACCGCCACGTGCCTGATCCGGGACCGGGACGCGAAGTACCCCGCCCTCTTCGACGAGATACTGAGCAACGTCGGCATCCGCGTCGTCCTCACCGGCGTCCGGATACCGCGCATGAACGCCATCATTGAACGCGGGGTCCAGACCTGCCGCCACGAACTCCTGGACCGCACCCTCACCGGAACGAGCACCACCTGCGCCACGCTCAGCCAGTTCGAGTTGCACTACAACCTCCACCCGCCTCACCAAGCGCATCAGGCAACACCCCTGAGTGCCGTCCCCGAATCGCTCACCCCTGCACAGATCTCCCACCTCGACGTACGCCGAAAAGACCGCCTCGGCGGAGTCCTCCACGAATACCAACATGCCGCCTGAACTGCGTGGATGGACTTTTCGGCAGGCGTAGAGCCATAGCCGGATGGCTCTGGTCCTCGACCAGCACGGTGCCGGGCTGCAAAGCGGGGTGGCCGGCGAAGCGCGCACCAACCAGGTCGCCGTAGTAGGGCCATTGGTACTCAGTGCACGCGGCGGAGCGGATGCCCATGAAGCCGCTGCCGTTCGCAATCCAGCGCCGCAGGGCTGCCTTCCTTCCGGGCTGAGCACTTCGCCGCTGGTGGACAGGAAGGCCACGGCACTACGGCCCGCCAGGGAGGCGTCTGTGAAGACCGCGGGGTTCTCGGAGGATTCCACCTTGAAGCCATGTTCCTCGCCCAGCTCGCGCAGAGCGGCCATAAACCGCAGAGCGGTCATCGGACTGCTTGCCGTGTAGCTCCCTCCTCGTACCGAATGAGAGCGCGCAGTCGAGCCGTCCTTCGTGGCAACCTCACAGCGAGACTGCCACGAAGGACGACGTCAGTAGTTCGGTGCCGCGCTCACCAGCCCGGCGTCCTGTGCGTGCCGATAACCCATGTCACCCGTGCTGAGATGTAGTTATCGCCACGATGTGATCACGTCGACGGTCTCCCCGGCAGCTTCGGTGCACGCTCGGTTCTCGTGACGATACGTCTGATCTACCGGCTTTGCTGCCTGCTCCTGAACTGGCTTCGGCTGCTGGCCCGCTCTTCCGCAGCGAAGGATGTCGAGATCCTGGTGCTGCGCCATCAGCTGAGCGTCCTGGAGCGCGGCATGCCGAAGCCGGGTTTCGAACTCGGCGACCGAGCCGTGATCGCCGCCTTCGTTCGCCTGCTGAGCAAACGCCAGCGGCACGGCATGAAACTCCTGGTCAGCCCGCGCACGGTCCTGCGCTGGCACGCCAGACTGGTGAAGCCGAAATGGACCTATCCGCACCTCCGGCCGGGGCGGCCACCCAAGCCCGTCGCTTCGCGGGCTCTGGTGCTGCGCCTGGCGAGAGACAACGATGGCTGGGGATACCGCAGGATCCACGGCGAACTACTCAACCTGGGCTGGACGGTTGCCGCTTCGACCGTATGGGAGATCTTGAAGCAGGCAGGGATCGATCCAGCGCCTCAGCGCGCCGACCGCTCTTGGGACCGGTTCCTCAAAGCCCAGGCAACAGGCGTCATTGGGGTCGACGTGTTTCACGTCGACACCGTCCTCCTGCGGCGCCTGTTCGTCCTTCTCTTCATCGAGCACGACACCCGCCGCGTCCACATCGCCGGCGTCACCCGACACGTCACCGCCGCGTGGGCCACCCAATGCGCCCGAAACTTCCTCATGAGCTGGGATGACGCACGCGCCGAAGGCATCGGATTCCTCATCCGGGACAACGCGGGCTACTTCACCGAGGGGTTCGACTCGGTCTTCACCGCCGTTGGCGCCCGAGTGGTGCCCATCCTGCCGGGCGTGCCCCGGATGAACGCAATCGCCGAGCGCTGGGTGGGAACATGCCGACGCGAGGCCACCGACCACATCCTGATCACGAGCGAACGACATCTGCGCCTCGTCGTCGACGAGTACGCCCACCACTACAACGATCACCGCCCCCACCGATCACTCGGACAGTGCTCTCCAAACGGTCTCCACGCACCCCCACGACCCGCCGAAGGCGAGCAGACCCGCATCATCCGGCACGACCGAGTCGGAGGGCTGATCCACGAATACATGCAGGTCGCATAGCGGGTGACACGGGTTGTCGGCACCCACAGGCCCAACCTGCTCCACCTAATTAGCGTCCTTCGATCCCGTAGAGGGCGTCCCAGACCTCTTCCGCACTGGCGAGGCTGCCTGCGGGAGTGGGCTTGATCCTCACGTCCGAGAGCAGGGGCTCTGCCCTCGAGATGTCCAGTAGGGAGAGCACGGGGGCCGGAGCTTGGCTCCTCGACCCTGAGCTCCCCCACATCGCCTCGTCAACCGCTGTCGAGACCCCGATGGCCGATGAGGCCCGGCCTACCGCTGCCCCGAGCCCTCATGCCCGATCTGCCGCCACCCCCACCAGCGCAGCGTCTCCCAACCGCGTTCAACTTCTCGATGCCGCGCACAACGACCCGGACAAGAATCGGGCATCTGGGGTCCTGGAAATAGGACATGGGCCAAGATTTCGCATGGCCCCATACCTTCGATTCCCGTTATGGTGACGCCGCTCCCAGCCCCGCACCCACCGGGAGTGAATGTGACCTGCGCGAAGAGCGGAAGCCCATACACATAAGACCCCCCGAACGACGGGGAGCCAGCGGTCACCAAAAGGACACAGATGTGAACGCGTGGGCAAGAAATCGAATATGTGGCCAGCGACCCGAGTGGGAGCAATTCGTTAAGGGGAATGGGAGGGAGCGTGCTCCCTCCCATCACTCCCAGGGAGCGGGCCCGGAAACAGAAAAAGGGCCGTTATGAAAACGGCCCTTCACCTGCGACGTTCGATACGTTCGAACTGTCGGGACGACAGGATTTGAACCTGCGACCCCTTGACCCCCAGTCAAGTGCGCTACCAAGCTGCGCCACGTCCCGGTGCTCGTCTGACCTGGGCTTTCCCCCTGGCCGAACGCGCACGGAAACCATACCGCACTTGGAGCCGTGGTCGCGCACGCCTTTCCCGACGGCCACCGGCCGGCAGGTCACCCTTGACCTCAAGTTGGCTTGAGGTTGCACGCTCCTGTCATGACAACGACAGCGGCACGTACAGCAGAGGCCTCCTACTCCTACGAAGACCTTCCGGCGCTCATGGCGCGCATGACCGGCGACGAGAAGCACGGCCCCGCGGCGACCTCCACCCTCGATGTCCTGTGGGTGCTCTACGACCAGGTACTGCGGGTGACGCCCGACGGCGTCAGGGATCCGGGGCGCGACCGGTTCCTGCTGTCGAAGGGCCACGGCCCCATGGCGTACTACGCCGTGCTCGCGGCGAAGGGCTTCGTGCCGGTGGAGTGGCTGCCTGGCTTCGGGTCGTACGACTCCCCGCTCGGGCACCACCCGGACCGGGTGCTCGTCCCCGGCGTGGAGATCGCCAGCGGATCCCTGGGGCACGGGCTGCCGATCGCCGTCGGGACCGCACTCGGACTCCGCGCACAGGGCCTCGTGGAACCGGCCGTCTGGACGCTGATCGGGGACGCCGAGCTGGACGAGGGCAGCAACCACGAAGCCATCGCCTTCGCCGGGCCCGCCGCCCTCGACCGGCTCCACACCGTCGTCGTCGACAATTCCTCGGCCAGCCACGCCCGGCCCGGCGGCATCGCCGCCCGCTTCGAGGCGGCCGGCTGGTCCGCCGCGACCGTCGACGGACGTGATCACGAGGCCCTGTACGAGGCCTTCACCGCGCCGCACCCGGGGACGCCTCGCGTGATCGTCGCCCGCGTGGAGCCCAAGAACTCCTGAGCCCCGCCCCTTCTCTCTTCTTCTGCTCTCTTCTCCTCCTCCCTGGAAGGACACCCGCGTCATGGACACCATGCGTGATCGATTCGCCCCCGTCGTCTCCCGACTGCTCGACGAGGACCCCCGCGTCGCCGTCGTCCTCGCGGAGATCGGCAGGGACCGCTTCGTCGAGGCCGAGCGCCGGCACCCGGACCGGGTGATCAACGTCGGTATCAGGGAACAACTGCTCATCGGGACGGGCGCGGGGCTCGCGCTGACCGGGCTGCGGCCCGTCATGCACACCTTCGCCAGCTTCCTGGTGGAGCGCCCCTTCGAGCAGGTGAAGCTCGACCTCGGACATCAGGACGTCGGCGGAGTCCTGGTGAGCGCCGCCGCCTCCTACGACTGGCCGTCCGGCGGCTTCACGCACATGGCTCCGGGCGACGTGGCACTGCTCGACACCCTCGACGGCTGGACAGTCCATGTGCCGGGCCATCCGGACGAGGCCGAGACCCTGCTGCGGCACGCGGTCGGCGCCGGTGACGACCGCGTGTACGTCCGCCTCTCCGTGCAGTCGAACAAGGAGGCACTCGCCGTCGACGGGGAGCGATTCCTGACCGTCCGCGAAGGCCGCAGTGGTGTCGTGGTCGCCGTCGGGCCGATGCTCGACGCGGTCCTCGCCGCCACGGAGGGCCTCGACGTGACCGTGCTCTACGCGACGACGGTGCGGCCCTTCGACGCCGACGCGCTGCGCCGTGCCGCGGGTGCGGCCGACGCCGCCGACGTGGTGATCGTCGAGCCGTATCTGGCGGGTACGTCGACGACTGCCGCCAACGACGCGCTCGCCGATCTGCCGCACCGGGTGCTGGGGCTGGGCGTGGGCCGCCGTGAGCTGCGCCGGTACGGACAGATCGAGGAGCACGTGGCCGCGCACGGCCTCGACCCCGCGTCGCTGCGGGATCGGATCAGCGGCTTCCTCGGCGCGCCGGCTCGCGGTTAGAGGAGGACTCCTCCAGGCTCCGGCCCGGCACCGGCACGGTGCTGTCCACCCGTATCAGGCCCCTGATCGCGGGTACGGAAAGCAGGGCCGCCGCCACGAGGACGGTGGTGACGCCGCCGGCGAGCAGCACGTGGCGCGTGCCGAAGACTCCGGCGGCGGGGCCCGCGAGCGCCTGGCCGACCGGTGTCATCGCGAGGGAGCCCGCGACGTCGTAGGCGTGTATGCGGTTGAGGACGTCGCGCGGGACCTGGGTCTGGATGCTGGTGGCCCACATGACGCCCCAGAACGACATGCCCGCCCCCGCCACGACGGCGCCCGCCGCCATCCACTCCACGCTGAACCCGGCACCCACGGTCGCCGGGAACAAACTGAACCCGAACAGCGCGACGGCGCCGGCGCGCAGCATCCGGCGGGGACGCAGCCGCAGGGCGCAGACGCCGCCGATGACCGTGCCGAGGCCGAGCGCCGAGTTGACCAGGCCGTAGGCACGCGGGCCGTGCTCCTGGACGACCTGCGTGGCGATGAGCGGGACGGCCGGACCCCAGGCGGCGATCATCAGCACGCACCAGATCGCGATGACTCCCCAGAGCCACGTGCGCGATCTGAACTCCCGCCAGCCCTCGACGAGATCGGCCCGGAACCCGCTGCCACGAATCGCCTCGGCGCCGGGCTGGGCCGGCGGCAGCCGAAGCAGGAGCAGACACAGGGCGCTCAGCCCGTACGTGCCCGCGTGGGCCGCGAAGACGACGCCCGGCGAGGCGAACGCGACGAGCATGCCGGCGACGGCCGGGCCCGCGAGCTGCGCCACGGACTCGGCCACCCGTATCGCGCCGTTCGCCGCCTGTACGTCGGTGGCGAGGCGCGGGACGGTGCTGGCGACGCCGGGCTGGAAGAGGGCGGCCGCCGCGCCGTTCACCGCGCCGATCACGCAGATCTCCCACAGCACCACGTGCCCGGAGAAGAACATGACCGCGGCGAGGGACTGGGTGACGAGGCGCGTGATGTCGGCGCCGATCATCAGCAGTCGCGTGCTGAACCGGTCCGCGAAGACACCGCCGAAGATGACGAGCCCCGCGAAACAGGCGACCGAGGCAGCCATCGCGAGACCGACGGCGCCCGCACCGTACCCGTGCTGGAGCAAGCCCGCGGCGAGCGCCACCGGCAGCATGGTGTCCCCCAGCTTGGCCACGGCACGCGCCGAGAAGAACAACCCGAAGTCTCGCGACCAGATACCGCCGCGCGGCCGCCTCGGCTCGCTGGGACCGGGATTCGATCCCCCAGCCGAATCCCGCGGCCGCCTCGGCTCACCGGAACCAGAGCTCGACCCCCTGGTCGAATCCCCGGCCCGATCCCGCTCCTCCCCCGACCCCCGTGGTCCTTCCTTCGACATTCCGCCCATGCCTGCCCGTACCCTCCCCGGCGGCGCGGCGGCCCCTGTGGCTCCCGCGTCCCCCACCCCTGCCGGATCATGCCACGCGGCACTGACATCGCCCCGGGAATATCAGCCCGTCGGCTCCGCTGGTCCCAACTCCGGGTGGGCGTCCAGGAGTCGGACCGGGGCGGCCTGGCGCCAGGAGTCGGTGAGGATGTCACGCAGCTCGTCGCTGTCGTCGAGAGCGGCGAGCCTCACCCGCACCCACGCGAAGCCCGCCTCGTGGTCCGCGATCCAGAACTTCTTCGGCTCCGCGAGAACCAGCTCGTCGCGCTCCACCTTGGGGCAGCGCACCGCGATGGAGGTCTCCTCCTCGGGCATCGTGGCGAACATCTTCCCCGCGACCCGGAACGTCGGCATGCTCCAGGCGATCTTCTCCGCAACCTCCGGCAGGCTGAGTGCAATGGAACGTACGTCGTCGGCATCTGGCATGGGAAAACCGTAGCCAAGCCCAGTCAACTTGACCCGGTCCTAAAGGGTCGGGTTTGGAGGTAGCGCCCAACTGGCTGCTGGGTGGGCTCCTCCGTCCAGCCACCCTTACGGGGTGGCAGGGACGCGTGACTCACGCCCCGCAGTCCACACAGCCTCGCCCTTGCGGGCGATGTTGCGGGAAGCATTCCGGTCTGCGTGGGCAACGACCCCGCAGTTCCGGCACGTGAACAGGGCCTGGCCTGCCCGGTTCCTCTTGTCGATGTGGCCGCACTCGCAGCACTGCTGCGAGGTATAGGCGGGATCGACGAAGACCACGGGGACACCGGCCCTGCGGGCCTTGTAGACGATGAAGCCTGCAAGCTGGGCAAAAGCCCAACAGTGCAGCGCGACCCGTTGGGGCTTGCGGAGCCGTACCCTCTGCCGGATTCCCTTGAGTTCCTCCAGGGAGATCCCGGCCGAGGTGCGTTCAGCCTCGGTCACGATCGTCTTGGCGATGATGTGGTTCTGGTTCTTCGCATGGCGCTGTTCGCGCCGGTTACGCTTCTTCAACAGCCGCTTGGCGGACTTGCTGCCCTTGGCCTGCAGCTTCCTGCGCAGATCGAGGTGCCGCTTACGGTGCCGGTTCAGGCCCCGCCCGGCACTCTTGTGGCCGGTGGATGTGGTGGCGATGTTGACGATTCCCAGATCCACGCCGATGAAATGGGCGGGCTCGTACTGCTCGGTCTCGGGCACCTCGCAGGTCGCCAGCAGATAGAACACGCCGTCGCGTTCGACCAGGTCCGATTCACCCTGCCGGTGCTCCTGCAGCGTCTTGAGTGCGCCAGCCGAACAGGCAAAGCGGACGTTCTTGATACGCCCGGAAATTGTCCAGATACTCACCGTCTGCGCGTCGTACTGCCAGCTCAAACACCGGTCGTCATACGGCTGCGCGGCCTCACGCCTAAAGACGATGGGCTTGGACTCAGCCTTGGTACGACGCTTCGATCCAGGCCTGCCGAGATTCCCAGCGCGGATGCTGGCCCTGAGCGTCGTGTAGGCATCACGGGTCTTCTTGATCACATGCTGCGCTGCCTGCGCGCCCAGGCCGCGGGCTTTGAGTTCGGCGTAGGTGTGCTTGCGCAGCTCGTACTCACGCGGCACACCCTGCTCGAACGCCACCGCCGACACCCAGTTCGCGGCCTCGTTGACCGTGCGCAGCGTCACCGACAGCGCGCTGGCCTGCTCGGCCTCCGGCATCAGCTTCACCTGCACGACGACCTTCACAAGGACGATCGTATCGACGTATGTCACCACGCCGGGAGCCAAACCCCCACATTCGCAGGGGCCGCACAGTCATCCACACCCTCCACGCCCACTTGGTCTTCACACCCAAATACCGGCGCGGACCGTTTACCGTGGATCATTCGACGCTGCGAGAACATCAAGGAATGCATCGACAACCAGAGGCATCCCGTCTGAGGTCAACCGTGCGGGCCTATGAGAACCTGCAGGTCAGAACGGTCCAGAAAAGCACTTCCCCTCAGGCGTGAACGCCCCGGGTTCCGCGCTAGATCCTGCTGACAACCGCCGATCGCAGCGCATACGCGGGACAGCGGCCCACCGGTTCGGGCGCGACCGGCGCCGGGTCGCCCGCGGACAAGGGACAAGCGACCCGCCAGCTCGGGCGCGACCCGGCACCCGGCCCCCGCGCACGTAGACCGGCCCGCCCACCCGTTCAAACGACGCGCCGGCACCATGCCCCGCGATCAACGGAGGTCATGACGCGCTGCCCACCGAGCGTCGCCTGAAGGGGCACGAAGACCAGCCCGCCCCCGCTTCAGACGCCACCACCACGGCCCCGCGATCGACAGCCTCCCGCTCCACCAGCCCCCCGCAGTCGACACCACCCGCTCCATCGGCCCCCCGCAATCAAGAGCCACTCGCTCCACGAGCCCCCCGCAATCGACAACCCCCCGCTCCACCAGCCCCTCGCCTCGCAGTCGACAACCCCCCGCTCCACCTGCCCCTCCCAGCCGACAACCACCCGCTCCGCCCGGCCCCTCGCGATCGGCAGCCCCCGCTCCACTCGTTCGTCCGCGACTGTCACCCCGCCCGATCCCCGGCGACCGCGGCACCCCCTCCGCACCCCCGGCCCGTTCCGACCCATTGACCCCTCTCCGCCCGGAACCTACGCTGAGCGACGTCATCGGGAAAGCGCTTTCTAAGCTTCGGCTTCCAGGCGCTCCGGCATTCCCGCAGCACTCACCGCACGCCCGAGTCGGCCACCGGCCAACACCCCAGGGAGCGCCATGAGTTCTACGAGTTCCGCCACACCCGTACCGTCCGGGAGACACGGTCCTCCCGCGCGCACCATGCCCACCGCGCGAAGCCCTCACAGTCGGCGAGGCCCGCACAGGTGCTCGCCCTGGACCGTCCTCCTCGCGCTGATCGCTCTCGTCGTCGGTCTCGGGCTGGCGGCCCCGCCGCGCGCCGAGGCCGCGGCCTCGTACCGCGTGCTCGTCTTCTCCAAGGTGACGAACTTCGCCCACGACTCGATCCCGGCGGGCATCGACGCGATCAAGAAGCTGGGCAGTGAGAACGGCTTCGAGGTCGAGGCGACCGACGACGCCGGCGCGTTCACCGACGAGAACCTCGCCCGTTTCAAGGCGATCGTCTTCAACAACACCAACTCGACGCCGGAGTCGGGTGATCTGCTCGACGCCGCGCAGCGTGCGGCTCTGCAGAAGTACGTCCGTGGGGGCGGCGGCTGGGTCGGGCTGCACTCCGCGTCGGCCAGTGAGCGGGACTGGGACTGGTACGAGGGGCTCGTCGGGGCCGTCTTCGACCAGCATCCCGCCGTGCAGACGGGTCGGATCAAGGTCCTCGACCACGCGCACCCCTCCACGAAGGGGCTTCCGGAGCTGTGGGAGCGTACGGAGGAGTGGTACAACTGGCGCACCAATCCCACGGGGAAGGTGCACACGCTCGCGCAGGTCAAGGTGCGTGACGGGGTCACCGGTCTCGACGAGGGTGTCGATCATCCGTGGTCGTGGTGTCAGAACTATGACGGCGGCCGGTCCTGGTTCACCGCGGGTGGGCACGCCAAGTCGGCGTTCGAGGAAGCCGGTTTCCTCCAGCACGTCCTCGGCGGCATCCAGTGGGCGGCCGGTGACAAGCCGGGTGACTGCTCGGCGACCAGGACGGGCAGCTTCCAGCGCACCCCGCTCGCGACGGCCGACCTCGCCGACCCCTTCGAGCTGGCCGTCGCGCCGGACCGGCGTGTGTTCTTCATCCAGCGGACCGGCAAGCTGAAGATCATCGACCAGGAGTCGCTGAAGGTCACCACGGCGCTGGACCTCGACTACACGCCCGAGATGACGAGTCAGTCGGACGGTCTGCTGGGGCTCGCGCTCGATCCGAAGTTCCGGGACAACCACTGGATCTACCTGCTCAACTCCGACAAGACCGAGAAACGGATCAATCTTTCGCGGTTCACCGAGTCGGGCGGCAAGGTCGACCCGGCGTCGGAGAAGCGCCTGCTGACCGTGCCGACCTGGCGGGGCGAGGGTCGCGCCAACTCGCATATGGCGGGCTCGATCGCGTTCGACAACAAGGGTGACCTGTACATCGCGACGGGTGACAACACCGACCCGTTCGCGTCGGACGGGTTCAACCCGATCGACGAGCGCGAGGGCCGGCGTGCCTGGGACGCTCAGGGCACGGCGGGCAATACGAACGATCTGCGCGGGAAGGTGCTGCGGATCACCCCGAAGGCGGACGGGACGTACGGCGTTCCCGACGGGAACCTGTTCGCGCCCGGCACCGACAAGACGCGCCCGGAGATCTACGCGATGGGTCTGCGCAATCCGTTCCGGATCACGACCGATCCGGTCAGCGGCGCGCTGCTGGTGGGTGACTACGGTCCCGACGCGCGCGACGCGGTGGCCGATCGCGGGCCCGAGGGCACCGTCGAGTTCAACCGCATCACCAAGGCGGGGAACTTCGGCTGGCCGTACTGCATCGGCGACAACACCCCGTTCAACGACTACGACTTCGAGTCGAAGAGGTCCGGGGCGAAGTTCGACTGCGCCCACCTCGTGAACGATTCGCCGAACAACACCGGTCTGCGCGATCTGCCGCCCGCGCGCGCGGCGACGGTCTGGTACGCGTACTCCGCGTCGGAGCAGTTCCCGGAGCTCGGAACGGGTGGCGGTGGCCCGATGAGCGGTCCCGTGTACTCCTACGATGCCTCGAACCCGAGCAAGACCAAGTTCCCGGAGTACTTCGACGGGAAGTGGTTCAACTATGAGCTGACCAGGCAGTGGTTCAAGACTTTCTCGATCCAGGAGAAGGATCAGACGTTCACGGATCCGCGGTTCGCGCCTGCCGAGGCGGGCGATGTGCAGTCCATCAACTCCGTGTTCGGCGACATGAAGTGGAACCAGCCCTTCGACGCTGACTTCGGTCCCGACGGGTCCATGTATGTCATCGACTTCGGGCTCGGCAGTGGTACGGGTCGCGGCGGCAGCAACGAGGGCGCCGGGATCTACCGGATCGACTACGTCGCCGACAGCCGCCTGCCGGACGCGCGGGCGGCGGCTGCGCCGGACAGCGGCTCGGCGCCTCTCGCGGTGACGTTCTCGAGTGCGGGTTCGGGCCTGCCGGACGGCAAGCAGGTCACGTACGCCTGGGACTTCGACGGGGACGGCACGACCGATTCGACGGAGGCGAACCCGACGTACACGTACACGAAGAACGGCGTGTTCACGGCGCGGCTGACGGTGACCGGGCCGACGGGGCTGACTGGCCGTGCCGTGCAGGACATCACCGTGGGCAACACGCGACCCAAGGTCACGATCCAACAGCCGCCGAACGGAGGGACGTTCAGCTTCGGCGACACGATCCCGTTCAAGATCAAGGTGGCGGACCGGGAGGACGGGCGTCCGATCGACTGCTCGCGCGTCGTCGTCCAGTCCCAGCTCGGCCACGACTCCCATCTGCATCCGCTTGACAACTACACGGGGTGCGCCGGGGAGATCGTGACGGACGCCGGGGACAGCCACGGTCCCGGCCAGAACCTGTACTACGGCATCAGCGCCCAGTACGAGGACAGGGGCGGGGCGGGCGGCGTGCCTGCGCTGACCGGGTCGGCGTCGCTGTCGCTGCGTACCTCGTTCCGTGAGGCCGAGCACTTCACGAAGACCGGTGGCACGCACGACGGAGTCGTCGTCGCGAGCCGTGCGGACGCCTCGGGCGGCAAGCGGCTCACCGAGATCGAGGACGGGGACTGGGTGTCCTTCGACCCCGTGCATCTGAAGGGCGTCGACTCCGTGACCGTGGGCGCCGCGTCCGGCGGGATCGGCGGCGACGTCGAGTTCCGCGTGGGCTCCCCGACCGGCAAGCTGCTCGGCAAGGTGTCCGTCCCGAACACGGGTGGTTGGGGCAACGTGGTCTCCCCCACCACCCAACTGGACGATTACGACGGCACGTTCCCGCTGTACGCCGTCTTCACCAACCCGCAGTGGAGCACCGACAAGCCCGACCTGTTCGCGGTCGACTGGCTGCACTTCAACGGGCCCGGGGTGGAGAAGCACACGGGTGCCAAGGTAACGGTGACCGCGACGCCTGAGGCCGGCGCACCGCCGCTCGCCGTCGCGCTCAAGGGCACGGTGAAGCTCCCGGAGGGCCGTACCGCGGCCTCGTACCACTGGGACTTCGGGGACAACGGCAAGCCGAGCGGTACGGAGGGCGCCGACGCCCAGCACGCGTACGCGCGCGCGGGTGCGTACACGGCGCATCTGACCGTCACCGACGACAAGGGCGGCACGACCACCGGTTCGGTCCGGATCACGGTGAAGTGAGGGGTGTGGGCATGAAGAGCAGCAGAAGGGCCTTTCTCGGTACGTCGCTGGGGCTCGCGGCAGCGGTCGGCACGGCGCTGCCCGCGTCGGCCGGGCAGCGGCGGCGCATCCCGCGCGGCGGTATCGGCATGCACCTCTACACGATGCGTGACGTCCTCGCGAAGGACTTCGCCGGCACCGTGGAGCAGCTCGCGGAGATCGGGTACGCGACGGTCGGGGTGAGCGGGCGGCACGGGTACGGGGCGGCGGACATCCGGCGGATGCTCGACGCTGTCGGCCTGCGCGCGGTCCTGGAGCATGTCGCGTACCAGACGCTGGCCGGCAGCGGACTGCCGCAGGCGCTGGAGGATCTGCACACGCTGGGCGCCAAGTGGCCGGTGGTGCCCAGCCTGCCGGGTTCGATGCACAGCCCGGCCGGATACCGGGAGGCGGCAAGGGAGTTCAACCGGATCGGGGCCGCGTCGCGTGAGGCCGGGCTCGGGCCCGTCCTGTTCCACAACCACGACGGCGACCACGACGTGCTGGACGGGGAGAACCTGTACGACATCCTCGTGCGCGAGACCGATCCGCATCTGGTCGCCTTCGAGCTGGACGTGTACTGGGCGTCGAAGGGCGGCGCGGACCCGGCCGCGTACTTCGTGCGGCACCGTCGCCGCTTTCCCGCGCTGCACGTGAAGGACATGGCGCCCGACGGCGGGTTCGCCGACGTGGGGTCGGGGACGCTCGACTTCGCCGCCATGTTCGACAAGGCGCATGAGGGCGGCGTCAAGCAGTGGCTGGTGGAGCACGACATCCCGAAGGACCCCTTCGCGACGGCCCGTAACAGCTACGCGTATCTGGCGGCGCTGCGGTACTGAGGTGTCCGTGCGGGATCCCGTGCCCCGAGGCGCTTGTAGAAGAGCGTCGTGGGGCGCGGGGTCCCCGCCGGGTCGGTCGCGTAGTCGGGAATTTCCCCGGCGCGGGTCCAACCGGCCGCGAGGTAGAGGGACTCGGCGGGCGAGTCCGTCTCGGTGTCGAGGACGAGGAGGCTCACCCCCGCGTCGAGTGCCGCGTCCTCCAGGCGGGTCAGGAGGGTGCGGGCGAGGCCGCGGCCGCGTGCCGCGGGGTGCACCATCAGCTTGGCCACCTCGGCGCGGTGGCGGCCGTTGGGCTTGTCGGTGAAGGCGAGGCTCACGGTGCCGAGGCAGCGGTGGCCGTCGAGTTCGGCCCAGACGGCGAGGCGGCCTTCGGTGACGGCCGGTGCCAGACTCCGCCACCATGACGCGGCCTCGCGGTGGGTCAGGGGCGCCAGGAAGCCGAGGGACGCTCCGCCGGCCACGACGTCCGCGAGCAGCGCGGCCAACAGGTCGGCGGAGTCGAGGAGTTCGGTGGCGGTCAGGCGCTGGGGACTCATGGCTCGACCACCACCAGCGCGTACCGTACGGGTTCTGGGCCCGGGCAGTGGAAGCGCGTGGGGCCCCACAGGCGAAAGCGCACGCAGTCGCCCGCGTGCAGCGTGTGTTCGCTGTCCCCCACGGTGAGGGTGAGGGTTCCTTCGAGGACCCAGATGTGCTGTTCGAGGCCGGGTACGGGCGGCCTGTCGTAGCTCAGGTCGGCGCCCGCGTCGAGGTGGCCCTCGACGACCTCGGCGCGCAGCCCTGTCTGCGGGGGCGAGACCGAGCGGCGCTCGAATCCGGACGCCGGGTCGGTCCACACGGTCTGTTCGTCGGCGCGCACCACCTGGGCCGGCGTGGCCTCGACCTCGCTGAGGAGCTGCGACATGGTTCTGCCGTGGACCGCGCAGAGCCGGTTCAGGAGTGAGGCCGTGGGGCTGATCTCGCCGCGTTCGGCACGCGACAGGGTGGAGCGGCTGACCCCGCTGCGGTCCGCGAGCTCGCCCAGGGACCAGCCGCGCTCGGCGCGCAGCGCGGCGAGGCGGGCCGCCAGGCGGGCGTCGATGGGGTCGCGGCTGTCGTCCGGGTCGCCGCCGTCACCGTGTTTCATATTCGGCACGATATCCCACATATGAAACCGTCGTCGTTTCGGGGGCTCAGTCGTGGGCCGAGACCGCTCCCAGGAGCTCGCGGATGCGGCCCGTCGCCGTGCGGAACTCGGGGGTCGCGAGTGTCTGCGCGTAGTCCCGCTCGGCCGGCAGGCCGACGTCGATGATCTCGGTGACGGTGCCGGGGCGTGGGCTCATGACGACGACGCGGTCCGCGAGGTAGACGGCTTCCGGGATGGAGTGGGTCACCAGGAGGACGGTGGTGCGGGTCTGGCGCCAGATGCGGTTCATCTCGACGTTCATCTGCTCGCGCGTGAGCGCGTCGAGCGCGCCGAACGGCTCGTCCATGAGCAGGACGGGCGGCTCGTGCAGCAGGGCGCGGCACAGGGCGACGCGCTGCTGCATGCCGCCCGACAGCTCGTGGGGATACGCGTCCTCGAAGCCGGTGAGGCCCGTCATCCGGATCAGTTCGTCGGCACGCGCGCGTGCCTGGGCGGCGGGCATGCCGCGCATCTCGGCCTGGAGCAGGATGTTGCGGCGCGCCGAGCGCCACTCCAGGAGGGCCGCACGCTGGAAGACGTACCCGATGTCCTTGCGCGGGCCGCGCACCAGTTCGTCGTGCAGGCGGACTTCGCCGGACGAGGGGGTGAGGAGTCCGGCGACGAGCTTGAGGAGCGTGGATTTGCCGCAGCCGGACGGTCCGACGATGGCGACGAACTCGCCGGCCGCGACGTCGAGCGAGACGCCGGTGAGCGCGGTGACGTCCTTCTTCTTCGTGCGGAAGCGGACGTCGACGTCCGCCGCGCGCACGGCTGCCCCGACGTGTCCGCTCGCTCCGTCGGTCTTCTTCAGTGTGGCGTCCTTCGGCATGGTGCAGCTCTCCTTGTGGGCTGTACGGGACGGGTGCTCAGCCCTTGATCCCGTTGGCCGAATCCCAGTAGTCCGCCACGGGCTTGGGGCTCTTGACCATGCCCGCCTGGGCGAAGACGTCGATGGTCTGCTGCCAGTCGGCCTCGGTGTTGGCGCCGGGCGCCTTGCCCTGCGTGGCGTCCGTGTGCAGGAGGGTCAGGGTCGTCTTGAACTGCTCGGACAGCACGGTCTCCGGCGGGAGTTGCTCGGAGGCGCCCTTCATGGAGGCGACGGCCGGCTCGGGGCTCTTCTGCGCTGCGGCCCAGGACTCGCTGACCGCCGCGACCATGCGCTTGGCCAGGTCACCCTTGCCCTGGAGGGTCTTGGGGCCCGCGATGAGCCCGTCCGAGTAGAAGTTCAGGCCGTGCTCGGAGAAGCGGAGGTAGGAGACGTCCTTCTTCGCCTTGTCCTGCATGGTGGGGCCCTGGTCGCTCGCGTAGCCGAGCAGGGAGTCCGTCTTGCCCGACATGACGGCGGCGATCTTGCCTGCGGGGTCGGTGTTCTGGACCTTGACGTCCGACTCGGCGAGGCCGTTCTTCTTCAGGAAGATGGGGAACGTCTTGGAGAGCGCGTCGCCGGCCGTCCCCGCGATGGTCTTGCCCTTGAGGTCCGCCGGGGTCTTGATGTTCTGGCTCGCGAACGACTGCACCGAGGCGGGCGTCGTCTGGAGGAACACGCCGAGGCTCTTCACGTGGACACCCTGGTCGACGCCGGCGAGCACGGCGGGGGTGTCGGCCCAGCCGAAGTCGGTCTGGCCCGCGCCCGTGGCCTGCACGGTCTTCTGCGAGCCCTGTCCCGCGCGGATCTCCAGGTCGATGCCGTGCTTCTCGAAGATCTTCTGCTTCTTGCCGTAGTAGAACGGCGCGTGTTCGCCGTACGGGTACCAGTTGAGCGTCAGCGTGACCTTGTCGAGCTTCTTGCCGGAGTCGCTGGTGGACGTGGAGCCGGAGTCGTCGCCGCAGGCCGTCGCCGTCAGGGCGACGAGCGTCAGGGGGACGAGTCCGGTCAGGAGTCTGCGCGCGTGCATGGGGCGGCCCTTCTCGCGGCGGTGGGTGGGTGGTCCGGGGCGGTTCCCGGGTGTGCCGGGGTTCAGTACGCCGTGGTCGCCGCGACGTCGCGACGGCTCGCGTGCCACGGCAGGAGCAGCTTCTCGGCGATCTCGACGAGGACGAAGAGCACGACACCGATCAACGACATGACGAGCAGGCCCGCGAAGAGCATCGGAGTGTCGAGGTTGCCGTTGGCCTGGAGGATGACGTAGCCCAATCCCTCGTTCGCGCCCACGAATTCACCGACGACGGCGCCGGTGACGGCGAGCGTGACGGCCACTTTGAGGCCGGAGAACAGGTGCGGCAGGGAGGCGGGGAAGCGGATCTTGCAGAAGGTCTGCCAGGGGCTCGCGCCCATCGTCGCGGAGAGCTGGAGCATCTCCGGGTCGACGGCCTTGAGTCCGGTCACCATCGAGATGACGACCGGGAAGAACGCGATGAGCACGGCGATGAGGATCTTCGGCGCGATGCCGAAGCCGAGCCAGACCACGAACAGCGGCGCGATCGCGATCTTCGGGACGACCTGGGCGAAGAGCAGGATGGGATAGAGGGTCTTCTCGACGGTCGACGAGTAGACCATGACCACGGCGGAGAGGATGCCTACGGCGACGGCGATGACGAAGCCGAGCAGCGTCTCGTACGTGGTCACCCAGGTGTGCTGCCAGAGGTAGTCCGGCTTGTCGAGGATGACGTCGAGGGTCCGGCCCGGCGACGGCACCAGATACGGCTCGACCAGTTCCGCCGCGGCGATCACCCACCAGGCGGCGAAACAGACGACGAGCAGTGCGACGGGGCGCCAGCTCCGCTCGGCCACGTCCGCGGCACGCCGGCGCAGCCCGGGCGCCTGACGGTCGGCAACTCCGGCCGTTTTGGCGGGGGTTGCTGGCAGTGTGCTCTGACTCACGATGAACTCCTATGAATCGGGAGGCAGTTGAGGAGAGCCGGGGTAACGGACTCGCGAGGTGACGGATCTGTGCTCACTACGGCGAAGAAGCCCCGAAATCGCTTTCAGAAAGCGCTTTCTGGTATGATGTCAGCCACGCTAATGACTCGTGGAGCACAGGGTCAATAGGCCGTTCCGAAGTTTCCTGTGACCGGTGCCGCAACCGGAATCCGAGGGGGCAGAGTGAGCGAACCGCACGGGCACCCGCAACAACCGCACGTGACCCTCGACGCGGTGGCCCGCACGGCGGGGGTCTCCCCCGCGACGGCGTCCCGCGCCCTGAACGGCACCACCCGCGTCCGCGACGACCTGTTGCGCCGGGTCCGCGCCGCGGCCGACGAACTCGGCTACATCCCGAACGCCCACGCGCAGGCCCTCGCCAGCGCCTCCAACAACACCGTCGGCGTCATCTGCCACGACGTGGGCGACCCCTACTTCGCCGCGATCGCCAGCGGGATCATGGCGCGGGCCGCCGAACGCGGTCTCCTGGTGATGCTGTCCAGCACGTTCCGCGCGCCCGAACGCGAGATCGCGTACATCTCCATGCTGCGGGCGCAGCGGGCCCGCGCGATCCTGCTCATCGGCTCCGGCTTCCAGGACCCCGCGTGGGAGCGTTCGCTGGAGTCCGAGATCGCTCCCTACCTGCGCGGCGGGGGCCGGGTCGCGGTCGTGAGCCGCCACCGCAGCCTGCGCGTCGACACCGTGCTGCCGGAGAACCGGGCGGGAGCGACGGCACTCGCCCGCGCGCTGACCGGCCTCGGACACCGGGAGTTCGGGGTGCTCGCCGGACCCGCACGGCTGACGACCGTCGCGGACCGGCTGAGCGGCTTCCGGCAAGGACTCGCCGAGGCGGGGGTGGCGCTGGCGGACGAGTGCGTGGTCGAGGGGGCCTTCACGCGTGACGGCGGTTACGCGGCGGCGAGCGAACTGCTGCGCCGCGCTCCCCGGCCCACGTGCGTCTTCGCCGTCACCGACGTGATGGCCGTGGGGGCGCTCGCCGCGTTCCGCGACCACGGTCTGCGCGTCCCGCAGGACGTCTCGCTGGCCGGCTTCGACGACATCCCGCTGGTCCGCGAACTGACCCCGCCCCTCACCACGGTGGCCCTCCCCCTGACCGGCATGGGCCGCGCCGCCCTCGACCTCGCGTTGCGCGAACCGAGGGGGCCGCGCTCGCGGGTGGAGCGGATCGTGGGCGAGGTACGGATCCGGGCGAGTACGGGAACACCGGGGTGACCGAGGGGCCCGCGTGCCCCTGCTACTCGGCGGCTTCCCCGAGCGCTTCCAGGACGGGCCTGATCAGAGGGTGCTCCTCCCCTCCGCAGCGGACCGCCGCGAAGACCCTGCGGGTCGGGGCCACCCCGTCGACCGGGCGGACGACCGCGTCGGACAGGTCCATGCCGCGCAGCGCCGAGCGCGGCACCAGGGCGACGCCGGCGCCCGCCGAGGCGAGGGCGACGACGGCGCGGAAGTCGTCCGAGGAGTGTTCCACCTGCGGCTGGAAACCGGCGTGCTCGCAGGCCAGGACCACCACGTCGTGGCACGGGTTGCCGGGGAAGGGACCGATCCAGGTGTCCTTGGCCAGCTCGGCGAGCGGCACCCGGTCGGACGCCGCGAGCCGGTGCGCGGCGGGAAGCACCGCGTCGAACGGCTCGGCGTACAGCGGTACGCGCGTCAGGCGGGCGTCGTCCGCGCCCGGCGCCCCCCGGTACTCGACGGCGACGGCCACGTCGACCTGCCGGTCGAGGACCATGGGCAGGCTCGCGTCGCCCTCGGCGTCCTGGACACGGATCCGGATGCCGGGCGCCGTGCGCGCGAGGCGGGTCAGGGCCGGGGCGACGACCAGCCCGATCCCGGTGGCGAAGGCGGCGACGGTGACCGTGCCGGCCTCCCCCGAGCTGTACGCGGCGAGCTCGGCCTCCGCCCGCTCCAGCTGGGCGAGGACCGCGTTCGTGTGCGTGAGCAGGATCTCGCCCGCCGGGGTGAGCCGGACACCTTTCGCGCCCCGCTCGACGAGCCGGTGACCGGTCTCCTGCTCCAGGGCGGACAGCTGCTGGGAGACCGCCGACGGGGTCAGATAGAGCGCGGCGGCAGCCGCCGTCACGGTGCGGTGGTCGGCCACCGCACGGAGGATGTGCAGCCGCCGCGCTTCGATCATGCGACCGATTCTCCCAAATGTGCCGCCGATGTCCGAACCGGGGCCGGTCCGGCGGATCAGGCCGGAACCGGACGGCCGGGCAAGTCCGTGCCGGCCGGACCGCGCACCCGGCACGATCCGCCGGACGGGCTCCAGGTCAGCTCGCGACCGCGGCGGACTCCGCGTCGAGCTCCGCGCGCGCCGCGACGAAGGCGTCCACGGCCCGGTTCACGTCCTCGGTGGAGTGCGCCGCGGAGAGCTGGACGCGGATACGCGCCTTGCCCTGCGGGACGACCGGGTACGAGAAGCCGATCACGTACACGCCGCGCTCCAGGAGCAGCTCGGCCATGCGGCCGGCGACGGACGCGTCGCCGATCATGACGGGCGCGATGGCGTGGTCGCCGGGCAGGATGTCGAAGCCCTCCTGCGCCATGCGCGTGCGGAAGAGCTCCGTGTTCGCGGCGAGCCGCTCGCGCAGCTCGCCCGCGGACTCCAGGAGGTCGAGGACCTTGAGGGACGCGGCCGCGATCACCGGGGCGAGGCTGTTGGAGAAGAGGTACGGGCGCGAGCGCTGGCGCAGCAGCGCGACGATCTCGGCGCGCGCCGCGACATAGCCGCCGGAGGCACCGCCGAGCGCCTTGCCGAGGGTGCCGGTGATGATGTCGACGCGGTCCATGACGCCGTGCAGCTCGGGGGTGCCGCGGCCGCCGGGGCCGACGAAGCCGACGGCGTGCGAGTCGTCGACCATGACCATGGCGTCGTAGCGGTCGGCGAGGTCGCAGATCTCGCTCAGCGGCGCCACGTAGCCGTCCATGGAGAAGACACCGTCGGTGACGATCAGGCGGCGGCGCGCGGACTGCGCCTCCTTCAACTGGCGCTCGAGGTCCGCGAGATCGCGGTTGGCGTAGCGGAAGCGGCGGGCCTTGGACAGGCGGATGCCGTCGATGATCGAGGCGTGGTTCAGCGCGTCGGAGATGACGGCGTCCTCCTCGCCGAGGAGCGTCTCGAAGACACCGCCGTTGGCGTCGAAGCAGGAGGAGTAGAGGATCGTGTCCTCCTGGCCGAGGAACGCGGACAGGCGCGCCTCGAGCTCCTTGTGGACCTCCTGGGTGCCGCAGATGAAGCGGACGGAGGCCATGCCGTAGCCCCAGCGGTCGAGCGCCTCGTGGCCGGCGGCGATGACCTCGGGGTGGTCGGCGAGGCCGAGGTAGTTGTTCGCGCAGAAGTTGAGGACCTCGCCGGGGCGGCCGCCCGCGGTGACGGCGACCGTCGCGGACTGCGGGGTGCCGATGACGCGCTCGGGCTTGTGCAGGCCCGCGGCGGCGATCTCGTCGAGCGTGGCCTGCAGATCATCGCGTACGGAGTCGAACATGTGACTTCCTTTGAATGAAGAGGTCGGTCAGGAGGTCGGGGCCCGGCAGCGGGCTCAGGCGGTCCAGTCGAGGATGACCTTGCCGCCGCGGCCGCTCGCCGCGTCGTCGAAGGCCGCCTCGAAGTCACGGTGGCTGTAGCGGCCCGTGATCACGGGGGCGAGGTCGAGGCCGCCCTCCAGGAGGACCGACATCGCGTACCAGGTCTCGAACATCTCGCGGCCGTAGATGCCCTTGATCGTGATCATCGAGGTGACGATCCGGGACCAGTCGACGGCGAACTCCTCGGCGGGCAGGCCGAGCATGGCGATCTTGCCGCCGTGGGTCATGTTGGCGAGCATGTCGCGCATGGCGACGGGGTTGCCCGACATCTCCAGACCGATGTCGAAGCCCTCACGCAGGCCGAGGTCGCGCTGGCCCTCGGCGATCGTCGACTCGGCGACGTTCAGGGCGAGGCTGACGCCGATCTTGCGGGCCAGGTCGAGCCGCTCCTCGCTGACGTCGGTGACGACGACGTTGCGGGCGCCGGCGTGCCGGGCGACGGCGGCGGCCATCAAACCGATGGGCCCGGCGCCGGTGATCAGGACGTCCTCGCCGACCAGCGGGAACGACAGAGCGGTGTGCACGGCGTTGCCGAACGGGTCGAAGATCGCGGCCACGTCGAGGTCGACGGGCACGCGGTGCACCCACACGTTGGAGGCGGGCAGGGCGACGTACTCGGCGAACGCGCCGTCGCGTCCCACGCCGAGCCCGACGGTCGAGCGGCACAGGTGGCGCCGCCCGGCGAGACAGTTGCGGCACTTGCCGCACACCAGGTGGCCCTCGCCGCTGACGCGGTCGCCGACGGCGATGTCGGCGACGTCACGGCCGGTCTCGACGACCTCGCCGACGAACTCGTGGCCGACGATCAGCGGAGCGCTGATCGCCTGCTGCGCCCAGCCGTCCCAGTTGCGGATGTGGAGGTCGGTACCGCAGATCCCGGTCCTGAGGACCTTGATCAGCACCTCTCCGTGGCCGATGCCCGGCTCGGGCACGTCCGTCAGCCACAGTCCCGGCTCGGACTTCTCCTTGACCAGCGCCTTCAACGCACGGCTCCCCTCGTCGCACCCCGCGTCACGGCATGCCGGGACCGGCCGCCGTGCGAAGGGAAGAGTGAAATGACAGCACGGGCGGGCGCCTTGGTGCGGCTGCGGCGCGCCCTGCTGCCGACGGGAGCAAATCTGCCGTACGGCGGCGCTCTCGGTCCATCGAGGATTTCTTAAGCGCCGCCGCAGGTTTCCTTCAGGCCCCCACCAGGGCTACTGCTCCACCGGAGCTACCTCGGGTGGACCAGGACGTGGGCGAGTGCCACGCGTCCCGTTCCCGTGAGCTTGATCCGTACGTAGCGCGCTTCGGTGTCCTTGACCGTGTCCAGGACGGTGGGCCGTAGGGCCTTGCCCGGGACGTGGAGGGTGGTGGCGTCGGCGAAGTCGGCAGTGCGGGCCAGCTGGACGTCGAAGCCGGTCGTGGTCATCGAGGTGTTGTTCCAGACCTCGACCTGGCCGACCTGACGGACGGACCCCAGGTCGACCTGCCACCAGGCGCCCGGCTCGGACAGGGTGCGGGTGTCGGTGGACGTGTCGCCGTCGGTCGCGGCGGCCGCGGTGGCGGTGCCGTCCGTGGAGGACTGCGAGGCGGTGCCGGTGCGGGCGAGGTCGGGGCGCAGCTGTTCGACACGGCCGTGCCCCTGGGCGCCCGCGGAGGCGGCGACCTTCAGCGCGTCGGCGGGCAGCCGGTCGAGCTTGGTGTGGTTGTCGGCCATCGCCGAGCCGGTGCCGGCCAGGGCGGGGGCGTCGGTGTCGGTCCAGTTGCCGGTGGCGTGGTTGTCGATGCCGTAGTCGGCCCAGTTGGACACCCACTTGTAGCCGAGACGGGTGAGGACGTTGCCCTCGACGCGGATGTGGCTGGACTGTTCGTCGAGGTAGATGCCGTTGCCGTCGCGCTCGGTGTTGCCGAAGGCGCTGCGGTTGATGTAGTTGCCGGAGATGACGGTGCCGGGCTGGGCGCCCTGGGTGTAGATGGCACCGCCGTCGTGCTGCTCGTGCTCGACGCGCATGACGTTCGTGATCCGGTTGTTCGTGATCCGGTTGTCGCGCAGGACGGACTTCTGCGCCTCGGGCTGGTTCCAGCCCCAGCCGACGGAGATGCCCGAGTAGGGCAGGTCGTCGAGGGTGTTGTGGTCGATGACGGTGGCTGCCTCGTAGCCGGCCCAGATGCCGACGGCGTCGGTGAACTCCACGCCGGTGCGGCGGATGGTGTTGTACGCCACCGTGTTGCGCGCGCCCGCCAGTTCGGCGGCCGGCATGGGTTCCGTGTCCCCTATGTAGGCGGCTCCGGAGGACAGGTCGGTGAAGCGGGAGCGGGTGAGCTTCGAGTCCTGCGTCCCGGCCTCGAACACCACTCCGGCGCCGCCGAGGTGGCTGAACTCGACCTGGTCGACGGTCACGTGCCTGCCGCCGCGCACGGTGAGGGCGGCGGAGGGCTTGGTGTAGTAGCGGCCCGCGTGGTCCTCGGGGCCGGTGGCGCCGGTGAGCACGAGTCCCGCCTGCATCCCGGCGTAGCCCTCGTCGGTGACCGGCTGGTGCCAGGCGGCGTACCGCAGCGCGATGCCCTCGACGTGTACGTCGTGGGCGCCGTCGAGGACGAGGAGCCGCTCGGTGGCGGGGGTGACGGCCCTGGCGCGGCGCATGTCCTCGCCCTTGCGCGGCAGGTACGTGAGGGTGCGGGCGTCCGAGTTCCACACGAACTCGCCCGGCTGGTCGAGGAGTTCGGGCGCGTTCTCGAAGTACTTGACCCCCGAGTAGCGCGACGAGTCGACCGCGGTGGTGTCCCAGGCGGGGCCCGTGCGGTTCGTGCCGGAGGCGGAGTTGGTCCAGCAGGGCTGGGCGAAGGTCAGGACGTCGCCGGTGACGGAGTCGATGCGGCAGTGGTAGTTGCGCCAGCGGACGCTGATGACGGCCTCGGCGTCGGTGGGGCGGGACCAGGAGGCGATGCCGGTGGCCTTCGCGCCGGTCATGCCGGTCTTGGTGGCGTCGCAGACGGAGGCGGCGCACGATGCGCCGCGTGCGCGCACGGCCCGTACCCCGTCGACGAAGAGCTGGCGGGGCGTGACGCCTTCGGGGACGTGCGTGGTCCAGGTTCCGTCGGTGTTGCTGTCCCAGCCCTCGAGGGTCCTGCCGCCGGAGAGGACGGGGTGGGCGCCTCGCTCGGCGGTCCAGGTGACGGTGTGCCCGTCGCGTCCGGAGTCGGCGGCGCCGAGCTCCAGAGGCCCGCTCAACGCGTAGGTGCCGTCGGCGAGTTCGACGCGGACATCGCGGCCGTCGACGGTGCGGGCGGCGTCGCGGGCGCCGTCGAGGGAACAGGGGCGGCCGTGCGTACAGGCGGTGCCGGATCCGCCGGGGGCGGCGTACAGGACGCGGGGCGACGGGTCGGCGTGTGCGGCGGGGGCGGTGGACAGGAGGGCGGCCGTGGCGGCGAGGGCGACGGCGATGCGGGTGCCGTTCATGATCGGCGTCAGCTCCAGTCGGGGTGGCCGGGCATGGGCGGGTTGTCCTTGCTGAAGAGCCAGTCCTCGAGGAAGGGCCGCAGCGAGGGGTCGTGGGTGACCTGTACGGCGTTGTCGATGAAGTCCTGGGAGTCGGCGTTGGCGTGCCGGTGCTTCGTGAGCCAGGACTTCATGATCGCGTCGTAGTCGTCCTGGCCGACCTGCTGGTTGAGGGCGTACAGCACGACGGCGGCCCCGTCGTAGATGTTGAACCCGCCGAGTTCGGTGGGCAGTCCGGGTGGCCCGTCGCTCTTGCGGACGGCGTCGAGCTTCCCGTACGCCGTCCTCATCTTGTCCTCCATGGAGGCGGTGCCGTGCTGGTCGGCCCACAGGGCCGCGTAGTAGACGGCGGGTCCTTCGTTCAGCCAGGCGCTCTGCCAGGTGGTGGGGGTGACCGAGTCGCCGAACCACTGGTGGGTCATCTCGTGGACCATGACGTTCGTGTACGTCGTCGACGTGGACGCGTCCTTGAACCAGCCCGGCCCGAACAGTGACAGGGTTTGGTTCTCCAACGCGTCGCTGTAGCCGTCGCGGACGATCTGCATCCCGTAGGTGTCGAACGGGAAGCGGACCCCGAGGGTCTTCTCCAGCCACGCGATCTGGCCGCCGGTCTGCTCGACGATCGGCCGGTACGTGGCCACCTGGTCGTCGGGAACGTAGTGGCGCAGCTTCACTCCGTGCGGCCCCTTGCCGGTCAGGAGGGTCTGCTTCTCCACGGAGATGCCGAGGAGTTCGGAGGCCATGGGCGCGTCGAGCCGGAAGTCGGTGGTGGTCTTCCCCTCGCCCGCCGGGCGGGTGCCGGTCTTGGTGCCGTTGGCACCGGGCGTCCAGCCGTCGGGGGCGGTGAGGTGGAACGTCCAGCTCGCCTTGTCCATCGTGGTGTCGTTGACGGGGGCGAAGGTGTCCGCGCGGGACGACTGCGCCGCGGAGGCGAACCCTCCGTCGCTCATGTACCGCCAGCCGGGGACGCCGATGGGCTTGGTCCTGCCATTGCCGTGATAGGTGACGGCGACCTCGAAGGGCCGGTTGTCGTGCAGGCCGCCGGCCGGCGTGACCGTCAGCTCCTGGCCGCTCTTGCCCAGCGACACGGCGAAGCCCGCGTCCTTGCCGTCGACCTTCACCGCGTCGATGGCGAGCGAGTCTATGTCGAGGTTGAAGGAGGAGAGGTCCTGGGTGGCCTTCGCGCTGATCTTCATGGTGGCGGTGAAGTCGTACGTCACCGGCGTGAAGTCGAACGACAGGTCGTAGTGCCGGACGTCGTAGCCGCCATTGCCGAGCGTGGGGAAGAGCGGGTCCCCGACGCCGGCCGCGCCGGGCTTCGGGTCGAACGGGTGCGCCTGCGCCGGCGCGGCCAGGGCGAGGGTCGCGGCGGCCGCGGCGGTGGCGACGGCGGCGCGTACGGTGCGGGTCACTTGCCGGCTCCCTTCTGGGCGGCGTCCTCGAATTCGGAACGGCACTGCTCGCCGCCCTTGGCGAGGTAGTCCTTGACCAGGGCGTCGTAGTCCTTCATGGACTTGCGTCCGGAGATGATGTCCTTGAGCCCGTCCCCCTTGAGGGTGCCGAGGCTGCCGTATCCCTTCGAGTCCCAGGTCGGGGACGTGTAGTCCAGGAAGTCGGACTTCTCCAGCTTCGGAACGAGCTTCGTGTACGCCTCGTGCGCGTACGTCACCGCGTCCTTCGACGTCGGCGAGAAGAGGGCCGGGATGCCGGAGGCGAGCTTGCCCCAGGGGACGCCGATGTCCTGGCTGCCGGTGGGCGTGAGCACCGGGATGCCCTCGGCGTCGCGCTTGAAGTCGGTGCCCTCCACCCCGAAGTTGATGAGCGTGTACTCCTCGGTGCCGAACGGCGCCGCGATGAAGTCGAGAAGGCGCAGGATCTGTTCGACACGCGCCTTGGGGGCCTTCTTCACGAAGGACTCGCTGAGCGTGGCGTTGTCGGTCCAGGTGACGGCCTTCGTCCCGACCGGCACGAAGGGCCGCACGTCGAAGCTCTTGTCGATGGCGGCCATCGCGTCGACGTATCCGGTGGAAGGCTGAAGGTAGGCGGGCATGCCGTCGTAGACGTAGGCGCCCTTGCCGTTCTTGAAGAGGTCCGTGTACTGGGCCTTCTGAGCGCCGGTCATGGCGAGGGTGCCCGGGTAGTAGCAGCCCGCCTTGTAGAGCTTGGCGGCCATCTCCACGGCGGAGCGGTACTCGTCGGTCTCCAGGTCCGCGGTGAACTTGCCGGTCTTCTTGTCCATCGACCAGAAGTAGGGGGCGCCCGCCGACATGGCGAGCATGGTGGTGGCGCCCGCGATGATCGCGTACTGCTTCTTCTTCGGCTGCGTCAGCTCCTTGCAGACCTCGAAGAAGCGGTCCAGGTCGGTGATCTGGTCGAGGCTGTCGACCCCGACCTCCTTGAACAGGTCGTGCCGGTAGAAGCCGGCCCCCGAGGTGCCGTAGCGCGTGACCGGGACGCCGTAGAGCTTGTCTCCGTAGAGTGCCTGCTGCCACGCGCTGGCCGGGATCGCGGCGAGGTTCGGATACGCCTTGACCTTGTCGCCGGACAGGAACGGCGTCAGGTCGGCGCACTCGGAGGCGAGGAAGGCCGCCTTGTGGTCGACGCCGCCGGACTCCGGATACATGAAGACGTCCGCGAGGTCACCGCCCGCGACCATCGTCGAGAACTTCGCCGGGTAGTCGTCGGCGGCCACGGCGGTGATGTCGACCGTGCCGCCGAGCCGCTTCTCGATCGCCTGCCAGGCGGCGTTCCTCCCGCGGGCCGGGGCGGGCGGGGCATAGGTCTCGGTGATCGCCTTGACGGTCTTGGCGCCCTTGAGCGGAGCGCCCTCGACGGAGCGGACCGGGGTCTTCGGGTAGCTGTAGAAGGCGCTGGGCACACCGGCAGCCGTGCCGGGCAGGTCGGCCTTGACGCTGTTGGCGGCGACGGTGGACGGCAGCACCTTGCGGCTCTTGGCGGCGGACTTCTCGGCGGCGCCGCCGTCACCGCAGGCGGTCAGCAGCGGGGCCGCGGCGAGTCCGAGGCCCAGGCCGAGGGACGTCCTCAGCAGGGTTCTGCGATTGATGGGGGTGGTGCGCGGCACGGTGAACTCCTCGGTGACGGAGGGGACATGGGCGCGGGGGGTGTGGGACGGGAGTGTGCGGGTCAGCCCTTGATGGCGCCGGTGAGCACGCCCTTGGTGAAGTAGCGCTGGAGGAAGGGGTAGACGCACAGGATCGGTACGACGGCGATCACCAGGACGGCCATCTGCACGGCCTGCTGGGGCGCGAGGGCCTCGCCGGCCGAGGCTCCTTCGAGGGACTGGCCCTGGAGGACGAAGGTGCGAAGCACCATGGAGAGCGGCCACTTGTCGTTGTCGCTCAGATAGAGCATCGCGTTGAAGAAGGCGTTCCAGTACGTCACCGCGTAGAACAGGCTGATCACGGCGATGACGGCCTTGGACAGCGGCAGCACGATGCGCACCAGGGTGCGCAGGTCGCCCGCGCCGTCCACCTTCGCGGCGTCGTACAGCTCCTCGGGCAGGTTCATGAAGAAGGAGCGCAGGACGACGAGGTTGAAGGCGCTGACCATGGTGGGCAGCACGAGTGAGGCCAGGGTGTTGTACAGGCCGAGTTCCTTGATGGTGAGGAACTTGGGGATGATGCCCGGGTCGAAGAGCATCGTGAACAGGGCCGTCATGAGGATGAAGCGGGAGCCGGTGACCTCGCGGCGCGAGAGCCCGTACGCCATCCCGATGGTGACGAGGACGCTGGTCGCGGTGCCCACGAGGGTCACGCCGACGGAGATGAACAGCGCGTGCGTGACGACACCGCCGCTGAAGACCGTGCGGTACGCCTCCAGGGTCGGATGGTCGGGCCACAGGACCAGGCCGGGGCTGCGGATGATGTCGGACTGCGAGGCGAAGCTCGTGCCGATCACGCCGAGCAGCGGGTAGGCGACGGCCGCGACCACCAGGACCAGCACGAGTCCCTTGAGGAACAGGCCGGTTCGGGTGGGCTTCTCCATCCAGGGCGGACGGCCGTCGGACACCGTGACGCCGGTTTGGGCCGGGGCGGCCGGCTTGCGTGTGCGGCGTCCGGCGGCCGCCGTCTGCGTCTCAGCGGTCAGCACCGCGGTACACCCCTTCGTGGCCGAGCCGGTGGGCGAACTTGTTCGCGCCGAGGACGAGGACGGTGCCGATGACGGCCTTGACCAGTCCTACGGCCGCCGATGTGCCCCAGTCGTTGTTCTTGATCCCGTGGAAGTACACATAGGTGTCGAGGACCTCACCGGCGGCGGGGCCGACCGCGTCGCGCTGGAGCAGGATCTGCTCGAAGCCGACGGAGAGGATCTGCCCCAGGTTGAGGATCAGGAGCAGGATGATCACCGGGGAGATGCCGGGCAGCGTGACGTGCCACAGGCGCCGGGCCCGCCCCGCCCCGTCGATCGCGGAGGCCTCGTACAGGCCCCGGTCGATGTTGAGCAGGGCGGCGAGCATGATGATCGTGCCCCAGCCCGCGTCCTTCCAGGCCACCTGGAGGGTGAGGAGCCAGGGGAAGGCGGCCGGGTCGGTCGTCATGTCGTAGCGCGGCAGGCCGAGTTGGCCGAGGAGGTCGGGCAGGACGCCGGCTCCACCGAGGATCTGCTGGAAGATCGAGACGATGATGACCCAGCCGATGAAGTGCGGCAGATAGACGACGCTCTGCACGAACCGGCGGACCTTGTCGCTGACGATGCTGTTGAGCAGCAGCGCGAGGGCGATGGGGACCGGGAAGAAGAACACCAGCTGGACGAGCGCGATCTTCAGCGTGTTGCCGGTCGCCGACCAGAATGCCGGGTCGGCGAAGGCGGACGTGAAGTTCGAGACGCCCACCCAGGCGCTGTGCATGTAGCCCAGGTACGGCTGGTAGTCCTGAAACGCCACCACATAGCCGAGAAGCGGCACGTAGTGGAAGACACAGAAATAGAGCAGGCCCGGCAGGGTCAGCAGCAGCATGACCTTGTCCCGCTTGAGCCGCTGCCCCAGCGAGAGGCGGTGAACTGCCCGCGGCGCGGAGGGCGTTGTATCAGCCATGGGGCGGCAAGTTAGTAATCGGTTACCCCTCACGTCAATAGGTCCGGGCAACACCTGGATGAAGCGAGCACTTTCAACTGCCCGTTCCTGACGGGTATTTAGAGCTATTTCATAGCAAGGCGGGCGAGGGGCGTGGTCGGCGTGCTTGACGCTCACCCCTCGCGATCCCTAGCGTGCGGTGACCTCATAGAACACGTTTACTGTCCGGAGGCAGGGTGCGTACCACTGACGAGTCGCCGGTCCAGGCCGACTCCGCCGGCTCCACACGGCCCCCACGCAGGCCCCGTACCGTCCTGGCGATGGACGCGGGGCTGCTCGACGACGTCTTCCCGCCCGCCGTACGGCTCCGGCTCGAGGAGTCCGCGGACATCCGGCCGCCGCAGGTGGTGGGCGAGTTCGGGAGTCCCGAGGCGCTGGCGGCGCTCGCCGAGTGCGAGGTGCTGCTGACCGGCTGGGGCTGCCCGCGCATCGACACGCACGTGCTCGACCGGGCACCGCGGCTGCGCGCGGTGATCCACTCGGCGGGCACGGTCAAGACCTTCCTGGCCCCCGAGGCGTACGAGCGCGGCATCGCGGTGTCGTCCGCCGCGGCCGCCAACGCCGTACCCGTCGCGGAGTTCACCCTCGCGGCGATCATCATGGGCGCCAAGCGGGCCTTCCCGCTCGCCCAGCTGTTCCGCTCCCGCCGCTCCCACCGCACGGCGGCCGACCTCGACCGGCACCACTGGCTCGGCACGCACGGCATCACCGTCGGCGTGGTCGGCGCCTCACGCACCGGCCGCAGGGTCATCCAGCTGCTGCGCTCCATCGACGCCGACGTACTGCTCCACGACCCGTACGTGAGCGACGCCGAGGCGGAGCTGCTCGGAGCCACCCGCACCGACCTCGACACCCTCGTCGCCACCAGCGACGTGGTGACCCTGCACGCGCCGTCCACCCCGCTCACCCACCACCTCCTCGACGAGCGGCGCATCGCGCTGATGCGCCCCGGAGCCCTGCTCATCAACACAGCACGCGGCCCCCTCGTCGACACCGCGGCCCTCACCACGCACCTGGCCAGCGGCCGGATCGACGCCGTACTCGACGTCACCGACCCCGAGCCACTGCCCGCCGACCACCCCCTGTGGGACCTGCCCAACGTCTTCGTCACCCCTCACCTGGCGGGGGCGCAGGGCAACGAGGTGGGGCGGCTCGGCGCGCTCGCGGTCGACGAACTCGCCCGCTACGCGCGCGGGGTGCCGCTCAACCACCCGGTCCTCCTGGAGGAACTGGAGCGCATCGCGTGAACGGGGGCTCCGCGGACGCCCTAGGCTCTGCGCACGGGAGGGTCGCGGGACAGGTCGCGGGGCCCGCCACGCAGACAGATGACCAGGGCGGTCAGGAAGACCACGACGACCGCGACGACCAGGGGGAGGTCCGGATGCCCCGGCAGGGCTCTACGGCGAACGGACGGCGCGCGACCGTCGTGGACGTGGCGCGCCTCGCGGGCGTGTCGACCGCGACCGTGTCCCGCGTGATGAACCGCAACTACCCCGTCGCCGCCGCCACCCGCGAGCGCGTCGAGGAGGCCATGCAGGAGCTGGGCTATGTGGTCAACGCCCATGCCCGCGCGCTGGCCGGTGTCTCCGGACGCACGGTCGGCATCATCATCAGCGACGTGGTCGACCCCTTCTACGCCTACATCGCACGCGGCGTGGAACGCGAGGCGACGGCGGGCGGCCGGCTCTGCCTGGTCTGCAGCACCCAGGGCGACCCGCAGCGCGAGCTGGCCTTCATCGAGCTGATGCACGAGCGCCGAGCCGACGCGGTGATCCTCGTCGGCGGCAGCGTCGCCGACCGCGGCTACCGCACCGAACTCGAACGCCGCGCCCGCGAGCTGGACGCCGGCGGCTCGAAACTCGTGCTGTGCGGCCGCCCCTCACTCGGCAAGGACGCGCCCACGGTCGGGGTCGAGTACGACAACGAGGGCGGCGCCTTCGCGATCACCGACCACCTCCTGGCCGAGGGCCACGAGCGGATCCTGTACCTGGGCGGCCCGCCGGGGCTCTCCACCACCAAGGAACGGATCGCCGGCCACCGTCGCGCCCTGGAGCAGCGCGGGCTGCCGCGCGATCCGGCACTCATGCAGCCCGGGGCGTTCAGCCGCCAGTTCGGCCACCGCCGGATGACGGAACTGCTGCGCGACGGGCCGGATTTCACCGCCGTCTTCGCGGCCAACGACATCGTGGCGGCGGGCGCGGCCCAGGCCCTGGAGGAGGCCGGGATGCGGATTCCGCAGGACGTCTCCCTGGTCGGCTACGACGACGTGCCCGTGGCGCAGGAGCTGCGGCCGCGCCTCACCACCGTGCACATCCCGCTGGAGGAGATGGGCCGCCAGGCCGTCCGCGTCGCCCTCGCGGGCGGCGACCAGGACGACTGGCGCGCCCCGACGACGGGCACGCTGCGCCTCGGTACGCATCTGGTCGTACGCGACTCCGTGGCGGCGCCGCGTGGGGTGCGGCGCCGGGGGTGAGCGGGGGGCTCCGGCTCACCCTGCCGCGGTGCGCGGCGCTCCGGCTCGCGATGCCCCCGTGCGCGGTGTTCCGACTCGCGAGGTTCCCGGCTTGCGGCGCCGCGGCCCACGGCATGCCGGCGGGCGGTGTTCCGGCTTGCGGCGTTCCGGCTTGCGGCGCGCCGACCCACGAGGTTCCCAGACAGTGGCACCACGGCCCACGGCATCCCGGCTCGCGGTGCTCCGGCACGCGGCATCCCGGCATCCCGGCACGCGACGTTCCCGGATTGCGCCGACCCGGCCCATGGCATCCCGGCTCGCGTAACTCCCGGCTCACGGCGCCCCGTCCGGTCCGGTTCACGGTTCACGGTTCACCGACTCACAGCGCCCCCGTCCGGCCCCGATCACGGCACACCGACTCACGACGCCCCCGTCCGGTCCACGGACGCCCTGGTCCGGTCGACGGCGCACCGGCTCTCGGCGTGCTGCCCCGGACCGTTCCACGGCCTTCCGACCGGCCCTGTTCACCGGTTTCCTCCCTCAGGCCGTAGTAACAGACAGAAACTTGCCGGACCCTCTTGCGGCGGGATAGCAAACGCTTACATGCTGGCGCGCAGCCCGCACATCACTCCGATGCTGTTGATCCCCATGGGAGTCTCTGGATGCGCCCTGCCCGTATGTCCTCCGCCGCCTCGGCCGACGCCACCACCGCCGCCGACATCCCCGCCGCCTCGGGCTTCTCCCGTCGTGCCGTGCTCGCCACCCTGGCCGGCGCGGGAGCCGCCACGCTCCTCGGCACCGGCACCGCACGTGCCGACGCCACGGGCCGTGTCACCGTCCCGCTCGTCGCGCGCCCTTCCGCCGAGACGGAGCGCCTCCGCCTCGGACAGTTCCTGCGTGCCACCGAATTCCAGCCGACCGGGCAGTACGTCCCGGCCGGGACCGCGCTGTGCTTCGACGTGCTGCCCTACGACGACCTCGTGCCCACGCTCTGGATCGGGCAGTGGGATGCCTACGGCACGGTGACGCAGCCCCGCAGCTATGCGCTGAAGCCCGGCGCCAATACGGTCACGGACCCGCACGGCGGCCCCGTCTACTTCTCGCTCGAAGGCCATGGCGAATGTGCCGCTGTGAAGTTCAGGTCCGGCGCCACCGCGATGCCCGTCTTCACGCTCGGCCACACCTCCGAGGCCGACTACCAGCGGCAGTTGGACACCCTCACCGACGTACCGGTGGTCGAGCTGCACGCGCCGCGCACCATCATGACGCTGACGCGCGACGGCGCGCTCGCGTACCGCGACCAGGACCACGCGGCGCTGCTCCGGCTCATCGAGGAGATCATCGAGGCCGAGTCCCAGATCAGCGGGCTCGACGGGTCAAAGCCAGTCCATCAACCGAAGGCGGGCGGCTACCACCTCACCGAGGTGTCGGTGGTCCCGTCCGGCGTCGGCGCCTACGCCTCGCACGGCTACAACGGCTTCCCGCGCGCCTATCTCGACCGCGCCACCACCGTCGACGCGCTGCGCACCCGGGGCTGGGGCCTCTACCACGAACTCGGGCACCTGCATCAGCAGATGGCGTACAAGCCTACGGGCCTGACCGAGGTCACGGTCAACATCTACTCGCTCGCGGTGCAGCGGGCCCTCGGCCAGCCGTCCAATCTGCTGACCGTCGACCCGAAGACCGGCCTCAACTTCTTCCAGTCCGCACGGGCGAAGTTCGGCACGGACGGGCTGACGTACGAGAAGTCCTTCGGCGCCTACGAGAAGCTCGTGCCGCTGCGGCAGCTGGAGCTGGCCTTCGGCGACGACTTCTGGCCGCGGCTGCACCGGCTCGTGCGCGAGGAGAACCCGCAGTCCGACTACACCGAGACCGCCAAGCGGTACCGCGCCCTGTCGACGTACGCCAGCCGTGTCTCCGGCCGCGACCTCACGGACTTCTTCGTCCGTGACTGGGCCTTCCCGATCGACGCCACCGGACTGGCCGAGATCGCCGCCCTCCAGCTGCCGAAGCCGACCGTCGAACCGGCCACGCTGACCGACTGACCCGACTGACGTGACCGACCCGAAGGGGACCCACCGAACATGGATCTCACGCGCAGACAGACCCTGACCCTCGCGGGCGCGACCGCCGCGGCGGCGCTCCCGCTGACAGCGGGCGTCGCGACGGCGGCGGACGCCGTGGAAGCGGGGGACGCCCCTGCCGCCGACGCCTTCGACGTACTGCTGGCCCGCGCCGAGGAGCAGCTCACCGGCGGCGCGTTCGACACCGCCGATCCGGACTTCGCGGCCGCCGTCGAGGCCCTCGACGCGCAGGCGTCCGCCTGGTGGAAGGATCTCGACCGGAGCGCGGGCAGGAAGGCGCTGTGGGCCGACCTCTCCCCCGCGTCGGACCCGGGAATGTTCGGGCAGAGCTATCCGCGCCTGCGCACCCTGGCCACCGCTTGGGCCACTCCCGGCACCTCGCTGACCGGCAGCGCCGAGGTCGCCGACGCGCTCGTCGCGGCGCTGGGCTTCCTGGGCAGCACCGGCTACAACCCCGCCCGCGGCGAGTCCGGCAACTGGTGGTTCTGGGAGATCGGCGCGCCCCGGGCGCTGATGGACACCTGCGTGCTCCTGCGGTCGAAGCTGCCTGCCGCGGATCTGGCCGCTTACGTCGCGACCGTCGCGAAGTTCTGCCCGAACCCCGACCGCCGCACCAACTCCCCCTCCCTCTCCGAGACCGGCGCGAACCGCGCCGACAAGGCCGTCATCGTGGCCCTGCGCGGGCTGCTCGCCCGGGACGCGGCCACCGTCGCGCTGGCCCGTGACGGCCTGTCGGACGTGCGGGACAACGGCCGCCGCAGCCTGTTCACCTATGTCACCTCCGGCGACGGCTTCTACGAGGACGGGTCGTTCGTCCAGCACGACAGCGTCGCCTACACCGGGACGTACGGCAGTGTGCTGCTCGGCAGCGCGGGGCAGCTGATCGCGCTGCTCGCCGGATCGGACTGGGCCCTGAACGACCCGAAGGTGTCGGTGCTCTACGAGGCGGTGGAGCGGTCCTTCTCGCCCGTCATGTTCGACGGGCTGATGATGGACGCGCTGCGCGGGCGGGCGATCTCCCGCGAGCGGGCCCGCGACTACAACGACGGCGCCGTGACCCTCACTTACATCCTTCAGCTCGCCGCGGGCGCCCCGGCCCCTTACGCCGAGCGCTGGCGCGCGCTCGCCAAGGGGTGGATCAGCCGTAACAAGGCCAATCCGTACGCGGGTCTCGTCGGCATCCCGGCTCTGGCGCGCGCGAAGGCCGTCCTCGACGACAGGACGATCCCGGCGGCGGAGCGTCTCACCGGTCACTTCTCGTTCGCCGACATGGACCGCGTGGTGCACCGCCGCCCCGGTTGGGCGCTCGCCCTGTCGCTCTCCTCGAAGCGCATCGCGGCCTACGAGGCCGGCAACGGTGAGAACCTGCACGGCTGGTACACGGGCGACGGCATGACGTATCTGTACGACGGTGACGACCTGGGCCAGTTCGGCGACGGGTTCTGGCCGACCGTCGACCCGTACCGGCTGCCGGGCACGACGGTGGACACGCGCGCGCGTACGGACCTCGGCACGGGGGCCGGCACCGGCACGTACCGCCCGAAGAACGCCGTGGCGGGCGGAGCCGTCCTCCAGGACCGCTATGGCGCGGCCGCGATGGAACTCATCGCCGACGGCAGCACCCTGCGGGCTCGCAAGGCGTGGTTCTGCCTGGACAACGCGGTCGTCGCGCTCGGCGCCGGCATCACCGCGAGCGACGGCCGCACCGTCGAGACCGTCGTCGAGAACCGCAGTCTGCACACGGACGGGGCGCCGCGCCTTCTGGTGGACGGGCGGAGTCAGCCGGGCGAGCAGGGCTGGTCCGCCTCGCTGTCCGGCGCCGACTGGGCGCATCTGGAAGGCACGGGCGGATACGTCTTTCCCGACCATCCGGGACGGAAGCAAGGCGGCGTCCCGCTGAGAGCCCTGCGGGAGGAACGCACCGGCACCTGGGGCGCGCTCAACTCCGGCGCGGACACCGGCGGCGACACCGACCCGATCACCCGCCGCTATGTCACGCTGTGGTTCGACCACGGTTCCTCCCCCACCGACTCCTCGTACGCCTATGTGCTCCTGCCGGGTGCGAGCGCCGTGGCGACCGGGGTCTGGGCGCACTCGCGGCCCGTGCGGATCGTGGCGAACGACGCCACGGTCCAGGCCGTCGAGGCGCGCCGCCTCGGGCTCCTCGCCGCGCACTTCTGGGGCGCCGGGAGCGCCGCCGGACTCACGTCGTCCGGTCCTGGCACCGTCCTGGTGCGGCGGCACGGCGACACCATCGCCGTCGCCGTGGCCGACCCCGGCCGTACCGGGTCGATGCTCACGATCGAGCTCCCCTTCCCCGTACGCAAGGTGACGCGTGCCGACGACACGATCACGCTCACCCCGGGCCGCCGGCCCGTCCTGACGGTCGATGTCGCCGGCTCCCGCGGACACAGCCACACGGCCGAACTCGCATGAGGTCAGGTCAGTCGGTTCCGACCGTCGACGTCCGTCCCCGGCGCGCATAGGGTCACCCCCGGCCCGCCACTTCCGATCAAGGAGCGACACGCCACCATGCCCGCACCACACCTCTCGCTGCCGCCCACCGACCGTGTCCTGTCCCCGCTCACGGGCTGGACACGGGCTCACTGGGAGGCGCTCGCCGACCGGCAGTTGGAGGCGCTCGTCCCGTACGCGACGCCGGGTTTCGCGCAGTACCGGCTGCCGGGACGAGCCAGCTGGTCGGGCGTCGTGTCGGACGGGCTGGAAGGGTTCGCACGGTCATTCCTGCTGGCCTCCTTCCGCATAGCGGGCGCGGGTGGGGACGTGGATCCCCGACTCACTGAACGCTACGCGGAGGGTCTGACAACCGGCACCGACCGCCGTCGCGGCACGGGCCTCGACGGCGAGGCGTGGCCCGAACTCACCAACTGCTCCCAGCAGATGGTGGAGGCGGCATCCATCGCGATCGGACTGCACGAGACCCGCCCCTGGATCTGGGACAAGCTCGACTCCCAGGTCCAGGAGCGGATCGTGGACTGGTTCTCCGGCTTCGTAGGCGGCCGCACCTGGGACAACAACTGGCGTCTGTTCCAAGTGGTTTCGGAGCAGTTCCTGGCCTCGGTCGGGGCCCCGTACAGCCAGGACGACATCGACGGCGGCCTCGACCGGATCGAGGACTGGTACGTCGGCGACGGCTGGTACACCGACGGCGACGGCCGCAACTTCGACTACTACATCGGCTGGGCCATGCACCTGTACCCGCTGCTGTGGGCGCGGATGACGGGTCCGGACGGCGACGGCGGCCGCGCCAAGGTCTACCGGGAGCGCCTGTCCCAGTTCCTCACCACCTACCCGCACTTCTTCGGCGGTGACGGCGCACCCGTGCACCAGGGCCGCTCACTGACGTACCGTTTCGCCGCCACCGCGCCCGTGTGGATGGGCGCGCTCGCGGACTGCACCCCGCTGGAGCCGGGGCTCACCCGGCGCCTCGCGTCGGGCACGGCGCGGCACTTCGTGGAGCGCGGCGTCCCCGACGAGCGGGGCCTGCTGCCGCTCGGCTGGTACGGGACGTTCCTGCCGACGACGCAGTCGTACTCGGGCCCGGCCTCGCCGTACTGGGCGAGCAAGGGCTTCCTCGGTCTGCTGCTGCCCGCCGACCATCCGGTGTGGACCGAGCGCGAGGCGCAGCTGCCCGTCGAGAAGTCCGAGCAGTACACGGCACTGCCCGCGCCCGGCTGGCTGCTGCACGGCACGCCCCACGACGGGATCGTGCGGCTGATCAACCACGGCAGCGACCACAACCCGCTCGAAGGTCCCGCCACGGACGATCCGCACTACGCGAAGCTCGCCTACTCCACGGCGACGGCGCCCGAGTCGGCCCCGCACGCCTGGCAGCGGACCGTCGACAACCATGTGGCGCTCGTCGCGCAGGACGGCACCCCGTCGCGCCGGCGCCGGATCCACCCCATCTCCTGCGAGGGGCGCGTCGCCTCGTCCCGACATGACGCCCACCTACCCGGATTCGAGCAGGAGTTCCCGATCGAGTCGACGACCGTGCTGCACGGGCCGTGGGAGATCCGCGTGCACCGGGTGCAGGCACCCGAGGGCGTGACGGTGCGCGAGGGCGGCTACGCGGTCGCCGACGAGACCAGCGTCCACGCCGAGCGGGGCCCGGGCTGGGCGCTGACGCGCACGGAGTCCGGGGTGACCAGCGCGGTGGTGGCGCTGCACGGCTGGGACGAGGAGGCCGATGTCGCACGGGAGGTCGAGGCCAACGCCTACGGCCCGCACTCGGCGACGCCCTACCTCCGCTCCACCGGCCACCCCGGAGGGTCCGGCGTGCATGTCACGCTCGCGGTTCTGACGCGCGACGTCGTACATCCGCAGGCCCTGCGCGACTCGATCTCATGCGTGGTGGACCCCGAGGACGGCGGACAGGTGCGGATCACGTTCCCCGACGGCGGGACCGTCACCGTCTGACGTCGTCATGTGCGCGCCCCGTACGTCGGGGCCGGGGCGTGGGCCAAGAGGTGCCTGACGAGGGTGAGAAGGGTCTGGATGCCCGAGCTGGAGATCCGGGCGTCGCACCGCACGACGGGCACCTGCGGGTCGAGGTCGATGGCCGCCCGCACCTCTTCGGGGTCGTAGCGGTAGGCACCGTCGAACTCGTTGACGGCCACGATGAACCCCATGCCGCGCTCCTCGAAGAAGTCGACGGCCGCGAAGCTGTCCTCGAGACGGCGGGTGTCCACGAGGATCACCGCGCCGAGTGCCCCCTCGGAGAGCTCGTCCCACATGAACCAGAAGCGCTCCTGCCCCGGCGTGCCGAACAGGTACAGCACGTGCTGCGGGTCCAGGGTGATCCGCCCGAAGTCCATCGCGACCGTCGTCTCGACCTTGTTCTCGATGCCTTCGAGGTCGTCGGTCTCGGCGCTGACCGTGGTGAGCAGCTCCTCGGTGCTCAGCGGGGCGATCTCGCTGACCGCTCCGACGAAGGTCGTCTTGCCGACACCGAAGCCACCCGCGACCAGGATCTTCAGCGCGGTGGGGAAGGCGTCAGAGCTGTCGTCGTAGTCCATCGAGCACTGCCTCCAGTAGGGACCGGTCAGTGGGGTTGTCGTGGAACGTGGGGGGCTTGGTGGTGATCGCCCCGCAGTCGACGAGGTCGGACAGCAGGACCTTCGTGACGGCGGCGGGGAGTTTCAGATGGGCCGCGATCTCCGCGACCGATGTGGGGTGGGCACACAGTTCGAGCACCTCGCCGTGTTCGGGCCCCAGGTAGCCGAGCGGGGTGGCCCCGGTCGCCATCACCAGCGACAGCAGATCCAGCGAGGTGGTCGGCTGCGTCCGCCCGTTGCTCACCGTGTACGGGCGGACGAGGCGGCCGGCCGCTGCGTCGAGCCACGGCCCGTCCTGCGGGGCCGTCATGCTCAGTTCCTCATCGCCGTGGGTTCGGCCGCGTGCTGGCGGGGTGCGGTCATCAGGTACGGGCGCACACTCTTGACGAGCATGGCCATCTCGTAGCCGAGCACGGCGGCGTCGGCCTCGCGCCCGGCGAGCACCGCGAGGCACGTGCCGGAGCCCGCGGTGGAGACGAACAGCAGGGTGGAGTCCAGCTCGACGACGACCTGCCGGACCTCACCCCCGTCCCCGAAACGGACGCCCGCGCTACGGCCGAGGGAGTACAGGCCCGACGCCAGGGCCGCCATGTGGTCGGCGCTGTCGGCGTCGAGGCCGTGGACGGACTTGACCAGCCCGTCGGACGAGAGGAGGACGGCGCTGCGGGCGTGCGGCACACGCTGGACGAGGCCGCTCATCAGCCAGTCGAGATCGGACACATGACCCGTCGGCACATCGCTCGCCATGGGGGATCGACTCCTTGGTGGACTGCTGGGGGTGCGTTGACTGTGGGAAGTGCGGTGCTGCTTGCGGCGCTTGGCGGGCGTACGGGGGGAGGGCGCACACGTGGCGGGCGAACGTCATCCGTCCGTATCGCTCCCGTCGTGCCGTGCGTCCGGTTCGTAGGCGGCGAACGGCCCGGTCGCGGGACCGCCGGCCGGTGTGGGACCGGCCTCGGGCAGGTCACGCATGCCGAGGGTGAGGTCCCGTGCCTCGGCCGCGTCCGCGAGCCCGATGCCGCGCTGGAACGCCGCCATCAGGCCCGGGTCGTGGAGTACGGGCGTCTCGTTGTCGGGGCGCTCCTGCCGCTGCGTCGGGCCGCCCCGCAGTTGCGGCGCCAGGTGTTCCTGGACGCGTCTTTTGGGGAGTTGGGGCCGCCCCATGGTGCCGCGCACGGCGCCGTTGACCGGGGTCGGCGGGATGGGCGTGTGCTCTCCGGTGGCCTGCCGGTCCTCGGAACGGATGCCGGGCAGCGCGTCGGCGGGTGTCCGTCGCTCGTCCCTGGCGGTGCGCAACGGGAGGGGCGGGGCGACGCCGTTCGCCCCGGAGTGCCTGCCGTCGGAGGCCCCGCCCTGAGGCTGCCGCGGGACGACGGCCACGCCGGCGTGCGGGGTCTCGCGGGGCGGCGGGGGTTGATGCGGTGCCTCGTACGGCTGAGAGTCCAACCGCTGGGGGTCGAAGGGCTGGAGGCCGGGCTGAGGAGGACGGTGGAGTTGGTTCTGGGGCTGGGGTTGTGGCTGCGGTGGCCGGCGGTGGGACTGCGGCTGCGGCTGCTGTTCGAGCTGGTGTTGCGGTTCCTGCCGGCTCTGGTGCTGCGAGAGCCGCCGTTCATGCGCCTGGTGCCGCTGGTGCATGGTCTGCGCGCTGTCGTCCGTCGCGTGCGCGGCGCTCCGTGGCCTCGGCGCGGACTCGTTGTCGTCGCCTCCGAGCAGGGTCTGCGGCACGACGAGGACCGCCTGCACACCACCGTAGATGTTGCTCTGGAGCCGGACCGTGATGCCGTGTCTGCGGGCGAGCTGGGAGACGACGAAGAGGCCGATGCGCCCGTCCTGGAGGAGGCTCGCGACGTTGACCTGGTCCGGGTCGGCGAGCAGCGTGTTCATCTTGTTCTGCTCGGTGACGGGCATTCCGAGGCCGCGGTCCTCGACCTCGATGGCGAGACCGGACGTGACGGTGTTGGCGCGGAGCAGGACTTGGGTGTGCGGCGCCGAGAACACGGTGGCGTTCTCGACGAGTTCGGCGAGCAGGTGGATACAGTCGGCGACGGCGTGCCCGTGCAGGGTGCCGTCGACCGGCGGGACGAGCTTGACCCGTGAGTACTGCTCGACCTCCGCTATGGCCGACCGCATGACCTCGGTCATGGAGACCGGGCGGCTCCACTGGCGCCGGGACACGGCGCCGCCGAGCACGGCCAGGTTCTCGGCGTGCCTGCGGATCCGGGTGGCGAGGTGGTCGACGTGGAACAGGCCCTTGAGCAGATCGGGGTCCTCGACGTCGTTCTCGAGTTCGTCGAGGATCGAGATCTCGCGGTGTACGAGGGACTGCAGACGCCGGGCGAGATTGACGAAGACCTCGACCTTCTGCTCGCTGCCCGCGTGGCTGGAGAGCTGGGACGCCTGGACGACGGCGGTGACGGCCGCTTCCTGGGCGCGCGTCATGTCCGCGGCCAGCAGGTCGAACTCGTCGGCGTCCGGGGCGGCCGCGGGGGGCTGCCTGCGGGGCGGCGGCCCCTCCCCCTTGCGCAACTGCTCCACGAGACCGTGCAGTTCGCCCTGCCCGCGCGCACTCGCGCGGCGCAGGACACCGACTCGTTCGCGCACGGTCCTGGCCGCCCGGTCGGCGGCCACGGCGGCGATCACGATGCCGGCCAGGGTGACGAGGGACGCGCCGGCGAGGACGGCCCCGAGGGCGAGCCCGGGGCGGGCGCCCGTGGAGCGGATGGTGAAGAGCACGGCCGCGCTGGCGCTCAGGGCGACGGCGAGCGGGGGCAGTACGGCAAGGCGCAGAAGCTGGGGCCGTATGTGGGTCTCGGGCTGCGGGGGGACGGACCGGCCGCCCGGCCTGCCGTGCCGACCGCCCTCTCGGCGGTCTGCGCGGGGGGCCTGCGGGCGAAGGTGAGACATTCGGCGTCCTCGTACGTGGGGGCTCCTGCGGGTCGGCGCGAGGCGGGCAGGCGGCATCGCGCTCCCGGCCGGGAGCGGGTGGGAATGCCGCCGCTGCGTCGCTCAGCGAGCACACACGGTAGTCGGGGACGGCTCACATGCGGTGGGCAGTTGCCAAAGTCCGGCGGCCCAGGTCCCGCTCTGGTATGAGACTTCGTACGACAGACCGATAACAGTCCTGGACTCCGGACCGGGCATGGGTACGGGTGTTCCCCGGCTCGAAAATATGTCCCGTTCCCGCGCGCGCCACGCCGGATGGTCGGGGAGCCGGGCCACGACGGGCCGCCGGGATCCGGGCTCGCACGCACGGAGGTCCGGGCCCCAGGACGCTCGCCTGAGAACCCGGACCTCGTGGACGTGCTCAGACCGCTGGTACGGCCTCCTGCTCGCCGGAGCCTTCCCCGGCACCCGCGCCGGTCCCGGCCGCCGCGCCGGCGCCCGACCGGTCCGCCGGCTCCGTCTCGGGCCAGCCCTCCGGGGGCGTGGTGGCAACCCCGCGCCACCACGGCTGGACGGGGAGCGTCTCGGCCGTGGGTTCGAAGGGCTCGCCCGGGCACGGGAGCGCGATCTTGGCCCCGGCCCGCTGTCCTGCCGCGAGCGTGCCCTCGCCGGGCTCGGACCACGGGTGCGGCGCCAGGTTGAACGTGCCCCAGTGGATCGGCAGCATGGGACCGCCGCCGGACCCGCCCTGGAGGTCGAGGTGGGCCCGCATGCCCTCCTCGGGGCGCATGTGGATGTCGGGCCAGAAGTCGCTGTAGGCGCCGATCTGGATCATCGTCGCGTCGAACGGCCCGTGCTCCGCGCCGATGTCCTTGAAGCCGGGGAAATAGCCGGTGTCACCGCTGTGGTAGACGCGATGCTCGGGACCGGCGACGACCCAGGACGCCCACAGGGTGTGCTGCTCGTTGCGCAGGCCGCGGCCGCAGAAGTGGCGCGCGGGCGTGGCCGTCAGGGTCAGCCCCGCCACCTTCGTCGACTCGTTCCAGTCGAGCTCGCGGAGGCGGTCCGCGGGGACGCCCCAGTGCTCCAGGTGCGCGCCGACGCCGAGCGGCACCGCGAACACCGTGTCCGTGTCGGCCAGCGCACGGATCGTGGGCAGGTCCAGGTGGTCGTAGTGGTCATGGGAGATCACCACGACGTCCACCGGGCCGAGCGCGGCGAGGGGCAGCGGGACGGGATGCAGCCGCTTGGGGCCCGCGAAGGAGAACGGGGAGCAGCGCTCGCCCCAGACGGGGTCGAGCAGCACGCGGCGGCCGTCGATCTCGGCGAGGACGCTGGAGTGCCCCATCCAGGTCAGCCGCAGGCCGCTCACCGGGGGCTCGGCGAGGTCGGCGAGGGTCGTGGAGTGCACGGGGACGGTGCCCGTGGGCGCCCGGCGGACGCGCCCCTCCTTGGCGAAGAAGACCTTCGCGAACTCGATCATCGAACCCGCGGGCCGGGTGCGCGCGCCCACCGGGTTCTGGAAGCTGCCGTCCGCGAAGTTCGGCGACCTCCGGATCCGCTCGAGCCGCTCTCCCGCCGGGTCCGCGCCGAAAGCGGCAGGCCGCAGCGGGCGGAGCCCGGAGCTCAGGGAACGTGACACAGCGCCTCCCGGTGGATCGATCAGGGTTTCCATTATGGGCGGCCCCGCCCACAGTGCCCGATCCGGGACCTGGACACACAAGGAATTCCAAGGCACGCCCCGGTTGCGCGCCGCCGATGTCACTCGGCGTCACGGACGGCGACCGGCTCGCATCGCGCTCGGACCGCCCCGCGCGCCGCGCGGCCGGGAGCCTCTTCCCAGTGGCGCGAGAAAACTGATCCATCATTCAGTAGCCGTTGCGTTGACACCGGTCTTCACGGCCTCGGATACTGACTGGCGATTCAGTAATCGGGTCAGTGATCCGCGCCGGTCGTGGCCCCCTCGTCGGTATCCGTCAGTTTCTGGAGGCACCGTGTCAGAGCTCCCCATCGAGCTGGTCCCCCTCACCCCGGAGCAGCGGGACATCGTGGACCTCACGAGGACGTTCGCGCGTGAGGAGATCCGCCCGCGCGGACGCGCCGTGGACGAGGCGGACGTGGAGACGCCCTGGGATCTGTGGCGCGCGGCCGCGAAGGTCGGCATCACCGGCTTCATGCTGCCCGAGGAGTACGGCGGCGGCGGGTTCACCGACGTCTTCACGCAGGTCCTCGTCCAGGAGGAGCTGTGCGTCGGCGACCTGGGCATCGGCAACCTCCTGTGCTCGAACGGCTTCTTCGCCGACCCGGTCATGGAGCTGGGCACCGAGGAGCAGAAGCGCGCGTGGCTGACGCCGCTGGCCGGGCCTGACACCCCGATGACCTCACTGGCGACGACCGAGCCGGGCTCCGGGTCCGACGCCGCGTCGATCGTGACGACCGCGACGCGCACGGCGGGCGGCTACCTCCTGAACGGCCAGAAGGCGTGGATCTCGAACGCGGGCGAGGCCGAGCAGTACGTCGTCTTCGCCAAGACCGACCCGTCGCAGCGCTCGCGCGGCGTCACGGCGTTCCTGCTGCGCAAGGGCGCGGAGGGGCTCACGTTCGGTGAGCCGATGCGCAAGATGGGCCAGCGCGCGATCGTGTGCCGCGAAGTGTTCTTCTCCGACGTGTTCGTGCCCGACGCCGACCGTCTCGGCGACGAAGGTCAGGGCTTCGCCGGTCTCATGCGGACGTTCGACATCTCGCGCGCCGTTCTGGGCGCGGCGGCCACGGGTGTGGCGCGGGCCGCGTACGAGTACGCCCGTGACTACGCACGCACGCGCGTGCAGTTCGGCAAACCGATCATCGAGCACCAGGCCGTGGCGTTCCGCCTCGCGGACATGCGGACGCGGATCGAGCAGTCCCGTCTGATGACGTGGCGTGCCGCGCGGCGTCTGGACGCCGGGCTCGACGCGACCGCCGAGGCGGCCATGGCCAAGCTGACCGCGTCGGAGACGGCGGCGTACTGCACCTGGGCGGCCGTGCAGACGCTCGGCGGCTGGGGCTACTCGCGCGAGTTCCCGGTCGAGCAGTGGATGCGGGACGCCAAGCTGGAGGAGATCGAGGAAGGCACCTCCGACATCATGCGCCTGGTCATTTCGAGGTCGCTGTGACCGAGAAGACGGTGACGGAGCGGACGGTGACGGAGCAGATGTCGACCGGCGGCGAGGCGCTCGTCAGGGCACTCGCCGCCCATGGGGTCTCCACCGCGTTCGGCATTCCGGGGACCCACAACCTGGAGATCTACCGGCACTTGGCGGCGTACGGCATCGCGCACGTCGCCCCGCGCCACGAGCAGGGCGCCGGGTACGCGGCCGACGCCTACGCGCGCGTGACGGGTGATCCCGGGGTGGCGATCACGACGACAGGGCCCGCCCTCCTGAACATCGCGGCCGCGGTCGGGCAGGCGTACTCGGACAGCGTGCCCCTTCTCGTGGTGTCGCCGGGTATGCCGCTGCGCCATCCGCGCCAGTCGACGGGTCTGCTGCACGAGATGCGCAGCCAGACGGAGGCGCTGCGGAACGTGGCGGCGTTCAGCCATCGTGTGTCCTCCGTGGAGGAGATCGGGGCGGCGGTGGCCCGCGCGTTCAGCCTGTTCCGTACGCAGAGGCCGCGGCCCGTGCACATCGAAGTGCCGCTCGACCTGCTCGAGGCGACGGAGCCCGCCGGGCCGGTACGGCGCGCTCCCCTGCCGGCCCCCCGCGCGGCGGACGGTCCGTCGCTCGACGCGGCGACCGCCCTCCTGGCCGCAGCGGTACGCCCCGGCCTGGTCCTGGGCGGCGGCGCGCGCGGGGCGGCCGAGCAATGCCGGGCACTGGCCGAGCAGTTGGGCGCTCCGGTGGCGACCACCGCGAACGGCAAGGGCATCGTCGACGAACGGCATCCCCTCGCCCTCGGTGTGTCCCTGCACAGCCCCTCCGTACAGAAGTGGCTGACCGAGTGCGACGTGGTCCTCGCCGTCGGGACGGAGCTCGCCGAGTCGGACCTGTGGTCCGCGCCGCCGGCGCTCGGCGGCAGGCTGATCCGTGTCGACGTCGATCCGGCGCAGATGTACGCGGGCGTCCCCGCGGACGTCGCTCTGGTGGGCGACGCGCGGGCCACGACGCAGGCGTTGAAGGAGCGGCTCGCCAAGGTGCCGGGCTCCGCGTCCACGGACGCGGCCACGCGGACCACGGCCGCCGTGCGCGCCGCCCGCGACGACGAGACACGCGCGCGTGACGCTCGTTGGGTGCCGTATCTCGAAGCGATCAGGGGCGTCCTGGCGTCCGACGCCGTGGTGACCTCCGACAGTGCCCAGTGTTGCTACTACGGCGCGCTCCCGCACCTCCCCGTCGGCCCCGAGGGCCGCTATCTGCACCCCACCGGGTTCGGCACGCTCGGCTACGCGCTGCCCGCCGCGATCGGCGCGAAGACCGCCCGCCCCGACCGGCAGGTGATCGCGATCAGCGGGGACGGCGGGCTCCAGTTCTCCGTGCAGGAGCTTGCCACGGCCACGCAGCTCCAACTGCCGCTGCCCGTCGTCGTGTTCGACAACGGCGGGTACGGCGAGATCCGCGACGAGATGGCCGCCCGCGGCGACACACCCGCCGCCGTCGACCACGCACGCGTGGACCTCGCCGGCCTCGCGCGGGCCTTCGGCGGCAGGGGCGCCCCCGCCCACTCCCCCGGCGAACTCGCCGCGCTCCTGACCCGCGCCCTGGCCACCCCCGGCCCCACCCTGATCACCGTCCCCGAGGAGACCGCATGACCGCGCCCGGCACCCCCCTGATGTCGCTCACCTGGACCGATCACGTCACCGGCAGGCACGGCTACCTCGTCGTCGACCGGCTGGTGCGCGGTGTGTCCAGCGGCGGGCTCCGGATGCGTCAGGGCTGCACCCTCGACGAGGTCGCGGGCCTCGCGCGCGGGATGACGATGAAGGAGGCCCTGCACTACAACCCGCAGGGCCGCTACATCCCGCTGGGCGGCGCCAAGGGCGGCATCGACTGCGACCCGCAGGACCCGCAGGCGTACGGCGTCCTGGTGCGCTATCTGCGCGCCATGCGGCCCTACATCGAGTCCTTCTGGACGACCGGCGAGGACCTGGGGCTCACCCAGGACCTCGTCGACAGGGCGGCCGAGGAGGCCGGGCTCGTCTCGTCCGTGCAGGCCGTCTACCCGCTGCTCGACGACGAGGCGGCCGCGCGCCGGCGCCTCGCCGACGCCTTCGCGGTCGACGTCGACGGCATCGGCCTCGACGAACTCGTCGGCGGCTGCGGCGTCGCCGAGTCGGTGCTCGCGGCCCTGGACCGCGCGGGCGTCCCCTACGAGGGCACCCGGGTGTCCGTGCAGGGTCTGGGCACCATGGGCGGGGCGACCGCCCGGTTCCTGGCGCGCGCGGGTCTGCGGATCGTGGCCGTCGCGGACGTGAAGGGCACCGTCGCCAACCCCGAAGGCCTGGACGTGGACGCGCTCCTCGCCGCCCGCGACGCCTACGGGACGGTGGACCGCTCGGCGCTGCGCGAGGGCGACCGCGAACTGCCCGGCGACGCCTGGCTGTCGGCCGACGCCGAGGTCCTCGTGCCCGCCGCCGTCTCGTACGCGGTGGACGCGGCGAACCAGGAACAGATCACGGCGCGCTGGATCGTCGAGGCCGCCAACATGCCCGTGCTGCCCGAGGCGGAGGAGCTGCTCGCGCGGCGCGGCATCACCGTCCTGCCCGACGTCGTCGTCAACTCCGGCACGAACGCCTGGTGGTGGTGGACCCTGTTCGGGGACATCGAGGCCAACGCGGACGAGGCGTTCGCGTACACGCGGCGCTCCATGCGCGCGCTGATCGACCAGATGCTGGCGCGGGCCGAGGCGGACGGGACGACGCCGCGTGCCGCCGCGCACGCGATCGTCGCGGACCGCCTCCCGGTGATCGCGGAGCGGTTCGGGTGGTACAGGTGACGCCCCCGCCGGACACCGGTGTGCACGCGCGCGTGGGCCTCGACGCGCTCTTCGACCCTCGCTCGGTCGCCGTCGTCGGGGCGTCCGACAACCCGGAGAAGTGGGGCTATTGGCTGGCGTCCGGGGCCCTGTCCGGCCGTGACCGGCGGGCCGTCCACCTCGTCAACCACCGCGGAGGCGCCCTGGACGGTGAACCGTTCCTGCCGGATCTCGCGTCGCTGCCCGTGCCGCCCGAGCACATCGTCGTGGCCGTGCCGCCCCGCCATGTGCGGCCGGTGGTCACGGACGGCCTCGCCGCGGGCGCCCGGTGTTTCACCGTGATCACGTCGGGCGGCGCCACCGCCGAGGAGGAGCGGGCGCTCGCCGAACTCGTGACGGCCCGGGGAGCGCGGCTGCTCGGCCCGAACTGCATGGGCGTGGTGGACACGACGAGCGAACTGCGGCTCAGCTGGGGCGACTTCCCCTCGGGCGGCCTCGGCCTCGTCTCCCAGAGCGGGAACCTCGCCCTGGAGATCGGCCGACTCCTCGCCCGCTCCGGGCAGGGCTTCTCCCGGTTCGTGTCGCTGGGCAACCAGCGGGACATCGACGCGGCGGACGCCCTGGAGTCACTGATCGCGCACGGGCCCACGAGAGCGCTCGCCGCGTACATCGAGGACTTCCGCGACGGCCGACGGCTCGCGCAGGTCCTGGCGGCCGCGCACGCCGCCGGGAAGCCCGTCCTGCTCCTGACCGTGGGGCGCAGCGCCGCGTCCGGGCGCGCCGCCGCGTCCCACACCGGCGCCCTGGTGAGCGCGCGCGCCACCGTGGAGGCGGTGTGCCGCGACGCCGGCGCCCTGCTGCTCGACACCGCGGGCGAACTGGTCGACACGGCGGTGTACCTGCTGGCGCAGGGCGTACGCGACCGGAGTGCGGGGCACGCGGCGGCCGGCCCGTCGCCTCACCCGCGCAGCGTGGCCGTGGTCGGGGACAGCGGCGGTCAAGGCGCCCTCGCCGCCGACGCGTTCGCCGCGCAGGGCCTCGACGTGCCCGCCTTCACCGAGGGCACGCGCGAGGCGGTGGCCGAGCAGTTGCCCAGGGGGGCCGGGTGCGGCAACCCGGTCGACCTGGCGGGCGCCGGTGAGGCCGATCTCGGCAACTACGCGCGCGTGGCGGGCACCCTGCTGCACGCGGGAGACACCGACGCCGTCGTCCTGACGGGCTACTTCGGCGACTACGCGACCGCCAACCCCGCGCAGACGGAGCGCGAATGCGAGGTCGCACACGTGCTCGCGGACGCCGCCGTCACATCCGGGCGCGCCCTCGTGGTGCACACCATGGCCCGCGACACCCCCGCCCTGACGGTTCTGCGGCAGCGCGGTGTGCCCGTCTACGAGCGCATCGAGCAGGCCGCGACCGCCGTCGCCGCTGCGGCCCGCCTCACGGAGCCTCCGCTCGCCCGCGAGGATCCGCAGGCCCCGGGCGCGTACAGGCTGGCGGACGGCGGCTACGAGAGCGTGCGCGAGCTGCTCGCCTCATATCAACTCGCCTTCCCTGCGGCAGAGTTCGTGACCGACGCGGACGAGGCCGTCGAGGCGGCGGAGCACCGGACGGGGTACCCGCTCGCCCTCAAGGCGATGGGGCTCGCGCACAAGACCGAGGCGGGCGGGGTCGCCCTGTCGATCGCCGACGCCGACGCCTTGCGGAGCGCGTTCGCCCGTATGAAGGCGGCGACGGGCGCGGACCGCTACGCCGTGGAGGCGATGGCCACACCGCCGTACGGACACGAGCTGATCGTCGGTGTACGGCGCGACCCGTCGTTCGGGCCCGTCGTCATGGTCGGCATCGGAGGGGTGACCGCCGAACTGCTCGCCGACACGGCGCTGGCCCTCGCACCCCTGACGCCGGCACGCGCGCGTGCTCTGCTCCAGCGGCTGCGGCACGCGCCGTTGCTGACGGGCTGGCGCGGCGCTCCCGGAGCGCATCTGGAGGCGGCGGCCGCCGCCGTGTGCGCGGTCGCGCGGGCCGCCGTCGACCACCCGGAGCTGACCGAACTGGAGGTCAACCCCCTGCTCGTGCACCCGGGCGGCGCGATCGCCCTGGACGCGCACGGGGTCCTCGATCAGGCCGGCACCACACCGGCGCCCGTCCATGGCGTCGGCGAGGAGGACGGCGGTCTCCTGACAGAGCGGTAGGAACGCTTCCAAGCGCCGTCGCCGTGGTCAGGTGCGTGGGGACTGCGTCCTGGACACCCTTTACTGGGACGCGGGTACTGTCCTGCTGCGGCGGTGGCTGCTGCTCCTGAAGGGCCGCACCTGCGGCCCGGTGTTCGTCACCCGTCGCCGCCCCCGGCCCGGCCAGGTCGTCAGCCCGCGCGACCGGTGCCCGGACTCCGGGCCGGTGCGGCTCTCCCCCGACCAGGCGCGCCCTGCCGGACGCGCACTTCGGGGACCGGGCACGGGCTGGGATCTGCACGAGTACCGCCACGCCTCGCCGACGCACCTCGGCGAGCAGGGCGCGCCCCCGTTGATGTCGATGGCGAAGTCCCGTCACCAGACAGCGGAAGACGTCCGCCGCACCTTCGAACCGTCGCTGGAGGCGATCGCCGAACTCACCAGCCCGGTCGCCCCCTGGGGCAGCGACCGATGAGCCGCTTTCCTTGATCCTTCTCGGTGGCGACGGCCGACGAGGAGAGCAGGGTCGCCGCGGCGAGGCTGCCCCAGAGGGCGGCCGGGCCGTGGGATGCGAGCGTGGTGATGGCCGCCGGGGAGACGGCGAGACCGAAGCCCGTGGAGAGCTGGAAGCGGGCGAGGGCGCGTCCCAGGACAGGGGCCGGGGCGAGCGCGGTGACCAGCGCGGTGGCGCTGCCGGCGTAGATGATCTCGCCGATCGTGCAGACCACGGACACCGCGGCGACGGCCGGGGGACCCCAGCCGTGTCCCAGCGAGGTGGCCGCGAGGAAGCCGAGGTAGGACGCGGACAGCACCACGCCGGAGAGGGCCAGCACGGTCCGCCGGGAGAAGCGGGACATGAGGACGGTCACCGGCACCTGCAGGGTGACGACCAGCGCCGTGTTGGCCACGAAGACGGCTGCCGGCCACGCCTGGGACGCGTGGAACTGCTTCACCAGGACCAGAGGGAGCGCGATCTCGGGGACGTTGAGGCAGAAGACGTAGACCACGTTGGCGGCGAGCAGCGCGAGCATCCGGGGGGCGGGCTCGTCGCCCCGGTGGTCCTTGGCCGGGGCGGCCTTTGCTGGATGTGCGTGCACGTGGACCGACCACGCCAATGCGGCTGCGGCGAGGTAGGCGAGCCCAGTGACGGCTGCCAGCGCCCGCGGTGCGGTGGTGCCGCCCGCCAGGCATACGGCGGCGAGGAGTGCTCCGACGCCCAGGGCGGCGTTGCGCAGGGCGCGGGCCCCCGCGAGGGCGGTGTCGCGTTCTCGGCCGTGGGCGACCGTGGCCACGAGTGCGGCGTGGGCGGCGGGCCATGCCTGGTTGCCGATGCCGAGGAAGAGTGCCGCCGTCGCGAAAAGCCAGACGTGCCCCGCCGGGGCGGCCAGCAGCAGCGCCACGCCCAGCACCCGCACCAGCATCGACGCCGCCACGACCGTGCTGCGTGCCCCGCGGTCCAACCACCGGCCCACCGCGGGCATGCACGCCAGACCCGCGACGATGCCGACCGTCATGGCGGTGCCGGTGACGGGCGCGGGCAGCCTCAGTACGTTCATGCCGTAGAGCAGCAGAAAGGGCCGCAGCAGGCCGGTGCCCAGCGCGTCCACGGCCAGGGCGACGGCATAGCGGGGGCCTCCGGAGGCGTGAACGAGAGCGCGGGGCTGGATTCTGGTGATGGCTGTCATGGCGTCAGACGGTGCGTCGGGCTCCGGGGCAAGGCCCGTCGGTTGACGCACATCGTCAATCGACGCCGTCGCCGGGTCGTCCGGGCGGCGATGATGAGGGGATGACGCTGAGGATCGACATCAGCGGCCTGCCGTCCGAGCAAGTGCGGTTCGCCGCCTCCCCGCTGGCCGAACTGACCGCGATGCTGCACGTGCTGGCCGAACCCGGCCACCATCCGCAGTTCGCCGGCTGGGCCGCGGACGTCTGGGCGGGGCTGCGGCCGGAGCTGGCCGAGCGGCTCAGGGAGGCGGAGTTCCTCTGGCGTTCGTCACAGGCCGACTTCCTGATTCCCGCACGGCCCCGGCCGAGCCTCGCCGCGGAGCTGGACGACGTGGACCGGATCGACGACGAGACGTATGTGACCGCCGCGCTCGTCACCACGTGCGGCAGCAACCGGGTCCACTTCCCCGGAGCGTCGCCGCTCACCGACACGACCGCGCGCGAGCGGGCCCTGGACGTGGCGCAGGCCCGCGGCGCGCTGCAGGAGGCCTTCGCAGAACGGCTGCTCGCGGATCCGGCCGCGGTGCGGGCGCGGGTGCGCCAGACCCTCGAAGAATGCGCCGAGGCATTCTTCGACGGCGCCTGGGCGGGCGTCGCGGTGCAGCTCGCCACCGATCTGCGCCTGAAGAACGAACTGCTCAGGCGCCAGGGCATCGGGGCGGCACTCGCCTCGGTCTCCGGCGCGGTCACCCTGGCACCGGACGGCGACGGCATCATCGTCGACAAGGTGCAGGACAAGGCGACCGTCGCCCGTGGCGCAGCCGTCACCTTCGTTCCCAGCGTCTTCGGCCGCCCGCACCTGGTGGCGGTCCACGCGCCTGGGTGGCATCCGGTGGTCCAGTACCCCGTCGCCGAGCCGAGTCCGGCGGAGCCGGTCTCTCTGGAGACGGTCACCCTCCGGCTGGAGGCGCTCGCGCATCCGGTACGACTGCGGCTGCTGCGCACCCTGGCCCGCGGCCCGCACACCACCGGCGAGCTGGCCCACTTCTGGGAACTCTCGTCCCCGGAGGTGTCCCGCCACCTAGCCGTCCTGCGCCGCGCGGGCCTGCTCACGGCTCGGCGGCACGGCCGTTACGTGCGGTACACCCTCAACCTGCCTGATCTGACGGCGTTGGGCGCCGACCTGCTGGCGGCTGTACTGCGCTGAACCGGCGGCCCTCCGACCTGAGTTCGACGTCGTGGCGGCCGACGAACGCATCGCCCGCGACCACCGGTTCGCGGGCCTGTGACGCGGCAGTTGCGCGGGCTCCTGACGCGACAGATCGCCCGTCGGGATCCGAGACGCAAGAGGGCCCTCCCCGCCGCGGGGAGGGCCCTCTTGCGCGCGAGCCCGCTGCCTACTTGCCCACACGCCTGCGCGTCCGAGCGCCCATCGCGTAGAAGACCAGCCCGATGCCGACGAAGAGCAGCAGGGGCAGCACCTGGCTGAGTGTGTACTGGGCGCGCTGGCCGGCGAACGACTCGGGCAGCGAGTCCGCCGCGCTGCCCGCCGAGCCGAACCAGCCGACCCCGAATCCCGGCCAGATCAGCACGATCACGGTGAACGCCACGAAGCCGGTGGCGAGGGCGCTCACCACCCACGCGCCCACACGTCCGCCCGGGACGGCGTACGGGCGGGGCGTGTCCGGGTACTTGCGGCGCAGCACGGCGAGGCTGGGGAACGTGATGACGTACGAGATGAAGGTGGTGCAGATCGTCAGGCCGAGGCCTGCCGCGAAGTACTTCTCGCCGTTGCCTCCCGTGAGGTTGAGGGCGACCACGAAGAGGATCGAACCGAGCACGGCGGAGAGCAGGTTCACGCGCACCGGTGTCCCGTGCTTCTCGGAGATGTGGCCGAGCCACGCCGGACCGGCGCCGTCCGCGCACGCGACGGCCTGCGCGCGGTGGGCGCCCATGGCCCAGGTGACGCCCGAGGTCAGCAGGCCGATGATCAGGCCCGCCGCGGCGACCCCGCCGAAGACGGAGCCGAGGCCGGTGAGCGTGACCGTGCCGTCGGCCGCGATCGACCCGCCGTAGACCGTGAACACGGCCTTGCAGGCGTCGATGAATCCGCCGAGGCTGCCGATCTCCTTGCTCGGCAGCACGAAGAGGATGCCGAGGATCGGGCCGCCGTAGAGGAGTACCGCCGCGAAGCCCGAGCGCAGGATCGACAGGGGGATGTCGCGGCGCGGGTTCGTCATCTCCTCGGCCGCGGAGCTGGGCAGTTCGAAGCCGACGTAGTTGAAGATCAGGACCGGGACCAGCGCCACGAAGCCGGCATAGGTCGGGACGAACTCGCCTGCGGGCAGCGCGTGCACGCCGTGCTGGACGGCGAACACGACTACGGAGACGAGGAAGAACCCGAGGAGGACGATCCGGGCGACGGCGCCCGCGATGGGGACCCACTTGCCGATGCGCACGGACTGTACGACGGCCAGCGCTCCGCCCCAGATGAAGACGAGGCCGGCCGCGTACTTCCAGAATCCCGGAAGCGGGGTGAAGAACTCCTCCCACGTGGTGAGCGCGATGATGCACAGACTGCCGCCCACCCATACGGGGTTGGAGATCCAGTAGAGGAGCTGGTTCACACCGGCGACGAGCCGCCCGAACGCCAGGCGCGTCCACACGTAGGGGCCGCCCTGTACGGGGAAGGCGGAGCCGAGTTCGGCCACGAGCAGCCCGTACGGCAGGAAGAACACGAGGGCGAGAATCGCCATCCACGTCAGGCCCTGCGGACCCTGGGCGGCGACGGAGCCGATCGTGTCGAGGCCGACGAGGGTGCAGATCAGGAAGAACAGCACGTCCAGCCTGCGCAGGTCCTTCTTGAGCCGGGAGCGCTGTTCACCCCAGCCCTCAGACAGGTCAGGCAGGTCGGGTGCGTCCTTGGCGGACGGCTCGGTCGGCGGCATCGGCGGCGCTTGGGTCACGGGGAAACTCCTGCTGCACGGCGGGGCACGGGGCGTGACGGTTGTTCTCGGACTGTGCTGCGACCGTTCTTGCGGCGGTGCCGCGACCGGCTCCCCGGTCACCCTATTGACTGAACGGCCAGTCAGTAAGCGAGACTGTGACGGGCACCACTGGGCACTGTCAAGAGTCGTGCACGAGGCGTTCGCGCCGGGTTCGCCACTCGGCGCCCACCGCCGGCGCCCGTGTGTAGGGTTACCGCGTGGCAAGAGTGCGGTTGAGCGTGGCCGAGCGGCGCGAAGAGTTGCTGCGGGCCGCCATCGAGCAGATCGAGGCGCGGGGCGTGGCAGCCGTGCGCATCGCCGACGTCGCCGCAGCGCTCGGGGTGAGCAACGCGCTGGTCCTGTACCACTTCTCGACGAAGGAAAAGCTCGTCTCCGCCGCGTTCGCGCACGCCGCCGAGGGCGACCTGGCCCATCTGCGCAAGCTGCTGAGCAAGCGCACGACGGCGCTGCGCCGGCTGCGCTCGGCCGTGCGCTGGTACGCGCCGACCGGGCAGGCCAAGGGGTGGCGGCTGTGGATCGAAGGCTGGTCCGCGGCGCTGCGTGAGCCCGCGCTGCGGGAGGTCACGCGCGACCTGGACAAGCAGTGGAAGGCGGCGCTCACGGAGGTCGTCGCGGAGGGCGTGGCGGCGGGAGAGTTCCACTGCCCCGACCCGGCGGGCGCCGCGCTGCGCCTGACGGCACTCCTCGACGGTCTCGCGGTGCAGATGACCGCGTACACGGGGACGGTCTCGCGGGCCCGCATGCAGGAGTGGGTCGACGACGCGCTGGCCCGCGAACTGGGACTCGAGCGGGCGGACCTGACGGCGACGACGGCGGGCTGACGGCGCCACGGAGTCGGGCTCCGAAGAGGCCCCCGGATTGGACCGCACAGAAATGACGCGGGGGAGCCGCCCTCAAGGGCAAGCTCCCCCATGACGTGCGCGGCTCCCGTCAGAGCGGCAGCAGATCCGGCCGCTTCGCCGCCACATGGTCCCCGGACGACTCGCCGCGCAGCCGTCGGCCGATCCACGGCACCAGGAACTCCCTCGCCCAGTGGATGTCGTCGCGCCGCACCTCCAGCGTGCCGCGCGGCGGCTGCGCCGGCCACGGCTGGTCCGGGTCCGCAGGCACCTCGATGCCGAGCGCCTGCCCCGCCCGCAGCGCGACCCGCGTGTGCCCCTCGGGCGAGAGGTGCAGCCGGTCGTCGTCCCAGGCACGGCGGTCCTGGACGGTCTTGAGGGACCACAGGTCGAGCACCGGGCAGCCGTAGCGGTCGGCGACCGCGCGCACATGCCCGTTGTACGTCGCTATCTTGCCGCGCAGATGCTTGAGGACGGGGACGTCCCGGGTGTCGAAGCCGGTGGTCACCATGACCGTGCCGACGGCGGAGGTCAGCCGGGCGACGGCCTTCTCGAAGCGCTCCGCGACGTCGTCGGGGTCGGTGCCGGGACGGATGATGTCGTTGCCGCCGGCGGCGAAGGTCACCAGGTCCGGGGCCAGTTCGACGGCGCGCGGGAGCTGGTCCTCCACGATCTGGTCGAGGAGCTTGCCGCGCACGGCGAGGTTCGCGTACCGGAAGGAGTGCTCGGGGGTCCGGTCGTCCAGGAGGACGGCGAGACGGTCGGCCCAGCCCACGAAGGCCCCGTCGGGACCGGGGTCCCCGACGCCTTCGGTGAAGCTGTCCCCCACCGCCGCGTAGGACCGAATCGTGCCGCCGTTGAGTGATCTCGATTCGTTTGCCACGACCACACATCTTTCACCCTGCGATGTGACCTACGCGACCGTAGGAAGGGGTTGACGGGTGGTGATATAGCCCACCCGGTCAGTTTCGGGGATTGAGGAATACGGCGAGGACACGGCGAAGGGGCGGGCCCGGAACCGGGCCCGCCCCTTCATGTCACACCTCGACGCGACACCTTCACCTCACACGTCACACCGTCAGGGCCGGAGCGACGTCACACCGTCCGGGTCAGAGCGAGACGCCGTGCGCACGGAGGTAGGCGACCGGGTCCACGTCCGAGCCGTAGCTCGGGGTGGTGCGGATCTCGAAGTGCAGGTGCGGTCCGGTGACGTTGCCGGTCGCGCCGGAGAGGCCGATCCGCTGACCCTCGGTCACGGTCTGCCCGGACGAGACGGAGAGGGACGACATGTGGGCGTACTGCGAGTACTTGCCGTCGGCGTGCTGGATGACGACCTCGTTGCCGTACGCGCCGTCGAGGCCGGCCGACACGACGGTGCCCGCGGCTATGGCCTTGAGCGGGGTGCCCGTCGGAACCACGAAGTCGACACCGGTGTGGTAGCCGCTGGACCACATGCTGCCCGCGGTCTTGTACGCCGTACCGATGGAGGCGCTCTGGACGGGCAGCGTGTAGCCGGAAGCGGTGGCGGTCTTGGCCGCGGAAGCCTGCGTGGCGGTGGCCGGGGACTTCGCCGCGGGAGCCGTGGCCTTCTGGCCGATCGTCAGCTTCAGGCCCGGACGGATCAGGGACGGGTCGCCGCCGATGGCCGAGCGGTTGTCGGAGTAGAGCTTCTTCCAGCCGCCGCTGACGTGCTGCGCGTCGGCGATCTTCGAAAGGGTGTCCCCCGCCTTGACGGCGTAGGTCGTGGCAACGGCGGGAGCGGCCGCGGCGTGGACGCCGGAGGCACCCATGAACGGCAGCGCGAGCGCGACGCCGCCCACACCGGCAACGGCGATCGTGCGGGCGAGGCGCGGGGACTTGGGACGGCGGTGCTTACCCTTCGCGGGCATGGGGGATTCCTCTCCGTCGCCTGCGAGGTGAGCTGTCGGGTTCGGACTGGAGCTGCCCGGCCGCGCCCCTTTCGGGCACGGCTTCACCCCGAGCCGTTTCCGGTGTCCCGAAAACGGCGGTCTACCTGGGTCCCCCGCTCCTGCCGAGCACGGATCGATGTGCGGATTCCGGGCGGCGGCAGGATTTGGCGGTCCGTCCGGATTGCGCCGAACGTAAGCGAGCGGAGAGCGCGGGGACAAGCCGCGAATTCCCCTGGGCATTCCGCTTCTTGATCCTTATGTGATCCTTTCCGGAAAAGGCCGTCACGCTCCGTAGATTCACGATCTTTGCAACTGCTATACCTACTGGAAATTCATTCGGGATCGCCGCCACGCACGGTCACCGCTATGACTCTGCTCACCTATCAGCCGCCATATGGCGGCATTTCGGGCTTAGTTATCCCATAGAGCCCTATCGCCCATCTATCGGTTCATTCCGGGCATTTGGTACGCAATCGCCAGCCTTCTCTCACATGGTTGCCCCTGGCAGCCATGTCGTATCGTCGAAGGCGCCCGCCGGCGAGCAGCGCCGCGGCCGACCGGGAGGAGCCCCCGTGACGCAGCAGGTCCCGTCCACCGAGCCCGAGTTGGCCGGAGTGCGCAACTTCCGCGACGTCGGTGGTCTCCCGACCGTGGACGGCCGTCGGGTCAAGCAGGGCGTGCTGTTCCGCAGCGGTCACCTCGCGCACGCCACGGACGAGGACGCCGCGTTCCTCTCCTCGCTCGGGCTGCACACGATCTTCGACTTCCGCAACGCCGCCGACCAGCGCCTCGAAGGCCCGGACGTGACGCTGCCCGGCGTGCGGAACGTGAATCTGCCGCTGACCGACCCGGCGGACGGCGCCGAGTTCTGGCAGATGGTGCGCGACGGCAACCTCGACGACCTGCGCGCCGCCCTCGCCGAGGGCCAGGCCGCGAACCGCATGATCACGTCGTACCGGGCGATCATCACCGAGCGCACCGCCGAGCACAGCCAGGTGCTGCACTCCCTCGCCGAGGACAGCGTGCCGGCGCTGATGCACTGCGCGGCGGGCAAGGACCGCGCGGGCCTGTCGATAGCAGTCACGCTCCTGGCCGTGGGAGTGGAGCGCGACGCCATCGAGGCGGACTACCTGGAGTCGAACGCGACGCACCGCCGCTACAAGGTGCACCGCAGCAGCGCCTCGAAGGACGCGATGTCCCCCGAGGTCATGGAGCTGCTGAGCCCGCTGTTCGACGCCCGCGCCTCCTATCTGGCGGCCGCCTTCGAGCAGGTCACGCAGACCTGGGGCTCCACCGACCGCTACCTGGAGGAGGGCCTCAAGCTCTCCCCCGCCCGGCGCGAGCGGCTGCGCGAGCGCCTCCTGGACTGAGACTCACCGGCCACCCGCTGGGGCCGTCATCCGCGCGACGCCCCCAGCGTGAACAGCAGATAGATGAAGCCCGCGACGAGGTGCCCGGCGAAGACGTAGACGAGCAGGCGCACCCAGATGCCACGCGGGAGCTTGTCCTCCACGTCACGCCGTGCGGGCCGCCGCTGCGGATCGGTCATGTCGTGCGGCTCTGCGTTCATCGAAGGCCTCCCTGGGTCTGTGCGCCGCCGCCCGTCGCCGGGCCGAGACACAGCGCGGCGGACGGGCTCTGCAGCAGGGTGTGTACGAAGAGGAGCTCGGCGCCGTCGCGGTCGGCGGCGGCGATCCGGTGCGGGGTGAGCGAGTCGAAGTGCGCGCTGTCCCCCGGCGCGAGGTCGTAGGCGGTGTCCCCCAGACGCAGCCGCAGCCGCCCTTCGAGGACGTACAGCCACTCCTCACCGGGGTGGACCCGCACGATGTCGCCCTGGGCGCCGAACGGCACGTGCACGCGCAAGGCCTGCATGCCGCGCCCCGGGGCGCCCGCCTGCCGGTAGATCCAGCCGCCCGCCTCGGTGGGCTCCATGTCGCCGGAGCGCACGACGGCGTCCCTGTCGGCGGGCGTCTCGCCCAGGAGCTCGGAGACCGTCGTACCGTAGGTACGGGCCAGAGCGAGCAGCATCGGGAGCGAGGGCTGACGGCGGCCCGTCTCCAGGCGGGAGAGGTGCGCGGGCGAAAGCCCGGCGGCGCGGGCCGCGGCCTCCAGGGTCAGGGCGGCGCGGCGCCGGAGTTCCCGCAGCTGCGGGGCGACGGCGGGCAGCTCCGTGGGTTCCGGAGCCGGCTCCGGAGGGGCAGGGCTCATGATTCGATTGAGCCAGAGTCGTACCTCTGGGGCAAATTTCTTGCCCCAGAGGCAAACAGCTCCCTCTTCAGAAGCGCCCTGCCGAAGCGGTCAGCGGTTGGCGACCGCCTGCTTCACCAGCGTCTTGCCGAAGTCCCACATCAGTCCGCCGCCCGAGTGCGCGTCGTCCATGACGGCGGTGAACGCCTCCACGAAGCGGTCCACCTCGCGCTCCCCGATGATCAGCGGCGGGATCAGCTTGATGACCTCCAGGTGGTCGCCGGAGACCTGGGTGAGGATCCGGTGCTTCTGGAGCAGCGGCACGACGACCATCTGCGCGAAGAGACCCTTGCGCGCGGCCTGGAGCATCGTCCAGCGGCCGCGCAGCTTCAGCGACTTCGGCCGCCCGAACTCGATGCCGATCATCAGGCCTCGGCCGCGTACGTCGCTCAACAGCTCGTAGCGGTCGACGAGCGCGGTGAGCCGGGACTTCAAGAGCTCCCCGGTGGCCCGGGCGTTCGCGACGACCTCCTCGTTCTCCATCACGCAGAGCACGGCGAGACCCGCGGCCATGGCCTGCGCGTTCGAGCCGAAGCTGGCCGAGTGCACGAGGACGCGGTCCATGGACGAGTAGACCTTTTTGAAGATCCAGTCCTTGCCGAGGGTCGCGCCGACGGGCACGTAGCCGCCGGAGAGCGCCTTCGCCACGCACACGAGGTCGGGTTCGACGCCGTCCTCGTGCTGGTAGGCATAGAAGTCGCCCGTCCTGCCGAGGCCCGTCTGCACCTCGTCCGCGATGAGCAGCGCCTTGTGCTGGTGGAGCAGCTCCTGAGCGGCGCGCAGATAGCCGGGTGGCGCCCCGTGGACGCCCTTGCCCTGGATGGGCTCGACGATCAGCCCGGCCACGTCGCCCTTGGCGAGCTCCGCGCGCAGGGCGTCGAGGTCACCGAGCGGCACCGCCGTGTCCGGCAGGAGCGGCGCGAAGCCGTCCCGGAATCCGGACTCGCCGTTCACGGACAAGGACCCGGTGGTCAGCCCGTGGAAGGCGTGACCGCAGTACAGCACCCTGGGCCTGCCCGTGGCGTACCGGGCGAACTTCAGCGCCGTCTCGACGGCCTCCGTGCCGCTGTTGCCGAAGAAGACCCGGTCCAGGTGCGGGCTGTGCGCGAGGAGCCGCTCGGCGAGCAGGCCCGGCAGCGGCTGGCAGTCGAAGCGGGTGAGGTCGGCGAGCGAGGCGTCGAGGACGTCGTGCAGCGCCTTGCGGACGACGGGGTGGTGCCGGCCGAGGCCCATCACGCCGAACCCGGCGAGCATGTCCAGGTAGTCGTTGCCGTCCTCGTCCCAGAAGTAGGCGCCCTCCGCCCGCTCGTAGACCTTGTCGAAGCCGATGGTGTGCAGCATGCGCGGGAGCTGGTGGTTGAGGTACTTGGCGTGCAGTTCGTAGCGCTCGGCGCCACGGTCGGCCAGGAGTCTTGCGAGATCGAACTCCTTGCTCATACGTCGTCGCTCTCCTTGCCGGCCACGAGGGCCGCGGTCTCGGCCTTCAGGGCCATGCTGGCGCCGATCCGCCCGGCGATCTCGACGGGCGTGAGCCCGATGTCGGCGAGCACCTCGCCGCGCTTGGCGTGCGCGAGGAACTGGTCGGGGATCCCGAACCGCCGTACGGGTACATCGACTTCGGCCTCGCCGAGCGCGAGCGCCACGGCGGAGCCGACGCCCCCCGCCTTGCTGTTGTCCTCGACGACGGCGACGAGCCGGTGCCGTGCGGCGAGCGGCGCGAGATCCGGGTCGACGGGTTTGACCCACCGCGGGTCCACGACCGTGCAGGTGATGCCGCGCGCTTCCAAGAGTTCCGCGACCTGGAGGCACACCGGCGCCATCACGCCGACGGAGACCACGAGGACGTCCGCGTCGTCGGCCCGGCGCAGTACGTCGAGGCCGCCGATCCGGTCGACCGCCGGGATCTCGGGGCCGACCGACTCCTTCGGGAAGCGGATCAGCGTCGGGGCGTCGTCCACGGTGACCGCTTCGCGCAGCTGCGCCCGCAGCTGCTCGGCGTCCCGGGGCGCGGCGATGCGCAGTCCGGGGACGACCTGGAGGACGGACATGTCCCACATGCCGTTGTGCGAGGCACCGTCGACGCCGGTCACGCCGGCCCGGTCGAGGACGAAGGTGACACCGCAGTTGTGCAGCGCGACATCCATGAGGAGCTGGTCGAAGGCGCGGTTGAGGAAGGTGGCGTAGACGGCGACGACCGGGTGGAGGCCACCGGTCGCGAGTCCGGCCGCCGAGACCGCGGCGTGCTGCTCGGCGATCCCCACGTCCCACACCCGGCCGGGGAACTCCTGGGCGAACTTGGTGAGTCCGACCGGGTGCAGCATCGCCGCGGTGATCGCCACGACGTCGTCGCGCTCCCGTCCGATGCGGGCGATCTCGTCGCCGAACACCGAGGTCCAGGAAGGGCCGTTGGACGGCGCGAGGGGCTCGCAGGTGAGCGGGTCCATCACGCCGACGGTGTGGAACCGGTCGGCCTCGTCGGCGAGGGCGGGCTCGTAGCCGCGGCCCTTCTCGGTGAGGCAGTGCACGACGACCGGCCCGTGGAACCGTTTCGCACGTCGCAGCGCCGACTCGACCGCGCCCAGGTCGTGACCGTCGATGGGCCCCATGTATTTGAGCCCCAGGTCCTCGAACATGCCTTGCGGCGCGAAGGCGTCCTTGAACCCCTTCTTGGCGCCGTGCAGGGACTCGTACACGGTGTGTCCGATGACAGGGGTGCGCAGGAGGACGTCCTTGCCCCAGGCGAGGATCTTCTCGTAACTGTCGGTGGTCCGCAGGGTGGCCAGGTGGTTGGCGAGGCCGCCGATGGTCGGGGCGTAGGACCGTTCGTTGTCGTTGACGACGATGATCAGCGGGCGGTCCTTGGCGGCCGCGATGTTGTTGAGCGCCTCCCAGGCCATGCCGCCGGTGAGCGCCCCGTCGCCGGTGACGGCGACGACGTGGCCCCGCTCCCCCAGGACCTGGTTGGCCTTGGCGAGGCCGTCCGCCCAGCCGAGCGCGGTGGACGCGTGGCTGTTCTCGATGACGTCGTGCTCGGACTCCTCACGCGAGGGGTAGCCGGACAGGCCCCCCTTCCCGCGCAGCTTCGAGAAGTCCTGACGTCCTGTCAGCATCTTGTGCACGTAGCTCTGGTGCCCGGTGTCCCACAGGATCCGGTCGACCGGCGACTCGAAGACCCGGTGCAGGGCGATCGAGAGTTCCACCACCCCGAGGTTGGGTCCCAGGTGACCGCCGGTCCTCGCGACCGCGTGGATCAGGAACTCCCTGATCTCCGCGGCCAGTTCGTCGAGCTGTTCCTCGCTCAGCGCCTTCAGATCGCGCGGCCCCCGGATGCTTTCCAGAATTGTCACGCTCGGGCCCCCTCTCCGGTTGTTCCTCAGCTCACGGTGACGTCGGGGGTGCCCGAGGCCACCCCGGCGTCCGTCATCTGCTCGGCGATCTTCATCGCCTCTTCGATGAGGGTCTCGACGATCTTCGACTCGGGGACGGTCTTGACGACCTCACCCTTCACGAAGATCTGGCCCTTGCCGTTGCCCGACGCGACGCCGAGATCCGCCTCGCGCGCCTCACCGGGACCGTTCACCACACACCCCATGACGGCGACGCGCAGCGGCACCTCCATGCCGTCGAGGCCCGCGGAGACCTCGTCGGCCAGCTTGTAGACGTCGACCTGCGCCCGCCCGCAGGACGGGCACGACACGATCTCCAGACGCCGCTCCCGAAGGCCCAGCGACTCCAGGATCTGGATGCCCACCTTGATCTCCTCGACCGGCGGAGCCGACAGGGAGACGCGGATGGTGTCGCCGATGCCCTCGGACAGCAGCGCGCCGAACGCGACAGCCGACTTGATGGTGCCCTGGAAGGCCGGGCCCGCCTCGGTGACGCCGAGGTGCAGCGGGTAGTCACAGGCCGCGGCGAGCTGCCGGTAGGCGTTCACCATCACGACCGGGTCGTTGTGCTTGACCGAGATCTTGATGTCGCGGAACCCGTGCTCCTCGAAGAGCGACGCCTCCCACAGCGCCGACTCGACGAGCGCCTCGGGGGTCGCCTTGCCGTACTTCTTCAGCAGCCGGGCGTCGAGCGAGCCCGCGTTCACGCCGATACGGATCGGGGTGCCGTGGTCCTTGGCCGCCTGCGCGATCTCCTTGACCTTGTCGTCGAACTGCTTGATGTTGCCCGGGTTCACCCGGACCGCGGCGCAGCCCGCCTCGATGGCGGCGAAGACGTACTTCGGCTGGAAATGGATGTCCGCGATCACGGGGATCTGCGACTTCCTCGCGATCGTCGCGAGCGCGTCCGCGTCGTCCTGCGTGGGGCACGCCACCCGCACGATCTGACAGCCGGACGCCGTCAGTTCGGCGATCTGCTGCAGCGTGGCCCCGATGTCCGAGGTCCGTGTCGTCGTCATCGACTGCACGGACACCGGCGCTCCGCCCCCCACTGCCACCGGTCCGACATGGATCTGCCGACTCGTCCTGCGGTCGGCGATCGGTCGGACCGGCAGCGAAGGGAGCCCCAGTGCGGTGCTTGTCCGGGGAGAGTCCCCCAGACCCCCGCCGGGCTCTGTGGAGGTCATCGCGGTGTCACCCGCGGTTTCCGGAGACGGTCTCGCGGGCGGCGCGGATCGACTCCTTGAGCGAGCCCATCGTGGCGAGGACGGCCGTCGGCTCGTAACCGCAGTGCGCCATGCAGTTGTTGCAGCGCTCGTCCTTGCCGCGCCCGTAGGCGTCCCAGTCGGTCTTCTCGATGAGGTCCTTGTACGTGGTCACGTACCCGTCCGCCATCAGGTAGCAGGGCTTCTGCCAGCCGAAGAGCGAGTAGTTCGGGATCGCCCACGCCGTGCACGGGAAGTCGACCTTGCCCTCGAGGAAATCGAGGAACAGCGGCGAGTGGTTGAGGCGCCAGCGACGCCTGTTGCCGCCCGCGAAGGCCTTCTTGAAGAGCTCGCGGGTCTGCTCCACGCCCAGGAAGTGCTCCTGGTCGGGCGCCTTCTCGTAGGCGTAGGCGGGCGAGAGCATCATCTCGTCGACCTCGAGGTCGTCGTTGAGGTAGTTCAGGACCTCGATGATGTTCTGCGGGGTGTCCGTGTTGAAGAAGGTGGAGTTCGTGGTGACGCGGAAGCCCCGCTTCTTGGCCTCCTTGATCGCCTCCACCGCCTCGTCGAAGACTCCTTCCTTGGCCACGGACTCGTCGTGACGCTCACGCATCCCGTCGATGTGCACCGTGAAGGCGAAGTACGGCGAGGGCGTGAACTTGTCCATCTTCTTGCGCATGAGCAACGCGTTCGTGCAGAGGAAGACGTACTTCTTCCGCGCCACCAGCTGCCGGACGATCTCGTCGATCTGCGGGTGCATGAGCGGCTCGCCGCCGGCGATGGACACCATCGGCGCGCCGGACTCCAGGACGGCGCCCACGGCCTGCGCCACGGGCATCCGCTGCTTCAGCACTCCGGCGGGGTGCTGGATCTTTCCGCAGCCCTCGCACTTGAGGTTGCAGGCGTACAGCGGCTCCAGTTCGACAATGAGCGGGAACTTGTCGCGCTTGCGAACCTTCTGTTCAAAGAGGTACGTCGCGACCTTGATGGACTGACGAAGCGGCATGGCCATCTGGCTCACCTCCGGGGGAGCAGCAAAGAACGGTGCCATTCGAAAAATGCGGGAAGCACGGCACGAAGAACACGGAAGGCCGATATTCCACCGCGCACTGTGCTGATACGGACGAGTTCATGTTCTGGAGCGTCCACGACCACCCGTACGGCCGCAACCGGACGCGGGCCCCGTGCGGCCGCCGTGCGGAGCGTGGCCGCGGACTCCATGTCCACGGCGATCGCACCCGTGGCGAGCAGGTCACCACGCTCGTGACCACGCACGACATGGTCGGAGCCGGTGAGCGGACCGGTGTGCACGGTCCGTCCCGGTACCGCCCTGATCAGCTCCTTGACGAGCAGTTCCGTGCCGGTGCACGGCGTGGAGCCGTACGGGTCGCGGGTCTCCTCGGCGACGACCAGGTCACCCGGGTGCATCCCGGGGGCGAGACCGGCGCAGAAGCCGGTCGCGACGACCGCCGCGTCCCGCAGGGCGGGGCCCTCCAGGACCTTGGCCACGGACCGCTCGGCCGCCTTGGGACCCATGCCCGTGCGCAGCACGGTCACGGGGGCCGGTGCTCCGGTGCGGGCGCCGGTGCGCAGGGCGAGGTGCTCGATGCCGAGCGCGCAGGCGACCAGCAGCGGGGCGGCGTCCGGCGGGCGCGGGGCCCCCGGGGATCGGGCCATCAGCTCCCCTTGCTCGGCGAGAACGCCTGGTCGGCGAACGGCTCCCCATGGACGTAGCGGCCGAGTGCCGTGAGCGGGAAGACGTGGCGGTAGAGGTGGTAATTGATCGAGAAGTCCCACGGGAAGCCGGTGCCGGTGAAGTACGGCTCGTCCCAGGTGCCGTCCTCCAGCTGGGTCTCGGTCAGCCAGGCGGCACCCCGCTCGACGGCCTTGGAGTCCCGCTCCCCCGCAGACAAGAGCGCCATCAGCGCCCAGCCGGTCTGCGAGGCGGTCGAGACGCCGTGGCCCTTCCAGTCCTCGTAGCGGTAGGAGCGCAGGTCCTCGCCCCAGCCCCCGTCGTCGTTCTGGACCGATTCGAGCCAGGCGACGGCACGGCGCACCGCGGGGTGCGAGGGAGGCAGCCCGGCGGCGGTCAGGGCGGGCAGCACCGAGCCTGTCCCGTATACGTAGTTGACGCCCCAGCGGCCGAACCAGGCTCCGTTCGGCTCCTGTTCGGCGAGCAGCCACTCGATGCCGCGGCGCGTGCGCGGATCGTGCGACATGCCCTCGACGGCGAGCATCTCCACCACGTGCCCGGTGACGTCCGCGGACGGGGGGTCGATGACCTCGCCGAAGTCGCAGAACGGCAGCCGGTTGGGGAACGGGCTGGTGTTGTCGACGTCGAAGGCGGCCCAGGCGCCGTTCCTCGACTGCATGCCGAGGTTCCAGCGCACGCCGCGCTCGATGGCCTTCTCCATGCGCGCGGTGTCCGGGTGCCGGACGCGGCGCAGCGCGAGGACGACCTCGGCGGTGTCGTCGATGTCGGGGTAGTTGTCGTTGTGGAACTCGAACGCCCAGCCACCGGAGGCGAGTTGGGGCCTGCGCACGGACCAGTCGCCGGGCCGGTCGATCTGCTCCCGGAGCATCCAGTCGGCGGCCTTGACCAGCCGGGGATGGTCGGCGGGCAGTCCGGCGTCGGCGAGAGCGATCACGGCCAGACAGGTGTCCCACACGGGCGACTGGCAGGCCTCGATCATCCGGGCCCCGTCCTCGCGCCACACGGCGAACCGGTCCAGTGACTCCAACCCCGCCTTCATCACGGGGTGTTCGAGGTCGTAGCCGAGCAGATGGAGGGCGATGACGGAGTACACCGCCGGGGGCTGGATACCGCCCCAGCAGCCGTCGTTCTCCTGGCGCTCGATGATCCAGCGGGCGGCCGAGTTCATGGCCGCCTTGCGCAGCCTGCGCGGTGCGACCTTGCGGTACAGGTGCATCGCCTTGTCGAGCCGTTCAAAGACGCCGTCCCAACTCGCCATCGCGGCAAGGGGCTTGGCGGGGTTGGGGTTCCGCGCGTCGGTGTGCAGCTCGTCGAGCGGGAAGGGCGCGGGCCGTACGGGGCGCTTCGCGGAGACGACCGTGAGCGGCACGATGGTCTGGCGGGCCCAGCAGCCGAAGTCATAGATGTTGAGCGGCATCCACTTCGGGAAGTAGATGAGTTCCGGTGGCAGTTCGGGCAGGTCCTCCCACTTCCACCAGCCGAACAGGGCCAGCCAGATGCGGGTGAAGACGCGGCTCGCGGCGATGCCGCCCCGCTCCCGGATCCAGGCGGAGGCCTTCGCCATGTGCGGCGCGTCGGGGGCGTCCCCGGCCAGGCGCAGGGCCACGTACGCCTCGATGGTGGTGGAGAGTTCGCCGGGGCCGCCGTGGAACGTGGCCCAGGTGCCGTCGTCGCGCTGTTCACCGCGGATGAAGAGCCCGGCGGCGCGGGTGGTCGCCTCGTCCCCGATCCCGAGGAACTGGCGCAGCAGCAGGTCCTCGGCGTCCATCGTGACGTTCGTGTCGAGGTCGCCCTTCCACCAGCCCTGGGCGTCCTGCCGGGCGAGCAGGAAGTCCGTGGCGCGCTGGACGGCGCGGGTGGCGGCGTCGTGCGTCCCGGCCGCCCCGAGGCTCGTGTCGGTCAAATGGGCAGTGGTGGCCGAGGTCGCGCCGGGAGCTGCCGCTCCGCTGCTTCCGTCGGTCGTCGCTGTCATGGCTTCCCCTTCGTGCAGTGCTCGATCTCTGCTGGGTCCGCCGTCGGCCGATGCCCTGGATGGGCACCGGCCGGCGACTGCGAGTCATATACGGCCGATAGTGATCATCTCTTTCGTACGACGACGAAGTCCGCGAGCGCGACGAACTGCGCCCGCACGTGGTCCGGCATCCGGACGGAGTCCAGGGCCTCGATGGCGACGGCGTACTGCCGGCGCGCCTCCTCGGCAGTCCAGTCGCGGCCGCCGGCCTCCTCGATGAGGGCGGCGCGGGCCGCGAACTCCTCCTCGGAGAAGGTGTCGAAGTCGCTGCTCTTCGCGTCGGCGGCGAGGAGTTCACCGAGCCGCTCGGACGCGGGGCCGCCCGCGGCGAGCGCGGCGACGACGGGCAGTGACTTCTTGCGCTGACGCAGATCGCTCCAGGTCTGCTTGCCGGTGGCCTCCGGGTCGCCCCAGATGCCGAGCAGGTCGTCGACGGCCTGGAAGGCGAGGCCGAGGTGGTAGCCGTACTTCTCCAGCTGGTCCGCGGTCCGGTCGTCGGCGCCGCCGAGCACGGCGCCGATGGAGGAGGCGCAGGCCAGCAGGGCGCCGGTCTTGTTGCCCTCCATCTCCAGGCACTCCTCGACGGTGACCCGCTCGCGGTGCTCGTAGCTGATGTCCTGCGCCTGCCCGTCGATCAGGGCGCGCGAGGCGGAGGTCAGGCGGCGCGTGGCGCGGCCGGCCTCGACGGTGCCGAGTTCGAGGAGCACCTCGTTGGCGAGGGCGAAGAGCGCGTCGCCGACGAGGATGGCCTGCGCCGGGCCGTGCACCTTCCAGACGGTGTCCCGGTGGCGGCGCTGTTCGTCGCCGTCCATCAGGTCGTCGTGCAGGAGCGAGAAGTTGTGCACCAGCTCGACGGCGACCGCGCCGGGTACGCCCACCTCGGGCGCCGCGCCGGGTACCTGGGCGGACAGCACGGCGAGCGCGGGACGCACCGCCTTGCCGCCGTCACCGTCGGCCGGGTTGCCCTGGGCGTCGATCCAGCCGAAGTGGTAGGCGGCGACGGTGTCCATCGGGGGTGCGAGGCGGTCCACGGCGGCCCGCAGCACCGGGGTGGCCAGGGTCCGGCCGCGCTCGAGCAGCGCGGTCACGTCCACCGCGTCGGCAGCCGGTTCGGCCGAGGGCACAGCGGGCACAGGGTCTCCTTTTGTTACGTCGCCGGGGGCCGGATGGTCCGCCCCCTGGAGATCGAGCTTCATGCCGCCTCCCTGAACAGATGACCGCGTGGGCGGTCGAGTGCGGCGAGAGCGGCATCGGCGGCACTGACACCGCTGCGTACCGCGCTTTCCATGGTCGCGGGCCACCCGGTGGCGGTCCACGCGCCGGCCAGGTACAGGCCGGGGGCGTTGGTGCGGGCCGTGGGCCGCAGCGCGCCGACTCCGGGGGCCGGCGCGAAGGTCGCCGTGCGCTCCCGGGTGACGAAGAAGTCGAGTACCTTCGCGCCCCGGGCGGCGGGCAGCAGCCGCTCGAACTCGGGCAGGTAGCGCTCGCGCAGCACGGCGACGGGCTCGTCGATCTCGTCCTGCGCGGCGGACTGGGACACGGCGAGGTACTGCCCCTCGGTGAGCCCGGACGCTTCCGTGCGGTCGAAGACCCACTGCACCGGCGAGCCGAGCGCGGTGAAGAAGGGCCGCTTGAGGACCTTGCGGTCGTAGACGACGTGCAGGTTGAGGATCGGCGCGGTCCCGATGGCGAGCAGCCGCTCGGCGTCGTCGAGCGCGCCGTCGGGCAGCAGATCGTACGTCTCGCGCTGGGGCACGGCGAGGACCACGGTGTCCGCCGCGATCCGCTCCCCGGGAACCTCCACGCTCCAACGCCCGTTCTCCGTACGGGAGATGGAGGTGACGCGTGCACGGAGTTCGGTGCGTACGCCCGCGGAGTCGAGCGCCTTGCGGGCGAGGGTGTCGTGGAGTTCACCGAGGGGGACGCGCGCCCAGCCGATGTCGGCCGCGCCCGGTTCGGACAGCAGCCCGGTCTTGAACACCATGGCCGCGAGCCCGAGCGAGGACTCGCCGGCGACGGCGTTCAGGGTGGCGACGCCCACCAGGTCCCAGAGGGCCTCGACGGCGCGCCGCGACTGGCCGTGTTCGGCCAGCCAGCTGCCGAAGTCCCTTTCGTCCAGGGCCGGATCGCCCAGGTCGAGCCCCTTGAGGGCCAGCGCGGCACGCCCGACGTTGGCGCGCTCGGCGAGCGAGAGATGCGGATAGGTGGCGAGGCTCGCGGCGAGATGCAGCGGCACGGGCAGTGCGGTGCGGCGCAGTCGGCCGAGCCGGTTCCTGTCGGCGTCGAGGACGGGCACGTCGAGACGTTCCTGCAGGGGCGACAGGGCCGTACCGTCGATGCGGTCGAGGAACCAGCGGTAGGCGGTGCAGCAGCGCAGGTACACGTGCTGGCCGTTGTCGACGGTGAGGTCGCCGCGCTTGAAGGAGAACGCGAGGCCGCCCAGCCTCGGGCGCCCTTCGAGCAGGGTGACGTCGAGACCCGCGTCGGCGAGCGCGAGTGCGGCCGTGGCCCCGGCGAGACCACCGCCGACCACGACCGCGGTCTGCCGTCCGGTTCCGTCGGCTCTCTGCGCGCCCGGCTCCTCGGGCCGCAGGTTCGCGGTGCTCATGCGCCCTCCCCTCCGGCCGCTTTGCCAGTGTGCTCGCGATGGTTGAAAAGCGCACCGCAGGCTGCTGAAGTCATGGACGCCGCGCCGGCGCGAAGGGTTGCCCGCAGTTTCCCGTCGGTGGGGACCGCTCTGTCGGACGTGCTCATCAGACACGCCTCCTGAGGTGCTGCCGGGAGACGCCGCGGGCGTCGAGACCGGACAGGCCACGCACGGCGACGTACGCCTTCTCACGCCCGGGGAGCGAGACGCGGCCGCGCAGGACGGCCTCGGGCTCGCGCTCGATGCGGTCGAGCAGGCGCCGGTAGATGCCGGCCATGGCGGCGACGCAGGCGCCGCTGCGCCGGTCGAGCAGCGGCAGGAGCCGGTACCCCTCGGCGAACAGGGCGCGGGCGCGGCGCACCTCGAAGTGCACGAGGCCCGCGAAGTCCGAGCCGGCCGGCGGCGTCGGGGCGTCGAAGCCGGCCGAGCAGCCGAACTTGGCGAGGTCGTCGGCGGGCAGGTAGGTGCGGCCGTCCGCCGCGTCCTCCCGCACGTCGCGCAGGATGTTGGTGAGCTGAAGCGCCAGCCCGAGCGTGTCCGCGTACTCGGAGGCGCGCTCGGTGCCGCGCGCGCCCGGCTCGGTGCCGAAGATGCCGAGCGAGACCCGGCCGATGGCGCCGGCGACGCAGCGGCAGTAGACCTTGAGGTCGTCCCAGGTCTCGTACGTCTCGCCGCGCAGGTCCATCAGGACGCCGTCGATGAGCTCGTCGAGGCCGCCGAGCGGGATCGGGAAACGGTGCGCGGCATGCGCGAGGGCGACGCCCACCGGGTCGGTGTCGTCCTCCGCCACGTCGCCGTCGCGCACCCGGGCGAGCAGGGCCCGGGTCTCGTCGAGCCGGTCGGCCTTGACGTCCGGCGGCAGCGCTCCGTCGCCGATGTCGTCGACGCGGCGCGAGAACGCGTACACCGCCGACATGGCGCGCCGCTTGGCCGTCGGCAGCAGCCTGATGCCATAGGCGAAGTTACGTGCCTGCTGTCCGGTCACGGTCTCGCAGTAGCTGTATGCGGCGAGTACCGCTGCCGACACGTGCTGATCTGACTCCACGGTCCGGCTCACCCCTCTCCTCGCAGAGTCGCTCCCACCTCACGCAGCAACCGGAGCTTGGTGGGCTTGGGCGGTCCAGGAAGTACGTCGTACGAAACGGCGGCGATCGCGGTGACCGCCGCCTTCCCCCCTGCCACGAACCCGGCAAGCAGCAGCTTCAGCCTGCCGTGGACGCTACCCACGAGGGGGGTGCCTTCATTCAGGAGACCGAGGGCGCGTTCGGCCTCGAACGCGACCAGGGCGCGCACCGATGCGCCCGCCGTGGGTGCGGCGAGATCGGACTCCTGGACGTGGAACTGTTTCATGTCCTCGGCGGGCAGGTAGATGCGGCCCTGCCTCAGGTCCTCGCCGACGTCCTGAAGGTGTTCGACGATCTGGAGGCCGGTGCACACGGCGTCCGAGCGGCGGATGCGCTCGGGGGTCGCCGTGCCGGTGATCGCGAGGACGAGGCGGCCGACCGGGTTGGCGGAGAGCTCGCAGTAGGCCAGCAGGTCGTCGTACGTCTCGTAGCGCGTGACCAGCTGGTCCTGGCGGTTGGCCTCGATGAGGCCGAGGAAGGGTTCGGGGGTGAGACCGCGACGGTGCACGGTGGTCTGCAGGGCACGCAGAAGGGGGTGACGGGGGGTTGAATCGAACACCCGGTGAAGGTCGGCCTCGAAGGCGTCCAGCAAAGCCAGCCGGTCCCCGTCAGCCCGTTCGGGTGACACGCCCAGGAGGCGGGCGTCGGCGCCGCCGGGGGCGAGGTCGCCGTCACCGATGTCGTCGACGAGGCGGGCGAAGCCGTAGACGGCCATCAGGTCGTCGCGCCAGTCCCGGGGCAGGAAGAAGGGGGCCACCGGGAAGTTCTCGTCGGCGGCCTTGTCGAGTGTCGCCCCGGCCGGGGACCCGGCGGACGCCCCCGATGATCCCGTCACCACGCGCTGCCCGGTACTAGGACGGCGAAAGCATCGTGGAGCTGGAAAGTTTCCATAGCCATTGCCGTCACATCTCCCGTTCTACACTGCCGATCCAAAACATCCTATTTCGGACACGCCGCCCAGTCTCAGGCGCGGCAGACCGACCCCTGCGTCAGGGTGTCGCGCATTATCGCCCCTTTGCCGCGAATCGGCACCGGTACAGCTTACGTTGTACAACCGGCCCCGCCCCGACGGGGTTTCGTGCAGATCACAACAACACACCGATTGACTCCAAGCTTCCCTGCACGCAAGGAAGTTGACCTTCACTTGACCTCGGCGGGAATCAATTGCCATCTACATGCATATCAAGGCCCCGCCGAAGAGTTCCCGGCGGGGCCTTGAGACGCGAAACGGGTGCAGAGGGTTGCCCGGAGGCCGCCCGGCTACTTGCCCGTGAACTTCTCGTACTCCTTGAGTACCTCAGCTGTCGGTCCGTCCATACGCAGCTCGCCCCGCTCCAGCCAGAGCACGCGGTCGCAGGTGTCGCGGATCGACTTGTTGTTGTGACTGACGAGGAAGACCGTGCCGGCCTCCTTGCGCAGCTCGCGGATGCGGGCCTCGGAGCGCTTCTGGAACTTGCGGTCACCCGTGGCCAGGGCCTCGTCGATCATGAGGACGTCGTGGTCCTTGGCCGCCGCGATGGAGAAGCGCAGCCGTGCCGCCATGCCGGAGGAGTACGTGCGCATCGGGAGCGTGATGAAGTCGCCCTTCTCGTTGATGCCCGAGAAGTCGACGATCTCCTGGTAACGCTCCCGGATCTGCTCGCGGGACATACCCATCGCGAGCCCGCCGAGTATGACGTTCCGCTCGCCCGTCAGGTCGTTCATGAGCGCCGCGTTCACACCGAGGAGCGAGGGCTGGCCGTCGGTGAAGACCTTGCCCTTCTCCGCCGGCAGGAGCCCGGCGATCGCGCGCAGCAGGGTCGACTTGCCGGACCCGTTCGAGCCGATCAGGCCGATCGCCTCGCCGCGGTACGCGGTGAAGGTGACGCCCTTGACCGCGTGCACCTTGCGTACACCGCGCTCCTCGCCGCGCTTGACGATGCGGCTCAGCGCCGCGGTGGCGCTGCCCTTGCCCGTCTTGGCGCCGTTGACGCGGTACACGATGTGCAGCCCGTCCGCGATGACGGTCGGGATGTGTCCCTTGCCTGCGTTCTTGCCCAGAAGATCTTCGTCAGCCACGGCCGTACCGCTCCTCTGCCTTCCAGAAGTAGACGAAGCCGCCGACGGCGACCAGCACGGCCCAGCCCCCCGCGACCGCCCACACGTGCGGCGGCAGGTTTCCGGAGCCGTATCCGTCGATGAGCGCGAAGCGCATCAGGTCCATGTAGATGGCGGCCGGGTTCCACTGCAGGAGGTCGGCGACCCACGCGGGCTTGTCGGCCAGCATGATCGGGATGGAGAACATCACGCCGGACGCGTACATCCACGTACGCATCACGAACGGCATGAGCTGCGCCAGGTCCGGGGTCTTCGAGCCCAGCCTCGCCATGATCAGCGCGAGTCCGGTGTTGAAGAGGAACTGGAGCGCGAGCACCGGGACGATCAGCAGCCAGGACATACCCGGGTAGCTGCCGAAGCCGATCGCGACGATGAACAGGACGATCATCGAGAACAGCAGCTGCTGGAGCTGCTGGAGCGCGAACGAGATCGGCAGCGAGGCCCGTGGGAAGTGCAGGGCGCGCACCAGACCCAGGTTGCCCGAGATCGCCCTCACGCCCGCCATCACCGAGCTCTGCGTGAAGGTGAAGACGAAGACGCCCGTGACCAGGAACGGGATGTACACGTCCATCGACATGCCCCGGCTGGCGTGCAGGATGAGGCCGAAGATGAGGTAGTACACGGCCGCGTTCAGCAGCGGCGTCGCCACCTGCCAGAGCTGGCCGAGCTTGGCCTGGCTGTACTGGGCGGTGAGCTTCGCCTGCGAGAAGGCGAGGATGAAGTGACGCCGCCCCCACAGCTGGCTGACGTACTCGAACAGGCCGGGCCTGGCGCCGCTGACGGTCAGACCGTACTTGGCGGCCAGGTCGGCCGGGGAGAGCCCCTCGTCGGGCGACGGACGCGCGGTCACCGCGACTCCGCCGTCATGCGTTGTCTCACTCACTAGTGGAAACTTTCGTCTTCAAAGTGCGCAGCCTGGTCGGGCATAGGCACGGGCCAGGGACCGGGGTACGGGCCGAATGCTCAGACACGAGCTTGTCAGATGATCGGAGGTCGGCCCAGTCGGGTCAGGCGCCACACCGTACGCCACTTCATGGGCCGCCTGGGGCCGCACGGGCTCGTCCAGCCTTCCTTGAACCCACCGAACCAGGCCTTCAGCGCAGGTCCGGAGGGGCGACGGGCGAGCGTGAGAAGCAGCCAGACGCCGAGGTAGACGGGGACGATGAGCGCGGGCAGATTCCGGCGCGCGAGCCAGACCCGGTTCCTGGCGACCATGCGGTGATAGACCGCGTGCCGGGAGGGAGCCGTGGTCGGGTGGTGCAGCACCATGTCCGCCCGGTAGTCGATCATCCAGCCCGCGTCGAGGGCACGCCAGGCGAGGTCGGTCTCCTCGTGGGCGTAGAAGAACTCGTCGGGCAGGCCGCCGACCTCCGCGATCACGCGGGTGCGCACCGCGTTGGCGCCACCGAGGAACGTGGTGACGCGCGAGGAGCGCATCGGGTCGGCGGCACGCAGGCGCGGGACGTGACGGCGCTGGGTGACACCGGTCTCCGGGTCGGCGATCCGGAAGCTGATGATGCCCAGCTTCGCATCGGCCTCGAAGGCCTCGCGGCAGAGCTGGGCCGTGTCCGTGTTCGGCAGGAGGCCGTCGTCGTCGAGGAACAGCAGCACGTCCACGTCGGAGCCCGAGGGCCCGAAGGCCTCGATGCCGACGTTGCGCCCGCCCGGGATACCGAGGTTCTCGGGCAGCTCGACGGTGCGCACACCGGCGGGGACGTCCGGGACCGGGGAGCCGTTGCCGACCACGACCACCTCGACCCGGTCGCCGTCCTGCTTGGCGACGGAGTCGAGGAGGGCGCGCAGCTCCTCGGGGCGGTTGCCCATGGTGATGATCACCGCGCCGACCTTCATCCGCGTACTCACTTCAGCCTGCTCGACGCCAGGATGGACACCAGGTGCAGCACGGTCTGCAGCAGCGCGATGCCCGCCAGAACGGCCACGCCCAGGCGCGTGAAGAAGAGGTCGCCCCGGATCTGGTCGACGATCGCGAGGACCAGGATCAGCAGCGACGCCTCGATACCGAGGATGAGGCGGTGGAACTTGAGCGCCGACGCCGCCTTGCGGGCGAGCGCCATGCCGGAGGTCCGGATCTCGGACGCGGACTCCTTGACCTGCTCCTTGCCGTTCTGCGCGCGGGCCACGCCGACCAGGTCCGTCTCGGCCTTGATCAGGATGGCGCCGAGCGCGGCGAGCGTGCCGAGGAAGGCCCACAGCCAGTCGATACGGCCGGAACCCCACAGGTCGGCGGCGCGCAGACCGAAGCCGACGAGTACGGCGGCATCGGTCAGGTACGCGCCGACGCGGTCCATCCAGACGCCGGCGAGCGAGTACTGCTTGCGCCAGCGGGCGATCTCGCCGTCGACGCAGTCGAGCAGCAGGTACAGCTGGACCGCGACGACGCCGAGGACGGCGCCCCAGACACCCGGGACCAGCAGCGCGGGCGCCGCGAGGACGCCGCACACGGTCATCAGGTAGGTCAGCTGATTGGGGCTGACCTTGGTGTTCACGAGGTGGCGGTCTATGCGCAGCGAGATCTCGCGCATGTAGAGCCGGCCGCCCCAGTGCTCGCCGCTCCGCCGGTCCTTCACCCCTGCGGGGTGAACGACCGGGCGCAGCTCAGCTACCGATGGCTTTTGCATAGTCGGCGTAGGCGTCCCTGATCTGGTCGGCGTTGAGGTTGAGGTGCTCGAGGATCGTGTAGCGGCCGGGGCGCGTCTGCGGGGCGAAGAGCACCGCGTCCACGACGTCCTGGTCGCTGTAGCCCATCTCCTTGGCGAGGACCGGCAGGCCGTGCCGGCGCAGCGTCTCGACCATCTCCTTCGCGCTGTCGTGGTCACCGCGAAGGAACGTGGCGAACGCCCCGCCGAACCCGCACTGCTCCCCGTGCTGCGCGTTGCGCTTGGGGAAGAGCAGGTCGAAGGCGTGGCAGATCTCGTGGCAGGCGCCCGAGGCGGGCCTCGAGTCCCCGGCCACGGACATCGCGAGACCGCACATCACCAGCGACTCGGCGAGCACGCTGAGGAAGTCGTCGTCACCGATGCCGCCCGGGTGCCGCAGCACCGCGTGCGCGGCCTGGCGGGCCATCGCGGCGGCCAGGCCGTCGACCTGCTCGCCGTTGACCTCGTGCGAGAGCTCCCAGTCGGCGACGGCGGAGATCTTGCAGATGACATCGCCGATGCCGGCCCGGACGAACCGGGCGGGGGCGTCCCGGATGACGTCGAGGTCGATGACCACGCCGATCGGGGTCGGCACACCGTACGAGCCACGGCCCGCGTCGTTGTCCAGCGTCGCGACCGGCGAGCACAGACCGTCGTGCGCGAGGTTCGTGGCAACGGCCACCAGCGGCAGGCCCACCCGGGCCGCCGCGTACTTCGCACAGTCGACGACCTTGCCACCGCCGAGCGAGACCACCGCGTCGTAGCGGCCCGCCTTCTTTATCGAGTCGGCGAGCTTGACGGCGCCGTCGATGGTGCCGTCCGCGTCGTCGAACCAGTCCGCGCCCGGAAACGCCGGTGCGAACCGCTCCCTGAGGACCTTGCCGGAAGCGCCACTGCTGATCGCGAAGGCGAGCTTGCCGGTGGGGGCGATGCGCTGGTCGGTGAGGATGGTGGCGAGGTCGTCCAGCGCGCCGGCCCGGATGTCGACGACGACCGGACTCGGCATCAGCCGGGTCAGTACTGGCACGCGATCTCCCGGGCCTTGGCGAGGTCGTCGTGGTTGTCGATCTCGACCCACTTCACGTCGCCGATCGGAGCGACGTCGACCTTGAAGCCACGGTTCACGAGCTCCTGGTAGCCGTCCTCGTAGTACAGCTGCGGGTCACGCTCGTACGTGGCCTTCAGGGCGTCGGCCAGCTCGTCGGCGGCCTCGCCCTCGATGAGGGTGACGCCGATGTACTCGCCGGTGGCCTCGGACGGCTCCATCAGCTTCGTGATCTTCTGGACGCCCGTCTCGGGGTCCACGACGACCTTCATCTCCTCGTCGCCCAGGTCCTTGACGGTGTCCAGGGCGAGGATGATCTTCTTGCCGTTGCCGCGGGCGGCGAGCAGCGTCTTCTCCACGGAGACCGGGTGCACGGTGTCGCCGTTGGCGAGGATCACCGTGTGCTTGATGGCGTCACGGCCGCACCACAGGGAGTAGGCGTTGTTCCACTTCTCGGCGACGTCGTTCTCGATCAGCGTCAGCTTCAGGCCGTACTTCGCCTCGAGCGCCGCCTGGCGCTCGTAGACGACCTCCTTGCGGTAGCCGACGATGATGCCGACCTCGGTGAGGCCGATCTCGGCGAAGTTCTTCAGAGTGAGGTCGAGGACGGAGAGCTCGTTCTCGGTTCCCTCGCCCGCTACGGGCACGAGCGCCTTGGGGAGCGTCTCGGTGTAGGGGCGGAGCCGGCTGCCTGCGCCGGCGGCCAGGACGAGGCCGATCATGCGGGTTCTCCTTCATCGTGTACGGCGGGTGCTCCAGCAGAGACCCAGAAGCGGATGCTCTCGGCGAGCACCACGAGTGCCACGAACCCGGCGAGCGCCGTGAGCGCGACGGTGAAATCTGTTGCGGTGAGCAGCACGGCGATCACGGTGACCACCAGCGTCCTGCCCTCGTGCCCGCCGATCGCCCGGACCAGCCAGTGCGGGGGCGCGCCGGTGCCACCGCGAATGCGGTACACCGTGTCGTAGTGATGGTAGGCGACCGCGGCCACCAGTCCGAAAGCCGCCGGCAACGCTCCGTTTACGTCCGCTTTCGCTGCGATCAGCAGGATCGTGCCGTATTCGGCGGCGCGGAAGACGGGCGGGACCAGCCAGTCGAGGGGGCCCTTGAGGGGGCGCGAGACGGCCGCGGCGGAGGTCAGCGCGTAGACGGCGGCGCCGAGGACGGGCCACCAGCTGCCGTAGTCCGACAGCGCGGTGGCGAGTACGAGGACCAGGGTTCCGAGCGCGGCGATCGCCGGGGCCGTGTGACGAGGCACACCGCGCACGACTCGCTGGAACAGTTCGCTCAGCGGCCCGCTGTCGGAGAGCTCCGCGAGGGCCTGCGCGGCCCGGTCCGTGCGGGTGGCCCGGCGGGTCAGCGAGCGCAGGACGCGGCCGGCCGTGGTGTACGTCGCCGCGAGGGCACAGCCGATCAGCAGGACGATGAACGTGATGCGCGGCGTCGTCAGCGCGGTGAGTACCGCGATCAGGGCCCAGCGTTCGCCGATCGGCAGCACTATCATCCGGCGCACCCAGACCGTCCACCCGACGCTGTCGAGCTTGTCCGAGAGGGCCGCGGTGGGGCTGGTGTTGGCCGTCGCGTCGTGGTTCGCCTCGTTGAAGGAGAAGTCCACGACATGACGGCAGGTCTGCAGGACCATCGCGCCGAGGGCGAGCGCCCACACGTCGTCACCGCCGCGGGCCGCGCCGAGCGCGAGGCCCGCGTAGTAGGCGTACTCCTTGGCCCGGTCGAAGGTCGCGTCGAGCCAGGCACCGAGCGTCGAGTACTGCAGGGAGTAGCGGGCGAGCTGCCCGTCCGTGCAGTCCAGGACGAAGGAGAAGAGGAGCAGCAGTCCCGCGGCGCCGAAGCCGATACGGGTGCCGGTGGCCGCGCAGCCCGCCGCGATCAGCGCGGTGAACAGCGAGGCGGTCGTCACCTGGTTGGGGGTGAGACCGCGCCGGGCGCACCAACGGGCGATGTAGCGGGAGTACGGGCTGATGCAGTAGGTCGTGAAGAAGCCGTCGCGTGCCTTGACCGCGGTACGCAGCCGGATCGCCTCGTCGTCGACGGCGGCGACCGCCTGGCGGGCCTCGTTGCGGGCCTGCGGGTCGGCGGGCACGGCGGCGACGAGCTCACCGAGCTCGGGGTGGTGCACCTCGGTGCCGGACGCGGTCAGTCGCTCGGCGACCCGGTCGGCGAGTACGCCGGCCAGCGTGCCGGCCCGCGTACCGAAGTCCGTCGGGGAAGACCCTTGGGCGGTGTCGCGCAGGGCGCCGGTCAGCGCCTCGCGGGCCGCGGGCTGTACGGAGACGGCTCCGGGGACGGCCGAGGCGGCGAAGCGCGGGTCGGTGAGGCCGAGGCGCAGGGCGTGGGTGTGGCCCACGAAGCCCGCGTCGACGAGCGCGACCCGCTGTCCTGCCGGGACCGCGGCCAGCGCCGCCCCTGCCTGTGCGGCGTCCGGGGCGAGCCGCACGTCGAAGCCGAGTGCCCGCAGCTCGCCCTCGAGCGACGACCCGGGTACCGGCTGACCGGTGACGATGGCGGTCGACAGACGAACTCACTCCTTGGATTGCCTGCACGCCGGCGCGGCGGGCACAGGCGTGGTGGGGGCGCCCCGGGCCGAGACCGGCCGGGCGGCACGTCGGCAGAGGCTATCGGATGATGAGAAGCGGGCGTTCACCGCCCGTTTACGGCCCGATAAGAGCGGTCTGAGTGTGCCCGACCGCCCCGTCATCATTGTCGATCAAGGCCCCGCCCCACAAACCGCCGGTCGCGCGAGGGCCCGGGCAGGCGCACAGGGGCACACCCTAGGGTGGTCGACCATGACATGGCTGATCACAGGTGGAGCGGGTTATATCGGGGCACATGTGGCGCGGGCGATGGCTGCCGCCGGTGAGGCCGTGGTCGTCCTCGACGACATCTCGACCGGGGTGACCGAGCGGCTGCCGTCGGACATCGAGCTGGTCAGGGGCTCGGCCCTGGACGCCGAGCTGGTGAAGCGGGTGTGCGCCGAGCACTCCGTGACCGGTGTGGTGCATCTCGCGGCCCGCAAGCAGGTCGGGGAGTCCATGGAGCGCCCCGAGCTCTACTACCGCGACAACGTGGGCGGCCTGGCGGTACTCCTGGACACGGTCGCCGCGGCCGGCGTGCGACGCTTCGTCTTCTCCTCGTCCGCGGCCGTGTACGGCAATCCGGATGTGGACCTCATCACCGAGTCCACCCCCTGCGCGCCGATGAGCCCGTACGGCGAGACGAAGCTGGCGGGCGAGTGGCTGGTGCGGGCGGCCGGCCGTGCGCACGGCATGGCGACCGTGTGCCTGCGCTACTTCAACGTGGCGGGCGCCGCCGCCCCCGAACTCGCGGACACCGGCGTCTTCAACGTGATCCCGATGGTCTTCGACCGGCTGAGCCGCGGCGAGGCCCCTCGGATCTTCGGCGACGACTACCCGACGCCGGACGGCACGTGCGTACGTGACTATCTGCACGTCGCCGATCTCGCCGAGGCCCATCTCGCGGCCGCGCGCCGGCTCACGGAGCCGGGCGCGACGGGCGACCTGACGGTGAACATCGGCTCCGGCGAGGGCGTCTCCGTACGGGAACTGGTCGACCTGATCTCCGAGGTCAGCGGCGATCCGCGGGCGGCCGTGGTCGAGCCGCGCCGCGCGGGCGACTCCCCGCGCGCGGTGGCCGTCGCGGAGCTCGCGGCGAAGGAGCTCGGCTGGGCGACGCGTCGCGGGGTGCGCGAGATGGTCGAGTCGGCGTGGGCGGGCTGGCGGCTGCGACACCCGCAGACCGCCGGCAACTGAGCCTCGCGACGCCCTGACCTGCACCCATTTCCGCAGGTCAGGGCATATGACAACGGTGTTCAGTGCAGTGTTTGCAGATACCCCCTACCCGTAGTTCACTGTGATATCGGGGGCGGCCGACGAGGTGCGCCGCACAACGGACGGAGGGCGGTTTCCATGGGGGCCGGACACGATCACGGGCACAGCCACGCGCCCACGGGCACGGCCTCGGCCGCGCATCTGGGCCGGCTGCGCATCGCGCTCGGCATCACGCTGACCGTGATGGTGGTCGAGATCGTCGGCGGGGTCCTCGCGGACTCGCTCGCCCTGGTCGCGGACGCGGCACACATGGCGACCGACGCGCTCGGCCTCGGCATGGCGCTGCTCGCCATCCACTTCGCCAACCGTCCCGCGAGCGAACAGCGCACGTTCGGCTTCGCCCGCGCCGAGATCCTGGCCGCGCTCGCCAACTGCCTGCTGCTGCTCGGCGTCGGCGGCTATGTGCTGGTCGAGGCGATCCGGCGGTTCATGGAACCCGCCGAGACCGAGGGCGGGCTGACGATCGTCTTCGGCGTGATCGGCCTCGTCGCGAACATGATCTCGCTGTCGATCCTGGTGCGCGGCCAGAAGGAGAGCATCAATGTGCGCGGCGCCTTCCTCGAGGTGGCCGCGGACGCGCTGGGCTCGGCCGCCGTGATCGTCTCGGCGACGGTCATCCTGACCACCGGCTGGCAGGCCGCCGACCCGATCGCTTCGATCGCCATCGGCCTCATGATCGTCCCGCGGACCGTGAAGCTGCTGAAGGAGACGCTGAACGTCCTGCTCGAAGCGGCCCCGAAGGGTGTCGACATGGCGGAGGTGCGCGCGCACATCGCGGCGCTCCCCGGCGTCCTGGACGTGCACGACCTGCACGCTTGGACGATCACCTCGGGCATGCCCGTCCTGTCCGCGCACGTCGTCGTGAGCTCGGAGGCCCTCAACGCCATCGGGCACGAGAAGATGCTCCACGAGCTCCAGGGCTGCCTCGGCGTCCACTTCGACGTCGAACACTGCACCTTCCAGCTGGAGCCGGTCGGACACGCGGAGCACGAGGCGAAGCTCTGCCACTGAGTTCTCGTCCGTCAGGGACCGGGCGCGCACGCTGCGTGCTACGTTGGCCAGGAATCTTTGAGGAGGTGGGTTGATGACTGTCGTCGCGGTGAGCGCTGCCCCGCGCAGCGACAGGTGCATCCCCATCTCCCGGGCCACCGGCTGACTCTCCCCCTCTTCGGTTGTCGGGGCGTCGGCGGGGCCCTCACACCCAAGGGTTCGAACCGTTGACAGACAACGCCGTACGTGACGCCTTCTTCACCCTGCACCGCGGACTTCCCCGCCAGGGCCCCGGCTCCGACTCCACCACCTTGCGACTCCTCTCCCTCGTGGGGCCGCTGCCCGAGCGCCCGCGCGTGCTCGACCTCGGCTGCGGCCCCGGCCGCTCCGCTCTGCTCCTGGCCGCCGAGACCGGCGGCCAGGTCACCGCGGTCGACCTCCACGAGCCGTTCCTCGACGAGCTGCGCGCCGCCGCCGAGGCACGGGGCCTCGCCGACCGGATCCACCCCGTCAACGCCGACATGGGCGAACTCCCCTGTCAGGACGCTTCGTTCGATCTGATCTGGGCCGAGAGCTCGGCCTACTCCATCGGCTTCGACCAGGCACTGCGGCGGTGGAAGCGGCTGCTCGCCCCGGGCGGCTCGCTCGCGCTCACCGAGTGCGAGTGGACCATCGCCGATCCGTCCCCCGAGGCACGCGCCTTCTGGGAGCCGCACTGCGCGCTGCGGACGACCGACGAGAACGTCCGGGCCTGCACCGGCGCCGGGTACTCCGTGCTCGGTGTCCACCGGCAGCCCGAGTCCGACTGGGACGAGTACTACGGCCCGCTCGCCGAGCGCACCGAAACCGCGGACCCACAGGCACCCGGCATGGCGGAGGCCCTCGCGGGCGCGCGCGCCGAACTGGCGATGCGGCGCGACCACGGCGAGGACTACGGCTACACCGGCTACGCGCTGCGCCCCGCGGCGGCGTGGCCCACGCGGCCCGAGTCGGCCTCCGACGCCGCGGCCGTGCACGCCGTGAACGCCGCCGCCTTCCCGACCCGGGCGGAGGCCGACCTCGTGGACGCCCTGCGGGCGGACACCGACGCGTGGCTGCCCGGCCTGTCGTACGTCGCCGAGGCGCCGGACGGCACCGTGGCGGCGCACGCGCTGGTCACCCGCTGCCTGGTCGGCGGCGCGCCCGCGGCGGCCCTGGCACCCGTCGCGGTGCTTCCGGGACACCAGCGCACCGGCGCCGGTTCGGCCGTCGTCAACGCGGTGCTCGACGCGGCACGCGCGCGTGGGGAGCGGCTCGTCCTCGTGCTGGGGCACCCGGACTACTACCCGAGGTTCGGCTTCACGCCCGCCTCCGGGTACGGCATCCGGCCCGCGTTCGAGGTGCCCGACGAGGCGATGATGGCGCTCGTCCTGGGCGCGGCGGACGGTTCCTGGCAGGTGCCGCAGGGCACGATCACCTACCCGGCCGCTTTCGGCGTCTGACCCTGTGCATGTCCCGCCCGGCCCCCGGGCGGGACATGCGGGCGCCGCCAAGTGCCTGGACTGTCTGTCCGGTACGGCAGACTTGGGGTTCGAGGACCGAAGCGAAGGATGGGTATGCCGACCACACCTGCCACCGCGGCGAACAGTTCGTCGAACGGCACCGGAGAAGCGATCTTGCTGGAACTCGTCGACGAGGACGGCAGGACGATCGGCACGGCGGAGAAGCTCTCCGCGCATCAGGCGCCCGGACAGCTGCACAGAGCGTTCTCCGTGTTCCTCTTCGACGAACAGGGCAGGCTGCTGCTCCAGCAGCGCGCGCTCGGCAAATACCACTCCCCCGGCGTGTGGTCGAACACGTGCTGCGGGCACCCGTATCCGGGCGAGGCGCCGTTCGCCGCGGCCGCCCGCAGGACATTCGAGGAGCTGGGGGTCTCGCCGTCGCTGCTCGCGGAGGCGGGGACGGTGCGCTACAACCACCCGGACCCGGACTCGGGCCTGGTGGAGCAGGAGTTCAACCACCTCTTCGTGGGGATGGTCCAGGCGCCGCTGCGGCCGGACCCCTCCGAGGTCGGCGGGACCGCGTTCGTGACGGCCGAGGAGCTGGCCGTGCGGCACGCCCAGGGGCCGTTCTCGGCATGGTTCATGACCGTGCTGGACGCCGCCCGGCCGGCGATCCGGGAGCTGACGGGACCGTCCGCCGGCTGGTGAGTCCGCCGGTCAGGCGACGACGGGTCTGAGGGGCAGGGCTGCCCAGATCACCTTGCCTCCGCTCGCCGTGTGCTCGACGTCGCACACCCCGCCCGCCTCCCGGGTGACCTCGCGTACGAGGAGGAGGCCACGCCCGCCCGTCTGCCCGTCGGTGGCCTCCAGAGCGGTCGGGCGGTAGGGGTGCTCGTCCTCCACGGAGACGCGCACCCACTCGGCGCCGACGGCGACCTCCACCGCGAGGACGGGCGAGAGCAGGGCCGCGTGCCGCACGGCGTTGGTGACCAGCTCGGAGACGATGAGCAGCAGCCCCTGGACGAGGTCGTCCGAGGCGGGTACGCCCTGCCGGACCAGCAGGTCACGTACGGCGTGCCGGGCCTGCGGCACGGACGCGTCGACGGCCTGCGCCGTGAAGCGCCAGACCCCCTCGTACGGTAGCGGACTTCCCGGTTCCTGCACGGGGGGCGCTCCCCCAGTGCCCTGAGGACGCGGGCGGGACCCCCACCCCTGGTCGCTCATCGTCCGGTCGCCGCCCTTGCGCTCGATTGTCACCACGCATCGAGTGTTGGGAATCCACTGGTCCGTACCGAATGACTGACCAGAAGTCAGCGAGTATCGACGCAATTTGACCGTTGGCGTATGACAGCGTCAGGTGTGCGACCGATCCTGCCGTTCTGGTTTCCTCTTCGATGCCTGTTCAGGTTGTACGTGTCGGGACGCCCCATCGGCCGTCGTACGCCCGAGGACGCGTCGGCCGGACGGCGCCAGGACGCCTCCTCACCGGCCGCCCCTTGGTGATCGCATGTTCGAGCCCTGCGGATAGCATCCGGCGCATGTCGCACACACCGCCGCAGCTCACCCACTCGGTCACCGACGGCATCGCCACCGTCGTCATCGACCACGCCGCCAAACGGAACGCCATGACCGACGGCATGTGGCGCTCGCTCCCGCCGCTGCTCGCCCGGCTCGAGGCCGACCCGTCGGTGCGTGTGCTGGTACTGACCGGGGCCGGCGGGACCTTCTGCGCGGGCGCCGACATCTCCGCACTCGGCGGCTCGGGCTCGCGGGCGCAGGAGCTCGCGGTCGCGGCCGAGGAGGCACTCGCGGCCTTCGCCAAGCCGACGCTGGCCGCGGTACGCGGGTACTGCGTGGGCGGTGGCTGCCAGCTGGCCGCGGCGTGTGACCTGCGGTTCGCGGCCGAGGACACGCTGTTCGGGGTCACCCCGTCGAAGCTGGGGATCGTCTACCCGGCGGGCTCGACGCGCCGCCTCGCCTCCCTGGTGGGACCCGCGACGGCCAAGTACCTGTTGTTCTCGGGCGAGTTGATCGGCACGGAGCGCGCCCTGCGGACCGGGCTCGTGGACGAGGTGCTCGCCGGGGACGAACTGGACAAGCGCGTCGGCGAGTTCGCGCGGATTCTCGGTGAGCGTTCGCAGCTGACGCAGGCCGCGGCGAAGGAGTTCGCCGACGGGCGCGTGGACCGGGCGGCGCACTGGGCCGAGCAGGCGCGCGGAAGCGGCGACACCGCGGAGGGCGTCGCCGCGTTCCTGGAGCGCAGGAAGCCGCACTTCACGTGGACCACGTCAGAGTGAAGCGGGCCTCCCGGCACACCTCATCGGCGAAGCCGCTCCCCCGGACCGTCTCGGCGTGAAGCCGGTCCCCCGGACGGTCTCAGCCAGCGTGATGCCGGTCCCCCGGACCACCTCAGGGTGAAGCCGGTCCCCCGGACGGTCTCAGCCAGCGTGATGCCGATCCCCCGGACCACCTCAGGGTGAAGCCGGTCTCCTGGACTACTCCAGGAAGAAGCGGCTCTCGGCGCGGAACTTCTCGACGAGGTGTGCGGGGGCCTTCTCGGGCGAACCAGCGTCGTAGGGCGGCTGCGGATCGTACTCGGTGAGCAGCTGTACGGCCTGCGCGTGTTCTTCGCCCGCGATCGTGCCGACGAGGGTCAGGCCCATGTCGATGCCTGAGGAGACCCCGGCGGCGGTGACGTACTTGCCGTCGACGACGACCCGTTCGCCCGTCGGCTCGGCGCCGAACTGCTTGAGCGTGTCGAGCGCCAGCCAGTGCGACGTCGCGCGCCGGCCGTCGAGCAGACCGGCTGCGGCGAGGAGCAGGGAACCCGTGCACACGGAGGTCGTCCAGGTGCTGGTGGCGTCGACGGTGCGCAGCCAGTCGAGCAGCACCTCGTTCTCCATCTGCGCGCTCTGGCCCGGGCCGCCGGGAACGACGACGACGTCCGGGTCGGTCAGCTCCGGCAACGCCTTGTCGGCGGTGAGGGCGAGCCGCCCGGTGTCCGACCGCACGGGCCCGGTCCGTTCGGCGACGAAGGTGAGTTCCGCGTCGGGCAGCCTGCCGAGCGTCTCGTAGGGGCCGACGGCGTCGAGCGCGGTGAAACGGTCGAAGAGGACGATGGCGATCTTCATCGGGTGCCTTTCGGTCAGCATGTGCGGGGTTCGGACGGGCGCCGGCCCGGTGGACGAGTTCCGGCCGCGCAAAAGCGGCGGCGGTACTCGGCCGGGGACGCGCCGAGCGTTCGGGCGAAGGCGCGGCGCATCGCTTCGGGAGTGCCGTAGCCGCAGGTGCGGGAGATCTCCTCGACGCCGTCGGAGGTGTCCTCCAGGAGGCGGCGCGCCTGTTCGAGGCGGACCAGGTCGACGTACCGGCCCGGGGTCATGCCGGTCTCCGCCTGGAAGGCGCGGGCGAAATGGCGTGGCGAGAGGCGGGCGCGGGAGGCGAGCGCCTCGACGGAGAGGTCGTCGTCGGGATGCTCGGTGATCCAGTGCTGGACCTCGCGCAGCGGCTCGCGGCGCGCGGTCTGGGCGGAGAGCTGGGCGCTGAACTGGGCCTGGCCTCCCGGGCGTCGCAGGAACACGACGAGGTGGCGGGCGACCGTCAGCGCGGTGTCGCGGCCGTGGTCCTCCTCGACGAGCGCGAGGGCGAGGTCGATGCCCGCGGTGACGCCGGCCGAGGTCGCCACGTTCCCGTCGCGTACGTAGATGGGGTCCGGGTCGACCTCGACGGCGGGGTGGTCGCGGGCGAGACGGTCGCAGTACGCCCAGTGCGTGGTCGCCCGGCGGCCGTCGAGCAGGCCCGCCTCGGCGAGCAGGATGGCGCCCGTGCAGACGGAGACGAGACGCTCCGCGCGCGGGCCGTGCTCCCGCAGCCAGGCGGTCAGGCGCGAGTCCGGGCGGCGCGTGCCGCGGCCGCCGGGGACGAGGAGCGTGTGCGGTGCGGGCGCGTCGGCGAGCGCGTGGTCGGGGACGAGCGTGAGCCCGCTGGAGGTGCGCACGGGACCGCCGTCGAGGGAGGCGGCGCGGATGCGGTACGTGTCCGCGGGGCGCGGCCCTCGGCAGAGGGCGGCACCGGCGAAGACCTCTGCCGGGCCGGTCACGTCCAGGCTCTGGACATCGTCGAACAACAGGATGAGCACGGTGCGGGCGGCCATACGGCCAGTGTTCGGGCTCGGCCCGAGGGCCGCAACGACGAGTACCCCACCTTTCCTGCCATCGGTGGGCCCGGTGCGCTGGGAGCGGCCCGGCCGGCGGCTCTGCGAACGGTGTGGCGAACGAGCCGCGCCCCGCACGTTCCACCCGTACCAACCAGTCGGTAACGTACTGGCATGACGACCTCTCCGGCTTCAGACCCCCGCGCCGCCCGCCGCTGCCACAACATGCTCAATCCGTTCCACTCGATGCACTACTTCTCGCCCGACCTGGGCAAGGAGTTGGGCGCCATCGGGATCACCCATCGGAGCGCGGCCTACTTCGCGGCCCGCGCTGCGGCGATGGGGGCCGTCGGCGCCGGGACCGTGACGGCGACGTTCTACAACTTCAAGCACGAGCTCGTCGCCGAACACGTGCCCGCGGTGTGGGAGACGGCCTCCCCGGAGACGGTCCTCGCGGCACGCGCGCGTGCCGTCGACTCGACGCTGCGCAGGCTCCTCGGGGACGAGATCGTGACCTCCCCGGAAATGGCCGAGGCGGCCACGCTCGCGCTGCGGGCCACGGAGGCCTGCACCCGCCACGCCCGGCCGCTCTACGCCGGCCACGCCGACCTGCCGGTGCCCGAGGAGCCGCACCTCGCGTACTGGCACGCCACCACCCTGCTGCGTGAGCACCGCGGCGACGGGCACCTGGCCGCGCTGCTCGCCGCCGGCCTCGACCCCGTCGAGGCGCTGGTGAGCCATGTGGCGACCGGCAAGGGCATGGCCCCGAAGTGGCTGCTCGCCACGCGCGGCTGGACCCGCGAGGACTTCGACGCGGCCGCCGACCGGCTCAGGGAGCGCAAGGTGCTCGACGCCCAGGGCGAGTTGACCGACCTCGGCGTGGCGCTGCGCCGCGACCTGGAGGAGCAGACCGACCGGCTCGACCGGGAGCCGTACGCGCACCTGGGCGAGGCGGGCGTGGCCCGGCTCACGGAGCTGGCCGGCGGGTTCATGGGCACCGCACTCGGCGCGGGCGCGTTCCCGGCCGACCTGATCGGCAAGGCCGCCTGAAAGGCCACCAGGCGCCGGCAGGCCGGTGGGCTGCCCCCCGTTGTCGGCGCCACCTGCCACAATTGCCGCGCACCCTCAGTTGAGAAGGCGGTACGGCATCGTGGCAACACCCAGCGCAGGTCCCATCACAGGGTCCATCGAAGGCAGGATTGCCGAGGAGCTCGGCGTACGGGAGCGGCAGGTGAAGGCCGCCGTCGAGCTGCTCGACGGCGGTTCGACGGTCCCGTTCATCGCGCGCTACCGCAAGGAAGCGACCGAGATGCTCGACGACGCGCAGCTGCGCACGCTCGAGGAGCGGCTGCGCTACCTGCGGGAGCTGGAGGAGCGGCGCACGGCGGTCCTCGACTCGGTCAGGGAACAGGGCAAGCTGACCGACGAGTTGACGGCGCAGATCATGGCCGCCGAGACCAAGGCGCGCCTCGAGGACATCTACCTGCCGTTCAAGCCGAAGCGCCGCACCAAGGCGCAGATCGCGCGTGAGGCGGGGCTCGAGCCACTGGCGGACGGGCTGCTCGGGGACCCCACGGTGGAGCCGGCCGCGGCCGCGGCCGCGTTCGTCGACGCCGACAAGGGCGTCGCGGACGCGCAGGCCGCGCTCGACGGCGCCCGCGCCATCCTCACCGAGCGCTTCTCCGAGGACGCCGACCTGATCGGCGAGCTGCGTGAGCGCATGTGGGGCCGGGGACAGCTGGCCGCCAAGGTCCGCGAGGGCAAGGAGGAGGCGGGCGCGAAGTTCGCCGACTACTTCGACTTCTCGGAGCCCTTCACCGCGCTGCCCTCCCACCGGATCCTCGCGATGCTCCGCGGCGAGAAGGAGGAGATCCTCGACCTGACCCTGGAGCCGGAGGAGCCGGGGGACGCGGTCGGCGGCCCGTCCTCGTACGAGCCGATCGTCGCGGACCGGTTCGGCATCAGGAACCAGGGGCGGCCCGGGGACAAGTGGCTGTCCGACACCGTGCGCTGGGCCTGGCGGACCCGCATCCTGGTGCACCTCGGCCTCGACCTGCGGCTGCGGCTGCGCACGGCGGCGGAGGACGAGGCCGTGCAGGTCTTCGCGGCGAACCTGCGGGACCTGCTGCTCGCCGCCCCGGCGGGCACGCGCGCGACGCTGGGCCTCGACCCCGGCTTCCGCACGGGCGTGAAGGTCGCGGTCGTCGACGCGACGGGCAAGGTCGTGGCGACGGACGTCATCCACCCGCACGTGCCCGCGAACCGGTGGGACGAGGCGCTGGCCAAGCTGGCCCGGCTCGCCCAGGAGCACAAGGTCGACCTGATCGCGATCGGGAACGGCACGGCGTCGCGCGAGACCGACAAGCTCGCCGGTGAACTGATCACCAAGCACCCGGAGTTGAACCTCACCAAGGTGATGGTGTCGGAGGCGGGCGCGTCGGTGTACTCGGCGTCGGCCTTCGCCTCGCAGGAGCTGCCCGACATGGACGTGTCGCTGCGCGGCGCCGTGTCGATCGCCCGCCGCCTCCAGGACCCGCTGGCCGAGCTGGTGAAGATCGACCCGAAGTCGATCGGTGTGGGCCAGTACCAGCACGACCTGTCCGAGGTGAAGCTGTCGCGCTCCCTGGACGCGGTCGTCGAGGACTGTGTGAACGGCGTGGGCGTGGACGTGAACACGGCGTCCGCTCCCCTGCTGGCCCGCGTGTCCGGCATCAGCTCGGGCCTCGCGGAGAACATCGTGGCGCACCGCGACACGAACGGCCCGTTCACGTCGCGCAAGGGCCTCAAGGACGTGTCCAGGCTGGGCCCGAAGGCGTACGAGCAGTGCGCGGGCTTCCTGCGGATCCGGGGCGGCGACGACCCGCTCGACGCGTCGTCCGTGCACCCGGAGGCGTACCCCGTGGTCCGGCGCATGGTGAAGACGACGGGTGGCGAGGTCGCGTCCCTCATCGGGAACGCGGCGGCGCTGCGGTCGCTGAAGCCGGCCGAGTTCGTGGACGACACGTTCGGTCTGCCGACGGTTTCGGACATCCTCAAGGAGCTGGAGAAGCCGGGGCGCGACCCGCGTCCCGCCTTCAAGACGGCGACCTTCAAGGACGGCGTCGAGAAGATCTCCGACCTGGCCTCCGGGATGGTCCTCGAGGGCGTCGTGACGAACGTGGCGGCGTTCGGCGCGTTCGTGGACGTCGGCGTGCACCAGGACGGGCTCGTCCATGTGTCCGCGATGTCGAAGACGTTCGTGAAGGACCCGCGGGACGTCGTGAAGCCGGGTGACATCGTCAAGGTGAAGGTCCTCGACGTGGACATCCCGCGCAAGAGGATCTCGTTGACGCTGCGCCTCGACGACGAGGCGGCGGCGGGCGAGCCGGGTGCCGGGGGCGGGGCAGGTGCCGGCGGTGGTGGCCGCCGGGAGCGTGGCGGGCGCCCGCCGCAGCAGCGAGGGCAGCAGCGCCAGGGCCAGGCACAGGGCGGTCAGGGCCAGGGCGGCCAGGGCCGACGCCAGCAGGGACAGGGCCAGCGGCAGCAGTCCCAGGGCCAGCGGCGCGGTGGGGCCTCCGCGCCCGCCCCCGCGAACAGCGAGATGGCCGAAGCGCTGCGCCGCGCGGGCCTGCTCGACCCGAAGGGGCGCTGACACACCCGGGGCCGGTCACCACACAGGTGACCGGCCCCGGGGGGCCACGCCGAAGCCCGAAGCGGGCGGCACACGTCAGCCCACGCGCCACGCGTCGGCACACGCGGCACACGTCAGCCCCACCCCACGCGTCGGCCCCGCACGCCACCGTCGACTCGTGTGGCCACGCGGTCACGCGGTCACGCGGTCACGCGGTCACGCGGTCACGCGGTCACGCGGTCACGCGGTCACGCGGTCACGCGGTCACGCGGTCACGCCGCGGAACGTCAGACGGACAGCTCCGTCACCTTGCCGTCGGCGACCTCGATGCGGCGCTGCGTCCTGACGGCGTCCAGCATGCGGCGGTCATGGGTGACGAGCAGGAGCGTGCCCTCGTAGGAGTCGAGTGCCGACTCCAGCTGCTCGATGGCGGGCAGGTCGAGGTGGTTCGTCGGCTCGTCCAGGACGAGCAGGTTGACGCCGCGCCCCTGGAGCAGCGCCAGCGCGGCCCGGGTGCGCTCGCCCGGTGACAGCGTGGCCGCCGACCGCAGGACGTGATCGGCCTTCAGGCCGAACTTCGCGAGCAGCGTGCGCACGTCGGCCGGTTCGGTGTCCGGCACGGCCGCGCAGAACGCGTCGAGCAGCGACTCCGAGCCGTGGAACAGGGCCCGCGCCTGGTCGACCTCGCCGACGACGACACCGGAGCCGAGCGTCGCGTGCCCCGCGTCCAGGGGCACCCGGCCGAGGAGCGCGCCGAGCAGCGTCGACTTCCCGGCGCCGTTGGCCCCGGTGATCGCGATGCGGTCGGCCCAGTCGATCTGGAGCGAGACCGGACCGAGCGTGAAGTCGCCCCGACGCACCTCGGCGTCGCGCAGCGTGGCGACGACGGCGCCGGAGCGCGGCGCCGCCGCGATCTCCATGCGCAGCTCCCACTCCTTGCGCGGCTCGTCCACGACGTCGAGGCGCTCGATCATGCGCTGCGTCTGCCGGGCCTTGGCCGCCTGCTTCTCGCTGGCCTCGCTGCGGAACTTGCGGCCGATCTTGTCGTTGTCCGTGGCCTTGCGGCGGGCGTTCTTGACGCCCTTGTCCATCCAGCCGCGCTGCATCTGGGCACGTCCTTCGAGAGCCGCCTTCTTGTCGGCGTACTCGTCGAACTCGTCGCGGGCGTGGCGGCGGGCGACCTCGCGCTCCTCCAGGTAGGCCTCGTATCCACCGCCGTAGAGGTTGATCTCCTGCTGGGCGAGGTCCAGCTCCAGGACCTTGGTGACCGTGCGCGTCAGGAACTCGCGGTCGTGGCTGACGACGACCGTGCCGGCGCGCAGACCGCGCACGAAGGACTCCAGGCGCTCCAGGCCGTCCAGATCGAGGTCGTTGGTCGGCTCGTCGAGCAGGAACACGTCGTAGCGGGACAGCAGCAGCGAGGCGAGACCCGCGCGGGCGGCCTGGCCGCCGGAGAGCGAGGTCATCGCCTGGTCGAGGCCCACGCCGAGGCCGAGGGAGCCGGTGACCTCCTCGGCGCGCTCGTCGAGGTCCGCGCCGCCGAGGTCGAGCCAGCGCTCCAGGCTGACCGAATAGGCGTCGTCGGCTCCCGGCGCCCCGTCGACGAGGGCCTGGGTGGCCTCGTCCATGGCCCGCTGCGCGGCGTCGACGCCGGTGCGCCGGGCGAGGAACTCGCGCACGGTCTCGCCGGGGCGGCGCTCCGGCTCCTGGGGCAGGTGCCCCACGGTCGCGCCGGGCGGTGAGAGCCGCAGCTCGCCCTGCTCGGGGGTGTCGAGGCCGGCGAGGAGTGTGAGGAGCGTGGACTTCCCGGCGCCGTTGGCGCCGACGAGCCCGATCACGTCGCCGGGCGCGACCACGAGGTCGAGCCCGGAGAACAGGGACCGGTCGCCGTGCCCGGCGGCGAGGTTCTTGGCTACGAGAGTGGCAGTCATCAGACCGCCGATTTTAGCGATCGGACGGACCGCCCACGCCAGCCGCTCCCCGTCGGCGCACGTCCCCCTCACCGGATCACGGGCGCCACCAGCACGCTCCCCGTGGTGCGGGCCACGACGAACGACTCGCCCCTGGTCGCCGTCGGGTCGAGCGCGATGCGGTGGCGGCCCGATTCGAGCACGGCGTCGAAGACGTCCTCGGCGTGGGTGCGGTGGAGCCGGTCGAGGCGGTACACGGTGAGGCGGACCCGGCAGGCGGAGGTGACCTCCAGGCTCGCCTCTCCGTCGGCGGCGACGAGGCGGGTGAGGCGCCGCTGCGGGACGGCCCGCCGGTCCAGGGCGCTCTCCACCTGGGCGACGAGAAGCGGGACGATCGGGGCGAGCCCGTCCACGAACGCCGCCTCGGCGCCCGCCCGCTCGAACTGTTCGCGCACCGCGGCCCGGTCGGCCTCGCCGACGGCGCGCCCGAAGGCGACCGCGCCGTAGGTACGCAGTTCCTCGGGCGGCACACCGGCCGCGTCCTGGGTGATCTCGGCGCCGATGCCGATGGTGCGCAGAGCGGCGGCGAGTTTGGCGAGAACGGCGACGCGGGCCCCGATGAGCAGGACACGACGGGCCGGGGCCGGCTCCGCGGCGCCGTCGAGCAGCGGCCGCAGGGCCTCGCGGTACGCGGCGCCGTCGAAGTGGAAGGGGCCTATGCCGTGGTAGCCGTTGCGTTCCAAGTCGGCCCGCTCCTCGGTCTGCCAGGCGAAGTCCCGCCAGATGACGTCGGGCCCGTCCGCCTCGATGACCGCGGTGACGGCCCCGCATGCGAGAACCTCGCACTCGGGGCACCCGTAGATGACGTAGCGGCCGCCGGGCAGCGGCGCGTCCGCTTCGAGGAGCAGGCCGCGGACGTGGGCCGTGAAGATCGCCGGCGGGACGTCGGAGGCGAGCGGGGAGACGGCGTCGAGGTCACAGAGCTGGAACAGCAGCGGCGAGCCGTTCACGATGAAGTCCAGGAACTCCCGGTGGACTTGGTAGCCCCCGTTCGTGAGAACTCCACCGGCGCGCATGGCCGGTGCCAGGCCGAAGGTCGCGTACTCGGCAGACATGTCCGGAGTATTCCCACCCGAGAGCTGATGTGAGCACGGCATGACGCATTCGGCTACCGTCCGCTCGTGGACAGTGACACGAGCAGCGATGTGATCGTGGTCGGCGGCGGGGTCATCGGCCTGACGACGGCGCTTGAACTCGTCGGTACGGGGCGGCGCGTGGGCCTCTGGACGCGGGACCCCACCGCGCTGACGACGTCGGCGGTCGCGGGCGCGTTGTGGTGGCCGTACAAGATCGGCCCGGTGGAGCGGGTGACCGACTGGTCGCTGCGGTCCCTGCGCGTGTACGAGGAGTTGGCGGCGCGGCCCGGTGCGGCAGGTGTGCGCATGGCGGAGGGCGTGCACGCCGACACCGTCCTCGACGGTCTGGGGCCGTGGGCGGACGGGGTGGCGGGGCTACGTCCGGCGACCGCGGCGGAGTACGGGGGTGGCGCGGGCCTGTGGGCACGGCTTCCCCTGGTCGACATGCCGGTGCACCTGGAGTGGCTGAAGGAGCGCTTCCTGGCGGCCGGCGGGCGCGTGGAGACGCGGGAGGTCTCGGACCTCGCGGAGGCAGGCGCGGCGGCGCCGGTCGTGGTGAACTGCACGGGCATCGGCGCCCGGGCGCTCGTACCGGACGATTCCGTACGCCCCCTGCGTGGGCAGCTCGTCCTCGTGGAGAACCCGGGCGTGGACACGTGGTTCACCGGCGGCGGCGACTCCCCCGACACCTCGACGTACTTCTTTCCCCAGCCCGGCCGGCTGATCCTGGGCGGCACGGCGCAGGAGGACGACTGGTCGCTCGAACCCGATCCCGCCGTGGCGGAGGCGATCGTGGCGCGGTGCGCGGGGGTGCGGCCCGAGATCGCGGGGGCACGGATCATCGGGCACCGGGTGGGACTGCGACCGACGCGGCCCGAGGTACGGGTCGAGCGTGAACGGGCGCCGTGGGGCGGGGTGTTGGTCCACAACTACGGACAGGGCGGGGCCGGTGTGACGGTCGCGTGGGGCTGCGCCCGGGAGGCGGCCGGGCTCGCCGTCTCCTGAGCGCTGCGACCGCACGGGCCGGGGGCCGGGGCCTTTCGTTCGGATCGCCCGGGCTCGCGGGGCCCGGCACCACGCCTCGCGGCGTTGTCGCGTCAGTCGCCGACGCCCCGCGTGGGATCGGCGCCTCGCAGCGTTGTCGCGTCAGTCGCCGCCCTCCCGCGTGGGCTCCCTCCTCAGCCTCGCGAGGCACGGCGAGGCCGGCACGGCACCAGGCCCCTCTCCCCGGTCCGGCCCGATCCGGACGAAAAGCCCTAGCCGATCGGGTCGCCCTCACGCTCCGTGCCCTGGCCCGGCCCGATCCGGATCTCGAAGTCGCCGTCGTACTGCTCGTGGCCGGCGATGACCGCCGCCTCGACGGCCTCGACTCCCATGTCGCCGCGGACGATCAGCGGATCGTGGCGCAGGTCCCGCATCAGGGCCACGCACATCCCGATCATGACGAGGGTGAAGGGCGCGGCGACGAGGATCGTCAGGTTCTGCAGGCCGGTCAGCGCGTTGCCCGAGCCATTGCCGATGAGGAGCATGACGGCGGCGACGGCTCCGGTGACGACGCCCCAGAAGATCACCACGAAGCGGCCGGGTTCGAGAGCGCCCTTCTGGGAGAGCGTGCCCATCACGATGGAGGCCGCGTCGGCGCCGGAGACGAAGAAGATCCCGACGAGGATCATCACGAGCAGGCTCGTCGCGGTGGCGATGGGGAACTCGTGCAGTACACCGAAGAGTTGGGCCTCGGGAGTGGAGGCGTTGCCGAGCGCGCCGCGCTCTTTCAGGTTCATCGCCGTACCGCCGAAGATCGCGAACCAGATGAGGCTGACGGAGCTGGGGACGAGGATGACGCCACCGACGAACTGCCGGATCGTGCGGCCCTTGCTGATGCGGGCGATGAACATGCCGACGAACGGCGTCCAGGAGATCCACCACGCCCAGTAGAAGACCGTCCAGCTGCCCAGCCAGGCCGCGACGCCCTTGCCGCTGGACGCCTCCGTCCTGCCGATGAGCTGCGGCAGGTCACCGAGGTACGCGCCCAGGGACGTGGGCACCAGGTCGAGGACCAGGATCGTCGGGCCGGCGATGAACACGAATCCGGCCAGGATCAGCGCGAGGACCATGTTGATGTTGGACAGCCACTGGATGCCCTTCTCCACCCCGGACACCGCCGAGGCGACGAAGGCCACGGTGAGGACCGCGATGATGGTGACAAGGAGCCCGGTGCTCGCCTTGTCCATCCAGTCGAGCACCTCGACTCCGCTGCCGATCTGCAGGGCGCCGAGACCGAGGGACGCGGCGGAGCCGAAGAGCGTGGCGAAGATCGCGATGATGTCGATGACGCGGCCCCAGGCCCCGTGCGCGTGCCGTTCGCCGATCAGTGGCACGAAAACCGAGCTGATGGTCTGCCGGCGGCGGCGCCTGAACGTGCTGTAGGCGATGGCCAGTCCGACGACGGCATAGATCGCCCAGGGGTGCAGCGTCCAGTGGAAGAGGGTCGTGGCCATGGAGGTCTCCATGGCCTGGGCCGAGTCGACGGGGAGGGTGCCCGGCGGATGCGTGGTGTAGTGGGCGAGGGGCTCGCTGACTCCGTAGAACATCAGGCCGATGCCCATGCCCGCGCTGAACATCATGGCGACCCAGGAGACGGTCCTGAACTCGGGCGCCTCGCCCTCGTCGCCCAGTGTGATCTTCCCGTACCGGCTGATCGCCAGCCAGAGGGCGAAGACGACGAAGCCGGACGCGGCCAGCATGAACGCCCAACCGCCGTTGTGGATCAGCCCTTTGAGGAGGCGCGTCGAGACGTCCTCGAGGGAGTCGGTGGCGACGGAGCCCCAGATGACGAACGCCACGGTGAGTGCGGCTGTCACGCCGAACACCACCCGGTCGGTCGCCGGACTCCGTCGCCCCGTCGCCTCCGCGGCAGGTTTGATTTCGGGATTATTCACCCCTCAGGACCTACCACACATGGCGTGAATGCCCCGGATTCAGCAAGTTGTGTCGGGTTCCCCCTCGATGAGGTGGTACGGGGCACGCGCATCGAGGAGCAGCGTCACGAGCGCCCGTTCGGACTGGCGCAGCGGCACGAACACCCCGTCCCCGCCCCGGTCGTTGCGCACGGTGATCCCGTGCAGCGCCAGCTTGTCCCGCACGGCCGCGTACTGCGCCGCGTCGAGACGGTAGCCGCACGGAGGGTTCTGGATGATCTCCGCGGGCTCGGCAGGGTCGTTGTCCGCGCCGCCTACGTAGACGGGTCCGCGGTCGCGGAATCCGGCCACACGGGCGGCGCCGGTGGCCGCCTCCATCCTGGCGCGATGCTGGTCGGTGAACGTGAACAAGCCACTCAGCGCGGACAGTTGGCTGCTCACCCGGCGCCGGTTGTTGAGCGCCGGGTCGGCCTTCTCCGCGTCGGTCTGGGGATCGACGCGGCTCTCGATGAGCAGTCCGACCGCGTGCTTCACGCCGGAGACGTTGCGCAGGATGCGCTCCTGCCCGTCCCCCGCGGTCTGTTTGACGGGCTCCCCGGTCACCGGGTCGGTCCAGATGCCGTACGTACCGGTGGAGTACCCGCCCGAGTTCGCGGCAGGACGGACGTACGCCGTGGAGAGGGTCTCCGCCTCGTCGTGGACCCGGGTGTCGGTGTTGAGGTTGCGCGGCCAGAGGTCGAAGAGGTCCTTGTCGTAGTACTTGGGTGTGGCCCCGTACTCGTGGAGGTCGTAGATCACGTCGGGCTTGCGGTCGCGGATGACCGCGGCCATGGCGCGCGCCTCGGCGGTGTCCAGGGCGATGTGGTCGCGGTTGATGTCGACGCCGTCGGAGTTGCCGCGGGTGTTCGCGGCGCGGCCGTCGGGGTTGGCGGTGGGGACGACGAGCAGGGTGGTGCGGGACAGGAATGCCTTCGTCTTGCTGTCCTTGGCGTAGGCGAGGTCGCGGATCGTGGTGAGGCACGCCTCGCGGCCGGACGGTTCGTTGCCGTGCTGGCTGCAGATGAGCAGCACGGTGTTCGCGGTCCGGTGCTCGCCGACACGGACGAGCTGGACGGGCCTGCCCTGCTTGGTGGTGCCGACCGTGTCGACCAAGACGCGGTCACTGCCCTTGTCGACCGCCGCGAGGAAGTCCTGCTCCTCGGGCCCGCTGGTCCAGCCGGCTCCGGCGCGCTGCTCGAAGCCGGTCCGCGGCACCGCGGAGGACGCCTGGGCCGGGACCGTGAGCAGGGGCGCGGCGAGGACGGCCGACGTCACGGCCAGGGCGAGGGTACGGAGGTGGGGTGTCAGGGAGCGCGGTGTCATCGGGCGGCTCCCGGGACGGGGCGGAACGGGCGCGGGTCGGCCAGGCGCTCGGGCGCGGACGTGCGCGCGGCGGTGTGGGTGCCGGCCGTGGCGGCCTCGAACGCGTGGGCTCCGCCGACGAGCGGGACACGCGCGGACGTCCTGGCCAGGTCGAGAGTGAGCGTGGGCTTGGTGGACGGCGGGTCGATGAGGTCCTTGTCGGTGCCCGCGACGATCAGCGCGAGGCGGTGGCCCGCCGGCACGACGTGGTCGCTGGGGGCCAGGTCGAGAGTGATCGTGTAGGGCTTGCCGGGGGTGAGCGGCTCGCCCGTGCGGTCGGAGGCGTAGGTGCCGAGGTCGGCCCAGCCGCGACTGAACACGGTCCGGTCGACGTCGGCGGTCTTGGCCTCGGTCCGCAGGAAGCAGGAGCTGTCGCCGGCCGTGCTCGCGCCCCAGCAGGTGCGGTCGGTGAGCGTGGTGATGCCCTCGCCGGCGTCGGCGTAGTCGCGGACGGTGGCCGGGCCGAGGTCGACGAGGACGGCCGAGAGGTGGGCGGTCGCGGTCGACGGGGTGGCGGTGACGGTGACCTTCGAGGAGCCGGACAGACGCAGGTCCTTGCCGAGCGGCTCGGTGATGAACCCGGCCTTGTCGGGCGTCGACTTGTCGATCTGCGCGGCCCAGTCGGTCTCGCTCAGCTTCGGGTCGTCGGTGATCGTCTCGGTGCCCGAGCCGTGCTTCAGGCCGAGCGTGCCGACACCGGCAGCGCTCCCCCTGGCGGGGCTCAGGCGCACGGCGTCGGTGGTGCGGGGCGGCCAGACGCGGTCGGTGGTCCAGTGGTCGGGGGTGCGCTCGATGTCGGCCATCGGCTCGCGGTCCACGCCGTTGTCGTAGCCGAGGAGTTCATGGTCGAACCAGCGGTGGAGCGTGTCGACCCAGGCGCTGCGGCGGGAGTCGAAGGGGTCGACGTGGCCGGTCTGCGCGAGCCAGATCTTGCGGTCGACGCCCGCCTTCGCGAGGGCGTCCCACCACTGACCGAAGTGCTTGGCGCGGACGTTGAGGTCCTGCATGCCGTGCACGACGAAGACACTGGCCTTGACCTTGCCGGCGTCGGGCACGTAGTTCCGCTCGTCCCACAGGCGGGTCCAGTCGCCGCTCCTGGGCGCTTCGTCGACGAGTCGCTTCTGCACGGCGGCGCAGCGCGCGCGGGCCTCGGGGCTCTCGACGTAGTCGGACAGCCACTCGGGGCCGCTGTCGTACAGGGGCGCGCCCTGCTGGAAGTAGTAGTCGTACCAGGAGGAGATGCCGCCGATCGGGACGATCGTCTTCAGGCCCTCGACTCCGGTGGCGGCGACACCGTTCGCGATGGTGGCGTCATAGCTCTTGCCGATCATGCCGGTTCTGCCGTTGGTCCAGCCGGCCTTGGCGCGTTCGGTGCCCGTGCGGGTCGTGTAGCCCTTGCCACGCCCGTTGAGCCAGTCGACGACGGCCTTGCCGGACTGGATGTCGGAGCGGCCGCCGACGTCGACACAGCCGTCGGAGCGGTTGGTTCCGGCGAGGTCGACGGCGACGAAGGCGTAGCCGCGCGGCACGAAGTAGTTGTCGTAGTACAGCGGGAACTGGACGACGTTCCCGTGCTCGTCGTACGTCTTCAGCTGGCTCTCGTTGCCGCGGCCGCAGCAGGAGTAGTACGGGCTCGCGTCCATGATCACGGGGACTTTGCGGCCCTGCTGCGCGGGTTCGCGCGGGCGGATGATGTCGACGGCGACCCGGTCGGTCTTTCCGTCGCCGTCCCCGTCGAGCCGGGTGTCGACCCAGACGGATTCACGGATGGCCTTGTCGTACGAGTAGACGGGCTTCGACTCACGGGGCGCGGCGCTCTGGGCGGCCCCGGGAGAGACGAGAACGGCAAGGAGTGCGGCGGTGGCCGCGGTCGCGAGCGTCCTCCACAGGGGGCGCGTGCGTCTCTCAGGTATCGGCATGGGGCGGAAGCTACCCCGGTGAACTCCCTCGCAAAAGAGGGCAGTCCGTGGCGATGAAAGGTCCATGGGACGGATTGGCACATGTCGGCCGAATGGCGATCGTGTGACAGGTGAGGCCATGGACATGACCGGGGCGGGAGGGGCTGAATAGGGTCGGCAACAACCCTCACGGCCCTACGACTTGGAGCTTTCGTGTACCGCAGACTCATCGCCCCGGGCGCACTGGCGGCCGCTCTCATGCTGGCGATCCCGGCATCGGCGGCGGACTTCACGCCTGGGGCACCGGGCATCGGCGACCCCTACTACCCGGACTACGGGAACGGCGGCTACGACGTCTCCCACTACGACCTGCGACTGAAGTACCAGCCGAAGACGGATCTCCTGGAGGGCACGGCGACGATCCTCGCCACGTCCACGCAGGACCTCTCGCGCTTCGACCTCGACTTCGGCCTCAAGGTCAGCGAGGTCCTCGTCAACGGCAAGAAGGCGAAGTTCGCCACGTCCGGCGTGGAGGAGCTCGAGGTCACTCCGCCGGCGGGCCTGCCCAAGGGATCGACGTTCACCGTCGTCGTCCGCTACGCCGGCAAACCGTCCGAGGTGAAGCTGTACGGCTTCACGTCCTGGCAGCGCACCCCGGACGGCGGCATCGGGGCGAACGAGCCGGAGTCCGCGGCCTGGTGGTTCCCGTCGAACGACCACCCGCGCGACAAGGCGACGTACGACGTGTCGGTGGCCGTACCGGACGGGACGCAGGCGATCTCCAACGGCGTGCTCCAGTCGCAGTCGTCGAAGCTCGGCTGGACGCGCTTCAACTGGCGCTCCAACAAGCCGCAGGCGACGTATCTGACCACTCTCGCGGTCGGCAAGTTCGACATCACGACCGACAGGACGGCGGACGGCCTGCCGGTCGTGAACGCGTACAGCAAGGACCTGGGCGACAACTACGGCGCGGCGCGCGCGAGCGTCGAGCGGACCACCGAGGTCGCCGAGTGGCTGGAGACGAAGTTCGGGAAGTACCCGTTCGACGCGCTCGGCGGATACGTCCCGAACGTGCCGTCCAGCTTCGCCCTGGAGACGCAGACACGGCCGTTCTACAGCCCGAAGCAGTTCGCGAACGGCTCGAACGTGTCGGTGATCGTGCATGAGCTGGCGCACCAGTGGTACGGCGACAGCGTCTCCGTGGACGGCTGGAAGGACATCTGGATCAACGAGGGCTTCGCCCGCTACAGCCAGTGGCTGTGGTCGGAGAAGGAGGGCGAGGGCACGGCGCAGGAGCTGGCGGACTACACGTACGCGCAGCACCCCGCCGACGACTCGTTCTGGCAGGTCAAGCCCGGCGACCCGGGTGCGGAGAACCAGTTCGACATCGCCGTGTACGACCGCGGGGCGCTGGCCATCCAGGCGCTGCGCAACGAGGTCGGCGAGAAGAAGTTCGCCGCGATCCTCAAGGGCTGGCCGCAGGAGCACGCGTACGGGAACGCGAAGGTCTCCGACTTCGTGAAGTTCGCCGAGAAGGTCTCCGGCAAGCCGCTGGCGGGTCTCTTCGACACGTGGCTCTACCAGCCGTCGAAGCCGGGTACGGCCGCGGCGCAGCGGGACCGGGTGGCGCGGGCCGGGGTGGCGCCGGCGAAGCCGAAGTCGTGGAAGCAGATCGCCGCGACGAACTCGGTGCACGACCACTGACGCCTGATCGCGCGAGGGTGCAGTGACCTCGCCTCGGGCCTGTGGCTTGGGGGGCAGCGGCCTTTCGGGGGCCGCCGTCCATCAGGGCAGCGGCCCATCGGCGTCACGGCCCATCGGGGTCACGGCCCATCGGGGTCAGCGGGCGCGGGCCGCTTCGGCGGCTCGCGCCCGTCTCGCCATCGGCAGATAGCGCAGGCCCTCCGGCAGGAGCGGCACCACCCGTCGTACGACCGCGCCGAACCGTCGCAGTCTGCGCTCCTGGACCGGGGTCCACGGCAGGCCGATGGCCTCCCGCGCGTCGGACGGCATCAGCCCGATCGTGAGGAAGCGACGGAAGCGGGCCAGCGGGGGCAGCAGCACCGGCCACAGTGCGCGCAGCGCGAGCCTGACCGGCAGCGGCCCGCGGTCGGGCGGCGGGACCGGCACGTCGACCGCGACGAGTTCACGGACGACCGCCGTCAGCTCGATCTCGTCGGCCAGGACCTTGCGGTAGTAGGGCCAGAACTCCTCGACGGTCTGCGGCATGTCGCGGTCGTGCAGCCCGAGGATCCGGCCGACCTGGAGCCACTCCGCGTAGAGCCGGCGTTCCTGCGCCTCGGTGAAGGGGCGACGGCCGAGGTAGCGCTGGGCCTGGCGATAGACGGGGAAGCCGGTGGCGTGGACCCAGGCGTAGTAGGCGGGGGTCAGTGCGTGGTAACTGCGGCCACGGGCGTCGGTGCCGCGAATGGTGCGGTGGAGCTGCCGCAGGCGGCGCCCCTCCTGCGCGGCGGCGTCACCGCCGTAGACCCACAGCATCACCGAGCGCAGGGAGCGCTCGCCGCGGCCCCAGGGGTCCGTGCGGAACACGGAGTGCTCGTCGACGCCGGCACCGACGGCCGGGTGGGCCACCTGAAGGGTGAGCGCCGCCGGAAGCGCGAGCAGGGACCGTACCTCACCTGCGATGTCCCACAGGATGCCGCCGGGCGGGGGCGGCTCCGGATCGGGCTCGTGCTGCTTCATACGGCTCCCCAGCGGTTCCCGGGCGATACGTGATCCAGTATGCGACCCCGGCGCCCGGGGATGCCGCTCAGGGGTGCGCCGGACCGCCGCTGCCCTGGGACTCACTGCCCAGCCGGAACGCCAGGTCGGACGCGAGCTCCGAGACACAGGTGCGCAGGTCCGTCTCGGCGGCGGCCACCGGGCCGCGCGGCGCGGCCGTGAGGTCCGCGCAGGGCCGGACGGGGGCGCACTGGCAGAGCTGGAGCGGCTGCTCTCGCCCAGGGGCGGCCGCGCCCTGGGTACCGGAACCGGTCCACCGCCGCGCCCGGCAGAGGACCCCCGCCGCGAACAGGGCGAACGATGCGCCGATCTGTCCCACCTTGAGGTGGAATTCCAGGGGCAGGGGTACGAGGGCCATGCCTTGGGCCTACCCGACCACCCCCGACTCGCAACGTGCGGCTCGGCCCTCGCGGCCGTCACCACGCGGCCCAACGGCGAGGTGGCGCCACCTCGGAGACCTCAGCGATCTCCGACATGACGCCACCGCAGGGGCTGCCGCTGACAGTGGGGGGCGGCGTTATTCGCCGTCGGTCAGCTTGGTCAGCTCCTGGGTCGCCTCGCGCTGGATGCGGCGGCGGACGGCGAACCAGCCGGCGACGAGCAGGACCGCGATGACCGGGATCAGCATCAGGGTCTTACGGCCCGTCTCCGGGTCGTTCCACATGAGGCCGAGCACGAGCAGCAGGAAGACGATCGTGACGATCTCGGTGACCGGGGACCAGGGCAGGCGGAACGACGGCCGCTTGAGCAGGCCCTGCTTGGCACGCCGGACGAACGCCAGGTGGGCGACCATGATCATGACCCAGGTGCCGATGATGCCGATCGAGGAGACCTCGATGACGATCTCGAAGGCGTCGTGCGGGAGGAGGTAGTTGAGGCCCACACCCAGGACGCCGACACCGGCGGTGAGCAGGATGCCGCCGTACGGCACCTGGCTGCGGTTCATGCGGGCGGTGAACTTCGGCGCGGAGCCGGACATCGCCATGGAGCGCAGGATGCGGCCCGTGGAGTAGAGGCCGGAGTTGAGGCTGGACATGGCCGCGGTGAGCACGACCAGGTTCATGATGTCGCCGATGCCGCCGACGCCCAGCTTGCTGAACAGGGTGACGAACGGGCTCTCGTTCGACGAGTACACCGAGGACGGCAGCAGCAGCGCGAGGAGCAGCACCGAGCCGCAGTAGAACAGGCCGACGCGCCACATGATCGAGTTGACCGCGCGCGGGACGACCTTCTGCGGGTCGGCGGTCTCGCCCGCCGCGACACCCACCAGCTCCAGGGCGGCGTACGCGAAGACGACACCCTGCATGACGAGAACCACCGACATGGTGCCGCCCGGCATGAATCCGCCATGATCCGTGATCATGTTCAGGCCCGGGGTCTGGCCGTCGATCGGGTGCTGGGTGGCGACCAGGAAGATGCCCACGAACAGGAAGGCGACGAGCGTGGCCACCTTGATGATCGCGAACCAGAACTCCATCTCGCCGAAGTACTTCACCGAGATCAGGTTCACGCCGAGCACGACCGCGAGGGCGATCAGCGCGAGCACCCACTGCGGAATGGTCGTGAAGGCACTCCAGTACTGGGTGTACAGGGCGATCGCGGTGATGTCCGCGATGCCTGTCATCGACCAGTTCAGGAAGTACATCCAGCCGGCGACGTAGGCACCCTTCTCGCCGAGGAACTCGCGCGCGTACGACACGAAGGAACCGGAGGACGGCCGGTACACGACCATCTCGCCGAGGGCGCGCACGACCAGGTACGCGAAGACTCCGCAGACGAGGTACGCGACGGCGAGTGCGGGGCCCGCCGAGTGGAGACGGCCACCCGCTCCGAGGAACAGTCCGGTACCGATCGCGCCACCGATCGCGATCATGTTGACGTGGCGGGCCTTGAGGTCCTTGCTGTAGCCGGCGTCACCCGCGTCGGCGGGCGCCTGCGACGCATCTGTGCGGGATGCGTCCAGAGCCGTGTTGGCGGCTTCCTTGCTCACGTGGGGGGATCCCTCTGTGGTGCCCGGATCGCTCCGGGGTCCGGATGTGCTGCGGCCCGCGACATTCCTGACATGGCGCGGACCGACTGTGCACCTTCCCCCACGAGACGGGCAGCACGCGGTGGCGGAGATCACATAGCGGCACTTCTCACATGATGATCAGCCTCTGTACAGCGGATTCGACGAGGCGTATAAGCACCCGCTCATCCCCGAACGGCCCCTGGGCGCCCGCCCTTTCCGTCCCGCCGCGCTTTCACAACATTGGTGTGTCAGCAATACTGTTGAACCTGCCGGGCGTGGAACCGGAACAAGGCAGGACGCGGGACCCGAGAAGCGAGGCGCAGCATGACGACGGACACCGAGGAGCCGACGCTCACGGTCGACGAACTGGCCGCGCGCGCGGGCGTCACCGTCCGTACGATCCGCTTCTACAGCACGAAGGGCCTGCTCCCGCCGCCCGTGATCGGGCCGCGCCGGGTCGGCCACTACGGCCGGGAGCACCTCTCCCGGCTCGCGCTCATCGAGGAGCTCCAGCACCAGGGCATGACGCTCTCCGCGATCGAGCGGTATCTGGAGCAGCTGCCTGCGGACCTGAGCGCGGACGACCTGGCGATCCACCGCGCGCTGGTGGCGACCTGGGCCCCGGACTCGGCGGAGGACGTCACACGGGCGGAGCTGGAGCGCCGGGCCGGACGGGCCCTGTCCGGGGAGGATCTGGACCGGCTCGCCGCGATGGGCGTCGTCGCGTACCTGGAGGACAGCGACAGCTTCCGCGTGGACCCCGGTCTGCTGCGGCTCGGCGTGGAACTGCTCGGGGTGCCGATCGCGCACGAGACGATCCTCGCGGCGCGCACGGTTCTCATGGAGCACACCCGGGACGCCGCCCAGGAGCTGACGCGGCTGTTCCGCGACGAGGTGTGGGGACCCTACCGGGAGCGGGAGTCGGACCCGGAGCACGTGGCGGCGATGAGGTCCCTGTCGGCCCATATGCAGCCGATGGTGGTGCAGGCCCTGGTGACCGCGTTCCAGCGGTCGCTCAAGGAACAGCTGCGGGAGGCGTTCCGCGCCGAGGACTGACCCCCGGCGCGGAACCCCGTGACCGTCAGGCGTCGGTGAAGGTCTCGCCCTTCTCGGCCTTCTCGACGAGCAGCGCGGTCGGCTCGAAGCGCTCGCCGTAGCGCTCGGCGAGCTCGCGCGAGCGTGCCACGAAGCCGGGCAGCCCGCCCTCGTAGCCGTTGATGTACTGCAGGACACCGCCCGTCCAGCCCGGGAAGCCGATGCCGAAGATGGAGCCGATGTTGGCGTCGGCGACCGAGGTCAGGACGCCCTCCTCGAGGAGGCGCACCGTGTCGAGCGCCTCGGAGAAGAGCATGCGCTCCTGCATGTCCTCGAACGGGATCTCGTACCCGGGCTTGGCGAAGTGCTCGCGCAGGCCCTGCCACAGACCGGCGCGCTTGCCGTCCACGTACTCGTAGAAGCCCGCGCCGCCACTGCGTCCGGGACGGTCGAACTCCTCGACCATGCGGTCGATGACGACGTCCGAGGGGTGGCCGGCCCATGTGCCGCCCGCCTCCTCGACGGCCCGCTTGGTCTCGTTGCGGATCTTGCGGGGCAGGGTGAGCGTCAGCTCGTCCATCAGGGAGAGGACCTTGGCCGGGTAGCCGGCCTGGGCCGCGGCCTGCTCGACGGAGGCGGGCTCGATGCCCTCGGCGACCATCGCGACGCCCTCGTTGATGAAGTGCCCGATGACGCGCGAGGTGAAGAACCCGCGCGAGTCGTTCACGACGATCGGCGTCTTGTTGATCTGGCGGACCAGGTCGAAGGCGCGGGCGAGCGCCTCGTCACCGCTGCGCTCGCCCTTGATGATCTCGACGAGCGGCATCTTGTCCACGGGCGAGAAGAAGTGCAGCCCGATGAAGTCCTCGGCCCGCTCGACGCCCTCGGCGAGCAGGGTGATCGGCAGCGTCGAGGTGTTGGAGCACAGCAGCGCGTCGGGCTCGATGACGTGCTGGATCTCCTTGAACACCTTGTGCTTGAGCGCCGGGTCCTCGAAGACGGCCTCGATCACGGCGTCGCAGCCGGTGAGGTCCTGCGGTTCGGCGGTGGGCGTGATGCGGGCGAGGAGGGCGTCCGCCTTCTCCTGCGTGGTGCGGCCTCGGGAGACGGCCTTGGCGCAGAGCTTCTCGGAGTAGCCCTTGCCCCGGGCGGCGGCGTCGGCGGTCACGTCCTTGAGGACGACCTCGATGCCCGCGCGGGCGCACGAGTAGGCGATGCCCGCGCCCATCATGCCGGCGCCGAGGACGGCGACCTTGCGGACGGTGCGCTTCTCGATGCCCTTGGGACGGTTCGCGCCGGAGTTGACGGCCTGGAGGTCGAAGAAGAACGCCTGGATCATGTTCTTCGCGGTCTGGCCGGTGACGAGCTCGGTGAAGTAGCGCGCCTCGATGGTCAGGGCCGTCTCGAAGTCGACCTGGGAGCCCTCGACGGCCGCGGCGAGGATGTTGCGCGGGGCCGGGTAGGGGGCGCCGTTCAGCTGCTTCTTGAGGTTGGCCGGGAAGGCGGGCAGGTTCGCCGCGAACTTCGGGTTGGCCGGGGTGCCGCCCGGGATGCGGTAGCCGGGCTTGTCCCAGGGCTGCTGAGACTCGGGGTTGGCGTCGATGAAGGCGCGCGCCTGGGCGAGCATCTCCTCGGGGGTGGCGGCCACTTCGTGGACGAGGCCGTTCTCCAGGGCGCGCTTCGGGGTGTACTGGGTGCCCTGGAGAAGCACCTTCAGCAGGGCGTCGGTGATACCCATGAGGCGTACGGTGCGGGTGACGCCGCCGCCGGCGGGGAGCAGGCCGAGCGTGACCTCCGGGAGGCCGATCTTGGAGCCCGGGGCGTCGAGGGCGATGCGGTGGTGGGAGGCGAGCGCGATCTCGTAACCGCCGCCCAGGGCCGCGCCGTTGATCGCCGCGACGACGGGCTTGCCGAGCGTCTCGATGCGGCGCAGGGAGCGCTTGATGCCGGTGCCGGTCTCGAACGCCTGCTGGGCGTTCTCGGGGCCGACCTTCATCATGTCCTTCAGGTCACCGCCCGCGAAGAACGTCTTCTTGGCGGAGGTGTAGATGATGCCGCGGATCGAGTCCTTCTCGGCCTCGGCGCGGTCGGCGATCGCGGCGATCGAGTCCTTGAACGCCTGGTTCATGGTGTTGGCGGACTGGTTCGGGTCGTCCAGGACGAGGGTGACGATGCCGGTGTCGTCCTGCTCCCAGCGGATGGTGGTGCTGGCGGTCATGGGTGTCTCCGTGACGTGTGTGCGGGACGGCGGTGAGGTGGGGGGGGGCTGGGTTCTCGTCGCTGGGTGCGGGTTCGGTGCGGGTTGGTCGCGCAGTTCCCCGCGCCCCTGAGGGGCGCGGGGAACTGCGCGACCAGCCACGACGCACCCGCACCCGACGACTAGACCCGTTCCACGATCGTGGCGATACCCATGCCCCCGCCGACGCACAGCGTCGCGAGGCCGTAGCGCTTGTCCTGGCGCTCCAACTCGTCGACGAGCGTGCCCAGGATCATCGCGCCGGTGGCGCCGAGCGGGTGTCCCAACGCGATCGCCCCGCCGTTGACGTTCACCTTGTCCAAGGACAACCCCATGTCCCGCACAAAGCGGAGCACCACCGCCGCGAACGCCTCGTTGATCTCGACGAGGTCGATGTCGTCGATGGTGAGACCGGCCTTGGCGAGGGCCTTGCGGGACGCCGGAGCGGGTCCGGTGAGCATGATCGTCGGCTCGGAGCCGGAGACGGCCGCGGAGACGATCCGCGCGCGCGGGGTCAGGCCGTGGCGCTCGCCGACCTCCTTGGTGCCGATGGCGACGAGGGACGCGCCGTCGACGATGCCGGAGGAGTTGCCCGCGTGGTGGACGTGGTCGATCTTCTCGACCCAGTGGTACTTCTGCAGCGCGACGGCGTCGAAGCCGCCGAGGTCGCCGATGTCCGCGAACGACGGCTTCAGCTTGGCGAGCGAGTCGGCGGTCGTGCCGGGGCGCAGGAACTCGTCGTGGTCGAGGACGGTCAGGCCGCTGCGGTCCGTGACGGGCACGACGGAGCGGGCGAACCGGCCGTCCTTCACCGCGGCGGCGGCGCGCTCCTGCGACAGCGCCGCGTACTCGTCGACGTCGCGCCGCGAGAAGCCCTCGATGGTGGCGATCAGGTCCGCGCCGATGCCCTGCGGCACGAAGCCCGTCTCGTAGTTGGTCATCGGGTCGGCGAACCAGGCGCCGCCGTCCGAGGCCATCGGGACGCGCGACATCGACTCGACACCGCCGGCGAGGACGAGGTCCTCCCAGCCCGAACGGACCTTCATCGCCGCCAGGTTGACCGCTTCGAGGCCCGAGGCACAGAAGCGGTTCTCCTGCACACCGGCCACGGTGTCGGGCAGTCCGGCGGCGATGGCCGCGATCCGCGCGATGTCGGAGCCCTGGTCGCCGACCGGGCCGACCACGCCGAGCACGATGTCGTCGATGGCGGCGGGGTCCAGGTCCGGGAAGCGCCGCTGGACCTCGTGGATCAGTCCGACGACGAGGTCGATCGGCTTGGTGCCGTGCAGGGCGCCGTTCGCCTTGCCGCGTCCGCGCGGGGTGCGGATCGCGTCGTACACGTACGCTTCGGTGCTCACTCGCTTGCCTTTCAATGAGGGTGGGCCGGGCGATGAGGGTGGGCCGGGCCGGGAGGTCGGTGGGGAGTCAGCCGAGCAGGGAGCGCCCGATGATCTCCTTCATGATCTCGGTCGTACCGCCGTAGATCGTCTGGATGCGTCCGTCGGTGAAGGCCTTGGCGACGCGGTACTCCGTCATGTAGCCGTAGCCGCCGTGGAGCTGGAGGCAGCGGTCCGCCACGCGCTTCTGGAGCTCGGTCGCCCACCACTTGGCCATCGAGGCGTGCACGGCGTCGAGTTCGCCGTTCGAGTGATCGACGATGCAGCGGTCCAGGAAGGTCCGGGTGACGGCGCACTCGGTGGCCATCTCGGCTATCTCGAACCGGATGTGCTGGAGCTTGGCGAGCGGCCGTCCGAAGGCCTCGCGCTCCTTGACGTAGGCCGTGGTGATCTCCAGGAGGTGCTCCGCGGCGGCGATCCCGGCGACGGCGATGCCCATGCGCTCCTGCGCGAGGTTCGTCATCAGGTGGACGAAGGCGCCGTTGAGCTCGCCGAGGAGATTCTCCTTCGGGACGCGTACGTCGTTGAAGAACAACTCGGCCGTGTCCTGGGACTTCTGGCCGATCTTGTCGAGGTTGCGGCCCCGCTCGAAGCCCTCCGTGCCGCGTTCGACGACCAGCAGGGACAGGCCGTGCGCGCCGCCCTCGGGCGTCGTCTTCGCGACGACGATCACGAGGTCGGCGAGGATCCCGTTCGAGATGAACGTCTTGGAGCCGTTGAGCACCCAGTGGTCCCCGCGGTCCTCGGCCGAGGTGCGGATGCCCTGGAGGTCCGATCCGGCGCCCGGCTCGGTCATCGCGATGGCGGTGATCAGCGAGCCGTCGCAAAAACCGGGCAGCCAGCGGCGCTTCTGCTCGTCCGTGGCGAGCGACGTCAGATACGGCCCGATGATGTCGTTGTGGAGACCGATCGCGAGGCCGGCGGCTCCCGCGCGCGTGAACTCCTCGGCGATGACGGCGCTGTAGCGGAAGTCGTCGTTGCCGCCGCCCCCGTACTCCTCGGGCACGGCGAGCCCGAGGAGGCCCTGGCGTCCGGCCGCGAGCCAGGCGTCGCGCGAGACGATGCCGTCCTTCTCCCACTGCTCGTAGTGCGGGGTGACCTCCTTGGCCAGGAAGGTGCGCACGGTCTCGCGGAACGCGTCGTGTTCCTCGGTGAAGATCTGCCGTTCCATCGCCATCGTGGTGCCCTCCCCTACAGCCAGTTCTTGACGGTCTCGACCAGCCGGGCGGGCTCGGGGCCGACCGGGATCACGTTCAGCATGGTGACCCCCGCGGCGCGGAAGGCCTCGACACGCTCACGTACGTAGCTCTCGGGCCCGCACAGGCTCATGAGCTCGCAGAACTCGTCCGGAACGGCGGCCTCCGCCTCCTTCTTCTTCCCGGAGAGGTAGAGCTCCTGGATGAGCTTGGCCTCCTTCTCGTAGCCGTAGGCCACGGCGAGGTCGTTGTAGAAGTTCTTGCCGACCGCACCCATGCCGCCCACGTACAGGGCGATGTTGGGGCGGGCGAGGTCGCGGGCGGCCGCCGCGTCCTCGCCTATGGCCAGCAGGCCGCCCGCGACGACCTGGAGCGGTCCCAGCTCGGGCGCGCGCTTGGCGGCTCCCTCGGCGAGCGGGGCGCCCCACACCTCGTGGGCCTTCTCCGGGATGAAGAGGGTCGGCAGCCAGCCGTCGGCGATCTCGGCGGTCATCCGGACGTTCGCCGGGCCCAACGAGGCGACATACAGAGGGACTTCGGGGCGCACGGGCCTGGAGAGGATCTTCAGGGGCTTGCCGAGCCTGCCGCCCTTCTCCGGGGGCAGCGGCATGTCCGTGATGCCGTGGTGGTCGATGACCTCGCGGCGCAGGATGCGCCGGGTCAGCTCGATGGTCTCGCGGGTACGGCCCAGCGGCTTGTCGTACGCCTTCCCGTGCCAGCCCTCGACGACCTGCGGGCCCGACGCGCCCAGGCCGATGACGGCGCGGCCGCCGGAGACGGCGTCGAGGCCGGCGGCGGTCTGGGCGATGAGGGCGGGGGTGCGCGAGTAGACGTTGAGGATCGCGGCACCGATCTTCATGCGCTCGGTGCGGGCGGCGAGATAGCCCATGATCGTGGGCGAGTCGAAGCCGTAGGCCTCCGCGACCCAGACGGCGTCGAGACCCGCCGACTCGAGCGCGGCGGCGTCGTCGGCCGCCTGCCGGGGGTCGGCTGCGTAGGCGAGGGGTGCGGACAGCTCCATCAGTTCTCTTCCTTCGTCAGGCTCGGTACGTCCCAGTCGCGGGCCACGCCGGCGGTGTCGGCGCCCGGCTGGGCGGGGCCGCTGCGCACGGCGGTGGGGGTCACGGAGAAGCGGGGTGCGGGGGCGGGCTGCGTGATGCCGCCGTGGTCGGTGAAGGTGCCGCGCGCGGCGAGATGGGGGTGGCCGGGCGCCTCGCGCAAGGACAGGACCGGCGCCACGCACGCGTCGGACCCCTCGAACACGGCCGTCCACTCCTCACGGGTACGGGACCTGAACCGGGCGGCGACGGCGTCGCGCAGCTCGCCCCAGCGGGCGAGGTCCTTGCGGGCGGGCACCGTGTCCGCGATGCCGAGGAGCGCGATGAACTCGTCGTAGAACTGCTGCTCGAGAGCGCCGACCGCCATGTACTGACCGTCGGCGGTCTCGTACGTCCCGTAGAACGGGCAGCCGCCGTCGAGGAGGTTGCTCGCGCGCCGGTCCTGCCAGCCGCCGGCCGCGAGCATGCCGTGGATCATCGAGGCGAGGTGTGAGGCGCCGTCGACGATCGCGGCGTCCACGACCTGGCCCGCGCCGGTGTCGCGCGCGTGATGGAGGGCGGCGAGGATGCCGACGACGAGGTAGAGCGAGCCGCCCGCGAAGTCCCCGACGAGGTTCGCGGGGACCGTCGGCGGCTCGTCCGGCTTGCCGAACATGCCGAGGGTGCCGGTCGGGGCGATGTACGCGATGTCGTGTCCGGCGCGCTGCGCCAGGGGGCCTTCCTGACCCCATCCCGTCATGCGTCCGTAGACGAGGCGCGGGTTGCGGGCGTGGCAGGCGTCGGGGCCGACGCCCAGGCGCTCGGCGACCCCCGGACGGTATCCCTCGATGAGGACGTCCGCCTTGGCGACGAGGTCGAGGACGCGCGCGGAGCCGTCCTCCGCCTTGAGGTCGATGATCACCGACCGTTTGTTGCGGTTGGTGATGTCGTACTCGGGGTCGATCGCGAGCCCGGCGCCGCCGGGGCGGTCCACGCGCACGACATCGGCGCCCAGGTCGGCGAGGAGCATCGCGGCGAACGGGCCCGGGCCGATGCCCGCCAGTTCGACCACGCGCACCCCGGCGAGCGGGCCGCTGTTCGCCGTCCCTGCCACTGCCATCGAGCCCCCAGCACTGTGACACAACTGATGTAACACCAGCGATGCTAAGAACGTGTTCCACTCAGCACAACCCCTGAAGAGCAAGCGCTTAGTAATTTACGACGCGCTGCCTCGGTGTTGCCAGGAGGCGCGTGGGGATTCGGGGGCGCATGCCTGGGACGGCATGCCGTCACCTCGCGGGAGCGACGCTCATCGCGCGTCCAGCTCGGCCACGCGTCTCTTCGTGGCCACCGCCCGATAGCTCTCCTCCACCCAGTCGCAGAGCAGCTCCGCGCCCGGGGCGCCCTTCACGTCGAGGGGGATCCGTACCCAGCCCGCCCTGCCGAGGCCGTACCCGGCGGACTCGGCGCCGGGAGTCGTGAGCGCGTGCGCGTGGGTCTCCTCGTCCCTGAGCTTGACCGTGAGGCCCATCGGATATCTGCCGTCGTCGACGCCGAGGAACACGAACACCTTCTTGTTCACCTTCGCGACCGTCTCGCCCCAGGGGAAGTCCTCCGTGGCACCCGGCATCCCGAGTGCGAACTCCCGTACGCGCGCCCACGTCTTGAGCGCCCGCTGCGACGGCTTCCTCGGCTCGGCCACGACGACCTCCCGCTCCGGGCGGGGCCCCTGAACCTCCGCTCACCCCTCACGCTAGCCTCGGCCACCGACAACGGCGCGGGGCGCAGGGCTGAGGGGTGTCATGACCAGGCAGGACAGCGGGCACGGCAAGGATCGGGACATGCGGGACAGGCCCGGCAGAGCCGACAGGACGGGCCGCGAGTACGACATCGTGCTCTTCGGGGCGACCGGGTTCGCCGGCGCGCTCACCGCCGAGTATCTGGCGGCGCACGCGCCCGAGGGGCTGCGGTGGGCCGTCGCGGGGCGCGACACGGGGAAGCTGGAGCGGCTGCGCGAGCGCCTCACCGCGATCGACCCCGCGTGCGCCGTGCTGCCGCTGGTCCGCGCCGACGTCGCCGACCCGGCGTCCCTGCGCGCCCTCGCGGCGCGCACGCGCGTGGTCGCCACGACCGTCGGCCCGTACGTCACCTACGGCCAGGACCTCGTGGCCGCGTGCGCCGAGGAGGGCACCGACTACACGGACCTGTGCGGCGAGCCCGAGTTCGTCGACATCACGTACGTGCGGCACGACGCCCGCGCGCGGGAGACCGGGGCGCGCCTCGTCCACGCGTGCGGCTTCGACTCGATCCCGCACGACCTGGGCGTGCGCTTCACGGTGGGACAGCTCCCCGAGGGCGTGCCGCTGCGCGTCGACGGGTTCGTGCGGTCGAACGCGACGTTCTCCGGCGGCACGTTCGCGTCGGCGCTGACGCAGTTCTCGCGAGGGCGGCAGATGCTGGCCGCGCAGCAGGACCGACGGCGTCACCAGCCACGCCTCGTCGGCCGCAGGGCGTACGCGCCGACGGGCGTGCCGCGCTACGCCAAGGAGGTCGACGCGTGGGCGCTGCCGCTCCCGACGATCGACCCCCAGATCGTGCAGCGTTCCGCGCGGGCGCTGGAGCGCTACGGTCCCGACTTCCGCTACCGGCACTACGCGGCGGTGCGGCACCTGCCCGTCGCGTTCGGCGGCGTCGCGGCTACGGGCGCGCTGTTCGCCGCCGCCCAACTGCCGCCCGCGCGCAGGTGGTTGTCGGGACGGCTCAAGCCGGGTGACGGGCCGGACGAGGCGCGGCGCGCGGCGAGCTGGTTCTCGGTGCGCTTCGTCGGCGAGGGCGGCGGCCGACGTGTGTACACGGAGGTCTCGGGCGGGGACCCCGGCTACGACGAGACGGCGAAGATGCTGGGCGAGTCCGCGATGTGCCTGGCCCTCGACGACCTGCCCGAGACCGCGGGCCAGGTCACCACGGCCGTCGCGATGGGCGACGCCCTGACGGGGCGCCTGCGGGACGCGGGGATCACCTTCCGGGTGGCCGCGACGCGGTAGCGGGTGACTGCGCGCGCGTGGAGCCGCCTCGGGCTTCGCCCAGGACACGGCAGGGGGCTACGCGCGCTGCGGTGACCGGGCGACACGGGAGGTCGGCCCCATCTGGTGACCACGCGCGCGGAGCCCACTCCGGGGCTTTCGCGCGCGGCCGCGCCGCAGTGCCGGGTGACCACACGCGCGTGGAGCCGCCTCCGGCTTCGCCCAGGACGCGACAGACGGCTACGCACACAGCGGCGACCTGGACGACACAGGAAAGCCGGGCCCCAACTGCTGACCACGCGCACGGAACCCTCTCCAAGGCCCCTCGCGCGCGGACGCGCCGCAGTGACGGGCGACCACACGCGCGTGGAGCCGCCTCCGGCTTCGCCCGGGACGCGACAGACGGCTACGCGCGCGTGGCGTCCTCCTGGGTCTGGGCCTGGGCCTGGGCCAGCGCCCGCCTGCACAGGGCGTCCGCTCTGCGGGTCGTTTCGGGCTGGCGGTAGTTCGGCGTGAGGCTCAGGGTGTGGGCGCACGCGGTGTCGAGGCTCGTGCGGTGGCCGACGGAGACGTAGACGGGTTTGACGCCGTCGCGGGTGCGCAGGGCCCGGCCGACCTCCTCGTCACCGTCCAGCAGGGGCGCCGTGCTGCCGCGCGGAGCATCCGGCTCCTCGTGCGTGAAGGTGAACGGGTTCTTCGCGACCCCGATCGTGGGCAGCCCCGTCAGGACGCCGAGGTGGCTGGCGAGGCCGAAGCGGCGCGGGTGGGCCAGTCCGTACCCGTCGCAGACGACGAGCCCGGGGCCGGTGTCGAGGGCCTCCAGAGCGGAGACCACGGTGGGGATCTCGCGGAAGGCCAGCAGGCCCGGCACGTACGGGAAGGAGATCCGGCCGACGGCGGTGGACTCCTCGACGACGTCGAGGGTCGCCGCGTCGAGCACGACGGCCGCCGCGACGACGAGGTCGCGCGCGTCGTCGTAGGCCACGTCGACGCCGGTGACGAATCCGGTGCCGGGCGGGGGCCCGGGCTCGTCGAGGACGACGCGGGCGCGCAGTTCGTCCTGGACCGCGCGGGCGGAGCGCTCGTCGGTGGGCCAGTCGGCGAGGATCTGTCGGTGGCTCATGATGGCGACCACCATAGAGCGCGGCGCCGTCGGGCCACGGGTAGCCTGGCGATCATGTTTGTTCTTGAGCTGACCTACACGGCCCCGGTCGAGCGCGTCGACGCGCTGCACACAGCGCACCTCGCCTGGCTCGACGAGCAGTACGAAGCCGGTGCCTTCATCGCCTCCGGCCGCAAGAACCCGCGCGACGGCGGGATCATCCTCGCCGTCGGGGACGACCGCGCGCAGATCGAGAAGATCACGGCGGCCGACCCCTTCGTCACCGGCGACGTGTGCGCGTACCGCGTCACGGAGTTCATCGCGACGAAGACGGCGCCCGAACTGGCCGGTTTCCGGCAGCAGTTGCCGGGCTAGTCGGCCCGGGCACCGGTCGCGCTCACCGTTCCAGCCGGGCGACGCGCCCCTTCTCGCCCGAGGCCCAGCACGCGCCGTCGCGGGTGCAGTCCGCCGTGTCGTACGAGCCCGTGTCGACGGTGCGCCAGGTGCGGCCCGCGTCGAGCGTGAGGTCGGTCCCCGTCGGGCCGACCGCGAGGGCGCTCGTGCGGCTGTGCGGGAGCCAGGTGACGCCCGAGCGGTAGGCGGGGACGGGCGCGGCGGACGCCGCCCAGGTGCGGCCGCCGTCGCTCGACGTGGCCGAGGCCCGGGGAGACGCCTGGTCCGCGCGGTAGTCGCCGCCGACCGCGATGCCGTGCGTGCGGTCGCGGAACGCGAGGCCGAAGACGCCGCGCGCCGGGTCGCCCGCCGGGATCGGGGCGTCGGTCGCCCGCCAGGTCAGGCCACGATCGGACGAGTGCAGCACACGCGCGCGTGCGGCCCCGCCCGTGGCCAGCCACACGTCGCGCGGACCGGCGCTGACCAGACACTGGCCGCTCGCCGCGAACCCGGCCTCGCCCTCCTGCGCCGCGGGCATGCCGTCGCCGGGCAGGACCTCCCAGGAGCGTCCTCCGTCGCGTGTGGACAGGATCCGGTACTTGCCGTCGACGGGGTCGCTCATCGCGAGGCCGTGGCGCGCGTCGAAGAAAGTGAGGCAGTCGTAGAACGCCTTCGGGTCGGGATTGCGGAAGGACTCGGTCCAGGTGACCCCGCCGTCGTCCGTGCGGAACACCCGCGAGGCGTCGCCCTCACCGATCGCGAGGACGACCGCGCGCTTGCTGTCGAAGGCCTCGATGTCGCGGAACTCCAGCCCGCCCGCGCCGGGCGGCGACACGTTCCGCCAGTGGGAGCCGCCGTCGGAGGTGCGGAGCACCGTGCCCTTGGTCCCGGCCACCCACGCAGCGTCGCGACTCACCGCGGCAAGCCCTCGGAAGCGCGCGTCGGTGCCGCTGTCCTTCAGTTCCCAGTGCGGCGCCCCGTGCGTACCGTGCGGCCCCGCCTGTGGGTGCCCGCCGGCGGCCTGCGCCGGACCCGCCGGAGCGAACGCGAGGGCGAGCGCCGCCCCGGCCAGCCCCATGGACACCATCCGTCTCGACTTCCCCATGCCCCTCATGGCGGGCGAAGCTAGCCCACTCCCCCGGCCCCGTCCAGATGGCCCGCCGACCGGAACGACGCCTACCGGTGACCGACGTCACTCACCTTTCCTCGGCCGTTCGGTGCACGGATTCCCTCGTTCCGCCGTCTCTTCAAGTGGCGGGAAGTCTCACCCGCCGCCCGGCTCGCCGTCCGAGCTGTTGCCCGAACCGCCGTCCGTTCAGCCGTCACAAGGGAGCAGGCGTTGTCCACCGTCATCGAGCAAGCCGTAGAGGCCCGTCTCGTCGCCGCCGCGCCGCGGATGTCGACCATCCCCGCGACCTTGCGCTACGACATGCGGGACCCCTTCGCCGTGCGGATGGCGTTCCCCGCGCCGGCCACGCTCGAGGGCGTCGACGTGAGCTGGACATTCGCCCGCGAGCTGCTCTCGGCCGGCGTGCGGGAGCCGGCCGGTGCGGGCGACGTCCGGGTACGGCCGTACGGCTTCGACCGCACGGTCCTGGAGTTCCACGCCCACGAAGGCACGGCGATCGTGCACATCCGGACGGGCGAGCTGCGCCGCTTCCTCAGCAGCACGGCGGCGATGGTGCCGGTGGGCGACGAGCATCTGCACGTGGACCTCGACGGCGATCTCGCCGACCTGATGCGCGACGCGATCTGACCGTACCCACCACCGGGCTCAACTGCCTTGACCCAGAAGGGCATTGAGCTCGCCGTACTCGAGCCCGCCGGCCAGGCTCCCGTACGTTCCCTCGGTGAGCAGTTCCCGGGCCGCCCTGCGGACGAGGGCGTGCGCGGCCTGCGCGATGCCCCCGCCGACACTGATCCGGGCGACACCGAGCGCGGCGAACTCGGGCACGGACGGCGCCCCGGGCCACGCCATGACGTTGAGCGGCCCGTCGACGCCGGCGACGAGCGCCTCCACGGTCACCGGGTCGACGACCCCGGGCACGAAGATCCCGTCCGCTCCTGCCGCAAGGTAGCCCGCGGCCCGCTCCAGCGTCGCCGCAAGCCGCTCCTCCGGCTTCCCCACGCCCATCAGATACGTGTCGATACGGGCGTTCACGAACAGCGCCACGCCCTCCGTGTCCGCCGCCGCGCGGGCCACCGCGATCCGCTCCGCCTGCGCCTGCACAGGCCGCAGCGGGGCGCTCCCTCCGTGCCAGGCGTCCTCGATGTTGACGCCGACCGCTCCGGCGTCGAGCACGGCGCGCACGGTGGCGGCGACGTCCCGGGCCGCGTCGGCGTAGCCGCTCTCGATGTCGGCGGTCACCGGCACGTCCACGGCCGAGGCGATCCGCGCGACGGCGCCGAGCGCCTCGTCCCTGCCGAGCCGGTCCCCGTCGGCCACGCCCAGGTCCCAGGAAAGGCCGGCGCTGGTGGTGGCGACGGCCGCGGCTCCGGCGTCCGCGACGATGCGGGCACTCGCGACGTCCCAGGCGTTGGGCAGGACGAGCGGGCGGCCGGCGACGTGCTGCGAACGGAAGGCCAGAGCCAGGTCATTCAGATGTGTGCGGTTCGTCATGCCGCAGAGCCAACCATCCGGCTCCCCCACGCGGCTGGCGAAAATCCGACACGTACGTGTGACACCCGCTCAGCGCCTCCTCAGCCCCCGCCCGCCGAGGCGCGCGCCGCCTCCGCCGCCTTGACGGCCGCGGCGAGCGCGGCGCGGATGTCGCCCAGGCTCCGGTCCAGCTCGGGGGACAGGTCGCCGGCGCGCGCGACGAGGTCGTCGAGGCGGTCCTTGTGCGCGCGCCGGGCCTTGCCGGGGATCAGGCGGCGCAGCTTGCCCGTGGCGGCGAGGACCGCGAGGACCGCCTCGTCCTCGTCCACCTGCCCGGCCGGCTCGGCCCCCTCCAGCGCGCCCAGCACCTCGGCCCGCAGCACCTCGACGAATCCGGCGCGCTCCAGGCCGTACCGCGTCACGGGGAAGAGGCCGAGGACCCGCTTGCGCTCGGCCAACAGATAGCCCTCGGTGGCGAGTTGACGGCGCACGGTGTCGAGGGTGGCGCCCGAGCGGTAGCCGATCCAGGTACGCCACGAGCGTGGCCTCGACTCCTCCACGAGTTCCATCAGTTCATCGAGGACCAGGTCGCCGGTGCGCGCGTCGAAGACCGGGGTGACCACCCCGTCCACGTCGCTGACGACGCGGCGCCGGGCCAGTTCGACGAGTGCGGCGGCGCGGACGCAGAGCGCGAGGTCCGGGGCGCCGGAGACCCTGCCTTTCTCCGTGTCGAAGCCCAGCAGGAAGAGCCGGGCGGGCAGCGAGAGCGAGCCGTGGGGCACGAGGGCCTCCTCCTGGAGGGTGGGGGCGGGGGCGGGGAGGTTCAAGATAATTCGTTGACGGCCCGGATCCGCCTTCGTACGGTGTTGAGCGTTCCCGTTGATCCTGTTGTCGTCGATCGGAGTAGGACGTTGCTCTTCTGAGGTTCTGAGACACCGCGTCACGCGGCCGCGCCCCAGTGGTGCGCCACGTGTCCTGCGTGTGCGACCTCGGACGATCGAGCCGTCCTCCTGCCGGAATCCGGTGCAGGAATTTCCTCGGCGCCCCATGGGCGTGCGCTCTCGTTCCCTCCGGCCGTCGTCGCCCGCGGTGTCCCGACACGCTGCCCACCGTTCCCACCGAGCGACCGCGAGGCCGTATGTCTACCTCCCCCACCTCTCTCACGTGCACCTCCCTCACCTACGCCTGGCCCGACGGCACAAGCGTCTTCGACGGCCTCCAGGCCGCCTTCGGCCCCGGCAGGACCGGGCTCATCGGGCTCAACGGCGCCGGCAAATCCACGCTGTTGAAGCTGATCGCCGGTGAGCTCACCCCGACCGACGGCGCCGTGAAGGTGGCCGGCGAGATCGGGTACCTGCCGCAGAACGTCACCCTCGAAACCTCTCTGCGCGTCGACGAGGCCCTCGGGATCGCACGCGCCCGCGCCGCGCTGCACGCCATCGAGGCGGGCGACGTACGCGCGGAGCACTTCACGGCGGTCGGCGACGACTGGGACGTCGAGGAGCGCGCGGTCGCGACCCTCAACGGGCTCGGCCTGGGCCGCATCGGCCTCGATCGCACCGTCGGCGAGCTCTCGGGAGGAGAGTCCGTACTGATCCGCCTCGCCGCGCTGCTCCTGCACCGCCCGGACGTCCTGCTGCTCGACGAGCCGACGAACAACCTCGATCTGCCCGCCCGCAGACGCCTGTACGCGGCCGTGGAGGCGTGGCCGGGCGTCATGATCGTGGTCAGCCACGACCGTGAACTCCTGGAACGGGTCGACCAGATCGCCGATCTGCGCGCGGGCGGTCTCGTCCGGTACGGCGGGAACCTCTCCGCGTACGAGGAGGCGCTCGCGGCCGAACAGGAGGCGGCGGAACGCATGGTGCGGGTCGCCGATGCCGACCTGAAGAAGCAGAAGCGCGAACTGGCCGACGCCCAGGTCAAGTTGTCCCGGCGCAAGCGCTACGGACAGAAGATGTGGGACACCAAGCGCGAGCCGAAGGCGGTCATGGCGCAGCGCAAGCGGCAGGCCCAGGTCTCCGCGGGCAAGCACCGCCAGCTGCACGAGGGCCGGCTCGCCGAGGCGAAGGAGCGGCTCGACGAGGCGGTGGAGGCCGTGCGCGACGACGACGAGATCCGTGTCGACCTGCCGCACACGGCGGTGCCGCCGGGCCGCCGCGTCTTCACGCTGCTGCAGCTGCGGATGGCCTACGGGGCGTGCGTGCAGGGCGAGTTCGAGGTGCGCGGCCCGGAGCGGATCGCGCTCGTGGGGCGCAACGGTTCGGGCAAGACGACGCTCCTGCGCACGATCGCCGGGGACCTCGATCCCGTTTCGGGCGAGGCGCTGACACACGTTCCGCTGCGCTTCCTGCCGCAACGGCTCGACGTGCTCGACGAGGACTCGACCGTCGCCGAGAACGTGGCGCGGTTCGCTCCCGGCGTGACGAACAACCGCGTCAGGGCGCGGCTCGCCCACTTCCTGTTCAAGGGGGCGCGGGCCGATCAGGCCGCGGCGACCCTCTCGGGAGGCGAGCGGTTCAGGGCGACCCTCGCGGCGCTGATGCTCGCCGAACCGGCGCCCCAGCTGCTGTTGCTCGACGAGCCGACGAACAACCTCGACCTGGCGAGCGTCCGGCAGCTGACCACGGCGCTGGAGTCCTACGAGGGCGCGCTGCTCGTGGCGAGCCACGACCTGCCGTTCCTGAAGTCCATCGGGGTCACGCGGACACTGCTCATGGAAGGAGGCCGGCTCCGGGACATCACGGCGAAGGAGGGCGGGTACGGCGGATAGGCCGCGCGCCGGGCGGGCGCGGGACGGAAACGGGGTGCGAGCGGGGGATTCCGTCGCCGGCGCCGGGCTGTGCATGATGTCCGCGCCGGACCGGCCCGAAACCGGCCCGAGCCCGCCCGTACCCGTCCGCGAGCCGTCCCGTCCCGAGGAGCGCCGCACGTGCCCAGCCAGAAGGCCCTCGTCCGCCGCCCCGGCCCCCGCCTCGCGGACGGGCTCGTCACGCACGTCGAGCGCACCCCTGTCGATCCCCGGCTGGCGCTCACGCAGTGGGAGACCTACGTCGCGGCGCTGAGCGCGCACGGCTGGGAGACGGTGGAGGTCGGGGCCGCCGACGACTGCCCCGACGCGGTCTTCGTCGAGGACGCGGTGGTCATGTACCGCAACGTCGCGCTGATCACCCGGCCCGGCGCCGCGTCCCGGCGTGGGGAGACGGCGGGTGTCGAGGAGGCCGTGGAGCGGCTCAGCTGCTCCGTCAACCGGGTGCGGGAGCCGGGCACCCTCGACGGCGGCGACGTCCTGAAAGTCGGCGACACGATCTACGTCGGACGCGGCGGGCGCACGAACGCGGACGGCGTGGCCCAGCTGCGGGCCGCGTTCGAACCGCTCGGAGCGAACGTCGTCGCCGTGCCGGTCAGCAAGGTGCTGCACCTGAAGTCGGCGGTGACGGCCCTGCCCGACGGCACGGTCGTCGGGCACGAGCCGATGATGGACATGCCGTCCCTCTTCCCGCGCTTCCTGCCCGTCCCGGAGGAGGCCGGCGCGCATGTGGTGCTCCTGGGCGGCGGAAAGCTCCTGATGGCGGCGAGCGCGCCGCGGACGGCCGAGCTGTACTCGGATCTCGGCCTGGAGCCGGTTCTGGTGGACATCGGCGAGTTCGAGAAGCTCGAAGGCTGTGTGACGTGCCTCTCAGTCAGGCTCCGTGAGCTGCACTCCTGAGGCGGAATGAAGCGTCGGAGGCCACTGAGACCGGAGGGGTCAGTTCCGGGGAGCCCTTTACAGAGGGTTTAACCTACGGCAACGTAACCTACGACACCGTAGGTACAACCGCTCGTGCCTGCGATTCTTTGCCTCGCACTACTCCCGTCCCCCCTGGAGCCCTCGTGACCATCACCTCTCCCCACCTCGGCAGCTCGTCCTCCACCTGGACCGACGCCCAGCTGCTGTACGCGCTGGAGGAAGTGGTCGAGAAGGAACTGAACCGGCACCTCAAGGTGGCCAAGGACTGGATGCCGCACGAGTACGTGCCGTGGGCCGACGCCCGTAACTTCCCCGGCTTCTTCGAGGACGGCGAGGCCTGGGCGAAGGACCAGTCCAAGGTCACCGAGATCGGCCGGGTCGCGCTCGTCGTCAACCTGCTCACCGAGGACAACCTCCCCAGCTACCACCACGAGATCGCCTCCCTCTTCGGCCGCGACGGCGCCTGGGGCACCTGGGTGCACCGCTGGACCGCCGAGGAGGGCCGCCACGGCATCGTGATGCGCGACTACCTGCTGGCCTCGCGCGCCGTCGACCCGGACCAGCTCGAGCAGTTCCGCATGGCGCACATGGCCGAGGGCTTCGAGTCCGACAACCGGCACTCGATGCTGCACTCGGTCGCGTACGTCGCCTTCCAGGAGCTCGCGACCCGCGTCTCGCACCGCAACACCGGCCACCAGTCGGGCGACCCGGTCTGCGACCGCATGCTGGCGCGCATCGCCACCGACGAGAACCTGCACATGGTCTTCTACCGGAACCTGCTCGGCGCGGCCTTCGAACTCGCCCCCGACCTCACCATGCAGGCCGTGCGCGACGTCGTCGTCAACTTCCGGATGCCCGGCCACGGCATGCCCGGCTTCGAGCGCGCCGCCGCCCAGATGGCCATCGGCGAGATCTACAACATGCGCATCCACCACGACGACGTGATCCAGCCCGTGCTGCGCTTCCTGAAGGTCCTGGACATCGACGGGCTCGGCCCGGAGGGGCTCAAGGCGCAGGAGGAGCTCGGTCTGTACATGGGCGGCCTGGACAGCGAGGCCGCCAAGTTCGACGAGAAGCTGGCGGCCCGCAAGGCCCGCATGGCGGCCCGCGCCGGCGGCTGACCCACACTCCGTCACGCAAGCACGCCCCGGGCCACGCGCCCGGGGCGTGCCGCGTCCCGGGCGCGTGGCCCGCTCACCCGCGGCGCAGCTGGTAACGCTCCTTCTCGGAGAGGCCGCCCCAGACGCCGAAGCGTTCGTCGTTGGCGAGCGCGTACTCCAGGCAGGCGGAGCGCATCTCGCACCGGCCGCAGATGCTCTTCGCCTCGCGCACGGAGCTGCCGGGCTCGGGAAAGAAGAAGTCGGCGCCCGTCTGGGCGCACAGCGCCGCGTCCTGCCATGAGGGGACGGGGGCCGCGGGAGCGCCGGCCACGGAGCGCAGCGTGTGGTTCGAGTACATGCCGCAGATCGTGCCGCGCGGCGAAAAACAGACGATCAACGACTGATCAACGCGGCGCGCCGGGCGGATCGCGATCTGTGCCCACCCCGCTCGACCCGGCTCGGGTCCGGTCCGGGTCGGGTCGGGTCGGGTCCGGCTCAGGTCTGGTCCGGGTCCCCCTTGATCACCGCGAAGCGGGCGCCCTGCGGATCGGTCAGCTTGGCGATGCGGCCGACGCCGGGCAGGCTCGTGGGCGCGAAGCGCACCTTACCGCCGAGCCCCTGGGCCCGTGCGGCGATCACATCGACGTCCGGCACATGGAAGTACGGCGTCCAGTGCGCCCCGATGTCGGCCTCCGACGGGTCGTCGCCCAGCGTGACCATGCCGCCGAACATGTCGTCCTGGCTCGTGCCGGCCGGGTTCACCGTCACATAGGTGCCGCCCGGGAACGACACGTCGAACGTGCCCCAGCCGAGCACCGAGCCGTAGAAGTCCTTCGCCGCGGCGACGTCCGGGGTGTACAGCTCGATCCAGTTGAGCGAGCCGTCGTCCGTGGCGAGATCCAGGCCCTTGTTCCGTCCCGGCTGCCAGAGGCCGAACGTCGCCCCCGCGGGATCGGCGATGACGGCCATGCGGCCCAGGTCTGTCACGTCCATGGGCCGGAAGGGCGCGGATCCGCCGACCTGCTCGGCGGCCTGCACGGTCGCGTCCGCGTCCTGCGTCTGGAAATAGACGGTCCAGGACGGCGGGGCCTGGTCGGACGTGACCGTCATGCCGCCGGCGACGGTCCTGCCGTCGAGCTGGAACAGGCCGTAGCCGCCGACCTCGGGGCCGCCCGTCTGGAACTGCCAGCCGAAGAGACCGCTGTAGAAGGAAACGGCGACGTCGAGATGCGGCGTCCCGAGATCCAGCCAGTTCGGCGAGCCGTCGACGAAACGGGTGGTGAGCATGGTGCCCTCCTCGCTGAGGGTGCCCCCTTGCAGGGGTCCTGCTGTCTGCCTCACCGAGTCTGGCACCGCGCACCGACAATGGAGGTTCCACGCGCCGCCACCGCCCCGGAAGGCCACCTGGCCGACGCCGGGCCACCGCGCGGCGATCGCCCGGTCACCGCCCACCCCTCGCGTCGGCCACCACGTCAGCCATCGCCAAGAGTTGAACGATTCACATAAATGGGAGCGCTCCCCGTCACAAGTCTTGACCTGTCGCGCCCCACTCGCAACAGTAGGGCTCCCCCACACATCAGGAGTCCTCCGTGATATCGCGCAGACTGTTCCTGACAGGCGCCGCCACGGCCGCCACCGCACTCACCTACCCGGTCTGGGGCAGCGCCCTCAGCCCGGACGCCAAGGCAGCCCCCGCCACCTGCGAACTCGCCCTGCAGAACAAGTCGTTGCCCGGCACCGTGCGCGCCTACGTCACGGGCCACGAGCAGGGCACCGACCGCTGGGTACTGCTCACGCCCGACGGCGGGGTCTACCACCCCGACTCACCGGCCGCGCCGCAGACCCCCCTGCCCGTCGACTGCGCCATCCCCCTGGGCGCCGCGGGTTCGGCGCCGAAAGTGCTGACACTTCCTCAGATGTACGGTGCCCGCGTCTACTTCGTACGCGACGACACTCTCGACTTCTTCCTCAACCCGGGCCCCTCGCTCGTCGAGCCGGCCTTCGCGACCTCCACCGACGCGAACTACGGGAAGACCTGGTCGTTCTGCGAATTCACCTTCAACTCGGACCAGTTGTACGCGAACATCAGCTACGTCGACCTGGTGACCGCCCTGCCCATCGGCCTGACCCTGGAGGGCGACGCCACACACACCGTCGCACCGCCCCCGGACGGCGCAGTCGAGAAGATCGCCGCGGATCTCGCCGCCCAGGCCGCCAAGGACGGGCAGCCCTGGGACAAGCTCGTCATCCGCGGCGGCGACGGCAAGGTCCTGCGCGTCATCTCGCCGCAGAACCTGATGGCCCCGTTCTTCGACCGCCCCGACCAGATGCCGTTCAGGGACGTCTGGGACAGCTATGTCGACCAGGTCTGGGAGAAGTACCGCACGACCGACCTGAAGATCGACCTCCAGGGCGGCCGGGGCGTGTTCACGGGCCGCGTCAGCGGCGACACCCTCACCTTCGACGGCGGACACAGCTTCCCCAAGCCCGCCTCGAAGGACATCTTCACCTGCAATCACGGCCCGTTCACCAACAACCCGGGCGACCCCGACGACAAGAAGGGCCTCCTCGCCCGTCTCGCCGCCGGGTTCAACCGCAGCATCATGCTGACCCACCCCGAGCAGCCGAACGGCGCCTCGACCGCCGACTACTACCAGGGCGACGTCACCAACCACTGGTCGCGGGTCGTGCACGCCAACTCGCCCATCGGGTACGCCTTCCCGTACGACGACGTGCGTCCCGACGGGCAGCCGGACGTGTCCGGCGCGGCGAACGACGGGAACCCGCGGCGCTTCACCGTCAGCGTCGGATCGTAGGTCCCGGGCGGCTCACGCCCCGGTGTCCTCGCGGATGAGCTCTGCCGCCTTCTCCGCGAGGGCGACGGTCGGGGCGTGGGTGTGGCCGCGGGTGATGCGCGGCATCACCGAGGCGTCGACGACGCGCAGGGCCTCCACCCCCCTGACGCGCAGCCGCGGGTCCGTCACCGAGCCCTCGTCGGCGCCCATCCGGCAGGTGCCGACGGGGTGGTAGAGCGTCTCGGCGCCCGCACGGATCACCCCCGCGAGCTCCTCGTCGCCGACGGTCCCCGGGTACGGCGCGAGGGGCCCGTCGGTGTACGCGGCGAACGGCTCGGCCGCGAAGAGCTCCTCGGCACGGCGCACCCCGGCGATCAGCGTGCGCAGATCCTCGTCCCGGGACAGATAGCCCGGGTCGATCAGCGGCCGCGCCGAGGCGCCGGCCCCGCCGGGGGTGATGCGGCCCTTGCTCTGGGGCTGCAGAAGGACGACACCGATCGTGACGCCGTGCTCGACGGGCGGGGTGAGCCCGTGGTTGACGAACGGCACGGGTGCGTAGATCAACTCGATGTCGGGAGCGTCCAGTTCGGGGCGGGTCCTGATGAAGGCGACCGCCTCCCCGACGTTCGACGTGAGCGGTCCGCGGCCGGAGAGCAGGAAGCGGCCCACGTTGGTGAGGGAGTCCGCGCCGGTGAGGGTGATGGGCCGCGGGCAGCGCATCGTGACGGCGTAGGAGAGGTGGTCCTGGAGGTGACGGCCGACGTCGGGGGAGGCGACGCGGACGTCGATCCCGGCCTCGGTGAGCTGCTCGGGGTCACCCACGCCTGCCTGCTGGAGCAGTTGCGGCGAACCGATCGCTCCGGCGCTGAGGACGACCTCGCGGCGCGCCCGCAGGATGCCGGGGACGCCCTCGGCGACGACGCCTGCCACGCGGGTGCCGTCGAAGTCGAGGCGCGTGACCCGGGCGTCGGTGTGGATGTGCAGGTTGGGCCTGCCCTTGGCCGGCTTCAGATAGCCGTCGGCCGCGCTCCACCGGCGGCCTCGGTGCTGGTTGAGCGGGGTGAGCGCGAAGCCGCCGTGGTCCTCGTGGTTCAGCTCCGGCAGATGTTGCAGCCCCGCGCCGCGGCAGGCGTCGAGGAAGGCGGACGTCGACTCGTTCGGGTCGCGCGGCGGGGAGATCCACAGCGGCCCCTGGGTACCGTGCGGGGAGTCGGCCCGCTGGGTGCCCGCCCAGCGTTCGGCGCGCTGGAAGTAGCGCGCGAGCTGCCGGTACGACCACTCCTCGCCGGCCGCCTCGCCCCACGCGTCGTAGTCGTCGCGGTGGCCGCGCACCCACATCATGGCGTTCATCGAGGAGCAGCCGCCGAGTGTGTGGCCGCGCGGCCAGTACAGCTCACGGCCGTCGAGCCGGGACTGCTTCGACGTCGAGTAGTCCCAGTCGTACGGCGTCTTGAACAGCTTGGGGAACGCGGCCGGGATACGGATCTCGGTCTTGCGGTCGCGCGGGCCCGACTCGACGAGCGCGACGCTCACGGCCGGATCCTCCGACAGCCGCGCGGCCAGCACGGAGCCGGCGGACCCTGCCCCGACGATGACGTAGTCGTACTCGCTGTCCTTGCTCAACTCGGCTCCCGGTGTGAGTGGTTGGGGCGTCCGGCGACCATCTCCGCCGTCCCGGGAGATGTACACCCGTGGTGCGCACCCAGGTGAGGTCTTCGCAACTTCGCCTCACGAATCCCGCCACCGGCACGCGGGTCCCACCGTCCGGCACACCTGCTCCAGGAGCCGCTGCACTGTGGCCGTCGGTGCTACATGGTGTGGCCCGCGGAGTGATGCGGCTCGTAGCCCGGGACGGTGCCGTCCTCCTTCTTCACCAGGAACAGCCCCACCATCCCCATGTCGGAGTGGCTCTGGACGTGGCAGTGGTACATCCAGGCGCCCGCCCCGACCCCCTCGCCCGCGATGATCTGGAAGCCGAACGAGTCCGCGGGGCCGACGATCTTGTTGTCGACGACCCGGCTCGGGTCGTCCGGGCCGGTGAGCATGCCCGTGCGGTTGTCCGCCCAGCGATGACCGTGCATGTGGAAGGTGTGGTAGTACTCGCCGTGCGTGATCATGACGATCTCGACGCGATCGCCCACCGTGGCCTCGAAGTCGGGGCCTTCGTGCGCCGGCTTGTTGTTGATGGTCATGTCGTTGAAGACGATGGTGAACGTGGTGTCCGGGAGGACGTCGCCCTTGCGCCGGACGATCACCGGTCCGTACAGACCCTTGCGGATGCCGCCGGTGCCGTGTTCCGTGCCGACGACGTGGTCGTGGTAGTGCCAGTACCCCGCACTGCCCGCGCGCCACGTGCCGTCCTTGCGCCGGCCCGGGGCGTGGGTGCGCCAGGTGTAGGTGCGCTTGCCGCCGGGCTCGACGTCGCTCCTGTTGAGCTTGGTGCCGTCGCTGGAGACCTCGTAGTCGAGGCCGTGGACGTGCAGGCTGGCCGCCACGTCCATGGTGTTCTCGAACTCGATGTGCAGCGTGTCGCCCTCATTGAGCTCGATGAGGGGGCCGGGCACGGAGGCCTTCCCCTTCTCGAACCCGTAGCCCATCTGCCCGTCCGCGAGCTTCTCGGCGTACATCTTGATGTGCTTGACCTCACCGCCGGCCGGGGCCGTGCGCACCGGGCCGTCGGCGGGGGCGGCATCGGTCGCCGCGATGAGTGACAACGATGTCGCCGTCGTCGCGGCGGCGGCCCCACCCATCAGCACCCGCCGGTTGAAGCTGCGTCTGTCCATGCCGAACTCCCCACTCTCGTACGGGACTTACGCGGACATGCCACCAGTGCCTGTCGTGACGGCCAGAGAGACGGTAACCGGCTGATCTTCGTTTATCCACACTCAGGACAAAGTTCGCGCCATTGCGGCCATACCTATTGGCGCGCCGATAAAAGAGGTCTAGCTTCATCCGCGCCGTACCTGTGACCGACGAGGGGTGGGTGAACTCATGCGGTCCACGCCGCATCAAAAACCCTTGGGCGTAAGAGGGTTGGACAGAGAAAGACGCAGACGACGCCGCGCGGTTGCCGCGGTCGTGGCGTCCGGGGCGGTCGCCGCCGGACTCCTCACCGGGCCCGCCGCCAGCGCGCGTCCGTTCCCCGAACCATCCGTGACAACGATGTCCCTGCCGTCACCTCCCGGCGGGGCGAACGTGCGCGTCCTGGTGTACTACGGCTCCGCCGCGGGCGGCGACGAGTCACCGGTGGTGAACGCGGGGATCGCGGCCATCGAGAAGATCGGCCAGAGCGGCCCCGCCGCCCAGCGCTTCAAGATCACGGCGACGGACGACGCGTCCGTGTTCACCGACGCCACCAAGCTGGGCCGCTTCAACGCGGTCGTCTTCCTGACCGGCGGCGGCGACGTGCTCGACCCGGACCAGGAGGCGGGGCTCGAGTCGTACATGGAGGCCGGCGGCGGATTCGTCGGCATCCACGACGCGGCCCGCGCCGAGCCGTACTCGGACTGGTTCACCGGGCTGATCGGCGCGCGCCCGGCGGACTCCAGCCCGGCGAACGTCCAGCGGGCCACCGTCGAGGTCGGTGACCGTCAGCACCCGGCCACCAAGGACCTTCCCGTGCAGTGGAAGCGGCCCGACCAGTGGCTGAACTGGGTGAAGAACCCGTCCGGCTCGGTGCACACCGTGGCCCGGGTCCGCGAGTCGACGTATCAGCCGGGCGCGAGCGCCAACGGCGCGGACCACCCGGTGTCCTGGTGCCGCGACTACGACGGCGGACGCTCCTTCTACACGGGCATGGGCGGCACCGCCTCCAGCTACGACGAGGTGGACTTCCAGTCGCATCTGCGCGGCGCCCTGTTGTGGACGAGCCGCATCGTGCGCGCCGACTGCAAGGCCGCGATCGACTCCAACTACAAGGCGGAGCGCCTCACCCAGCCCAACCAGGCCGGCCAGAACGACCAGATCGGCGAGCCGCACGGCCTGGTCACCGCACCCGACGGACGCGTCCTGTACATCGGCCGCGGCGGCGCCGACTCCTCGCAGCCGGTGATCACCGACTGGAACAACCCCGATGTCGGCAAGGGCAAGGGCGAGATCCACGTCTACGACCCGAAGACCAAGAAGGTCACCCAGGCCGGGGCGCTGACGGTCTTCGGCAACAAGGGCGGCGGCGACGAGCTGACCAAGGTCGAGGAGGGACTGCTCGGCATCGAGCTCGACCCGAAGTTCGAGCAGAACGGCTGGGTGTACCTGCACTACACGCCGCACTCGCAGATCGACCGTGACAAGCAGATGGCCGAGCGCCGCGTCTCGCGCTTCACACTCGACCTGAACACCAACAAGCTGGACATGGACAGCGAGAAGGTGCTGCTCAAGTGGCCGGTGCAGATCCACAGTTGCTGCCACGCGGGCGGCGGGATGGCCTGGGACTCCAAGGGCAACCTGTACATCGCGACCGGTGACAACAACTCCTCCGGCTTCAGCGACGGCTACTCGGGCAACAACCCGCAGCCGAACTACAAGGGCGTCTCCTTCGCGGACGCGCGCCGCACCGCCGGCAACACGAACAACCTCAACGGCAAGATCCTGCGCATCCACCCGGAGGCCGACGGCACGTACACGCTGCCGGAGGAGAATCTCTTCACGGGCAAGGAGACGGCCGAGGGCGGCGGCAAGACGCGCGGCGAGATCTATGTGATGGGCGTCCGCAACCCGGCCCGCATCTCCGTCGACAAGAAGACCGACACGCTGTACGCGGGCTGGGTCGGTCCGGACGCCGGTGAGCCGTCGACGACCTGGGGTCCGGCGAAGTACGACACGTTCGCGGTCATCACCAAGGCGTCCAACCGCGGCTGGCCGTACTGCATGGGCAACAAGCAGCCCTACCGCGACCGCAATCTGCCGGACCCGACGAAGCCGCTCGGCTGGTACGACTGCGACCACCCGAAGAACGAGTCGCCGAACAACGACGGTCTCGTCAACCTCCCGCCGGTCACCGGCAACAACATCTGGTACTCGCCGCAGGGCGGGGCGCCCGACTACCCGCGCGACGCCAACGGCGTCCCCTCGTACAAGAAGGAGGAGGCCAAGTACCTCCTGCCGTGGCTGAAGGGCGGCGGCCAGGCCGCGATGGACGGTCCCGTCTACCGCTACGACGCGTCCGTCCCGAACGCCGACAAGTGGCCGAGTTACTGGGACGGCAAGTGGTTCGTCGGTGACTTCTACGACGCCACACAGCCGCGTCACGCGGTGCTCATGGACCCGAAGACGGCGGGCGACGGCGGCATCCCGGTGCACGCCGAGAACCTCAAGAAGATCGTGCCGGTCGGCAACGACGGCATCAAGAACCTCATGGACTGGAAGTTCGGCCCCGACGGCGCGCTCTACGTCCTCGACTACGGCCGCGGCTTCTTCACCTCGGACGCCAAGTCCGCCCTGTGGAAGGTGACGTACACGGGCGGCGAGGCGACCCCTGCGGCCGGTGACCTGGCCAGGAAGGCGCAGTGATGAGGATGCGCAGCAAGAACCGCCGAAGACTGTGGACGGCACTGTTCGCCGCCCTGCTGATGGCGCTCGGACTCGGCTCCCCCGTCGCGTTCGGGCAGGACGCCCCGGTCGCCGCCGCCCAGCAGGTCCTGACCTGGACCGGCAGCGACGACATCACCAAGTACGCCTCGGCGCCGACGACGGCGGTCGCGGGCGCGACGACGATCGTCTTCGAGAACAGCGCGGCGACCGGCAACACCATGGGCATGCCGCACACGCTGACGTTCGACACGTCGGACCCCGAGTACAACAACGACGTGTCGGTGAACATCCTGGCCAACCCGAACGACAGTGAGGGCGGCAAGCACTCGGTCGAGGTCACCCTGACCCCGGGCCGCTACCGCTATCACTGCTCGATCCCCGGCCACGAGGCCATGCAGGGCATCCTCGTCGTGACCGAGGGCGGCGGCGAGGACACGGCCGCGCCGGAGACCTCGGCGACGGTCGAGGGACAGAAGAACGCCCAAGGGGAGTACGTCGGTTCGGCGTCGGTCAGTGTGACGGCGACGGACGCGGGCTCCGGTGTCGACAAGGTCGAGTACGCGATGGGCGCCGACGGCGCCTGGCAGCCGTACACGACCGCCGTGGTGGTCGACCAGGTCGGGGCGCACAAGATCCGCTACCGGGCGTCCGACAAGGCGGGGAACGTGGCGGCGGAGAAGTCGGTCGACTTCACCGTGGTCGCGCCGCCCACGGACGACAAGACGCCGCCGGAGACCTCGGCGACGGTCAGCGGCGAGAAGAACGACAAGGGCGAGCACCTCTCGATGGCGACGGTCACGGTGACGGCCTCCGACACCGGTTCCGGCGTCAACTCCATCGAGTACGCGGTGGGTTCCGACGGCGCCTGGCAGCCGTACACCTCACCGGTGATGGTGCACGAGGTGGGCGCCCACACCGTGCGCTACCGCGCCGCGGACAAGGCGGGGAACGCAGCCGCCGAGAAGTCCGTCGACTTCACCGTGGTCGCGCCGCCCGTGCAGGACAAGACGCCGCCCGAGGTGTCGGCGAAGGTCGACGGCGAGAAGAACTCCGACGGCGCGTACCTCAAGAACGCCAAGGTGACCGTCTCCGCGACGGACGCCGACTCGGGTGTCGACAAGATCGAGTACTCGCTCGACGCGGGCCCCTACCTCGCCTACACGGCGCCGGTCGTGGTGGACCGGGCGGGCGCGCACACGGTCGCCTACCGGGCGAGCGACAAGGCCGGCAACACGTCGGAGGCGAAGTCGGTGGCCTTCACGGTCACGACGGGCGGCGGGGTCCCGGCGCCCGACTGCGCCGAGTACGACGAGCGGCTGACGGTGATCGTCGGCACGGTCGACACGGGCATCCCGAACCGGGTGACCAACAACCGGTGCCGGATCAACGAGCTGATCGAGGACGAGCGCGAGTGGACCTCGCAGGCCCTCTTCCTCAAGCACGTCAAGACCGTCACGGACAAGCTCCTCAAGGAAGGCGTGATCGACCAGCGCGAGTACAACAAGATCAACCGCGCCGCCAAGCAGTCGGGGATCGGCAAGCCCGGCCAGACCGAGGGCTACCGCAAGATCTTCGACGGCACGCAGGACTCGCTCGACAAGTGGGAGCAGGTCGGCGGCGGCAGGTTCGGCCTGAACGCGGACGGCTCGATCACGTCGAGCACCACGGTCGAGGGCATGGGCATGCTGTGGTACCCGCAGCGCAAGTACGGCGACTTCTCGCTGAAGCTCCAGTGGCGGGACGACGCGCCGGGCACGGGCAACGCCAACGGCGGTGTCTTCGTGCGCTTCCCGTGGGTCCACGACCACCCGGAGGAGTCGCGGCCCGAGTGGGTCGCCATCAAGTACGGGCACGAGGTGCAGGTCCTCGACCGTCCTGACGGCGACATGTACAAGACCGGTTCGATCTACGGCTTCGACCGCGTGGGTCTCGCGGGCGCGGGCGTCACGCAGAAGGGCACGTGGAACGACTACGAGATCCGTGTGGTCGGCCAGCACTTCTCGATCCTGCGCAACGGCGTCCTGATCAACGAGTTCGACAACACGGGCGGTCAGGTCTTCGAGCCGCCGCGCGGGGACGACCCGGGCACGGACGGCCGGCGGTTCTCCTCCGGCTATGTCGGGCTCCAGGTGCACAGCACGTCGGACGTCATCTCGTACCGGGACATCCGCATCAAGGAGCTGTGAAGGCAGTACCAGCACGGCAGTTGAGCGTGCCGAGCCGGGTCAGTCCTCGTGTCTGGCCCGGCTCGGCTGCACCCGCTTGGGCTCACCCGGCATCTTCGGGTACTCGGGCGGGTACGGCATGTCGCCGAGGCCGCGGTCCCGTTCGTCCCGGTCGGCGAGTTCGAGGAGCGCGTCGAGCGAGAAGGCGTGCTCGTCCATGTCCTCGTGGACGTCGCCGACTTCGGCGTAACGGGCCGGCATGGAGCCGATGTCGAAGTCGGCCGGTCGCGCGTCGTCGACCTCGTCCCAGCGCAGCGGAGCGGAGACGGGGGCGTTCGGCCGTGGCCGCACCGAGTAGGCGGAGGCGATGGTGCGGTCGCGCGCGGTCTGGTTGAAGTCGACGAAGATGCGCTCGCCCCGCTCCTCCTTCCACCAGGCCGTGGTGACCCGGTCCGGCATGCGGCGCTCCAGCTCGCGGCCGCAGGCGATGGCCGCGCGGCGCACCTCGACGAACGTCCAGCGCGGGGCGATCGGCACGAACACGTGCATGCCACGGCCCCCGGAGGTCTTGGGCCAGCCGCGCAGGCCGCCGAAGTCATGGAGGACGGAGCGCAGCTCGTGGGCGGCGCGGACGGCGTCGGTGTAGTCGGTGCCGGGCTGCGGGTCGAGGTCGATGCGCAGCTCGTCGGGGTGGTCGGGGTGCGCGCGGCGGACGGGCCAGGGGTGGAAGGTGAGGGTGCCGTACTGGGCCGCCCAGATGACGGCGGCGATCTCGGTGGGGCACATCTCGTCCGCGTGGCGCCCGCTGGGGAAGGTGATGGTGCCGGTGGGGATCCAGTCGGGGAGGTTCTTGGCGGCACGCTTCTGGTAGAAGGACTCGCCGTCCAGCCCCTCCGGGTAGCGCTGGAGGGTGGTGGGCCGGTCGCGCAGGGCGCGCACGATGCCGTCGCCGACGGAGAGGAAGTAGCGGGCGAGGTCGAGCTTGGTGTAGCCGGGCTCCGGGAACATGACCCGGTCGGGGCTGGACAGACGTACCGTCCGCTCCCCCGCCTCCAGCTCCACCGCCGCGCCGTTCGACTTGCCCATGCGGGCCACGCTAGGCGCATCGGCCGACTTGCGCATACCGGGCGGGTGAGGGCGTATCGCGTCAGAATCGGCTCATGGTCATGGATCTGCCGGTGATGCCGCCCGTGAAGCCGATGCTCGCCAAGTCCGTCGCGAAGATCCCGCCGGGGATGAGTTACGAGGCGAAGTGGGACGGCTTCCGCGCGATCGTGTTCCGGGACGGCCCGGGCCTGGAGATCGGCAGCCGCACGGGCAAGCCCCTGACCCGCTACTTCCCCGAGCTGGTCGCCGCGCTCCTCGACCGGCTGCCCGAGCGCTGTGTCCTCGACGGCGAGATCGTGATCGCCCGGGGCGGGCGGCTCGACTTCGACGCGCTCACCGAACGCATCCACCCGGCCGCGTCCCGGGTCAAGACGCTGGCGGAGCGGACCCCGGCGTCCTTCGTGGCGTTCGACGTCCTCGCGCTCGGCGACGAGTCGCTGATGGACGCGCCCATGGTGGACCGCCGGGCTCGCCTGACCGAGGCGCTGTCGGGCACGACGCCGCCCGTCCACCTGGCCCCTGCGACGACCGACGCCGAGCTGGCGCAGACGTGGTTCGAGCAGTACGAGGGCGCGGGCCTCGACGGGGTGATCGCCAAGCCCTTCGACCTGCGCTACCGCGAGAACGAACGCCTGATGTTCAAGATCAAGCACGAGCGGACCGCGGACTGCGTCGTGGCCGGCTACCGCTTCCACAAGAGCGGCCCGGTGGTCGGCTCCCTGCTGCTCGGCCTGTACGACGACGAGGGCGTGCTCCAGCACGTGGGCGTGTGCGCGGCGTTCACGATGAAGCGGCGCACGGAGCTGATCGCGGAGCTGGAGCCGCTGCGGCTGGAGTCGGCGCAGGACCATCCGTGGGCCGCGTGGACCGAGGAGTCGGCGCACGAGAAGGCCCGGCTGCCCGGGGCGACGAGCCGCTGGACCGGCAAGAAGGACCTCTCGTGGGTACCGCTCGAACCGCGGCTCGTCGCCGAGGTGGCGTACGAGCACATGGAGAACGGCGCCCGCTTCCGCCACACGGCCCGCTTCCGCCGCTGGCGCCCGGACCGGACGCCTGAGAGCTGCACGTACGCACAGCTGGACGAGCCGGTCCGGTACGACCTGGCGGATGTACTGCGCTGAGAACCGCGGTGGACGGATGTGCCGGACGGAAGTGTGTGAGGACCGTGCCCGAGGGCCCGCCGGGTGCCGTCAGGCCAGGCCGAACAGGCAGTCCACGGCGACTGGGGTGCCGTCGGCCGTCACCAGCCGAGGCCGCCCGCCGCCTGATGTCCGCGCACATCCAGCACTCCGGCGACCTGATCGCGGACCACCTCGCCGCTCAGCGCTGAGCACCGTCTCTCGCCGCTCAGCAGTGAGTACCGTTTCGAACATTTTCGACCTGAGCCGATCCATCCGCCCCCGGGCGGGTATCACCCACACGTGCGCATACGACGGATGCGGGTGACGCGCGTACGGCGGGCCGCGCTCGTCGCGGCGGTCCTGGCCGCCACGGCTGCCGGATGCACCGTGGGCGACGGGCACCCTCCGGACGGCCACTCCGCGACCCCCACCGGCGAGGGGGCCCGCGGCCCCGTCCTCGCGGTGAAGATCGACAACGTGGGTCCGGCGCGCCCGCAGACCGGCATCGGCCGGGCGGACATCGTCTACGCCGAGCAGGTGGAGAGCGGCCTGAGCCGGCTGATGGCCGTGTACGCGACCCGGCTCCCGCCCGTGGTCGGCCCCGTGCGCAGCGCCCGTGAGACCGATCTCGAACTGCTGCGGCAGTTCGACCGTCCCGCACTCGCCTTTTCCGGCGCCCAGTCGAAGCTCCTGCCGCTGATCGCCGAGGCCCCGCTCACCGCGCTCCCGCCCGGCAAGGCGCCGGCCGCGGCATACTTCCGCGGCAGCGACAGGCCGGCGCCGCACAACCTCTACCTCCGCCCGGCCGACCTGGGAGTGACACCGAAGGCGAGCGCGCTGGCGGCGGCCGGGGTCACGTTCGGAGCGCCCCCGGCGGGCGGACAGCCGAAGAACGCCCTCACCGTGCGCTTCCCGGCGGCCCGCTTCGCTTTCAACTGGTCCGCGCAGAGCGGCAGTTGGCAGGTGTCGATGGACGGCACCCGAGCACGCACCACGGACGGCGGCGCCCTGAACGCCTCGACCGTCGTGGTCCAGTACGTGGATGTCCGCGGTTCGCGGTTCCACGACCGGTCGGGAAGCACGTCACCGTTCTCCGACACCGTGGGTACCGGCAAGGCGACGGTGCTGCGGGACGGGCGGTCCTACGACGTGCGGTGGGAGCGGCGTTCGGCGGCCGACGGCACACAGTTCACGACGGCGGCGGGCGGCAAGCGCATGACGTTCGCGCCCGGACAGGTGTGGATCCTCTTCGCCGAGCGGTGAGAGCCCCGGCTCCTCCCGGGACGCCGTCCTCAGGCCTTCGCGACCGGCTCCGCCGGGTGACGGAGCCCTTCCGCGGCGTCCGAGACGCGCTGGATCAGGTCGAAGAAGACGGCCTGCTCCTCGGCCGACAGCGGGGCGAGGAAGATCTGGTTCATCCGGGCCGTGCGCACGGTCAGCTTGCGGTGGACGCGCGCGCCCTCGTCGGTGAGACGCAGCAGGGAGCGGCGGCCGTCCTGCGGGTCGCGCACCTTGTCGATCAGCCCGCGGCGACTGAGGCGGCTGATGACCTCGGCGATGGTCGAGCGGTCGAGGCCGACGCGCTCGCCCACGGTGCGCTGGTCGAGGCCGGGCTCGGCGACGAGCGCGTTCAGGACGGCGAACTGCGGTGAGGTGATCTCCTCGGAGACCATCGTGTTCCACAGCAGGTAGTGCGCCTGCTGGAGGCGCCGGGCCAGGTGCCCCGGGTGGGTGGTCAGGTCCACCGCGGCCATCGCGGACCTCCGGTCTTGAGTCGGCGGGGCTTGCGGGCCGCGCCGCCCCGCGCCGTGCGGGGCGTCCGATCCACGACCCGCTTTTCGGGTGTGTACTGACCAATACTCGACCATAGGGTGCCCCGTGTCGAGTCGACTCCCCACACCAACCGTCCCTACCCTGGACTATTGACGGTCCGGACAAGCGGTGGCACCGTAAGCGCCAGTCACATAAATGCTCAGTGCGCTGAGTAATTGAGTGGCGAGTGATCGGTTGACGTACGTGGAGAGGCTGGCTCGGATGGACAAGGTGGTGGCGACGGCCGCGGAAGCGGTCGCCGATGTGGGGGACGGGGCGTCCCTCGCGGTCGGCGGGTTCGGTCTCGTCGGCGTCCCGAACGTGCTCATCGGCGCGCTCCACGAGCGCGGCACCACGGGCCTGAGCGTGGTCTCCAACAACTGCGGGGCGATGGACTCGGGCCTGGCCGTGCTGCTCGCGGCCGGGCGGATCGCCCGGGTCACCGGGTCGTACATCGGCGCCAACAAGGAGTTCGCCCGCCAGTACCTGGCCGGCGAGGTCGAGGTCGAGATGATCCCGCAGGGCACACTCGCCGAGCGCCTGCGGGCCGGTGGCGCCGGCATCCCCGCCTTCTACACGCCCGCCGGCGTCGGCACCCAGGTCGCCGAGGGCGGACTCCCCTGGCGCTACGACGGTCAGGGCGGCGTGGCGCTGGCGTCCCCGCCCAAGGAGGTCCGCACCTTCGACGGCACGGACTACGTCCTCGAACACGGCATCCGTACCGACTACGCCCTCGTGCGCGCCGCCAGGGGCGACCGCCACGGGAACCTCGTGTTCAACAAGTCCACCCGCAACTTCAACCCCCTCGCCGCGACGGCCGGACGCATCACCATCGCCGAGGTGGAGGAACTCGTCGAACCCGGCGACATCGACCCCGACGCCGTGCACCTGCCCGGCATCTTCGTCCAGCGCGTCGTCGCGCTGACGCCCGAGCAGGCGACCGACAAGCAGATCGAACGGCGCACCGTCTCCGCGCCCGTGGCACGAGGAACGGTGAGCAGCTGATGGCCTGGACCCGCGAAGAGATGGCCGCGCGCGCCGCCCGCGAGCTGCGCGACGGCCAGTACGTCAACCTCGGCATCGGCCTGCCGACCCTCATCCCGAACCACCTGCCGCCCGGCGTCGAGGTGATCCTCGAATCCGAGAACGGCATCCTCGGTGTCGGCCCCTACCCTGCCGACGACGAGGTCGACCCCGACCTGATCAACGCCGGCAAGGAGACCGTCACCGTCCTGCCCGGCGCCTCCTACTTCGACTCGGCGCTCTCCTTCGGCATGATCCGCGGCGGCCACATCGACGTCGCCGTGCTGGGCGCGATGCAGGTCTCCGCCCGCGGCGACCTCGCCAACTGGGCCGTCCCCGGCAAGATGATCACCGGCATCGGCGGGGCCATGGACCTCGTCCACGGCGCGCGGACGGTCATCGTCGCCATGACCCACACCGCCAAGGACGGCACACCCAAGATCGTCGAGGACTGCACGCTGCCCCTGACCGGAAAGTCCTGCGTCGACCGCGTCATCACCGACCTCTGCGTCCTCGACGTCACCGCCGACGGGCTCGAACTCGTCGAGCTGGCCCCCGGTGTCACCACCGCCGACGTCACCGCGAGGACCGCCGCCAAGGTCCGCATCCCGGAGGAGACCCGATGAAGGACGTCTACGTCGTCGATGCCGTCCGCACCCCGTTCGGCAGGTACAACGGCTCCCTCGCCACCGTCCGCCCGGACGACCTCGGCGCGCATGTCATCCGTGAGCTGCTCGCGCGGACACCGGAGCTGGACCCGGCCCTGATCGGCGACGTGTACTTCGGCAACGCGAACGGCGCGGGCGAGGAGAACCGCAACGTCGGCCGCATGGCGGGCCTCCTCGCCGGGCTGCCCACCTCCGTGCCCGGCGTCACCGTGAACCGGCTGTGCGCCTCCGGCCTCGAAGCCGTCATCCAGGCCGCGCGGGCCATCGCACTCGGCGACGTCTCCATCGCCCTGGCCGGCGGTGTCGAGTCGATGACCCGCGCCCCCTACGTGCTGCCCAAGAGCGACCGGCCGTTCCCCGCGGGCAACGCGGAGCTGTACTCGACGACCCTGGGCTGGCGCATGGTCAACCCGCGGATGGAGCCGCAGTGGACCGTGCCGCTCGGCGAGTCGGCCGAGCTGATCGCCGACAAGCACGGGATCACGCGTGAGCAGCAGGACGCGTACGCGCTGAGCAGTCATCGGAAGGCGTCCGCCGCCCACAAGAACGGACTGTTCGACGCCGAGATCGTGCCGGTGGCCGTCCCGCAGCGCAAGGGCGACCCGCTTGTCGTCGCACACGACGAGTGCGTGCGCGAGAGCGCGTCGCTGGACGCCATGGCCACGCTCAAGCCGTCGTTCCGCACCGGGAACGGAACGGTGACGGCGGGCAACGCGTCACCGCTCAACGACGGCGCCGCCGCGCTGCTGCTCGTCGACGAGGAGGGGCTGAAGGCCACCGGCCGCGAGCCCCTCGCCCGGGTCACGGCCTCCGGGGTCGCCGGGATCGACCCGCACTACTTCGGGCTCGGCCCCGTCGAAGCGGTCGACCGCGCGCTCGCCAGGGCCGGCAAGGGTTTCGGCGACCTGACCACACTCGAACTGAACGAGGCGTTCGCCGCTCAGGTCCTCGGCTGTGTCGCCGAGTGGCCCGAGTTCGACCCCGCGATCCTCAACCCCCGCGGCGGCGCCATCGCGATCGGCCACCCGCTCGGCGCGTCCGGCGCACGGCTCGCCGGATCCGTCGCGCACCAGCTCAAGGCCGCCGGTTCCGGGACCGGCGTCGCCACCCTCTGCATCGGTGTCGGACAGGGCCTCGCGCTCGTCCTCGAACGCTGAAGGACTCAGGAACCCACCATGGCACTCACCCAGTCGGACATCGACGTCGAGGTCGCGGACCTCCAGAGCGCGTACGACAAGGCGCGCGCGGGCGGCGCGCCCGTCCAGCACCACCCGGCGCGTGACTACGCGCCCTACCGCAGCTCGCTGCTGCGCCACCCGCAGCAGCCGCTCGTCGCCGTGAACGGCGGCGACCCGGAGACCGTCGAGCTGTCCGGGCCCGTCTTCGGCGCCACGGACATCACCGACATCGACCAGGACCTGACGCGTCAGCACGCGGGCGAGCCGCTCGGCGAGCGCATCACCGTGTCCGGACGGCTGCTCGACAGCGACGGCCGCCCCGTGCGCGGCCAGCTCGTGGAGATCTGGCAGGCCAACGCGTCGGGCCGCTACGCGCATCTGCGCGACCAGCACCCGGCGCCCCTCGACCCCAACTTCACCGGCGTGGGACGGACCCTGACGGATGATCAGGGACGGTACTCCTTCACCACCGTCAAGCCGGGCGCGTACCCGTGGCGCAACCACACCAACGCGTGGCGCCCCGCGCACATCCACTTCTCCCTGTTCGGCGACGCGTTCACACAGCGGCTGGTGACGCAGATGTACTTCCCGAACGACCCGCTGTTCCGCTACGACCCGATCCTGCGCTCGGTGACGGACGAGTCGGCCCGCAACCGCCTGGTCGCGGCGTACAACCATGACCTGTCGCAGCCCGAGTTCTCGCTCGGCTACGAGTGGGACATCGTCCTCGACGGTCCCTCCGCCACCTGGATCGAGGAAGGCCGATGACCTCCGTGCCCGAGAAGCTGCTCCCCACGCCGTCACACACCGTCGGCCCGTTCTACGGCTACGCCCTGCCCTTCCCCGAGGGCGAGCAGGTCGCACCGAAGGGGCATCCCGACACGATCGTCCTGCACGGCCACGTGCTCGACGGCCAGGGCGACCCGGTGCCGGACGCCATCCTCGAGTTCTGGCAGGCAGGACCCGACGGCTCGCTCACGGGGGCGCCGGGCTCGCTGCGCCGCGACACCACGACCGGCGGCCACCTCGGCCGCAACGGCACGGACTTCACCGGGTTCGGCCGGGTCGCCACGGACGCCGACGGGCACTACGCCCTCTTCACCCTGCCGCCGGGCAACGCGGGACTGCCGTACATCAGCGTGTGCGTGTTCGCGCGCGGACTGCTGCACCACTTGTTCACCCGCGCCTACCTCGCCGACGGCGCGGACCCGCTGCTCGACGCCCTGCCCGCAGAGCGGCGCGCGACGCTGCTCGCGCAGCCGCAGGAAGGCGCGCACCGCACGTACCGTTTCGACATCCGCCTTCAGGGCGAAGGCGAAACGGTCTTCCTGGAGTTCCAGTGACACATGTCGGTCCCGACGCCGATCCCGACGCCGGGCTGCTCTCCCCCGGCCGGGCGGGTTCCCCCGCCGAGTCGGCCACCTCGGACGCCGCGGTCCTGCGCGGCCTGCTCGACGCGGAGGCCGGGCTCACGCGGGCGCAGGCCGCCCTGGGCCTGGCGCCCGCGGCCGCGGCGGACGCGGTGACGCGGGCTGCCGCGGACGAGGGGCGCTTCGACGCCCGTGACCTCGCGCTGCGCGCCCGCTCCGGGGGCAACCCGGTGATCCCGCTGGTCGCCGACCTGACGGCCGCGGTGGCCGGTGAGCACGCCCCGTACGTCCACCGGGGCGCCACCAGCCAGGACATCCTGGACACGGCGCTCATGCTGGTCGCGGCCCGGACGCTGGACGGGCTGCTCGGCGACCTGGCGCGCACGGAGAGTGCCCTCGGGCGGCTCGCCGCCGCGCACCGGGACACCGTCATGCCGGGCCGTACGCTCACGCAGCACGCCGTGCCGACGACGTTCGGTCTGAAGGCGGCGGGCTGGCGCTCCCTCGTCCTCGACGCACGCGACCGGCTGCGCACCGTACGGGCCTCGCTGCCCGTCCAACTGGGCGGTGCGGCGGGCACGTTGGCTGCCTTCGGCGTGTTCGGCGCCACGCACGCCGGTCGGCTGACCGAGGGGTACGCGACCGAACTCGGCCTGGTCGCGCCCGTGTTGCCCTGGCACACCCTGCGCACCCCGGTCGCCGACCTCGCGGGCGCGCTCGCGTTCACGGCCGGCGCACTCGGCAAACCGGCGGCGGACGTGCTGACGCTGTCCCGTACCGAGATCGGCGAGCTGAGCGAGGGTGCGGGCGGCGGCTCCTCGGCGATGCCGCACAAGGCGAACCCCGTCAGGGCCACGCTCGTCGCGGCGGCCGCCCGCCGCGCCCCCGCGCTCGCCGCGACGCTGTACGCGTCGATGGCGGCCGAGGACGAGCGCCCGGCCGGCGCCTGGCACGCGGAGTGGGAGCCGCTGCGCGACCTCCTGCGGCTCGTGGGCGGCGCGGCACGCGACGCGGCCGAGCTCGCCGAAGGGCTTCAGGTCCACGCGGACGTGATGCGTGAACACCTCTTCGCCACCCATGGGCTGATCGTCTCGGAACGCCTGGCCGCCGAGCTCACCCCCCTTCTCGGGCGAGCCCGCGCGAAGTCCCTGCTCACCGAGGCGGCGCGGCGCACCCGCGCCGAGGGCAGGACACTGGCCGGGATCCTGGCCGACGAGCCCGACCTCAAGGGCGTCGACCTGGCCGACCTCACCGACCCCGTCCGTTACACCGGCTCCGCAGGAGCCCTCACCGACCGCGCTCTGGAGCGACGTTGAGCACTGCATCCCCCGACCACGGCACGCACGGCGAGCTGTTGCATCACCGCGCCGAAGGCCCGGCCACCGCTCCCCCGCTCCTCCTGGGCCCCTCGCTCGGCACGTCCACCGCACTGTGGGACGCGGTGGCGCCCGAACTGTCCGTCACCCACCGGGTGGTGCGCTGGGACCTGCCGGGGCACGGCAGGTCCCCGGCAGCGCTGATCGCCCCCGGCGCGACCGTCGCCGATCTGGCCGGGCTCGTCCTGGACCTCGCCGACTCCCTCGGCATCGAGCGCTTCGCGTACGCGGGGGTGTCGCTCGGCGGCGCGGTGGGACTGCACCTCGCGGTCCACCACCCGGAGCGGGTCACGAGCCTCGCGGTGATCTGCTCGTCGGCGCACTTCGGCGGCTCGAAGCCCTGGGAGGAACGGGCAGCGCTGGTGCGCAGCGAAGGGCTCGGCCCGGTCGCCGAGACCGCCGACCGGCGCTGGTTCACCCCCGGCTTCACCGTGCCGGCCCTCGTCGAGGACCACCGCACCGCCGACCCCGCGGCGTACGCGGCCTGTTGCGACGCGCTCGCCGCGTTCGACATCCGCGCGGAACTCTCCTCGATCACGGCTCCGACGCTGCTCATCGCGGGCCGCGAGGACCCGGCGACCCCGCCCGCGCATCTGCGGGAGATCGCCGACGCGGTGGCGGGTTCGTCGCTCGTCGAGATCGCGGGCGCCTCGCACCTCGCCCCCGCCCAGTGCCCCGAACCCGTGATCACGGCGCTGCGCGCCCAGCTCGGCGGGGGTGCCCGACGTGGGATGGAGGTGCGCAGGCAGGTGCTCGGCGACGCGCACGTCGACCGCGCCCAGGCGCGGCAGAGCGCGTTCACGGCCCGCTTCCAGGACTTCATCTCGCGCTATGCGTGGGGCGAGATCTGGACGGACCCGACGCTGGCGCGCCGCGAACGCTCCATGATCACGATGACCGCGCTGGTGGCCCACGGCCACTACGACGAGCTGGCCATGCACGTGCGCGCCGCACTGCGCAATGGCCTGACGCCCGACGAGATCGGCGCCGTACTGCTGCAGACCGCGGTGTACTGCGGTGTCCCCGCGGCCAATTCGGCGTTCGCGGTGGCGCAGCGGGTCCTCGCCGAGGAGAGCGGAGAGGACCTGTCCGGCGTCTGACCCCTGCGCACCGACTGCCCGTCACCTCCTGGACAGCGGTGACGGGCAGTCGGCGTACCGGCAGTCGGCGGCGGTCGGTGTCCGGGCGCACCGCCGCCCGCGTCAGCGCAGGCCGCGTCCCGTGTCGAGCACCTCGCGGGCGCGGGCGGCCAGGCCGTCCGCGCCGCACGACTTGGCCAGGGTGAGACCGCGGGTGAGCTCCGCGACCGAGCGGGCCGCGATGCCGTACTCGACGCGAGCCACCGCGTGTTCGTACGCGCAGGGTGACGCTTCGAGGTACGTGACCGACTTGGCGTACAGGGTCAGGGAGCGCTGGCCGGTCTCCAGGGCGGCCTCGCAGCGCAGGGCCTCACCGATCGCCGTGTCCGTACCGAAGCGCTCGGCCTGGAGCCGGGCGTCGGCGGCGAGTTCCCCGGCACGCCCGGGGTCCTCGGTGGCGAGCGCGCGGGCCAGGTCGCAGGCCCAGGGCGCCATGATCGTGTTGTGTCCGCCGCGGGCGGTGGCCGCCTTGGCCGCCGCCTCCAGCTCGCTGACGCCCTCCTCCGTGCGGCCCGCGGCGATCAGCAGGCGGCCGCGGACGGAGTGCGCGTCGGGCAGGACGATCGTCGAGGGGTAGGGCGGGCCGAAGGAGTAGCGGTCCGCGATCTCCATGGCCTCGCCGATCCGGCCGCGTGCCACGAGCGTGTCGATGAGCATGCACGCGGCGTCCCAGTGCATGGGCAGACCGCGGCCGACGCGGTCTGCCAGGCGCAGGCTCTCGCGCAGAACGGCCTCGGCGTCCGTGAGACGCCCGCGCCTGCGGTGGACGTAGCCGACGAAGGCGTGCGCGAGCGCCAGATGGCCGCCGCTCCAGCCGGCGGTCTCGTAGGCGCGTACGGCCTCGGTGAACAGGCTCTCCGCTCGGTCGAGCCGGTCGGAGAAGAGATACGCGCTGCCGAGCATGGCCAGAAGTTCGAAACCCCACTCGGGGTCGGTCCAGCCGAGGCCCGGCGCGAGGCGTTCGTTGACGAGGGACCGGTCGCAGAGTTCGACCACCACCTCAGCGTTCTCGCCGCGGGTCATCGCGTCGAAGGCGCGCAGGACGAGCAGGACCCGCTCGGGGTTGTCCCGGCCGGTGAGGGAGCCCGCGAGGGCGGCGAGGCTGCGGGAGCGGCCCGGGGAGTCCTCCTCGCCGGCGTGGATGCCCTCCCACATGTAGCGCATGGCCTGGAGGCGCAGGCGGGCCGGGCCCGGATCGAGCCGCGCGGCCTCGGCGTCGATCTCGCGCAACGCCTCTTCCAGCTGGTTGTTGTGGACGAGGGCCTGGGACAGCCGGCACACGGCGTCCACGCGCGCGTCCCCGTCGAGCCCCGGGGTGGTGTCGAGGGCCTGGCGCAGGTGGCCGATGGTGACGGCGGGCGAGGTGAGGAGGGTGGCGCAGCCCAGTTCGTAGAGGAGTTCGGACCGTACGTCGGGCAGCGGCGGCTCCTGGAGCGCGCGCTCCAGACAGCGGCGGGCGGCCTCCGGGGCGCCGACCGCGAGGTGTTCACCGGCCGCCGTGCGCAGTTGCTCGACGAGTTCGGGGTCGTCGTCCGGGTGCACCTGGAGCAGATGCCGGGAGGCGGCCGCGGCGCCGTGGCCCGAGGCCGTGACGGCCCAGGCGGCCTGCCCGTGCATGGCGGTGCGGGTGGCCGGCGGGATGGAGCGGTACACGGCGCTGGCGATCAGCGGGTGCACGAACTCCAGCCCCACGGCGCCGCCTTCGTACGTCGCGTCGGTGAGGATGCGGGCGCCGCGCAGCCGCTCGGCGCAGCGGTCGGCCTCGCCGGGGGTCATCCCGGCGAGCCGCGCCGCGAGGTCGGGGGCGATCCGGGTGCCGAGGATGGCGGCGGCCCACGCCAGGCGCGTCGCGTCGGTGCCGAGGCCTTCGAGGCGGTCGACGAGGCCGCGGCCGCGCGCCGACTTGTTCAGGGCGCGCAGCTCGCCCGCCGAGCCCTCGGCGGGTTCGAGATCGCTGTCCTGGACCTTGGCGAGGAGCTCCACGGTCTCGTACGGGTTGCCGCCGGTGACGGCCCACACTTCACGGCAGAACGGGGCGTCGGCATGCTCGCCGAGGGTGGCGCGGGTGAGTCCGGCGGTGGCGTCGGGGGTGAGGGCGGACAAGGTGGTGCGAGGCCGGGCGGCGGCGCCCACGGCTTCGAGGTGGCCGGTGGAGGCGGCGGTGGCCTCGCCGTCGCGGTGGGCGACCACGACGAGGACGGGCAGGTCGTCGAGGCGTTCGGCGAAAGCGGCGAGCCAGTGGAGGGTCTCCTCGTCGGCCCACTGCGCGTCGTCGACGAGCAGGACGAGCGGCCAGTGCAGCCGGGCGAGCCGGGACACCGCCGCGACGAGACCGTCGCGCACACCCTGCGGGTCGGCCTGGCGGCCGCCCGGTTCGGCTATGCCGAGGGCGGGGCCCGCGATCTCGTACCAGTCGCCGAAGTACTCGCGGGCCTCCTCCTGCGAGAGCGCGAGGAGGGCGGGCTGCAGCAACTGGCGTACGACGTTGAAGGGGACGGAGGTGACGGTCTCGCCGCCGCGGGCCGACCAGACCGTGGCCCGTCCCGCCGCGATGCGGCGCACCTCTTCGAGGAGGGCGGTCTTGCCGATCCCCGCTTCGCCCCTGAACACGACGAGGCTGCCCGACGACGCCGCGTCCCCGCAGAGTTCGCCGAGCGCCCGCTCGACGACCGCGATCTCCCTGTCCCGCTCCCACAGGGCTGCCGAGGCGGCTCCGTCAGGCCGACTCTGCGTCATCCCGCACCCTCCCGAAGTCGCTCGATCGACGTACAGATGTCGAGAGTAGTCGCAGCCGGAGGGTTGTGGGTGGGGTCTGCGCAGGTCCTCTTCATAAGTGGGAAGGTGCCCTTCCGGAAAGGGACCCGCCCCCTCTCATGCCTCTTTCACGCACGCCTCATACTGTGGCGCCCATGACCCAGGTGACTCCCCCCGGCTGGTACCCCGATCCCGGCCAGAAGCCCGAAGGCCCCCGCACCGAACGCTGGTGGGACGGCAGTGTGTGGACGGAGCAGACCCGTGCCGCCGAGACCGGCGCCGCGCCGGGCCTGCCCGCGTACGCGCCGGCGGCTCCCGGCGCGCATCCGCAGGCGTACGGCTATCCGCAGACCTCGCAGCCGCCGGGGCAGTTCGGCCACCTCGGGTACCCGGGCTACCCCGCGTACCCGGAGCCGAAGCCGAGGCGCGGCCTCAAGATAGCCATCGCCGCCGGCGTCGCCGTGGTGGTGCTCGGCGGCATCGTCGGCGGGGTGTACGCGCTGACCTCCGGTGACGGCGACGGGAAGAGCGACCGGGCCGGCTCGTCGTCAAGTCCCTCCGCGCGTCCGGGACTTCCCCAGGGGCCGGGCGACGGTCCCGGTGGGGGTGGGGGCAGTGGCGGCCCCGGCGACTCCGGCGGCCTCGGCGGTTCCGGCGGGGAGAGCGGCGCTCCGCAGGCGCCGGGTCCGGGCGACGGTTTCGCCGCGGACCTCGTCAACGGGGTGTCGATGCCCGTGCTCGACGGCTGGACCGGCGGCACGACGAAGGGCGGCAACGCGGGGGTGACGACCGGCCCGTACGCCTGCCCCGGCGACACGAAGCAGCAGTGCGTGCGCGGCGGCGCGTTCTCGTCGTCGGCCGAGGCGCTGAAGCTCAAGGCGACGGGCGCGGAGGCCGCGGCGAAGGAGGACATCTCCAAGAACGCGCAGCAGTCGTACGGCGGCGCGATCTACGGGAAGATCACCTCGCACAAGGAACTGGCGTCCGAGGCCGTCACCGTGGCCGGCCAGAAGGGCTACCTGGTGCGCTGGCAGGTCGTCACGGCCAAGGGCGACGACGGCTACGTCGAGTCGCTGGTCTTCCCCGCGCCCGCCAACCCCAAGTCGCTCGTCGTCGTCCGCTTCGGCATCGACGTGAACGACAAGGCGCCGGACGTGACGTCGATGGACAAGATCACCAAGGGCATCAAGAAGTCCGCGATCGCCGAGGGCGGCGGCAACGGGCAGAACGTCTAGCACCCGCGCAAAGACGTGCGGACCCCCGTGGGACACCCGGGGTGTCACCCCCGAGAAGACCCAGGGGCCGGGCAGGTCCCCCTCCGCTCAAGGAGGGACCCGCCCGGCCCGGGGGTGCGCGCCGCGCCCGTCCCCACGGTGCGGCGCGGGCAGACCGCCGTCCGGTCATCCCGACAGACGGCGGTCTCCCGTTTCAGGTGGCTTCGCCCAGGCCGAGTGCGGGCAGCACCACGGCGTCGACGAAGCGGGTGAGGTAGTCCGCGTCCGCGTACCGGCCCTCCAGGACCGGGCGGATGCGCTGTACCCCGAGCAGTTGGGCGGCCAGGAACTCGACGGCCGGATGGTCCGCGGCGATCTCGCCGCGCGCCACCGCGCGGTCGACCATCTCTCCGAGCGCGGCCAGCTCCGGCTCGACCAGGGCCTCGCGCAGCGCCCCCTGGAGTTCCTCGTCGCTGAGGACCGCGTGACCCAGGGCCTGGACGAGCTGGGTGTCACGTCCTGCCTGCTGCGCCGCCGCGCGGGCGGCCGAGCGCAGGTCCCCGGCGAACGTTCCCGTGTCGACACTGGCGAACTTCACGCAGCGCCCCGCCCGCAGGGCGGCGGCCACGAGCTGCGGCTTCGTCTTCCACTGCCGGTAGAGCGTGGACTTGCTGCAGCACGCCTGGGCCGCGACGCCCTCCATGGTGAGCGCCTCGTAGCCGTTCTCACGGAGCTGGTCGAGGACCGCGTCGTAGAACTCCTGCTCGCGCTCTGGAGTGATCTTGGAGCGGCGCGAAGTGGTCACTGATGTGCCTGCCTGCTCCTGGGACGTCATGGCTCTTCTCCTCGCGATCTTCGCTATCGATACGCCAGTGTACCGGTACGCCAGCGTTTCGGTACACTGGCGTATCGATGAGCACGGTTCATGCCGCGCTCACCTCCGCATCACCGCACCACCCAGTCGTCATGAAAAGGGGCCGGGGGATGAATTCCCTTACCGAGCCTGCCGAACCGGAGCCGGACACAGCCGGCCGCGAGACGGACGCCGTCGGCCACCAGCCGGACGTCGTCGCCCGCCCGCCCCTGGTCCGGGAGCTCCTGCTGGTCGTCGGACTGTTCCTCGTCTACAAGTTCGGCAGGCAACTGGCCAATGGCCACACCGGCGAGGCGTACCACAACGCGCACCGCGTGTGGGACCTCGAACGCGCCGTCCACCTGCCGGGCGAGGGCGCGGTGCAGCACGTGCTGATGCACAGCGACGACCTCGTACGCATCGCGAACACGTACTACGCGACGGTGCACTTCCCGGCGACGGCCGGCTTCCTGATCTGGCTGTATCTGCGCAGGCCCCGGCACTACACATGGACGCGCCGGGTACTGGCCGCGCTCACCGCCGCGGCCCTTGTGCTGCATCTCACCTTCCCGCTGGCACCGCCCCGGATGCTGGCCGCTGCGCACCTCGTGGACACCGGCCAGGTGTACGGGCCGACCGTCTACGGCGCCACGCCGCAGACCGACTCGATGGCCAACCAGTTCGCCGCGATGCCGTCCCTGCACTTCGGCTGGGCCCTGATGGTCGCCGTCGGCCTCATCGCCGCGACCCGCTCGCGGCTGCGCTGGCTGTGGCTGCTGCACCCGGCACTCACCCTGTTCGTCGTCGTCGGCACGGCGAACCACTACTGGCTGGACGCGATCGTGGCGACAGCCCTCCTGGGCACCGCGCTCGCCGTGATCAGGCCGCCCGGCACCCCACAGGCCGCGAAGCCCGGACAGTCCATCGGCCGGCGCCTGCTGCCCGCCCCGCGGCCCGCCGCCTCGCTCATGGCGACGGCGCAGACCATGGGCGCGGCACTGCCCGCCCCGTGGACCCCGGCGCACCAGCGCGGCGGATCCCTCTCCGCGTCCGAGGTACTCGCGCGCATCCCGGTGTCGGTGACCGCGGGCTCCGCGTCCGCCATAGACGCACCGGTCCCGTCGGGAGCGACGGGTCCGGGTCGCACCGTCCTCACGGCGACGGGAGCGCACCGGTGAACGCCACCCTCCTCGCCGTCGCGCTCTCCCTCGTCTCGGCGGTCGCCTACGCGGCTGCCGCCGTCGCCCAGGAACGCCTCGCGTCACGCACCGCGGGGACCGACTCCGGTGTCCTGCGCCTGCTCGGCACCGGCGCCTGGTGGGGTTCGGTCCTGCTCAACGCGTCCGCCGCGCTGCTGCACGTGGCGGCCCTCAAGTACGGCCCCCTCACCCTCGTACAGCCGCTGGGCGCGCTGACGCTCGTCGCGGCGGTGCCCCTCGGGGCGCGCATGGCAGGACGGCGTGTCCTGTCCGTCGAATGGCGCGGCACCGCGCTCACGCTCGCCGGGCTCGGCGCGCTCCTGCTCACGGCCTCGGGTCCGGCCCCCGACGACACGCTCAGCCTCGGCGAGGCGCTCACCGTCGCCGGTACGACGGCCGCGCTGATCGGCCTCCTGTCGCGGCGCGGCGCGAAGCCGGGACTGCGACACGCGACGGCCTCCGGTCTCGCCTCGGGCATCGCCTCGGCGCTCGCCCAGACCGTGACCGTCGCGGTCACCGACCGGACGGGGTCGCTGCTCAGCGTCGAGGTGATCGTCGTGGCGCTGCTGATCGCGGCGTTCGCCGCGGGTGGCCTGCTCCTGTCCCAGGTCGCCTACCGCGGTGGCCTCGGCGCCCCGCTCGCGATGGTCACCCTCTCCAACCCGGTGGCCGCGGCGGTCATCGGTGTCACGCTGCTCGGCGAGCGGCTCCAGGGCGGGCTCACGGGGATCCTGCTCGCGGCGGCGGGGGCGACGCTCGCGACCCGGGGGGTCCTGCTCCTCACGCGTACGTCGCCGAACGCTCAGGAGTCCCGACCGGAACCGTCGCTCATCGCGGCGGAACGCCGGCCCGAACTGCCGCCCCGGGCGACGGAGACGGGGCCGCTCGCGGCCCTGCCGGACCTTCAGGGTCTTCCCCCGATGCCCGTACTGCCCGGCACCGTCGTCGTCCTGCCGTCGATCCCCCCGCAGCCGGAGGCGACACCGGGCGCGCTCCAGCCCTCCTGAGCGCGATCCCTTCACGGGGCCGCGCGACGAGTTCCGCCCCAGAGGTTCCGCCTCACGGGTTCCGCGTCACGGCTTGCCCGGCGCGGGACGCGTCCTCATCCCGTCGAGTGTGATGCCGAAGACGCGGTCCCGCTGCTCGGTGTCCACGTAGGCAGCGCCGGTGACGCCCGAGACCAGGCGGAGCAGGTCGTCGAACGACATGTCCGAGCGGACCTCCCCGGCGGCCTGCGCGCGCAGCAGCAGCGGTTCGCCGGCGTCGAGCATGGCGCGGCGGCAGGCGACGAAGATGTCGGACTCCCCGCTGAGCGCGTCCCTGATGGCGCGCTTCGTGACGGTGTAGTCCACGAAGCGGCGCAGCCAGCCGGCGAGCCCGTCCCACGGCGGGGCGTCCGCGAGTTCGTCGGCGCGCCGGCACAGGGCGTCGACCTCTTCCGCGTAGACCGTCTCGAAGAGGTGCCTGCGCGTGGGGAAGTTGCGGTAGAGGGTGCCGATACCGACCCCGGCCTGGCGGGCGATGTCCTCGAGTGACGCCTCCGCGCCCTTCTCGGCGAACGCGTCGCGCGCCGCGGCCAGGAGAGCGTCGAAGTTGCGGCGCGCGTCCGCGCGGCGCGGGCGCTGGGCCGCGACGATCCCGCCGACGAGTTCCCTGTCCGTCATGCGTGCCACTCCCGGGGTGAGGCAGCGCGGGCTGCCGAGGTTGTACCGGAGGCTTCCCTCCGCTATCGTTATCTAAGTCGAGGGATGCCTCCACTTTAACAGTCGACGCACCCCGCGCCCCGCCGCACAGCGCTGCGGGCAGACCGGCCGAAGCGGCCGGAACCCACATCCTCCCAGCTCGTGCGCGCCCGCGGACCGCGGCTCCTGCCGCAGGTCACGCCGGTGTGCCCGGCCACCTTCCGTTCAGAGAGACACCGCCTTGAACCGGAATCGCACGCCCGCTCGTCGCACGACCAGGAACCACATGCCCGGGAATCCCTCGTCCGGGAATCCCCTGCCCGGCACGCCCGTCGCGCCGGGCCCGGCGCCCAGAAGCTCCAACCGCCTCACCTTCGCGGTCCTCGCGACCGGTGCCGGCGTGTTCTCGATGATGCAGTCGCTGGTCGCTCCGGCTCTGCCCACCGTCCAGCACGCGCTGCACACCAGCCAGGCCACCTCGACCTGGGTGATGACCGCCTATCTGCTGTCCGCCTCGATCTTCACGCCCATACTCGGCCGGGTCGGCGACCTCGTCGGCAAGAAGCGCACGATGGTGGCCGCGCTCGTCGCGCTGACCATCGGCTGTCTGCTCGCGGCCCTCGCCCCCAGCATCACCGTGCTCATCGCCGCCCGCGTCGTCCAGGGCATCGGCGGCGCGCTCTTCCCGCTGTCGTTCGGCATCATCCGCGACGAGTTCCCCGGCCACCGGGTCAGCCCCAGCATCAGCAACCTCTCCGCGGTCATCGCGGCGGGCGGCGGTGTGGGCATGGTCGCGGCCGGGCCGATCGTGGGCGCGCTCGACTACCGCTGGCTGTTCTGGCTGCCCGCGGCCGTCGTCGCGGCGACGGCGCTGATCGCGCACCGCTACGTGCCCGAGTCGCCGACACGCGGCACGGGACGCGTGAACTGGCTCGGCTCCGTGCTGCTCTCCGGCTGGCTCGTCGCCCTGCTGCTGCCCATCAGCCAGGCCACGTCCTGGGGCTGGGCGTCGATCAAGGTCGTCGGTCTGCTGGCCGCCGCCGTGGTCCTGTTCGCCGCATGGGTGCTGTCCGAGGCCCGCTCCGCGAGCCCGCTGATCGACCTGCGCGTCATGCGGCTGCCCGCCGTGTGGACCACGAACACGGCCGCGCTGCTCTTCGGCGCCGGGATGTACGCGGTGTGGTCGTTCCTGCCCGGCTTCGCCCAGACGCCTTCGTCCGCCGGCTACGGCTTCGGGGCGAGTGTGACGGGTGCAGGGCTCCTGATGCTGCCGATGCTCGTGGCGATGTTCCTCGCCGGGGTGCTCAGCGGCAGGCTCGAACCGGTCGCAGGGGCCAAGGCGTTGCTCACCACCGGCGCCGCGCTCGGTGCGGTCTCCTGCGCGATGCTCGCCGCCTGGCACACCGAGCAGTGGCAAGTCGCCCTCGCGGCAGGCGTGTTCGGGCTCGGCATCGGGCTCGCGTTCGCGTCCATGGCGAACCTGATCGTGCAGAACGTCCCGGCCGCGCAGACCGGAGCGGCCACCGGCATGAACGCCAACATCCGCACCATCGGCGGCTCGATCGGCGCCGCCGTGATGAGCAGCCTGGTCACGGGGCACCTCCAGGCGTCGGGACTCCCCTACGCCTCCGGGTACACCCACGGCTTCACGCTGCTCGCGGCGCTGTGCCTGGCCGCCGCGCTCGCGGCCCTGCTGGTCCCGGCCGCGCGCCGCGCGGGCGGACCGCGTGTCCCGGCCGCGCACGGGACGACGGCCGGGGCGGACGAGCGGGCCGGCCTGGAGCAGCCGACGCCGCGGTGAACCGGCGCCCGCCGGGCGCCGGTCCGGTCAGCCGAAGCCGCGCGCGTCCTGCTTGAGGGCGGTGTCCACGGTGAGGGCGGTCGCCACGACGAGGCTCAGGAGCGGCTCGGGCAGCTGGTAGTGGATCTGGAGGACGTAGTTGTCCGCGGTCGTGAACATCGTCTTGGCGAGTCCCTCCCACGTCTTGGTGATGCGGGCGACCTCGTTGTCGGCGTGGTCGACGATCGAGAAGTTCCAGGCCCGCCAGTTCTCGGCCTTGATGGCGCCGATCTGCTGACCGTTCACGTTGATCGCGAAGTTGATCTTGCCGATCATGTTCTGCTGGACGATCTCGCCGACCGGCGAGCCGTCCGGACGCTCCACCACGACACGCGACTTCATGAACTTCGCGGGCCGCGTCATGACGAGCTGCGGCTGCCCGTACGCGTCGCGGATCTCCAGCTTGTGGGTCATGAACTGGTCGAGGCTGGAGACGAAGCGCGCGACCTTCTTGAGCGTGCTCTGGCCGACCTGGACGACGGACCCGATCTGGCCGCCGTTCTGATCCATGACGGTGTACTCGTTCGTCAGCTCGATCAGCTTGGCCTTCTGGTTCACCACCAGGACCGGCTCGGTGAAGAGGCTGCCGCCGCCCGGCGCGGTGGGGGCGACACCGGCCTGGTGCTGCACCTGGCGCTGCACCTTGGCGGGGTCGACGTAACTCTGCTGCTGCGGGGCCTGCTGACCGTACGGACCGGCGGCATGCTGCTGGGGCTGCACAGGCTGCTGCGACTGCTGCTGCTGAGGGGCGAACTGGCCCTGGGCCGCCTGCTGCACGGGCTGCTGCTGAGGCTGCTGCGCCTGATGCGGAACCTGCTGGCCGGCGGGCTGCTGCACGGGGCTGGTGTGCTCGGTCCACTGCGCGCCGTCCCACCACCGCAGGGTCTGGGGCGCGCCCTGGGGGTCCGGGTACCAGCCTGCAGGGGTGTTCGATTGCGTCGTCACCCGGGCACACTATCGCGCCATCCTGTGGCGGTATCCCGTGCGGACAGATGTGACGTACGCCGCCGCCCGAACCGGCACGGAACGGGCGGCGGCGCGAATTTCGAACGCCTTCAGGATCGACGCGCCGTCGGGATCGGCGCGCCTACGGAGGTCAGACCGTGAGGATCCCGGGGTCGCTCACGCCGGCCTGTCCGTTCTCGACATGACCCGCGAGGCGGCGCAGGTACGTGCTGTCACTGTCGGCGGTCACCTTCAGGTCGTACCAGCGCTTGGTCGCGCGCAGGTCGACGGTCTGCGTGACCGTGGCACCGGCCCGCACGGTGTACGTCTGCGGCTGTCCGCCGTAGGCGTTGGTGACGGTGAGGTGGACGTCGGCGCCGGTGGGGTTCGTCAGCGTGAGCGTGAGGTTGCCCGTGCTCGCGTCGTGGCGGGCCGTGAGCCCGGGCTCGGCGGCGGTGTTGGTGCCCTTGAAGGCGCGCAGGAATCCGTTCGGGCCGTGCACCGTGAGGTCGTACTTCCCGGCGGAGTAGGCGGAGTTCCAGGCGTCCGAGATCGACTTTCCGGCCTCGGTGGAGTACGTCCAGGGGCCGTCCGTGCGGTTCTGCGACCTGACCTGGAAGGCCGCGCCCGCGGAGGGGCCACCGCTGAACGTGAGCTGGAACTTGCCGGTCGACGGCGTGGAGACCCCGTCGACGTACGGCGCGTACGGCAGCGGGCGCGCGGGCCGGGAGCCCGACTCCTGCTTGGGCAGCACGGGCGTGGACGGCGGCTTCGGCACGTAGCTGGAGTGCCGGTCGTGGTCCGGCGGCACATAGCCGGCGGTGCTGGGCAGTTGCGCCGGGGCCGTGTTCGTGAGGGAGAAGTCGAAAGCGGAGGAGAGGTCGCCGCAGATCGCGCGGCGCCACGGCGAGATGTTGGTCTCCTTGACGCCGAAGCGCTTCTCCATGAACCGCAGGATCGAGGTGTGGTCGAGCGTCTCGGAGCAGACGTAGCCGCCCGTGGACCAGGGCGAGACGACGATCATGGGGACGCGCTGGCCGAGGCCGTAGGGGCCCGCCGCGTAGCTCGCGTTGCCCTTGAAGTAGTCGAGCGTGGTGTCGGCGGTGGACAGGCCCTGGTTCGCGGAGGCGGGGGCGTAGGGCGGCACGACGTGGTCGAAGTAGCCGTCGTTCTCGTCGTACGTGATGAACAGGGCCGTCTTGCTCCACACCGCCGGATTGGAGGTGAGCGCGTCGAGGACCTGCGAGATGTACCAGGCGCCGTAGTTCGCGGGCCAGTTGGGGTGCTCGGAGAACGCCTCGGGCGCCGCGATCCAGGAGATCTTGGGGAGCTTGCCGGCCTTGACGTCGGCCTTCAGGACGTCGAAGTAGCCGTCGCCCGCCTTGGCGTTCGTGCCGGTGCGGGCCTTGTCGTACAGGGCATCGCCCGGCTTGGCGTTGCGGTAGTTGTTGAAGTACAGGAGCGAGTTGTCGCCGTAGTTGCCGCGGTAGGCGTCGTCGATCCAGCCCCAGCTCCCCGCCGCGTCGAGACCGTCGCCGATGTCCTGGTAGACCTTCCAGGAGACCCCGGCCTTCTCCAGACGCTCGGCGTACGTCGTCCAGCCGTAACCGGCCTCCTGGTTGCCGAGGACGGGCCCGCCGCCGGTGCCGTCGTTGCCGACGTGGCCCGACAGCATGTAGTAGCGGTTGGGGTCGGTGGCCCCCATGAACGAGCAGTGATAGTCGTCGCACACCGTGAACTTGTCGGCGAGCGCGTAGTGGAACGGGATGTCCTGGCGCGTCAGATACGCCATCGTGCCGGTGCCCTTGGCGGCGATCCAGTTGTCGTACTTGCCGTTGTTGAACGCGCTGTGCCCACCGGCCCAGTCGTGGTCGAGGCCCGCGATGAACTGCATGCCGAGGTCCGCCGCGTCGGGGTGGTACGGCAGGACCTCCTTGCCGCCGCTCGCCTGGTTCCACACGGGCTTGCCGCTGGGGAGCGTCACCGGACGCGGGTCACCGAAGCCGCGGACGCCCTTCATCGTGCCGAAGTAGTGGTCGAAGGACCGGTTCTCCTGCATCAGGACGACGATGTGCTCGATGTCCTGGACGGTTCCCTTGACGCGGGCGGCCGGGATGGCCGCGGCGCGGTCGATGCTGTTCGACAGGGCGGTGAAGCCCGCGGTCGCGCCCGCTATCTGCAGGAAACGACGCCGGTTGAGTTCAGGCATGGGTATGGAGCCTCTTGGGTGTGTGGGGACAGAAGCGAGCAGAGTGTTCCAAGAGGACCGGCCAGAGGGGAAGGGGTGATGACACTTGCATGAAAACTCGCCGTATGCGTCAGAAACAATCACCCCTGTCTGCGAGCCTCGACCGGCGGGGAGGACCGGCCGGATACCAACCGGTCCTCCCCGCCGCCGACTTCAGCTCCGCCCGCCCACCGCGAGCCGCAGCGTCACGATCTGGAACGGCCGCAGCGCCACCCGCACCGCGTCACCGGCGTCCGCCGACTGCCCGACCTGGTCCGGCTGTTCGGACAGCGGCCGCTCCAGGAGGTCGGTCACCTGCACACCGGCCAGCGGGAAGCCCGTCCGCAACATGCCCGCCGCCCGGCCGCCGAGCGACTCGTAGAGCCGCACGACGACATCGCCCGAGCCGTCGTCGGCGAGCTTCACCGCCTCCACCGTCAGACCGTCGCCGTCCACCGACACCACCGGGTCGGGCGCACCACCCGAAGCCGCCACGCGCAGCGGCAGGTTGAGCGCGTACCCCTCGGCGACGGCGTCGGCGACGCTCGCGCCGGGCAGCAGGGAGTAGGTGAAGCGGTGCGCGCCCTGGTCCGCCTCCGGGTCGGGGACCCGCGGGGCGCGCACCAGGGAGAGGCGGACGGTGGTGGTCGTGCCGCCGTCGTCGCGGGTCGTGCGCGACACGTCGTGGCCGTACGTGGAGTCGTTGAGGACCGCGACGCCGTAGCCGGGTTCACCGATGTGGACCCAGCGGTGGCCGTAGACCTCGAAGCGGGCCGCCTCCCAGCTGGTGTTGGTGTGCGTGGGGCGCTTGACGTGGCCGAACTGGATCTCGGCGCTGGAGTGGTCGGCGCGGACGTCGACGGGGAACGCGGCCTTGAGGATCTTCTCGGTCTCGTGCCAGTCGATCTCGGTCTCGACGTCGACGCGCTTGCTGCCCGCGCGCAAGGTCACGGTCTGCGTGATGCGGGAGCCCTTGCCGAAGGCGCGCTCCACACGGACGGCCGCGAGCAGCGGTCCCTCCTCGCTCACCGTCACGGACTCCGCGTCGAGGAGGTCGCGGTAGTGGTTCTTGTAGTGCTTGTCGATGTCCCAGGCGTCCCAGTAGTTGGGCAGGTCGCTGTGGAGGCGGAGCAGGTTGCCGGGACCGGCGAGGACCTCGCGTTCCGCTGTCAGGTCGTACACGGAGGCGAGCGTCCCGTCGGGGCCGAGGACGACCCGCACGAGCCCGTTGTCGAGGGTGCGGCCGTCCGTGACGGTGACCGGGTGGTCGGGGGCGGTGGGGGCGAGGGGCGCCGACCCGCCCGCGGGCACGTGGGTGCGCGCCGACTCACCGTCCGGGGTGCGGATCACTTCGGTACGCGCGTACGGGCTGGTGTTGAAGACGTGCGGCACGCCCTCCCCGGGTGCGCCCTCACCCAGCGCGGCGACCGCCTCCGCCGTGATCGCTTCGAGTTCGCCCGCCACGCGCGCGTACTCCGCCTCGGCCTCCCGGTGCACCCAGGCGATGGACGACCCGGGCAGGATGTCGTGGAACTGGTGCAGCAGCACCGTCTTCCACAGCCGGTCGAGCTTCTCGTACGGGTACGCGTACCCCGGCGCGCGCAGGGCCGCGGCCGTGGCCCACAACTCGGCCTCGCGCAGGCGGTGTTCGCTGCGGCGGTTGCCCTGCTTGGTGCGGGCCTGCGACGTGTACGTCGCGCGGTGCAGCTCCAGATAGAGCTCCCCCGACCACACCTGGTCCTTGGGGATCTCCTTGCTCGCCTGCGTGAAGAAGGCGTCCGGATGCTCGACCCTGACCCTCGCGGAGCCCTCCAGGTCCGCGAGCCGGCGGGCGCGCTCCAGCATCTCGCGGGTGGGGCCGCCCCCGCCGTCGCCGTGTCCGAAGGGCGCGAGGGAGAGGGTGCCGCGTCCCTTGTCCTGGTAGTTGCGGACGGCGTGCGCCATCTCGCGGCCGGAGAACTCGACGTTGTAGGTGTCGACCGGAGGGAAGTGGGTGAAGATCCGCGTGCCGTCGATGCCCTCCCACCAGAAAGAGTGGTGGGGCAGCTTGTTGGTCTGGTTCCAGGACAGCTTCTGTGTGAGGAACCACTCGTTCCCGGCGAGCCTGGCGAGCTGCGGGTACGCGGCGTTGTAGCCGAACGAGTCGGGCAGCCACACGCCCCTGGTCTCGACGCCGAAGTGCTCGATGAAGAAGCGCTTGCCGTGGACGAGCTGGCGGGCGATGGCCTCGCCGCCGGGCAGATTGCCGTCGGACTCGACCCACATCCCGCCGACGGGCGCCCACTGGCCCTTCGCGACGGCCTCCTTGATGCGGTCCCACACGTGCGGGTGGTTGTCCTTGACCCACTCGTACTGCTGGGCCTGCGAGCAGGCGAAGACGAACTCGTCGTACTCCTCGGCGAGCGCCGTCACGTTCGAGAAGGTGCGGGAGGTCTTGCGTTTGGTCTCGCGGATCGGCCACAGCCAGGCCGAGTCGATGTGCGCGTGGCCGACGGCGGACAGGGTGTGGGCGCCGGCGTGCGCGGGCTTCGCGAGGGCGGGGGCGAGGACGGCGCGGGCCGCGGCGGCCGTGCCGGCGACGTCGTCGAGGTCGAGGGTGTCGAGCGCCGCTTCGAGGGTGTGCGCGATCTCGTGGCGGCGTGGCTCGTGTTCGCTCAGTTCCAGCATCAGCTCGCGCAGGACCTGGAGGTCGAGCGACAGGTGGAAGACGTCCTCGTCGAGGATCGCGAGGTCGGCGCTCCTGAAGGTGTAGAGCGGCTCGTCGCCCGCCGTGCGCGGGTCGCCGAGCGGCGTCGGGTGGGCGAAGCGGTCGGCGAGGATGTCCGGGTTGGAGGCGGCCTCGATGAGGTACTCGACCTCTTCACCGCCCTGGGCCGGGCGGGCCACGGGCACGTACTGGTTCTGCGGGTTGACGGCCTTGAGGGGGCGGCCGTCGGGGAGGTGGACGAGGGCCTCCGCCTGGTTGCCGGGCCAGTCGTTGACGAAGCCGAGGTCGAAGACGGCCTCGACGCGGCGGCCCGCCCACTCGGCGGGGACGGTGCCGTGCGCCGTGAACCAGGTGGTGCCCCAGGGCGGCCCCCACGGGGTGCCGACGCCGAACGGCTTGTACGCGGCCGCTTTCGCCTCGGCGAAGGGGACGGGCTCACCGGGGGCGTGCCAGGCCTGGAGGGCGAGCGGGACCCTGGCGCCGTGGACGGCGGGCTTGACGCGCTGGTCGTGGACGCGGGCGACACGCTGCTCGATGCGGCGGAGTTCGTCGTGCATACCTGCTCCTCTGCTAGGGGTGCCCGGCGGATCCCGGACGGGGGCGCGACGCCCGGCACGGCACCTCGCCGCGACCTACCCGAGGCTGCCCCGCCGGACACCCCCTAGCGGGTCAGGTAGGCGAGGCCGGGGTGGGCCGCCGTGTATCCCTCCAGGAGGCGGCGGGCCACGGTCACGGAGTCGACGAGGGGATGCAGGGCGAACGCCTTGACGGCGGTGGCGCGCGAGCCGCCCTCGGCCGCGGCGAGCACCTCGCGCTCGACGGCCTTGACGCAGGAGACGAGGCCCGTGGCATGGCCGGGCAGCGGGGCCACGTTCATGGGGTGGGCGCCGTTGGCGTCGACGAGGCAGGGGATCTCGACCACGGCGTCGTCGTCGAGGGACGGCAGGGCGCCGCGCCCGCGCACGTTGAGGATCAGCGTCGCGCGCTCGTCGCGGGCGATGGCGCGCATCAGGGCGAGCGCCACCTTCTCGTAGCCTCCCGACTCTTCAAGGTCGGCGGCGTCCCGCTCGCCCGCGCCGGACGCCTCGCGGTTGTGCGCCATGTACGTGGCCTCGCGCTCGGCCCGGGTGCGGTCCCAACTGGCGTACGACGGGTCGGAGTAGAAGGCGGCCTGCTGGTCGAGCAGGAAGGCGCCGCGGGTGCGTTCGGCCTCCTGATAGGCGCGCACCGTCTCGCGGTTGAAGTAGTAGTAGTGCAGGTACTCGTTGGGGATCGCGCCGAGGGAGCGGAGCCAGTCCGGGCCGAAGAGGCGGCCCTCCTCGAAGGAGCCGAGCAGCTTCTCGTCGGCGAGGAGCCGGGGCAGCTCGTCATGGCCGTTCACCCTGAGTCCGCGCAGCCAGCCGAGGTGGTTGAGACCGACGTAGTCGATCCAGGCCTCGCCCGGGTCGGCGCCGAGGACGCGCGCCACGCGACGGCCGAGTCCGACGGGCGAGTCGCAGATGCCGATGACGCGGTCGCCGAGGTGCCGCGACATGGCCTCGGTGACCAGGCCGGCCGGGTTGGTGAAGTTGATGACCCAGGCGTCGGGGGCGAGTTGCCTCACGCGGCGCGCGATGTCGACGGCGACGGGCACGGTCCTCAGGCCGTACGCGATGCCGCCCGCGCCGACCGTCTCCTGGCCGAGCACCCCTTCGGCGAGGGCGACCCGCTCGTCGGCCGCGCGGCCCGCGAGGCCGCCGACGCGGATCGCGGAGAAGACGAAGTCGGCGCCGCGCAGCGCCTCGTCGAGGTCGGTGGTGGCGCGCACGGCGGGCGCGTCGGGGACGCCGGTGGCTTGTTCCGCCAGTACGCCGGTGACGGCCCGCAGCCGGTCCGGGTCGGTGTCGTGCAGCGTGACCTCGGTGACCCGGCCTTCGGCGTGGTCGCCGAGCAGCGCTCCGTACACCAAGGGCACTCGAAATCCGCCACCGCCGAGAATCGTCAGCCTCATGCGCCGATCGTAGGGCAGCCTGGTCCGCGACCCGATCTTCGACCGGCGGAGGCCGCATGAAACCCCCCACGCAACGACGGACGAGACGCCAACTCCTCACTCTGGCCGTGACCCTGGGCGCCCTGTCGCTCGGCGCGGGCACGGCGTCGGCCGCGCCCGCCTGGACCGAGACCGGCACCGCGCGGGTGAGTTCACTCACCGGCGGCCAGGGCCTGGCGAGCCGCGCCGACGGCTCGCTGGTGTACCGGGGCCTCGCCTCCGTACCGCTCGACCTGCGCACGGCGGGCTGGTCACACATAGGCGACCCGGACGTGGCGCAGGGCTACACGTTCGACGCGTACCAGGGCGGCGACGGCGCGACGAAGAAGATGTTCGCGGTGACGGCCCCCGACGGGCGGCGCACCACGTACGAACACAGCCTTGATCAGGGCGAGTTGCTCAACAACTCGTTCGCGTCCGTGTCGCCCGACGGGCAGTGGCTGGTGGCGGGCGAGTGGGGCACCATGAACCGGCTGCAAGTGTTCCCGGCTCCCGTGCTCAACCCGTCCGCGCCCGCGTCCGGCGCGAACCTCCCGCAAGCGGGACAGATCAGCCTCGACAAGCCGGTCGACAACATCCAGGGCTGCGACTTCACCGACGCCACGCATCTGGTGTGCTCGTCCGACGGCTCGACGAAGGAGGTTCTGGAGGTCGCCCTCGACCGCCCGCTGGACGGCTCGCCGGTCGCCGGGCACGTCACAGCTGCGTTCGCGATCCCGCAACGCAGCATCTGCTCGGGCACGTTCGAGGCCGAGGGTGTCGACTACGACGCGGCGCGCGGCACGCTGCGCGTGGAGGTGGTGCCGCCCTCGCCGTGCCTGGTGACGACGACGGTGATCTCGTACCGCAAGGGCTGAGCCGACGGTGATCCCGTACCGCCGGAGCTGAGCCGACCGTGGCCTCGGACCGCGAGGGCCGAGGTGTGGGACGGCGGGGTTCGGGGGATGGTCGCGATCATGACAGATCGCCCGTCCCCCACCCCGTCGTCCCCGTCCGGCCCCCCGGACCCGTCGAAGCCGGCGGCCGGGGCCCTCACCACCGCTCCCCCGCACCGCCCGCTGCGCCAGCTCCTCGCCGCCTCCGTCGGCAACGCCGTCGAGTGGTACGACTGGTACGCGTACACCTTTCTGGCCACGTACATCGCGGACCAGGTCTTCCCCAAGAGCTCGGGCAACTCCCTGGTACCGCTGCTCTCCACGTTCGCGGTGTTCGCCGTGGGGTTCTTCATGCGGCCGGTCGGCGGGCTCCTCATGGGGGCGGTCGCCGACCGGCACGGCCGCCGGGCCGCGCTGACCGTGACCATCCTCCTGATGGGCGGCAGCAGCCTGCTGGTCGGACTCACCCCGACGTACGCGGCCGGGGGTGTCCTCGCGCCCGTCGTGCTCGTCCTCGCGCGACTGCTCCAAGGCCTCTCCGTCGGCGGTGAGTTCGCGGCCTCGACCACCTTCCTCGTGGAATCGGCAGGCCCGGGACGGCGCGGCCTGTTCTCGTCCTTCCAGTACGTGTCGACGTCCGCCGGACAGCTCGCGGCGTCCGGAGTCACGGCCGCGCTGGTGAGCACGCTCGGCGACGGGCAGATGGACGGCTGGGGCTGGCGCGTGCCGTTCGTGCTCGGCGCGCTCCTCAGCCTGGTCGGTTTCTGGATCCGGCGCGGCGCGTACGAGACGCGCAGCGCCGAGCAGCGCGCGGCCGAGCGGCCCGGACTCTTCGACGCGCTGCGCCATCACCCGCGCGAGTCGCTCCTGATCTGCGGCATCACCGCGGGCGGCACGCTCGCCTACTACACGTGGACGTCGTACCTGCCCACGTACGCGGAGCTGAACGCGGGCATCGACAAGGCCGACGCCCTGGTCGCCGGCACCGTCGCACTGGCCTTCTTCGCCCTGCTCCAGCCGGTCGGCGGCATGCTCTCGGACCGGTTCGGGCGCAAGCCGCTGCTCCTCTTCTTCGGCCTCGGTTTCGCGCTGCTCAGCGTGCCGCTGCTGCGCTCACTCGGCAGTTCGTTCGCCTCGCTGCTCCTGGTGCAGTGTGCGGGGATGGTGCTGCTCACCGGTTTCACCTCGATCTCGGCCGCGGTCAACGCCGAGGTGTTCCCGGCGCGGGTGCGCGCGGCGGGCATCGGCTTCCCGTACTCCCTGACCGTCGCCCTCTTCGGCGGGACGGCCCCTTATGTCGGCACGCTGTTCAAGGAGACCGGGCACGCCGGACTCTTCCCCTGGTACGTCGCCGTGCTCTGCCTGGTGTCGTCCGTGGTGTACCTGCGGCTGCCGGAGAGCGCGCACAAGGAGCTCGACCGCTGAGGCGTTGCACCGTGTGCAACCACGGTTGCGCCTCTTGTCAGTTGAGGGGGCACGCACCAGGGTAGGACCACGTCACTCTGACACCGGAGGTACCAGGAATGAGCAGCAGCACCGGCCGCCGCCGCCTCCTCGGCGGGATCGCGGCCGTCGCGGCCGGCGGTGTCGTCACGGCGGCGACTCCCGCCCAGGCCAGGACGCCGCGCGCCGGGCGGCCCCTGTTCCTCGGCACGTACACCTCGCAGGACGGCGGTGGCGGCGGCATCGGGCTCGCGACGTACGACGCGAGCACGGGCCGGATCACGGGTGCCGGCACGATCGACGGGGTGGCCGACCCTTCATATCTGGCGGTCCACCCGCGCGGCCACACCCTGTACGCGGTCGACGAGGAGCAGGACGGCGGCGTGACGGCGGTCAGGCTCGCAGACCGGCGCGTGCTCGGCCGGCGGAGCACCGGCGGCGCGGGCCCCTGCCATCTGTCGGTGCACCCGAGCGGCCGGTGGCTGCTGAGCGCCAACTACCTTTCGGGCAGCGTCGCCGTGCACCCCGTCGCCGCGTCCGGCTCGCTCGGCGAACGCACGGCGCTCGTCACGCACACGAAGCCCGCGCCCGGCCCCGGCCAGGAGGGCCCGCACGCGCACCAGGTCATCACGTCCCCGGACGGGCGGCACGTCCTCGCCGTCGACCTGGGCAACGACACCGTCTACACGTACCGCCTCGACACCGCGGCCGGGACGCTCACGCAGGTGTCGTACGCGTCGCTGCGTCCGGGTGCGGGCCCGCGTCACCTCACGTTCCACCCGGGCGGCCGCTTTGCGTACCTCGCCAACGAGGTGGACAACACGGTGGTCGTCTGCGCGTACGACCCGACGACGGGACGCCTCACGCCCGGCGAACCGCAGCCCACCGGCACCGGGTCCGGCACCAGCTACCCGGCGCAGATCCTGGTCACCGCCGAGGGCGGCTTCGCCTATCTCGCCAACCGCGGGCACAACAGCCTGACCCGGTACGCGATCGAGACGGACGGCGCCCGGCTGCGCCTGCTCGACACGGTCCCCGTGGGCGGCGACTTCCCGCGCCACATCGCCTTCTCGCCCGACGAGCAACTGCTGTTCGCCGCGAACCAGAAGTCGGGGTCCGTGACCGTCTTCCACGTCGACCACTGCGACGGCGGGCTCGCCCCGGCGGAGGGCCCCGCGTTCGCCGCACCGATCGCCGTCTGCGCCCTGCCGCTTTAGCGCGTGGTCCAGAAGTGCCGCGGACGGGCGTGAGAGGCCCGCCCGTGGCCGCCCGCGCTCTGAGACCCGGCACTCCACGGCAGTCAGCCGACGACGCCCGACGGATCCACGGGCAGCCTGGCGACGACGGTTCCCGTCACGAGACTCTCCGCGGGGGCGGCGCGCCAGGCCTGACGTTCGGATCAGGCAGGATCAGGCCGGATCAGGGAGCGGGTGCCGGCGCCGTGCGTCGCGAGGCGGAGGAAGGAGCCCACGCGGAGCGTCTGCGACCGACGACAACCCCGCGAGGCGCGGTACCGGCACCCGCGAGCCCGGCATGATCCGAACGACGGGCCCCGGCCCTGATGGGGGTCTCCGGGGCGGGGCTCCAGGGGGACGGCCGTCAGGTCACCGCATGATCCCCGTGAGCGCGTCCCCTTCCTTCGCGCACTCCCACGTCCCGTCGCAGCACGCCTGCCAGGACCGGGCGTCGGGCCCGAGCAGCGTGACGCTCTGGCCGGCGGCCGCGGGCGTCAGCAGGGACAGGCGCAGTCCCGCGGTCTCGACGACCAGGCCGGTGGCGGTCCGGCCCGCTCCCGCCGCCGGGCCGTCCGGCAGCCGCGTGGCCTCGGGCAGCGCCTCGGCGACCTCGCCCGCCGGGTAGCCGAAGAGGTCTATGTCGTCCCAGGCGACCGGTGTCGCGGGGGCGGGGACCGTGGTGGTGACGTCGAGCCGGCACAGCCGGTCCGCCGCGCCGGGGCCGCCGCCCCGGAAGCCGAGCGTGACGCCGTCGAACTCCGCCTCGAAGGCCCAGTCCGGTTCGTGGAGAAGCCCGTTGAGCCAGGCGTCGTGCGCGTGCCGCAGCTCCGGGTACTGCTCGAGCGTCAGCGTCATGCACTGCCGCCTGCGTGTGATCGCGCCCTCGGTGAGTGTGGAGAGCACCTCGTCGGGCGTCATCCCGAACCGCACCGCCCCCGCACCGCCGGGCAGCGTCACGCCTGTGTCCTGCGACAACTCCAGCATTGCCCCATTCTTCACGGCGGGGCCCGGGAGACAACCCCCTTGCGGCCCCGCGCGCTCCTCCAGCAAACCTGCACACCGAATGCGCAGTCCGGTCACGGCGTGCTGTGAATGCGCACAACCCTCGAATACGGACCCGGCCATAAATGCGGGAGTGTCCATTTTGCAGAAATTCATGGAGCCCGCGGGAAAATTCTTACCTGTGGATCCTGTGAAGGGTCTGCTCCCACGATGTGAACACTCCTGCACGCGGCGGTAATTACGTGCCCACACGGCCTCTGACCGGGGACCTTCCGATTGGATGTGCGAGGCGTCATCGTGCTTTGATCCTCCGCACTGCGGGAGTTGCGCAAGTGATTCACGCATTCTGGTAATTACCAATGAGAAGGGCAGCTCATCATGAACTCCACCCCCCAGGTTCAGACCCTTGAGATCTCCGACGCCGACCTCGACAACGTGTCGGGCGGCCTCGTGGGCGGCGTCGCCGCCAACCTGACCAACACGGCCGACTCGATCGCCCCGATCTCGGGCGTCGTCGGTGGCCTGACCGGCACCGTCGAGGGCCTGACCGGCGTCAACACCGCCGCCGTCACCGGCCTGGCCACCGGCCTGACCGCTGGTCTCTGAGCCACGGCTCTGCCAGGGCCCCGGAACCTCCCCCCGGTTCCGGGGCCCTTGGGCACTCCCGGCACCTCGCCGGACCGGAAGACACGTAAGGGAAGTACGTCGTGCAGTTCCGCCAACAGGCCCTGTCCAAACTGCAGTCGCCCGAGGAACTCGACCTTCCCGTGCGGCTCGCCAGGCCCCAGGGCGTACTCGCGCTGGCCGTGACCCTCGTCGTCATGGCGGCCGCGTCCGTGTGGGCGGTGACCGGGTCGCTCTCCTCGACGCTGCGGGTCCCCGGCGTCCTCACCCACGCGCAGGGCAGCTACGTCCTCCAGAGTCCCGTCACCGGTCAGGTCACGGGCGTGCTCGCCAAGGAGGGGCAGCACCTCGCCGCGAACTCCCCGCTCCTCAAGGTCAGTACACCGCAGGGCGACCGCTATGTGCGGACCGTCGACGCGGGCCGCGTCACCACCCTCGTCGCCCGGATCGGCGCGGTCGTCACCACCGGTTCCGACGTGGCGACCGTCGAGAAGACCGGCGCCAAGGACCCCCTCCTCGCGATGCTGTACGTCCCCGCGGACCGCGCGGGCACCGTGCCCGTCGGGGCGGACGTCGACCTCACCGTCCAGTCGGCGCCGTCCCAGCAGTACGGCACACTGCGCGGCCGCGTGCAGGCGGTCGGGCGCGGCGCGCAGAGCGGTCAGCGGGTCGAGGCGTTCCTCGGCGACAAGGAACTGGCCACGCAGTTCACGAAGGACGGCCCGACGGTCGCGGTCCTCGTGAAGCTCGTCGCGTCACCCTCCACCAAGTCGGGCTACGCCTGGTCGGCCAAGGGCGGACCCCCGTACGCGCTCGACTCGATGACCCCCGCCTCCGGCGCCGTGCACCTCGCCGAGCAGCGCCCGATCGATTGGCTGCTCCCGTGAGCCCCTCCCCCGCAGTCCAGCAGCAGCTGCCCCCCGCCGGACACGGCCGCCGCCGCGCGCGCCCCGCGCCGAAGCCGCCGCGGCGGCGCCACCGCACCGTCCGCACACCCACCGTCCTCCAGATGGAGGCCGTCGAGTGCGGCGCCGCGTCCCTCGCGATGGTCCTCGCGCACCACGGCCGCCACGTCCCGCTGGAGGAGCTGCGCATCGCGTGCGGCGTCTCGCGCGACGGCTCGCGGGCCAGCAACCTCCTGAAGGCGGCCCGCAGTTACGGGATGACCGCGCGCGGCATGCAGATGGAGCCGGCCGCGCTCGCGGAGGTCGAGGCGCCCGCCATCCTGTTCTGGGAGTTCAACCACTACGTCGTCTACGACGGCATGGGCCGGCGCTTCGGGCGGCGCGGCGTGCACATCAACGACCCCGACAAGGGCCGCAGGTTCGTCCCCTCCGAGGACTTCGACACCAGTTTCACGGGCGTCGTCCTCGTCCTCGAACCCGGCGACGGCTTCCGCCCGGGCGGGCGCAGGCCCGGCGTCCTGCGAGCGCTGCCCGCGCGCCTTCGCGGCACGACGGGCACGATGCTCGCGGCGCTGCTCGCCAGCCTCCTGCTGGTCGCGGCCGGCGCGGCGCTGCCCGCGCTGAGCCGCACGTACATCGACATGTTCCTCATCGGTGACCAGACCTCGCTCCTCGGCGCGCTGTTCGCGTCGATGGGCGCGATGGTGGCGCTCACGGCCGTGCTCACCTGGCTGCAACAGGCCAATCTGCTGCGCGGGCGCGTCATCGCGTCGACGCTGAGCAGCGCCCGGTTCTTCGGCCATCTCCTGCGGCTGCCGGTGACGTTCTTCGCGCAGCGCAGTCCCGCCGATCTGGTGCAGCGCCTCCAGTCGAACGACGCCGTCTCCGAGACGCTCGCGCGCGACCTGACCGCGGCGGGCGTCGACGGTGTCGTGGTGCTCCTGTACGCCGCGCTGCTGTGGACGTACGACCCGCAGCTCACGCTCGTCGGGGTGGGCATCGCGCTCGGGAACGTCGTCGCGATGCGGATCGTGATCCGGCTGCGGGCCACCCGTACGCAGAAGCTGCGCGCGGACACGGCGCGGCTCACCAACACCTCGTACACCGGCCTTCAGCTCATCGAGACGATGAAGGCGACGGGCGGCGAGAACGGGTACTTCCGGCGCTGGGCCGGGCAGCACGCGACCACGCTGGAGGAGCAGCAGCGGCTCGGGGTGCCGAGCGCGTGGCTCGGGATGGTGGCGCCGACCCTGGCCACGCTCAACAGCGCCCTGATCCTGTGGATCGGCGGCCTGCGCGCGGTCGAGGGGCATCTGTCGGTGGGTCTGCTCGTGGCGTTCCAGGCGCTCGTCACGCGGTTCACGGCGCCGATCACCCGCCTCAACGGTGTCGCGGGACGCATCCAGGACTTCGCCGCCGACGTGGCGCGCCTCAAGGACGTGGAGAGCTTCCCGGCGGACGCCCTGTACACACGGGCCGACGCGACGGCGAGCACCCGCCGCCTGAAGGGGCACGTCACGCTCGACGACATCACCTTCGGCTACAGCCCGCTGGACAAGCCGCTCCTCACGGGCTTCTCGCTGGCGGTCGGCCCCGGGCAGCAGGTGGCGCTCGTCGGCGGCTCGGGCAGCGGCAAGTCGACGGTGTCCCGGCTGATCTCCGGGCTCTACAGCCCGTGGGAGGGCACGATCCGGATCGACGGACAGCGCCTTGAGGACATCCCGCGTGGCGCCCTTTCGGCGTCGGTGTCCTTCGTCGACCAGGACGTGTTCCTCTTCGAGGGCACGGTCCGCGACAACGTCGCCCTGTGGGATCCGTCGATCCCGGACGAGGCCGTCGTCGACGCCCTCAAGGACGCGGCGCTGTACGACGTCATCGCGCGCAGGCCCGGGGGCATCCAGGGCCGGGTCGAGCAGGACGGGCGGAACTTCTCCGGCGGCCAGCGACAGCGCCTGGAGATCGCGCGGGCCCTGGTGCGCCGGCCGAGCATCCTCGTGCTCGACGAGGTGACCAGCGCGCTCGACGCCGAGACGGAACAGCTCATCATCGACAATCTGCGGCGCCGCGGCTGCGCCTGCGTCGTGATCGCGCACCGCCTCAGCACCGTGCGCGACAGCGACGAGATCGTCGTCCTCGACCACGGCCAGATCGTGGAGCGGGGCCGGCACGAGGCGCTCGTCGCCGCCGGCGGACCGTACGCCGAGCTGGTCAAGGAGCACTGACGTGACGTACGCAGATCAGGAGTACGCGGCCGGCGACCAGGTGACCGCCTCCTTCGGCTCCCTGGGCATGCCGGTGGACTGCGCCGGCATGCGCAGCCTGAACCTCGAAGGGCCGCAGGTCCTGTGGCTGGTCGTCCAGGGCGCGCTCGACCTGTTCGCGGTCGACGCGGCCGCCCAGGGGCACTGGCACTTCCTGGGCCGCCTGGAGGCGGGCACCCTGCTGCTCGGCCCGGTCGAGGGACCCCAGCACACCTTGGTGGGCCGCCCGTTGCAGGGCTGCCTGCTGCGCCGTATCGGCCTGCGCGAACTCCAGCGCCCCGACTACGGCGACGCCTCGTGGTCGTACGATCAGCAGTACCTCAGCCAGTACGACACCCAGGACGCGGCCCTCAGTCTCCTCGAGCACGCCTTCGCCCTCGGCGTGGGGCGCAGCCAGCGCGTCCTGTTCGAGGCACCGCTCGACGGCCGGACGGCCGGCGACGACTCCGTGGGCGACGACGACATCCTGTGGTTGCCGATCCTGCCGGGCAGCGTGCAGTACGGGGCCTCGTACAGCGCGGACACCGTGGGCGAGCTGCTCGTCGACGGCTCGATGTGGCAGCGCATGGTCAACCAGCAGTTCCGTCTCCTGTCGGCGCTCGACCGGTGGATCGAACGCCTGGAGAGCGCGCACGAGACCCGGACCGCGGCCGGCATCAAGGCGGGCGAGACCGTCCGCGAGGAGGCCGACCGGACGCTCCTCGCGTCCATCGGCCGCCAGGGCAAGGGGGGTTCGCGGCGCGGCTCCTCCTCGGCGAGCGGGGACGACGCCACGTACGCGGCGTGCAAGCTGGTCGCGGGCGCGGCCGGGATCACGCTCACGGCACCCGAGCGGAGCGGCGCCGTCAGCGACCGCGTCGACCCGGTCGAGCAGGTCGCCGTCGCCTCACGGATCCGCACCCGCGCGGTCCGGCTCGACGGGCGCTGGTGGCGCGAGAACGCGGGTCCCCTGGTGGGTCACCGCTCGGCGTCCGGCGCCCCGGTCGCCCTGCTGTGGCGGCGCGGCGGGTACGAGGCCGTGCATCCGTCGAGCGGGCGGCGGACCCGGGTGGACGAGGACAACGCGCAGGAGTTCGAACCGCGGGCCGTCATGCTCTACCGGCCGCTGCCCGACCGGGCGCTGAGCCCACTGCGGCTGCTGCGGTTCAGCGCGCGCGGCACCCGGGCCGACGTGCGCAACCTGCTGCTCGCCGGGCTCGTGACGGTCGCGATCGGGGCCCTGGTGCCGGTCGCGACCGGGCGGGTGCTCGGCGTGTACGTGCCGAACGCCCAGACGGACCTGATCGTGCAGGTCTCCCTCGCGGTCATGGTGACGAGCATCGTGTCGGCCGCGTTCATGCTGCTGCAGAACCTGACGATCCTGCGCATGGAGGGCCGGATCGAGAGCGCGCTCCAACCCGCCGTGTGGGACCGCCTGCTGAGGCTGCCGACGCGGTTCTTCGCGTCGCGTTCGACGGGCGAGCTGGCGAGCGCCGCCATGGGCATCAGCTCGATCCGCCGCCTCATGTCCGGCGTCGGCCCGGTGGTGGTGCAGTCCGGCACGGTCGGCGCGATGAACCTCGTCCTGCTCCTCCTCTACAGCGTCCCCCTGGCGCTGACCGCGCTCGCCATGCTCGCGGTGATCGCGGGCGTGTTCCTCACGCTCGGGCTGTGGGAGCTGCGCTGGCAGCGCCGTCTCGTCGTCCTCGGCAACAAGCTCAACAACCAGGCGTTCCAGACGCTGCGTGGCCTGCCGAAGCTGCGGGTCGCGGGGGCGGAGAGCTTCGCGTACGCCGCGTGGGCCGGGGAGTTCGCGCGCAGCCGTGAGCTCCAGCGGCGCGCGGGCCGCATCAAGAACCTGACGACGGTCCTCAACGCGGTCTATCTGCCGCTGTGTTCGCTCGTGATGTTCATGCTGCTCGCCGGTCCCGCGCGGGGCACCCTCTCCGCGGGCGACTTCCTCACGTTCAGCACCGCGGTGACGATGCTGCTGTCGTCGGTCACGCAGCTCACGGGCGCCCTGATCTCCGCGGCGGCCGTCCTGCCGATGTTCGAGCAGATCAAGCCCGTCCTCGACGAGGCCCCCGAGGTGCGGGCCGCCAGCACCCAGCCGGGTGAGCTGACCGGCGAGATCGAGGCGCGCGGTGTGTCCTTCCGGTACACGGACGACGGGCCGCTCGTCCTGGACGACGTGAACCTGTCCATCAGGCCGGGCGAGTTCGTGGCGGTCGTCGGGCCGAGCGGCTGCGGCAAGTCCACGCTCCTGCGCCTGCTCATCGGCTTCGACAAGCCGGTCTCCGGCGGTGTCCTGTACGACGGTCAGGACCTCGGCGCGCTGGACCAGGCCGCCGTGCGCCGGCAGTGCGGCGTCGTGCTCCAGAACGCTCAGCCGCTGACCGGGTCCATCCTGGACTGCATCTGCGGCGCCGAGGTGTTCACGCAGGAGGAGGCGTGGGAGGCGGCGGCGATGGCGGGGCTCGCCGAGGACATCAAGCGGATGCCGATGGGCCTGCACACCATGATCGCCGGCGGCGGCGCCATCTCCGGCGGCCAGCGCCAGCGCCTGATGATCGCGCAGGCGCTGATCCGCCGGCCGCGCATCCTGTTCTTCGACGAGGCCACGAGCGCGCTGGACAACGAGACCCAGCGCACCGTCATCGACAGCACCCGCGCCCTGAACGCCACGCGCGTCGTCATCGCGCACCGGCTGTCCACGGTGATGGACGCGGACCGGGTGATCGTCATGGCGGACGGCCGCGTCGTCCAGCAGGGACCGCCGGCGCAGTTGCTCGCGGACACCAACGGGCGGCTGCACGAGCTGGTGCGGCGTCAGATGGCTTAGGCCGCACACGGATCGCGGCTCACACGGGGGCCACACCCGCCGCGAGGACGCGGCCCGCGCGAGGACATTGACAGAACCTCCGAACCCTGTGAACCTTCGTGCTCGAAGTTGCTCGAAACAGCAATAGTTCAAGCACTGGTAAACATCGACCGGCCGGGCTCCACGGGTCACTCGGGTTGAGCGGAGATGCACCTTGCACAGATTGCGAAGACTGCGGCAACGGCGGCCGAGACGGCAACGACCGTCTCACGGGGGCACCTTGGCGGTGATCGGCACGGCCGCGCTCCTCGGCGCGACCCTCCTCGGGGCCCCCGCCCAGCAGGCGAAGGCGGCGACCCCCGGCAGCGGCGTCCTGGACGACGGCCACAAGAGCGTGACCTGGCAGAGCCCCGTGTACGCCGCGGGGACCGTGGGCGATCCCGGCAAGTGCCCGGCCGCCGCGGACGACCCCGACAACAAGGTGTGCGACCGCTTCGACCTCAAGGTGTCGGTCCCCGACGGCTACTGGGACGACAACCCCGAGGGCGGCGTGCCCGTCTCGATCGAGTGGGCCAAGCAGCCCACCGACGACTTCGACATGTACGTCTTCGACGACGCGGGCAAGCAGGTGGCCGCCAGCGCGGGCACCGCCGACCCCGAGGCCACGGTGATCCCGAAGGCCGACGGCACGTACCACGTCGTGGTCGTCCCCTACGACGTGCACGACAACTCCTTCGTGGGCAAGGCGTATCTGCCCGAGACGACCGACGCGGGCGACCTGACCTCCTTCACGGGCAAGGACGGCAGCTACACCATCGGAGCCGGCACCCTCAAGGCGCGGGCCGACTTCCTGACGGGTGGCCGACTGAGGCTCCAGGCCGACCCCTCGGGCACGTTCAGCGACCCGGCCGGTTCGCAGATCGTGCGCAAGCAGCCGGCCCTCGACCCGCACACGTCGTCCTTCGACGCGGGCGCGTACTACGGCATCCGCTCCGCCGGCGCCGTCCTGCGCGTCTACAAGAAGCCGCTGCGCTTCGGCCTCTACAAGGCCGACAACCGGACGCGGATCTGGCAGGAGGACAAGCCCCTGCGCTGGTCCACCGGTGGCATGCGGCAGAGCCTGGAACGCGGCAAGGACGAGCAGTTCTTCGGCGGCGGCGAGCAGAACGGCTCGTTCTCGCACCGCGACAAGACGGTCTACGTCGCGAACAACACCAACTGGAACGAAGGCGGTTACAACAACTCACAGCCGTTCTACCTCTCTTCGGCGGGCTACGGCGTCTACCGCAACACCTTCGCCCCGGGCGTCTACGACTTCGGCCCCTCGGTCCACGCGGGCCAGCAGGAGCGCCGCCTCGACGCGTACTACTTCCTCGGTGACGCGAAGAAGGTGATCGGCGGCTACACGTCGCTGGTCGGCAAGCCGTTCATGCCGCCGGTGTACGGCCTCGAACCCGGCGACGCCGACTGCTACCTCCACAACGCCAACCAGGGCGAGCGCCACACCCTCGACTCCCTGAAGGTCGCCGACGGATACGTCGAGAACCAGATGCCGCTCGGCTGGATGCTCGTCAACGACGGCTACGGCTGCGGCTACGAGAACCTCGCCGAGACCGCGAAGGGCCTCCAGGACCGGGGCACCGAGATGGGCCTGTGGACCCAGGACGGCATCGACAAGCTCGCCGACCAGGTGAAGGCCGGACAGCGCGTCGCGAAGCTCGACGTCGCCTGGGTCGGCAACGGCTACGGCATGTCCCTGGACGCCTGCGACAAGGCGAAGGCCGGCATCGAGGACAACAGCGACGCGCGCGGCTTCGTCTGGATGCCCGTCTCGTGGGCGGGCGCGCAGCGCTGCGGCGTGCTGTGGAGCGGTGACCAGAAGCTGTCGTGGGACTTCGTGCGCTGGCAGATCCCGACGTACGCGGGCGCCACGATGTCGGGCATCGCGTACAACACCGGTGACGTGGGCAGCATTTACAGCCACGACGCCAAGATGTACGCGCGCGACCTCCAGGCCAAGACGTTCCTGCCGGCGATCATGACGATGGACGGCTGGGCCAGGGACATCACCACCGGCAAGAAGATCAACCAGCAGCCGTGGGTGGACGGCGAGCCCTACACGTCCATCAACCGCAAGTACCTCCAGCTGCGCGAGCGCCTGCTGCCGTACCTGTACACGCTGTCCGCCGAGGCGGCCAGGACCGGCGTCGGCGGTGTGCGCCCGCTCTACCTGGAGTACCCGGACGACCCCGCCACACTGGGCGCGAACGCCAAGTACGAGTACCTGGCGGGTGACGACTTCCTGGTCGCCCCGGTCTACCAGGACTCGGACACACGTGACGGCATCTACCTGCCCAAGGGCACGTGGACGGACTACTGGACGGGCAAGACGTACCACGGTCCGACGACGATCGACGGCTACCACGCGCCCATCGACACGCTCCCCCTCTTCGTCAAGTCCGGTGCGGTCGTGCCGATGTGGCCGAAGGGGACGACGTCGTACAAGTCGCGTGACGTCCACGAGCTGGACTGGGACGTGTACCCGCAGGGCCGCTCCTCCTACACGCTGTACGAGGACGACGGCGTGACCCGCGACTTCGCCAAGGGCGCGTCGGCGACGCAGCGCGTCACCGTCGAGCAGGACAAGCACGCGACGGAGGTCAACGTCGGTGCCAGCAAGGGCAGTTACAAGAACAAGCCCGACTCCCGTGCCTACCGGTTCACCGTCCACGGCGAGAGCGCGCCGCACCGGGTGTCGGCGGAGGGGCGCACGCTGCCCCGCGTCGCCTCGGCGGACGCGCTCGCCGCGGCGGGGTCCGGCTGGTACTACGACGCGGACACGGGGGTGACGACGGTGAAGACCGCGCGCCAGTCCCTCGACCGCGACTTCACGGTGACGCTGCGGCGCTGATCCGCAGGACGGAGTGAAGGGGGCGGGTCCGCAGACGCGGGCCCGCCCTCGGCCATTGTCCCGTACGGCGAGTCGGCTCCCACCGATGCTGCAGCTCGCGGCGCCGTGCGTACCGACAGGCATCGCCGCCGGCGTCAGCGGGGTCCGGCCGCCAACCGGACGGCGAGCACACGGAGAACACGGAGAACACCTTCACCGCAGGATTCCCGGCCGCCTCCGGCCGCCTGCCCGCGCACCAGCGGGTTTGCTCGTGCGACTCGGGCTGCTCGTACGATGGCTGCCAGCGGTCCGCGCGAGCGTGCGGAGGAAGGGGTGAGGGTGTCCGCCACAGTCGACTCGCGGCGTCGCGTCCGCGTTGCGCCGGCCAACCCCGAGGCGGCCGGTCCGGCCGGAGCCCCGTGCGCCACGCCGACCAGCACGTCTTCGGCCCGATGATAGGTTCGACCGCGTGATATCGACGGGGCCACTGAGCCGTACGGCGCTGAGCCGAGTCACCTTGGTGGGTGCGCGCGGACGCGTCGGACTCGTCCTGCCGTCCCACGAGCCGCTCGGCGTGCTCCTGCCGGACGTGTGGCCCGCGGAACGCGTGCGGGTCCGGCTGCGCCGGGTCGGCGACGTACTCGAATCAGTCGGTGTGATCGCGCTGCTCCCGTTGGTGATCGGCGTGTTCGGTGTGTACGGGCGTCTGCTCGGCACGTTCACGTAAGGGCTCGGGGAATGACGCAGAACGACTGGCAGAACAACGTGCTGCGGGACCTGCTCCGGCAGACCCAGGCACAACTGGGCGGGGAGGGCGGCGGGATGACGGCCTCCGAGGCGCCCGGTTCCGGGCCGGCGGGGCAGGACTCCGAGGCGGGCGGCGAGGCCGGGACGTCAGTGGCGCCACCGCCCGCGCCCGGACGTGCCCGGCTTCCGCGCCGACGTCCCAACACGGCCCCGTCACCGGACGCGGGCCCCGGCCCGTCGCCCTCACCGCCGCTCGACCCGGATGTCGACACCACGGACGAGCCCGCTCCCGGGGCGGCCACCCCGGCGCCGCTTCAGACATCCGCCCCGGCCCCGCGCCGGACGGCGTCACTCGCGGCGCGCCTGGCGGCAGGCCGAGCGGAGCGGCCGACCCCACCGACGGACGCGAAGGCCACCCTCGCGGTGCCAGCACCCCCGCATGCCCCGGCGCCGGACGCGCCGACGTCTGCGCTCATGGCCTACGTCACGGACGCGGCACCGGTCCCGGAGGCATCGACCGACACCCCCGCCGACGCACCGCAGGCCCCAGCGCCCCCGGCGCCGGCGCCCCGGCCCACCAGCACGGGCGCGTCCGCGATACCGAACGTGTCCATCGAGATCCAGACGAAGACCACGCCGCCCCCCGCACCCCGGACCGAGACCACGGACGCCGCAACGCCCGCCCCCGTGACGGCCACCCACACCCCGGCCCCCGGCGCACCCACCCCCACACCCTCAGCCAACATCCAGAACACCACGCCACCCGCCGCAGCGACAGCCACCCACGCACCGGCCACACCGACCCTCGCACCCCGGACCGAGGCCACGGTCGCCGCAACGCCCGACCCCGTGACGGCCACCCACACCCCGGCCCCCGGCACACCCACCCCCACACCCCGGCCCCAGATCACGGACGCTCCGCCCACCCCCAGCTCCCCCGCCCACACCCCACCCCCGTACACCCCGGCCTCACCGCTGCCGCCCGCTCCGGCCCTCTCAGGGCTCCCCGCCCCCTACACGCCCGCGGCCGCGCCGACGCCCCAGCCGCACGTGCCCGCAGTCGCGCCCCACTCCCGCTCGCGGAACTCCCTCCTCCCCGCCGTCACCCCCGAATCCGTTCCCACCGTCGACCCGCGGCTCGCGGGGGCGCACGGGCGGGCTCAGCACGGGGACACCGTGGCGCGGCGTACCGGGCGCTCGCTGCGCAGGCTCGCCTCGTCCGTCGCGCAGGACTCGTCCGAAGAGACGCGTCTCGCACGGGAGTTGCAGCAGCCGGTGGCCGGCGGCCGGGTGATCGCCGTGACGTCCATCCGCGGGGGCGTGGGCAAGACCACCGTGTCGGCCCTCCTCGCCCGCACGCTCAATCACTACCGTCACGACCCGGTGCTCGCGCTGGAGGCGGACGCCGCGCTCGGCACGCTGCCGGTACGGCTGGGCGCCGAGTCGGTGCGCTGGTCGTGCCCGGACCTCGCACAGATCCTCAAACCGTCGATGCAGCTCACCGACGTCACCGGCTATCTCGTACCGGTCACCGACGGCGGCTGGCTGCTGCCGGCGAGCCAGGGCCGCGTCGGCGCTCCGCTGGACGTGCGCACGTACAGGACCCTGTCGCTCGCGCTGCGGCGCTACTTCGCGGTGACGGTCGTGGACTGCGAGACGCTGCCGGGCGAGGTGGCGCGTACGGCGATGGACACGGCACACGCGCGCGTGGTGGTCGCCCCGATGACGGCGGAGGGCGTGGGCGGCACGCGTGTGGTGCTCGACTGGCTGGCGCAGCTGCCGAAGGCGGCCCTGGCCGCCACCGTCGTCGCGCTCACGTCGAGCGCGCCCGACATGACGCTCGACCTGAAGGCGGCGACCGCGCACCTGCGGGAGACGGGGGTCGCGGTCGTCCATCTGCCGTACGACCGTCATCTGGCCGCGGGTGGCCCGATCAGGACGGCGCTCCTGTCGGAGGCGACGCAACGAGCGGCGACGGGCCTGGCGGCCGAGGCGGTACAGCGGGCGGCCGCGGCGAGGTAGCGGCACGCGGAGCGCTCCACCGGAACCCGGCTCCCGCGACCGGGCCCCGACCGGGCCGAACCGTCGTCACCGGCGGCAGCACCGGCCCCGAAGCCCACGCTCGCCCCCGCCCCCCGAGCCGGTCGCCCGGTCCGGGTCGCCGGAGAGCGCCGGGGACTGACGGCGCGCCCGCGGGCGACCCGTCGGACGAAGACACACGTCAGATGAAGCGGCCGCCCGCCACCTCCAGGACGCAGCCCGTCGTGTACGACGACAGGTCGGAGGCGAGGAACAGGACCGTGCCCGCGACCTCCTCGGGTTCGCCGGCGCGGCGCATCGGCACCTCGGCGAGCTTGGCGTTCCAGATGTCCTCGCGAAGGGACTCCGTCATCTCGGTGCGGATCAGGCCGGGCTGGACGGCGTTGACGCGTACGCCCCGGTGGGCGAGTTCCTTCGCGGCGGCCTTGGTGAGGCCGACGAGACCGGCCTTGGCCGCGCTGTAGTTGGTCTGTCCGACCATGCCGACCTTGCCGGAGATCGACGAGATGTTGACGATGGAGCCGCTCCCCTGCTCGCGCATGACTTCGGCGGCCGCCCGGGTGCCCAGCCAGGCCCCCTTGAGGTGGACGTCGACGACCGCGTCGAAGTCGGCCTCGGACATCTTGCGCAGCGTGGCGTCCCGGGTGATACCCGCGTTGTTGACCATCACATCGAGGGAACCGAACCGCTCGACGCAGCCGCGTACGGCGGCCTTCACCGCGTCGGCGTCGGTGACGTCGCAGGTGACGGCGGCCACCTGGGTACCGGTGGAGTCGAGGGCGCGGGCGCTCGCCTCGGCCGCGGGGCCGTCGATGTCGGCGATGACGACGCGCGCCCCGTTCTTGTGGAAGGCCGTGGCGATGGCGAGGCCGATCCCCTTGGCCGCCCCGGTGACCAGGGCGCTCCTGCCGTGCAGCATGGGTCGAATCTCCTTCTCGGATGTGTCAGTTGAGGGTGTCGGCGGTGCCGAGCAGCGCGGTGACCTGGCTGGAGAGCACGCCTCCGTTGCCGTGGGCGAGGGCGACGCGGGCCCCGTCGACCTGGCGTTCGTCGCAGTCGCCGCGCAGTTGGCGTACGGCTTCGATGACGGTGAAGATGCCGTACATGCCGGGGTGGCCGTACGAGAGGCCGCCGCCGTTGGTGTTGACGGGCAGCCTGCCGCCGGGCGCGATGCCGCCGTCGGCGACGAAGGGACCGCCCTCCCCCTTGGCGCAGAACCCGAGGTCCTCCAGGAACAGGACGGGGTTGATGGTGAACGCGTCGTACAGCTCGACGACGTCCACGTCGCCGGGGGTGAGCCCCGCCATGTCGAAGGCGCGGCGCCCGGACTCGGTCGCCGCCGTCACCGTGAGGTCGGGCATCCGCGAGATGTTGCGGTGCCAGGTGGCCTCTCCCCCGCCGAGCAGATAGGCGGGCGCGGCGGCCAGGTCGCGGGCCCGCTCGGCCGAGGTGACGACGAGGGCGCCGCCGCCGTCGGTGACGAGACAGCAGTCCCGTACGGTCAGCGGGTCGCTGATCATGCGGGAGCCGAGGACGTCCTCGCGGGTGAGCGGCTTGCGTTCGAAGGCGGCCGGGTTGAGCTGCGCCCACGCGCGGGCCGCGACCGCCACATCGGCCAGCTGCTCCCGCGTGGTCCCGTACTCGTACATGTGCCGCGAGGTGGCGAGCGCGTACATGCTCAGCGGGTAGCGGGGGCCGTACGGCTCCTCGTACGCGTCCGGCCTGGTCGGGGAGACGAGGCGGCCGCCGTCGGAGCGCTGCGTGCTGCCGTACACGATCAGCGCGGTGGTGCACAGGCCCTGCTCGATCGCGGCGGCCGCGTGCAGGAGGTGGGAGACGAACGAGCTGCCGCCGATGTTGGTGCCGTCGAGGTGGCGGGGGCGGATGCCGAGGTACTCGGCGGTGTCCATGGCGGCCATCGGCAGGTACGACGAGGCGGTGAACAGGCCGTCGACCTCCGACTTGGCGATGCCCGCGTCCTCCAGCGCGCGGGCGGTGGCCTGGCCGACGAGATCGAGGTGGGTGAGGCCGGGGGCGACCTCGCCGAGGTCGGACTCGGCCACACCGACGACGGCGGCCCTGCCGCGCAGCGACTGTGTCATCGGGCGTCCTCCTTCGGCTCGAAGACGGCGGCGTCGCCGTCCGCAGTCGTACGGAACCGGACGCGGTCGCCGATCGCGACGTCCTTCGGAGCGGGCCCCTCGACCCGCGACATCATGCGGAAGCCGTCGTCGAGGTCCACGAGTACGACGTTGTGCGCGCCGTCGCGGCCGCGCACGACGGTGGTCGCGTACACGGTGCCGTCACCGGTGCTGCGCTCCCAGCCCAGCTTCTGCGTGCCGCAGTCGGGGCAGAGGGTGCGGGGCGGGAAGACGGCGGCCGCGCAGTGCGCGCAGCGCTGGTAGCGCAGTTCGCCGCGGCTGAGGCCGGCGCGGTGGGCGTGGGCCGGGGACGGGTGTTCGGGTGTCTGCAGGGGTTCGGGTGGGTTCATCGTGCGTCCTGTTCCGAAGGGTCGCTCAGCAGGGCGAGGCAGTCCACGGCGACGGCGCCGTCGCCCGCGGCGCCGCACAGCAGCGGGTTCACATCGAGTTCGAGGAGGTCGTCGGCGAGGTCGGTGGCGAGCCAGGACAGGCGGACGAGCGCGTCCGCCACGGCGTCGACATCACGCGCGGGCGCGCCGCGCACCCCGTCGAGGACGCGCGCCGCGCGCAGCGAGCGCAGCATGCGCACCGCCCCCGCGTGGTCGACGGGGGCCACGGCGACCTGGCTGTCGTCGAGCACGTCGACGAGGACACCGCCGAACCCGGCGACCACGACGGGCCCGAACGCGGCGTCGCGCTGGATCCCGAGGATCAGCTCGGTGCGGTCGCCGTCGGCCATGCGCTGCACGAGGAGCCGCGCGTCGCCGACGCCCTCGCGGGCCGCGGCCGCGAGGATGTCCCGCGCGGCGTCACGCACGCCGTCCGGCGTGGTCAGGCCGAGCCGGACGCCCCCCATGTCGCTCTTGTGGGCGATCTCCGCCGACAGCAGCTTGACGGCCAGGGGCCCTTGGAGGTCCGCCGCCGCCCGTACGGCGTCCTCGGGGTCGCGTGCGGTGCGGGCCTGCGCGCAGTGGAGTCCGTAGGCGGCCACGAGCCGGGCGGACTCGTGCTCGTCGAGCCGGGTGCGGCCCTGGGCGCGGGCCTCGTCGACGATCGCGCGGGCGGCCTGCGGGTCGGTGCCGGTGGGGCGTGCGCCCGTCGGAAGGGGCGGGCGGAGGCTGAAGTCGGCGAGGTGCCCGAGAGCGGCGGCGGCCCTGCCCGGGTCGCTGTAGCAGGGCACGCCCAGCTCGCGGAGCCGCTGCCGCGCCCTGCCGTTGCCGCCGGTCCAGACGACGACGAGCGGCTGGTCGGTGGAGCCGTGGGCCTTCGCGATGGCGTCGGTCAGCTCGTCGATGTCGCCGTCCGCGTTGCCGAGCAGCACGCCGATCATGTCGGTGCCGGGGTGTTCGAGGGCCACGTCGAGGGCGCGGCGCAGCATGTCGGGTTCGCTGACCAGTGCGGCGGTCAGGTCGACCGGGTTGCGGGGCGAGCCGAACGGGGGGATGACGGCGGCCATGCGCCGCTGCCACTGTTCGTCCCAGGTGTCGACGGTGATGCCGTGGGTGGCGGCCTCGTCGGCCATGAGGACTCCGGCGCCGCCCGACAGGGAGAGGGTGGTGAGACGGCGGCCCCTGGTGCGCCGGCCGGTGGCGAAGATCTGGGCGGCGTCCAGCATGGGTTCGACGCCGCTCACACGGGTGAGGCCGAACTGCCGTGCCGCGCCGTCGAAGACGCGGTCCTCGCCGGCCAGTGACGCGGTGTGCGACTGGGCGGCGCGGGCACCGGCGGCGGAGCGGCCCACCTTCACGGCGACGACGGGCTTGTCGGACGCGTGCGCGGCGCGGGCCGCTTCGAGGAGTCCAGGGCCGTCGCTGACGCCTTCGAGGTAGGCGAGGAGGACCTTCGACTCGTCGGTCGCGGCGAACGCGCCGAGGAGTTCGGACACCGAGATGTCGACCTCGTTGCCGGTGTTGACGTAGTGGGCGAGGCCGATGCCGTACTGGCGGGCCTCGCTGAAGATGAACGAGCCGAAGGCGCCGCTCTGGCTGACGAACGCGACGGGCCCCGGGCGCAGTTCGATGTTCTCGTCGAGCGCCGACGTGAAGGTGGGCACGGCCCGGTCGTGGACGCTGATGAGGCCGAGACAGTTGGGCCCGAGGACGCGGACGCCGCTCTCTTCCCCGGCGGCCCTCAACTCCCTTTGAAGCACGGCGCCTTGTTCACCGGTCTCGGCGTAGCCGGCGGCCGCGACAATCGCCACCCGGATGCCGCGGCGCCCGCACGCCCGGACGCCGTCGGCCGCGTGGGCGGCGTCGAGCATGACCATCGCGAGGTCGATGTCGCCGTCGATCGCGTCGAGCGTGGGGTGGGCGGGCAGGCCCTGGACGGTGGCGCGACGGGAGTTCACCGGCAGGATGCGGCCCCCGTATCCGAAGCGCTTGAGGTAGTCGACGGGACGGCCCGACAGCTTTCGCGGGTTGTCGGAGGCGCCGAGTACGGCGATGGAGCGGGGGTGGAGCAGGGTGTCGACGAGGTCCGTGCGGGACGGTCGCGCGCTCATGCCCCGGCCTCCCGCAGCAGCCCCTTGCCGATGATGAGTTTCTGGATCTCGCTCGTGCCCTCGTAGATCCGGAAGAGGCGCGCGTCGCGGTAGAGGCGCTCGACGGTCGAGTCGCTCATGTAGCCGCTGCCGCCGTGCACTTGGACGGCCCGGTCGACGACCCTGCACACCATTTCGCTGCAGAACAGCTTGGCGCTGGAGGGCCCCATGCGGGTGTCGGTGCCCGCGTCGAACGCCTCGGCGGCGGCAAGCACGAGGGAGCGGCCCGCGAGGAGTTCGGCGTGCGACTCGGCGAGGAGTTCCTGGACGAGCTGGAAGCGGCCGATGGACTCGCCGCCCTGCTCGGCGGTGGCGGCGTAGCGCACGGCCTCGTCGAGTGCGCGGGCCGCGAGGCCGACGCACAGGGCCGCGATGTGCAGGCGGCCGCGCGTGAGGGAGGCCATCGCGGCGCGGAATCCGGTGCCGGGTTCGCCGCCGAGCACGGCGTCGGCGGGGACCCGCGCGTCGTCGAAGTAGACCGGTGCGGTGTGGGCGCCGCGCTGGCCCATCTTGCGGTCCGGCGGCCCGATCCGTACGCCCGGCGCCGTGCTCTCCACGAGGAAGGCGGAGATCCCGGCGTGGGCCTCGGCGTCGGGGTCGGTCCGGGCGAAGACGACGAACAGGTCGGCGTGGTCGGCGTTGGTGATGAACCGCTTGGCGCCGGACAGGACCCAGCCGTCGCCCTCGCGGACGGCGCGGGTGCGTACGCCGCTGGGGTCGGAGCCCGCGCCGTCCTCGGTGAGGGCGAACGAGGCGACCGCGGAGCCGGCGGCGAGCGCGGGCAGCCAGCGCTTCTGCTGCTCGGGCGTGCCGAAGTTCACCAGGGCCTTGCCCGCGATGCCGTTGTTGGTGCCGAGCATGGACCGGAACGCCGGTGTGGTCCAGCCGAGTTCGATGGCCAGGCGCACGTCCTGGCGCATGTCGAGGCCGAGCCCGCCGTACTCCTCGGGCAGTGCCCAGCCGAACAGGCCCATGTCGGCCGCGCCGCGCCGCAGCCGCTCGGGTATGGCGTCGCTCTGCTCGATCTCCTCCTCCAGCGGTACGACTTCACCGCGGACGAAGTCCTTCACGGTGCGCAGGATGTCCTCGAAGACATCGGAGTCCATGGCTGTGTCTCCCTCATGTCGGGTTCGGGGGCCGGGGCCGGGGTCTGCCCGACCCGTACTTGACTGATCGTCAGAGCGCGGCCGGCTGTTGCGTGGCGGCGCCTGTCGCCGTGGCGTCCCGCTCGTCGGCCGCCGCGGTGCGCGTGAGCAGGGCGCGCGCACCGAAGAGCGAGAGCAGCACCATCAGGACGGCGAAGGCCACGACGGGCACGATCGATCCGGTGGCGGTGAGCAGCGCCTGCCCGATGAGGGGCGTGCCGCCGCCGAAGAGCATCCCGGCCGCGGAGTACGACACCGAGATGCCGGTGTAGCGGACGCGGGCGGGGAACGCCTGGGCGAGCATGCCGGCGAGGAGTGCGTAGAACATGACGTGCGGCAGCGTCGCGACGACCATGCCGAGCAGGGTGAGACCGAAGCTGCGGGTCGAGATCAGCCAGAACAGCAGTGGCATGGCCGGGATCTCGAGGATCAGCAGGACGGTGACGACCTTGCGGGTGTTCCATCGGCTGCCGAGGACGGCGCCGAAGGGCTGGGCGACGAACTGCGCGACCGTGGCGAGCAGGATGATCGTGAGCATGCTGTCGCGGGACATGCCGAGGTCGTTGGTGGCCCAGGACAGGGCGAAGGTGTTCTTCAGGTACGAGGCGACGTACGCGACGACGGAGGCGGCGAGCCCGAGCGCGACCGTCGTCCTGTGGGTGCGCAGCAGCTCGACGAGGGGCAGCCGTGCGACCTGGTCCGTCTCCTTGAGCCGCAGCAGCTCGGGGGATTCCTGGATGCGCATGCGCACGATCAGGCCGACGATCACGAGCAGCGCGGAGGCGAGGAAGGGCAGGCGCCAGCCCCACGTCACGAAGGCGGCGTCGGGGAGCTGCGAGACGGCGGTGAAGGCGAGGACGGCGAGGATCTGGCCGGTGGGCGAGCCCTGCTGGGCGAAGGCGCCGAAGAGGAACCCGCGGCGCCGCTCGGTGTGCTCGGTCGCGATGAGTACGGCTCCGCCCCATTCTCCGCCCACGGCGACGCCCTGCACGACGCGCAGCAGGACGAGCAGGACCGGGGCCAGGACGCCGACGGCGTCGTACGTGGGCAGCAGGCCCATGCCCGCGGTGGCGACACCCATGAGGAGGAGCGTCGCGATGAGGGTGTTCTTACGGCCGATGCGGTCGCCCAGGTGCCCGAAGACGATGCTGCCGAGGGGACGGGCGACGAAGCCGATCCAGAACGTCGCGAAGGACGCGAGGACGCCGACGGCGGGTGACGCCTCGGGGAAGAAGAGTTTCCCCAGGACAATCGCCGACGCGGTCCCGAATATATAGAAGTCGTACCACTCGATGGTGGTTCCGATGAATGCGGCAATTCCCGCCCGCCGCCCCATCTTCTCGTCTGCGACGAGTTTGCGTCTCACCCTTGCCACACTCCTTCGGGAGGCAATTCGGATTTTCACCGAAAGCCCATCTCACGTGGGTAGTTGGGCTGCTGGCGCGCTTATTGAATTCCGGCTCCGTGTGGCCGTTCTCGCGTCTTGTGGCATTTACCGTACCACTGGGTGTGTGATGCAACTAACACATTGTTGACCATCGATTTATTCGCCGGGTCGACATAATCTCGACACGTCGGAACGAAACGGCTTCCGGCGGATGTGGAGGGTGGAAGGGCATGGAACTGCGCCGCCTGCAGGCTTTCGTCGCGGTCGCCGAGGAGCTCAGCTTCAGCCGGGCCGCGGCCCGGCTGCACATGTCGCAGCCACCGCTCTCGCAGCAGATCAAGCGTCTCGAGCAGGACGTGGGCGTCGAGCTGCTGCACCGCACCACCCGCAGCGTCGAACTCACCGCCGCCGGGGCGGCGTTCCTCACCGAGGTACGGTCCGCGCTCGACTCCCTCGAGGCGGCGAAGCGCGCGGCGCACCGGGCGGCGGAAGGGGTCACCGGGGTGGTGCGGCTCGCGTTCAGCGGCCCCACGTCCTACCGCGAACTCCTGGCCATCGCCCGCGAGTTCAGGCTGCGGCACCCCACCGTCCGACTCGACATCGTCGGCCCCTACTACGGCGGCGAGCTGGCCGAGCGCCTGCACCTGAGGGAGGCGGACGCGGGTCTGGTGCGGCTCCCGCTGCCGGACGCGGGTCTGCGGGTGCGGGAGCTGCTGCGGCACCCGCTGGTCGCGGCAGTACCCTGCGAACACCCCCTCGCCGCACGGGAGTCGCTGACCCTCGCCGATCTGCGGGACGTGCCCTTCGTCAGCTATCCGGCAGGCCGGGGCTCGATCGTGCGCGACCTGGTGATGTCGGCGTTCCTGGCGCAGGGCACGACCCCGCGCATCGTCCAGGACGCGCCCGACACGCACACCCTGCTCTCCCTGGTGGGGGCGAGTGTCGGCATCGGGCTCACTCCGGACTCCGCGGGGCATCTGGCGGTGCCGGGGGTGACGCTGGTCCCGGTGCTCGACGCCCCGGCACTCCCGCTCGGCCTCGCATGGCGGGCGGACGACACCGATCCGGCGGTGGCGGCCCTCGTCGACCTGGTCGACACGTTCGCCGACGGGCTCAGGGACTTGCCTGCGGCGTGACATCGCCGGGCGTCCCCCGCTCCTTCGCCTTACGGCGTCTCGCCAGGGCCGGTGCCGAGCTTCACCCCGAGCAGCCGTCGCGCCCGCTCCTGCACCGGCCTGTCGACCATCACACCGTCGACGGCCGACACCGCGTCGCCCGCGGCGAGCACCTTCCTGGCCCATGCCAGCTCCTCCTCCGAAGGCGCGAACGCCTCGGCCACCGCGGGGAGTTGCCTCGGATGGATGCACAGTTTGCCCCCGAAGCCGAGCCGTCGGGCGTGCCGGATGTCCTCGGCGAGCGTGTCGGAGTCGTCGAGCGCGGTCGTGACGCCGTCCAGCGGGGGCGCGACACCGGCGGCGGCGCCCGCCATGACCAGCCGGGACCGCGCATACGCCAGCGCCAGGGTGTCGTCGTGGCGGACGCCCAGCTCGGTGGCGAGGTCGACGCTGCCGAACGCCGCGCGGACGACGCCGGGCGCGCAGCACACGTCGAGGGCGCGCTCGATCCCGGCCGCCGTCTCGACGAGCGGGATCACGGCGCAGACCTCCGCGATCCGTGCGATCACGTCGGTGTCCTCGGCCTTGGGCAGCATCACCGGACAGCCGAACGCGGTGACGAGGTCCAGGTCGGCGTCCCACCAGGGCGTGCCGGGCGCGTTGATCCGCACCACCGCGTCCCTGCCCCGCGCGAGCCAGTCGGCGGCGTGCCGGCGGGCCGCGTCCTTCCCGTCGGGCGCGACGGCGTCCTCCAGGTCGATGATCACGGCGTCGGCCCCGGCCGCGGCCGCCTTCTCGAACCGGTCAGGGCGGTGCCCCGGGACGAAGAGCAGGGTGCGGGCGGCGGCGAGGCGGGCGCGGTCACGGCCGAGGCGTGCGGCGCCGGCGGGTCCGGGACGCGCGGGGTCGCTGTGCGCAGGTTCGACCGTGGTGTGCTCAGCGCTCACTTGAACGTCACCTCCGCCGTCGCGTGCCGCTCGTCCCGACGCGTGGCGATCCGCAGCCCGGCCGACCTTCCGTCGTCCGCCACGTCGCCGAGCGCACACACCTGTTCGCCCGCGAACACGGGCTTGCGCAGCCGGTAGGAGAGCGTGCGCACCTCCCTCTGCGGGGCCTCGCGGCGGGCGAGTTCCAGCATCAACTGGACGAGGAGCGGCCCGTGGACGACGAGGCCCGGGTAGCCCTCGACGTCGCGCACATAGGGCTCGTCGTAGTGAATGCGGTGGGCGTTCGCGGTGAGCGCGCTGTAGCGGAACAGCAGGGCCGGCGAGGGGCGCAGGGTCAACCGCCAGTCGGCGTCGGCCGGTTCGGCCTCACCGAGGTCGAGGCCGAAGCCTCCGCTCCTGCGCTCGTCCTCGCCCACCCGGTAGACGAGGTCCTGCTCCTCGGTGACCCGCGTCTCCCCTTCCTGCGCGATCTCATGGCGTACCGTCACGAACGCCATCTCGCCGGTGCGGCCGCGCTTGATCTCGACCTTGGCGAGGGAACTCGTACGCCGGGCAGGCACGCCCACCCGCAGTGGCGCGGTGAACTCCGCGCGGCCTCCGGCGAACATGCGCCTGCGGTCCGGGAGGGGCGGCAGGAAGTGGCCGTGCGCGGGGTGCCCGTCGGCCCCCAGGTCCCGCTGTGCGGGCCATTCGAGGAAGTGCAGCCAGTGCCACAGCGGCGGCAGCGGTTCCCCCTCACCGGCCACGGGCGCCTCCTGGTCGAGCACCTGGCTCAGCGCGGCGACGGGCGCGGCGGCGACGGGATCGTCCAGGGTCACGGGCGCCGGGGCCCAGGCGTCCAGGTACCGCGCGAGCGCGGAATCGCCCTGGAATGCTTCCTGTTGGGGCATGTTTCTCATTCTCCGATGCGTTGCGAAACGGGTGCCGCGGAAGCCACCGGGGCCGCCGCCGCGTCGTGCAGGGTCTCCAGCGACCGGCCGCGGGTGTCGACGCCGAAGAAGAACACGGTGGCCGTGGCGACCAGCCAGCATCCCGCGATGAACACGAACACGGCGATGTAGCCGAGCCCCGGCGTGGTGTAGATCGCGGCGACGACCAGCGGCGCGACGACGTTGCCGATCCGGCCGACGCCGTTGCCGAGCCCGGCGCCCGCCGTGCGCAGGCGGGTGGGGAAGACCTCGGGGGTGTACGAGTAGAGCACCGCGATGAACGTCTGGCTGAGCGCGGCGACGAGCGTGCCGAACACGACGACGGCCACGACGGACGAGCTGAGCCCGTACCCGATGCCGAGCACCGCGACCACGAGACCGAGGACCACCGCGAGGTGCTTGCGCGGGTAGCGGTCGATGAACGGCCAGGCGAGGAACGCGCCGGGCACCGCCCCGATGGTGGTGACCGCGGACATGGTCATGCTCTTCGCGAAGTCCTGGCCGTGGTCGGCGAGCAGCGTCGGCACCCAGGACTGGAACCCGTAGAAGCCGACGAGTCCGAAGAGCCACAGGACCATGAGGGCCACGGTGTTACGCCGCTGGCCCGCGGCGAAGAGTTCGGAGAACCGCGGCCGGTCCGCCGGAGCGGGCGGCGCGGCGAGCGCGTCGGCGGAGGGCTCCCAGTCGGGCACGAAGGCGCGTGTGACCTGAACGGCTTCGGCGGTGCGGCCGCGCGCGAGGAGCCAGCGCGGCGACTCGGGCAGGCGTATCAGGAGGGGTACGAGCAGGACGCCGAGGGCGCCGATGACGAAGAGGGCGCGCCAGCCGCCGGGGTCGTCGGCGGTCAGGCCGCGGGCCGTGAAGGCCACGACGGGGATGCCGATCAGGCCGGTGCCGAGCGCCGTCGCCTGGGCGCGCCCACGGCGTGCGGCGGGGGTGACCTCGGCGAGGTAGGTGATCGCGACGGAGGTCATGGCGCCGAGGCCGAACCCGGTCGCGAAGCGGGCGGCGGCCATCGCGCCCACCGCCGTGACCAGAGCGTTGACCACGGAGGCCGCGGAGAAGAGCACCACGGACCCCGCCATGATCCGGCGTCGGCCCACCTGGTCGGCGAACCGGCCGCCGAGGATCGCGCCGACCGCCATGCCGGCGAAGGCCAGGGCGGTGACGAACGCGATGTCGTCGACGGTGAACAGGTGCGCCCGGCGGATGGCGGGCGCGGCGAACGCGAACGTGTTCAGGTCGGCGAGATCGAAGGAGAACATGGCGCTGACGGTGAGCAGCACCCGCCGGTGCAGGGCACCGTGCCGGGCGCCGCTGAGTGCGGCGAGCAGGGGATGCGCATCACCCATGCGAGACCTCCAGGGGACGGGCGGCCGGACAGCCGGTGGACAGGTGGATCGCCAGGTGCCTGGACGGGTGGCTGCACCGACCGATTGATGTGGCCGCCTCAATGACGGATTGTGCCGTACAAAACGCGGCCCAGCGTCCGCCCCGCCGGGCTTCGAGTCAACCCCCCTGGGGTGAAGTTGCATGTGAAAGCTTTAAGTTGCCCTGCGGTGGCGCCATTGACGACCCCGTCATTTGGCCGTACAAAGTAACCACGCAGTGCAGGACCTGTACGAAGGGAAGCCATGCCGGCCATCGCGGAATCGCTCGCCGAGTGGGCGTACGGATACGAACCCGACCCCGAGGACCTGGCGCTCGCCCGCCGCTCTCTCCTGGACACGGTCGCGGTCACGCTCGCCGCCCGCGACCACCCGGTGAGCGCGCTGGCCGCCGAGCTGCCGGACGCGGCGCGGTGGGCCGCGGTCGGGCACGTCCTCGACTTCGACGACCTGCACATCGAGTCCACGACCCACATCAGCGTCGTGATCGTCCCCGCGGTCCTCGCGGCGGGCGGCGACGCGCGTGCCTATCTGGCCGGGGCCGGCGTGATGGCCCGGCTCGGCACGCTGCTCGGCTGGTCGCACTACGCGTCCGGCTGGCACGCCACCTGCACGGCGGGCGCCCCCGCGGCCGCCGTCGCGGCGGGCGTCGCCTGGGGCCTCACGCCCGAGCGGCTGGCGACGGCCATGGCGCTCGCGGTGCCCGGCGCGAGCGGGGTCCAGGCCGCGTTCGGCACGCACAGCAAGTCGCTCCAGGTCGGCTTCGCGGCGGAGGCGGGGGTGCGGGCGGCGCGCCTCGCCCGCGCCGGCGCCACGGCCGACCCGCGGGCGGTCGACGCGTGGCTGGAGCTGGTGGGCGCCCGGGGAACGGCGCCGCAGACCGGCGGCCCCGCCGTGCCCGGCGGCCTCGCCATCAAGATGTTCCCCTGCTGCTACGCGATGCAGCGCCCGATCGCGGCGCTGCGCGACCTGCGCGCCGCGTGCGGCCCCGACGACGTCACGGCCGTCCGCGTCACCACGCCGGGGGCCACCGTCCACCCCCTCATCCACGACGACCCGGACACCGGCCTCGAAGGCAAGTTCAGCCTCCCGTACGCGGTGGCGACGGCCCTGCTCGACGGGTTCCCCGGCTTCGGGGCCTTCACGGACGACGCGGTGGGCCGGCCCGAGGCGCGGCGTCTGATGGCCACCGTCGAGACGGAGCGCACCGAGGGCGGTGCCGGGCTCCTCGACGGCGAGGTCGACCTCGAGGTGACGCTCACCGACGGCCGGGTCCTGCGCTCCTGCCTCGCCCATCCCCCCGGCTCGCCCCGACGTCCGCCCATGGACGAAGAGCTGGCGGAGAAGTTCGCCGCGTGCGGAAGCGACGTACCCGCTCTGCTCAAGGACACGACCTGGGAGTCGGCCCGCGCCCTGCTTCTCACCGAACTTCCCGGGAAGGACCCCGCATGACCGAGCCGCTCCCCCTCGAAGGCATCACGGTCGTCAGCCTGGAACAGGCCGTCGCCGCGCCCTTCGCCACCCGCCAGCTCGCCGATCTCGGCGCCCGCGTCATCAAGGTCGAGCGTCCCGGCGGCGGCGACTTCGCCCGCCGATACGACACCACGGTGCACGGCCAGGCCAGCTATTTCGTGTGGCTCAACCGCTCCAAGGAGTCCCTCACCCTGGACCTCAAGACCCAGGAGGGCCGGGACATCCTGGAGGAACTCCTCGCGGACGCCGACGTGTTCGTCCAGAACCTCGCCCCGGGTGCCGCCGACCGCATGGACCTCGGCCCCGCCGCGCTCCAGGCCCGCCACCCCCGCCTGATCCCCTGCACCATCAGCGGGTACGGCACCAGCGGCTCCTGGTCCCGGCGCAAGGCGTACGACCTGCTCGTGCAGTGCCAGACCGGACTGCTCTCCATCACGGGCTCGCCCGACGAGCCCGCCCGCGTCGGCATCTCCGTCGCGGACATCTCGGCGGGCATGTACGCGTACAGCGGCGTCCTCTCCGCCCTCTACACGCGCGCCACCACCGGGCGGGCGCCCGCCGTCGAGGTCTCCCTCTTCGAGGCGCTCGCGGAGTGGATGAGCCAGCCCGCCTACTACACGCGGTACGGCGGCACGCAGCCGCCGCGCATCGGCGCCCAGCACGCCACGATCGCGCCCTACGGCCCGTTCACCGCCTCCGACGGGAAGGAGGTGCTGCTCTCCATCCAGAACGAGCGGGAGTGGCAGGCCCTGTGCGCCACGGTCCTCGGCCGTCCCGAGCTCACCGACGACCCCCGCATGGCCACCGGCGCCGACCGCGTCGCCCACCGCGACGAGGTCAACGCGGCCGTCTCCGCGCGCTTCGCCGAGCTCGGCAGCGAGGACGCCATGGCGCTCCTCGACAAGGCCGGCATCGCCAACGCGGGCGTCAACTCCATCGCCGAGTTCCTCGCCCACCCGGCCCTCGCCGAGCGCGACCGCTGGCGCGACATCGCGGTGCCGGGCGCGCAGGAACCCGTACAGGCATTGCTTCCCCCGGCGGACCTCTCCGGCGTCACGCCCCGGATGGACCCCGTCCCCGCCGCGGGAGAGCACACCGAACAGATCCTCACCGCCCTGGGCCGCAGCACCGCCGACATCGAGCGGCTGCGGGCGCGGGGCGTCATCGACACCACGCACGACCACGAGCAAGGAGCGTCCGCGAAGTGAGCACCCTCGACACCCTCTCCTCCGACGAACGGCTGATCGTCGAGACCGTGCGCGACTTCGTGGACCGCGAAGTCAGGCCGGTCGTCCGGGAGTTGGAACACGCCAACACCTACCCCGAGGCCCTCATCGAGCAGATGAAGGACCTCGGCATCTTCGGCCTCGCGATCCCCGAGGAGTACGGCGGCACGCCCGTCTCCACGCCCTGCTACGTGCTGATCACCGAGGAGCTGGCGCGCGGCTGGATGAGCCTCGCCGGTGCCATGGGCGGCCACACCGTCGTGTCCAAGCTGCTGCTCCACTTCGGCACCGAGGAGCAGAAGAACCGCTACCTGCCGAAGATGGCGACCGGCGAGATCCGCTCGACGATGGCCCTCACCGAACCGGGCGGCGGCTCCGACCTCCAGGCGATGCGCACGGTCGCGCGGCGCGACGGGGACGCGTACGTCGTCAACGGCGGCAAGACCTGGATCACCAACTCCCGCCGCTCGCGGCTGATCGCGCTGCTGTGCAAGACGGACCCCGAGGCCGAGCCGAAGCACCGCGGCATCTCCATCCTGCTCGCCGAGCACGGCCCGGGGCTCACCGTCTCGCGCGACCTGCCGAAGCTCGGCTACAAGGGCGTCGAGAGCTGTGAGCTGACCTTCGACGACTACCGCGTCCCGGCCGACGCGCTGCTCGGTGGCGTCGAGGGCAAGGGCTTCGGGCAGATGATGAAGGGCCTGGAGACGGGCCGCCTCCAGGTCGCCTCGCGCGCGCTCGGCGTCGGCAGGGCCGCGTTCGAGGACGCGCTGCGCTACGCGCAGGAGCGCGAGACGTTCGGCGAGCCCATCTACAAGCACCAGTCGATCGGCAACTACCTGGCCGACATGGCGACGTCGCTCACCGCGGCGCGCCAGCTCACCCTGTACGCCGCCCGCGAGGCGGACGCGGGCCGCCGCGTCGACATGGAGGCGGGCATGGCCAAGCTCTTCGCGTCGGAGACGGCCATGGAGATCGCTCTGAACGCGGTCCGTATCCACGGCGGCTACGGCTACTCGACCGAGTTCGACGTCGAGCGCTACTTCCGCGACGCCCCCCTGATGATCGTCGGCGAGGGCACCAACGAGATCCAGCGCAACGTCATCGTGCGCCAGCTGGTCTCCCGGGGCGGCCTGGACGTCTGACCTGCGCACCGCCTTGTACGGCCATTAGACTCACGGCACAGGCAGGGCGGTGAACGGCAGACATGACGCGTACGACACGCACAGAGCGGACGAGGGGGACACGGATGACGGCCCCCGGGCGTGACAGCGCCTATGTACGCCTCGCGCGCGAGCTGCGCGAGGCGATCCTGCGGCACGACTACCCCGAGGGGGTGCGGCTGCCCACGGAGGCGGAGCTCGCCGCCTCGCACGGGCTCAGCCGGCAGACCGTGCGACGCGCCTTCCAGGACCTGGTCACGGAGGGCCTGGTGCACCGGGTCCCGGGGCGCGGCACGTTCGCGGCGCCCCGCGAGGAGCAGTATCTGCGGCAGTTCGGCTCGGTCGAGGACCTCATGGCGCTGTCCCTCGACACGACGATGCGCCTGGTGTCGCCGCTGCGTCGCCGGGTCGACGTCGACGCGGCGGGCAGGCTGCGCGTCGGCTCCGACCGCGTGGACCACCTCTCGTTCCTGCGGCTGCACGACGACACCCCGTTCTGCCTGACGACGGTGCATCTGCCGCCGGACGTGGGTGCGCTCGTCGCGGACCGCCCGGAGCTCACGCAGGCCGGCACGGACAGTCGCGTCACCATCATCGGCCTCCTCGACGGCCGGCTGCCCGAGCCGATCGCGGAGGCGGAGCAGTCCGTCACGGTCGCCCTCGCCTCGGCCGAGGTGGCGGCGCACCTGGACTGCCCGCCGCAGCATCCGCTGCTCCGGATCGACCGCCTCTACCTGTCGGCGTCGGGCCGCCCGGTCGAGCTGGCCGTGAGCCACTTCCTTCCGGAGCACTACTCGTACCGGGTGCGGCTGCGCCGCCATCCGCGCTGAGGCACGCACGGCGGCGCGGCGACCGGACAGGACATGTCCGCGCGGCTGCGCGGCTCAGAGAGACGACGCCGCCGTCAGCCCCTCCAGTACGGCCTCCTCCACGGTCCGCGGTGACACGCAGTCCCCCGCCATCAGGACCTCACCCACCCGTCCGTCCGCCAGGCCGGCGAGTTCATCCACCGGGTCGTGTCCCTGGGCGAGGACGAGGGCCGCGACCCCCTCGATGATCACCGGCTCCTCGGTGAGGGTGTGCTGGAAGTACGCCGTGTCGGCATCGGCGCCGTAGGGGCGCACCGTCGGCACGGTCTCGACGCCGGCCCGCGCGGCGTCGGCGAGCATCGACGCGCGCACGTACTGCTGAAGGTGTTCGCCCGCGCCGAAGCCGGTCGTACAGAGCGTCACCTTCCTTCCCTGGCGGGCGAGTTGGACGGCCACACCGATCCCGATCCAGTCGCCGCGCCAGTCCGCGACGACGATCCGGCCCTTGGGCACGTCGGCGGCGCCGCGGACGACGTCCCAGGCGTCCAGGACCACGGGGTCGTCGAGGAGTTCGAGCGCGGGCCGGCGTGGCACCGCGCCCGTGGCGACGATGAGCGTGTCCGCCTCTTCGCGGTCGAGCAGCTCGGCGTCGACCCGGGACCCGGTGACGATCCGCGCCCCGGCCCGCCGCGCCTCGCCCTCCAGGTTGGTGATCGCGCCGCCGAACTCGGCTCTTCCCGGCAGGAGTTGAGCGAGCAGCACCTGGCCGCCGACGCGCCGGCCCGCCTCGTGCAGGGTGACGTCGTGCCCACGGGAAGCGGCCACGGCGGCGGCCTTGAGCCCGGCGGGGCCGCCACCGGCGATGAGCACCTTGCGGCGCCGGGTGGGCAGGGGCAGCCGCGTGAACCGGCGCTCCCTGCCGGTCTCGGGGTGCTGGATGCAGGAGATCGGGTAGCCGCGCTGGAAGTGGCCGATGCAGGCCTGGTTGCAGCCGATGCAGGCCCGGATCTCCTCCGTGCGGCCGTCGCTCGCCTTGCCCGGCATGTCGGGGTCGCAGATCAGGGCGCGGGTCATGGCGCAGGCGTCGGCCTGCCCCTCCTTGATGATCTGCTCCGCCTCCTGGGGCTGGTTGACGCGCCCCGCCACCATGACCGGCACCTCGACCGCCGCCCGCACGCGCGCCGCGATGGGGGCCGTGTATCCCGCCGGCTGCGTCATCGGGGGTGCGATGTGCACGGCCCCGGAGACGGTCGCCGACGAGCCTGCGCAGACGCTCACATAGTCGACGAGACCCTCGCGGTCCAGCCGGGCCGCGGCCTCGACGGCCAGCGCGGCGGTGAGGCCGTCATGGCTCAACTCGTCGCCGGAGATCCGCAGTCCGGCCACGAAGTCGGGTCCGGTGTGCGCCCGTACGGACACGAGGGCCTCGCGCAGGAACCGCAGCCTGCCGTCCGCGTCGCCCCCGTACCCGTCGGTGCGCACGTTGACCTGCGGGTTGAGGAACTGGGCCGGGAGGTAGCCGTGGCTGGCGACCACCTCCACGCCGTCGAGCCCGGCGGCGCGCAACCGGCGGGCGGCCTCGCCGTACCCGTCGACGACTTCGCGTATCTCGGTCTCGGTCATGGCGCGCGGCATCACGTGGAAGCGCTCGCTGGGCGTCGCCGACGCGGACCAGGCGACGGGCGCGGAGCCGTCGCGCGACTCCAGGATCTCGCGTCCCGGGTGGAAGAGCTGTCCGAAGACCTTGGCGCCGTGCCGGTGGGCGGCCTCGGCGAGCCGCCGGTACCCCTCGACGCACGAGTCGTCCGTGGCCATGAGGACGTGCGTCGTGTACCGCGCCGTCTCGTGAACTCCCGCCACCTGTACGACGATGAGCCCGACGCCGCCCTCGGCGCGCGCCTCGTGATAGGCGACCAGATCGTCGGTGACCTGGCCGCCCTCGACGAGGACCGTGTCGTGGCCGGAGGACAGAACGCGGTTCTTCAGCGTCACGCCGCCGATGGCGAGCGGGCTGAACAGATGCGGGAATGCGGTCGACGTCATGGCGCGGTGCCTCCTGTGAACTGCGGCTCGGACGGGGTGAGTCGATAACGGAACTGCTCAGGCGCGTACGCCGAGGACCGAGCGGGCGGTGGCGAGGATGACGGCGGCGTAGCCCTCCGCCCCCATGCCGCTGCCCGACGCCACGGCCATGTCGCAGCCGTCGACGGCGGCTAGCACGGAGCGCACCGCGACGTCGGTGGGCACGACCGGCACGAACTTCCCCGCGGCGACGCCCGATTCGGCGATGCCGAGGACGAGCTCACGCCAGTCCTGGTGGGCGCGGCGCACCCCGTCGCGCAGCTCGGGCCTGCGGGCGGCGCTCGCGCAGAACTCGGTCCAGGTCGCGCACCGGCGCTGGAGGTCGGGGTCGTCGGCCAGTTCGCGTACGAGGAGTTCGAAGCGGCGCCACGGGTCGGGCTCTGCGGACGCGCCCTTGCGCCAGCGGGCGATGAGCTCGCCGATCGACCACTCGAAGGCCTCGCGGAACAGCAGGTCGCGTGTGTCGAAGTAGTGCTGGAGCAGCCCGATGGACACGCCGGCGCCGCGCGCCACGTCCCTCATGCGCGCCGCGTCGAAGCCGCGTTCGGCCATGACCAGGGCGGCCGCCCGCAGAATCCGCTCACGCTGCGCCTCGCCCGCGTCGCCGCCGCTCTCTTTCTCCCCCATGCCCGCCCCTCGTCTCTGTGTCGGTCGCTCCGGAACCTGTCGCCCGGGAACGAGGCCCTCTGGAATTGGCCACTGCCGAACCCCTATCCCGGCCAACAATAACGAATTATTGTGACCGCCGACACAGCGCGGCGGCATCTCTTCCCGCCGCGCCGGACCTTCTCCCGTCAGCCCCCGACCGAGACAGGTGGCCCCCTTGAGCCAACAGCTCCACAAGTCCCTGACCTGGCGCGACGGCCTCGCCATCGCCATGGTGATCCCCAACGGCCTGCTCCTGACGGTGGGTTACACCGTGGGCGCGATCGGAGGCTGGACGGCGATCACCATCTGGTGCGTCGGGGCGCTCGTCGCGTTCGCGCAGAACATGCTGTTCGCCGAGACCGCCGCGATGTTCCCGGGCATGTCCGGCGGCATCAGCAGATACGCCACCGAGGGCTGGAAGCGCTACTTCGCCCCGCTGGGCGCCGTGGCGTCGTACGGCTACTGGATCGGCTGGTCGTTCAGCATCGCGGTCAACGGCGCGGCGATCGGCCACCTCATCACCGCCCAGTGGTTCCCGCACGCCCCGTCGATCCCGTTCCCCGGCCACCGCATCGGCCTTCCGGAAGTACTCGCGGTCCTGGCCATCGCGGGCGGCTGGGCCTGCAACTACTTCGGCGCGCGACTGGCGGCGAGCGTCTCCAAGGCGGTCGCGGCCCTGGTGATGTGCGGCCTCGCGGTGATCGTCACAGCCCCGTTCCTGCGCCCGGGCAGCTGGGACGCCTCACGCCTGACCTGGTACCACGGCGGCAGCTGGATGACGCTCATCGTGTGGTTCTACGTCACGGCCTGGACGACGTACGGCACGGAGATCTGCGCGTCGTTCGCGCCGGAGTACCGCGACACGGCGCGCGACACGGCGAAGGCGCTTCGGCTGACGTCCCTCATCTCGCTCGGTGTCTTCTTCGTCGTCCCGCTCGCCACGGTCGGCAGCGTCGGCGAGGAGACGCTGCGATCGGACCCGGTCGGCGCGTTCGCCACGGCGTTCTCCCGGGCGCTCGGCGGCTTCTCCGACGTCGGCGTCCTCATCCTGATCGTCTCGATGTTCTTCGGCATGGTGTCGTGCACGGCGGACGGGGGCCGGGCGCTGTACGGCCTGGCACGCGAGGGCATGACCGTACGGCAGCTCGACAAGGTGAACCGCTGGGGCGTGCCGGGCCGGGCCCTCACCCTGGACGCGCTCGTCAACGCGGCGATCGTGGTCCTGCTCGGCGAGCCCCTGAGCATTCTCATCGCGAGCAACTTCGGCTATCTGGTGGCCATGACACTCGCGGTCGCCGGCTTCCTGCTCCTGCGCAAGGACCGCCCCGACTGGCCCCGCCCGATCCGCCGCGCCCGCGCCTGGATCCCGGTCGCCTGGGTCATCCTCGCGTTCAACGTCGTGATCGTCTCGGTGGGCGTCACACACCCCTCCCTCGCGGGCTACGGGGGCGCCACGGAGTCCTTCCTCGCGGTCGGCATCCTGCTGATCTCGGTGGTCCTGTACGCGTACCGCAGGATGGTCCAGGACGGGGAACGGATCGCCTGGCGCATCGAACCGCCGCTGGTGCCGGACGACGAGGCGGCCCCTCAGCCCCCGAACTCGGCGACCGCCCGCCCCACGATCCCCTCCAACCGGTCGTGATGGGCACCCCGCCAGTACACGCGATCGCACGCGCGACACTGCGCGAACACGTCGTACGTGCCACGTGTCCCGCCTTGAAGCAGGTCGGCGACGTCCTCCTTACGGGCTTCCTTCAGCAGTCCGTTGCAGGCGGTGCACCGCGTCCAGGGGCGCAGCTCGGGCGCGAACCGGCCCAGTACGTCGCGTAGTTGCTCGTCGGGTCGGTCGCTGTAGACATAGGCGCCGGCCCACAGCTCACGCCGCCGCAGCAGACCGCGGTCCCGGCTGAGCATGACGCGCCGCTCGGCGGCGGAGCGGGCCGCCAGCGCGGGGTCGCCGATGTCCGTGGCCTCGTACGCGGAGTCGACCCCGAGCAGCCTCAACCGCCGTGCCAGCGTGCCGAGATGGACGTCGAGCAGGAACCGCAGCGGTGCTCCCTCGACCCGCTGCGGCCGCACGACGGCCCGGACCTCGACCCGCTCCCCGCCCACGGGAATGTGCCCGACCGCCACCTCGCGCCCGTCGACGTCCAGTCCCCCGACCTCCGTCAGCGGCACGCCGAGCGACTCGATCACATGCCCCAGCGTGGACACGCCGTCGGTGACGAGCGGGACGGCCGCGCCCCGGCGCCGCGCGTGCGGAACGAACAGCCCCAACTCGGGCGCGACGCTGACAAGGATCTCCGGTCCGTTCATCGGCTCAGGATGCCATGGGCGCGGGTGCGAGGACCTGGGGTTTTCTCTCACCCGAAGCGGGGGCCGCCGCCCGCCGAACCGCCATACGAGTGACACTCGTTCGGCCCACCGACCGCCCTTCGGAATGTCACCTTCCGCTTCTGAGCTGCACGGATGAAGCCGGACAGCCGGTGCATGGGATTTCGTTCGAAGGGACCTTCCGTTTGTGAAGATCCTTTCTGTGCTTACAGTTCTCCCGGTTCGTACGGGAATCAACCTGCTCGTACGGGGCGCAGCCTGCTTCGTTCGGGCACAGCACGCCTCGTGACCAGCGGTTTCGTACGGGCTTCGGCACGCAGGATCGAGACGTGGAGCGAGGATCGGGTGACTTCGGCTGACGCGCACAGGCCCGCCGGCCGGTCCGGCGCAGTCCTGGAGGGACTGGCGGGCTGGGTGCCACCGCGCCGGGTCACCAACGACGAACTCCCCGCCGTGTGGGACGTCGACGACACGTGGGTGCGGCGGCGGACCGGGATCACCGCCCGGCACTGGGCCGGCCCCGGTGTCCGAACCGGCGAACTCGCCCTGGAAGCCGCCGTCCGCGCGCTGGCCGTCGCCGGGAACCCCGTCCCCGACACCGTGCTCGTCGCGACCTCCACCCCCGACGTGCCCCTGCCCGCCATGGCCCCGCTCCTCGCCACCCGCCTCGGCCTCGACCGGGCCGCCGCCTGGGACATCGCGGCCGCGTGCAGCGGATTCGGCTACGGGCTCGCGACGGCGGTGGGCGTCATCGCCTCCGGCGCCGCCGAACGCGTCCTCCTCGTGGGCGCGGAGGTGTACTCGACCCTGGTCGACCCCGCCGACCGCAGCGCGGGGACCGTCTTCGCGGACGGCGCGGGCGCGGTGGTCCTGCGTCGGGGCGCCCATGGCGGGCCGGGCAGTGTGCTCGCCTTCGACCTCGGCAGCGACGGCTCCGGGCACGAACTGATCCAGGTTCCCGGCGGGGGCGCCGCCGAGCGTGCGGACCCGGCGGCCCACACCCCGGCCGACCGCCACTTCCGCATGCGGGGACGCGAGGTGTTCCGGCACGCGGTGACCCGCATGACCGAGTCGTCCCGCGCCGTGCTCGACCGCACCGCGTGGACCACCGACGACGTGGACCGGTTCGTCGCCCACCAGGCCAACGCCCGGATCCTCGAAGCGGTCGCCGAACGCCTGCGGCTCCCCGCGCAGAGACAGGTCTCCAACATCGAACACGTCGGCAACACGGGCGCCGCCTCCATCCCCCTGGCACTCGCCGACGCCGCGTCCCGCGGCCTGCTCACCCCCGGCCAGCGCGTCCTGCTGACCTCGTTCGGCGCGGGCCTCACCTGGGCCTCGGCCACGCTGCTGTGGCCCGAACTGCCGCCGGTACCCCCGGTGCGTACGCCGCCCAGAGCCGTGTGACCCACCCGGCTTCCGACACACCGCACCCACCCGCACCACACGCACGCACGCACGCACGACCCGAAAGGCCCGCTCATGTCCTCGTCGTCCCCGACCGCCCCCACCTCGCCCTCGGCCCGAGTGGCCGCCGCGTCCCGCGCCCGCGCCGCCGTCGCCACCGTCCTCATGGAGAAATTCGAGGTCAGTGCCGACAGCATCCGCCCCGATGCCAGCCTGGCGAGTCTCGACCTCGACTCCCTCGCCCTCGCCGAACTCGCCCTGACGCTCCAGGAGCGGCTCGGCGTACGCGTCGACGAGTCGGAGGCCACCCAGCGCACCACCGTCGCCGAGCTGACCGCCACCCTCGCGGCCCGGCAGATCACGGCAGGGGTCCGGTGACGACGGCGTCCGACCGAACGATCTCCGTCACCGGCCTGGGCCTCATCACCCCGGCCGGTGTCGGCCGCGAGGCGACGTGGGCGGGCGTGCTGCGCGGCCGGTCCACGGCCGCCCAGGACCCCGAACTCAAGGAACTGCCGGTCGGCTTCTCCTGCCGCATCCCCTTCATTGCCCCTGAGCAGGCGCGAATCGGCGGGGGCAAGTCCTGGCGGATGGGGCAGTTCACCCGGCTCGCGGTGCTCGCCGCCCGGGAGGCCGTCGCGGATGCGGGGTTCGCCGCCCCCGGCGGGGACTGGGACGGAGCGCGGGTCGCCGTGGTCATCGGCTCGGGCCTCGCCGGCGCCGCGCATCTCGAGGAGCAGTCGGCGCGGTTCCTCAAGGGCGGGCCCGACCTGGTCGCGCCCGCCCTCATCCCCATGCTCATCTCCAACATGGCGGCCGGCGAAGTGGCTCTCGACCTGGGCGCACACGGCCCCTCCCTCGCCACGGAGAGCGCCTGCGCCTCGGGCGCGAGCGCTCTCGCCGTCGCCCGCGACCTTCTCCTGGCCGGCGCCTGCGACATCGCCGTCGCGGGCGGTACGGAAGCCGCCGTCACGCCGGTCGTCACCACCGGCTTCCAGCGGATGGGCGCGCTGTCGGCACGGGGTGACGAACCGGCCGCCGCCTCACGGCCGTTCGCCGTCGACCGCGACGGTTTCGTGATCGCCGAAGGGGCGGCCGTGTGCGTACTGGAACGGTCGGCGGACGCACGGGCCCGCGGTCACCGGGTGTACGCGCATCTTGCCGGGGTGGGCCGGTCCACCGACGCCCACCACCCGACCGCGCCCGCACCCGGGGGCGCGGTCGCCGAGAGCGCGCTGCGCACCGCCCTCGCCGACGCGGGGCTCGCCGCGGGCGACATCGACCATGTCAACGCCCACGGCACCTCCACCCCTCTCAACGACCGTGCGGAGGCCGAGCTCATCGCCCGTGTCCTGCCGCACGCCCCGAGCGTCACCGCCCCCAAGGGCGTACTGGGCCACAGCCTGGGCGCGGCGGGAGCGATCGAGGCCGCGCTCACCGCGCTGACGATCCATCACGGCACGGTCCCCCCGGTCGCGAACCTCACACCCGGGACACTCGGTTTCCCGCTCGACTGCGTGACCGGCGCGCCACGCCCCCAACGCGTACGGGCCGCGGTCACGCACTCGTTCGGCTTCGGCGGGCACAACGTGGTGCTGGCGCTGACCTCGGCGACGTGAGCCTCGCCTCCCCGCTCGCGGACTCCCCTTCTCCCTGTTGCGCCCTGCTCCCTGCCCCCCGCTCTCCGCTCTCCGCCACGTCCCTCCTCCAGCCCTGCCTCCCTCCCCTGAGAGAGAACACCCCCCTTTGACTGTGTACAGCAGCATCCTTCACGCGGCGGTCCATGTGCCTCCCGGCCGGCAGTCCGTCGCCGAAGCAGAGGATCGTTTCCGCGTCCGCAATCCCCACGTCTCCCTGTCTCCGGGGGTCCTGGCGCACATGTACGGGCTCTCCGAGCGGACCGTCGCACCCGACCACGAACAGCCCTCCGACCTCGCGGCCCACGCGGCACGCCGCCTGTTCGAGGAGCGCGAGATCACCGACCCCTCGGACATCGACCTGCTGATCTTCACCGGGATCCTCGCCGACCTGGAGGAACCCGCCACCGCACACGTGGTCGCCGACCAACTCGGCCTGAACTGCCCGGTGTTCGACCTCAAGAACGCCTGCAACGGCGTACTCAACGCCATCGAGGTGGCCGACGCCCTCATCAGATCGGGCCGGTACCGCCGGATCCTCGTCACCACCGCGGAGGTGTCCACGCGCGAGAGCCGCTGGTCGGTCGACGACCCCGCCGACGTACTGACCGCGCTGCCCAGCCTCAGTACGGGCGACATGGGATCCGCGCTGCTGCTCCAGGCGTCGCGGCGCCCCGGTGTGATCGGCTCCCGCTTCTTCGCCAACTCCTGGGGCTGGCGGGCCGCCACGCTGACCAACCCGTACGCACATCACCGCGCGCTCGGACATCTGCGCATCGATTCGCAGCAGTTGGTGGAGACGTTCGCCGGCATGCCCGAGAAGGTGAGGGGCGCGGTCGCCGACCTGGGGGTCGAGGTCGACGAGCTGGACCTCGTGTGCGTCCACCAGCCGTCGGTGGCGTTCACCAAGGTGGCGTGCGCGTGGGTGGGTGTGGACCCGGACCGCGTACTCGCCACCTTTCCTGCGCACGGCAACGTGGCCACGAACACGATCCCCCTGCAACTGGCCACCGCCCTGGAGGCAGGACGGCTCCGACGCGGGGACCTGGTGGGCATGTTCGGGTTCGCCAGCGGCGCGAGTGCGGGAGTGGTGGTGTGCGAGTGGTGACCCCTCGTATCCCCTCGCGGCCGGGCGAGACGGGGCACGTGGTGGCCCGCGAGCGCGATACCGCTCCCGACGCCGGGACGGTGTGCGCATGGTGACCCCGCGCATCCCTCCACTGCCGGCCGAGGAGTGGCCGCCCGCCCTGCGCGACCTGCTCGGCGCTTCGAGCCAGGACGGGCCGGGGCGCGTCAACCTCTTCGGCACGCTCGCCCACCACCCGCCGCTCGCCGAGGCGTGGCTCCGCCTCGCCCAGGTCCTCACCCACCAGGGCACTCTGGCGGTGCGGGAGCGGGAGCTGGCCATCCTGCGTACGTCCTACCGGCTGGGCTGCGACTTCGTACGCGCGCGTCACGAGGAGCACGCGCGGCCGGCCGGCCTCACCCCCGCCGACGTGGCCGCGACGGCCTCCCCGTCCCTCTCCCTCCACCGCTGGCACCCGGCCGACCTGGCCGTCCTGCGTACGGCCGACCTCCTCGCCGACCACGCGGAGCTCCCCGAGGCCCTGTGGCAGGAGCTCGCAAAGCGACTCCGCGCGGAGCAACTGATCGAGCTGCTCCTGGTGATCGGCCAGTGCGCGATGGTCTGCACGACGCTGAACACACTGGGGACTCCGCCCGACCCGCCCTCATGAGAGCCGTATCGCTCGGGACCCACGGACACGAGCACCTTCCCCTCCGGCCCACCTCCCCGAAAGGGCACCTCCCCGCATGACCGCCGCGCCCCCACGGCTCGCGCCGCTCCAGCTACCCGCCCCTTACGGGGCATGCCCGTTCTCCCCGCCGCCCGCCTACGCGGAGGCGGCGCGCGGGGGACCGGTCACGCGCGCCGCCCTGCCGGACGGCTCACCCTGCTGGCTGATCTCGGGCTACCGGGAGGTGCGCGCCGTACTCGCCGATCCCCGCTTCAGCGCCGACGCCCGCACACCCGGATTCCCGTTCCTCTCCCCCGCGCAGCGCCAACTGGCCACGCAGCGTCCGAGCTTCATCCGGCTCGACGACCCGGAACACGCGAGGCTGCGCCGCATGGTCGGCAGGGACTTCCTGGTGAGACGGGTGGAGGGGCTGCGCCCGGGCATCCAGCGGATCGTGGACGAAGCGATCGACACCCTCGGCGCGGCCCCCACACCAGGTCAACCCATCGATCTGGTACAGGACTTCGCCCTGCCGGTATCGTCCCTCGTGATCTGCCTGATGCTGGGGGTCCCGTACGAGGACCACGACCTGTTCCAGTCCCTCAGCCGCACGCTGCTCGACAACACCGCGACCGAGGCGCACGTCGCGCGGGCGCACCGCGGCCTGACGGGCTACCTCGCCGGGCTGGCCACGCGGAAGGCGCGAGAGCCCGGCGACGACATCCTGAGCAGGCTGGCCGCCCGCGACGACCTCACTCCCGAGCAGGTCGCCTCACTCGGTTTCATGCTCCTGGTCACGGGCCACGAGTCCACGGCCAACATGTCGGCGATGTGCGTACTGGCCCTGCTCAAAAACCCCGCGGCGGCGGGACGGCTCCGCGACGAGCCCGGCCTGATGCCCACGGCCGTGGAGGAGATGCTGCGGAGCCTGACGATCATCCACCTCGGCCTGGCGCGCGCGGCGAAGGAGGAGGTGGAGGTGGGCGGGGTCACGATCGCGGCGGGCGAGGGCGTGATCTGCATGCTCTCGTCGGCCAACCGCGACGAGGAGGTCTTCGGCCGCACCGCACCCGGACTCGACCCGAACCGCCCCGGCGCGCGCCGCCACCTGGCGTTCGGCTTCGGCGTCCATCAGTGCCTGGGCCAGACACTGGCCCGGGTGGAACTCCAGATCATGCTGACCACACTGCTGCGCCGCCTGCCGAACCTACGCCTGGCGGTTCCGGAGTCGGCCCTCACCTACAACACGGAGAACATCGTCTACGGGCTGAAGGCGCTACCCGTCACCTGGTGAACCGGCGAACCCGCTCGCTCAGCAGCCGCGCGCCCGCGGCTCGAACTTCACGCGGGCGTGCTCGGCCTTGCCGTGGACCTCGCTGTACGTGGCGGGGCTGACCCGGAACCAGCGGTCGTCCTTGTTGGCCTTCCCGTTCACGTCGTCGAGCCGCACACACCACCGCTCGGTCCGCACGACGCGCGTGTACGTCTCACTGCCCTTGCGGACCTTGTGGCACTGCTCGTAGTGCTCGGTGGTGTACCAGGTACGGGTCCTCTTACGCTTGCCACTGCCGCTGCGCGAGGTGTGCTTGACCTTCCGGGTGGCCGGATCGCACTCCTTGACCATGTGCGCGCGGGTGCCCTTGACGGTCTTGCGCGGAAGATGCCGCACGGCGTCGTAGAGCCCGCGCACCTGGTCGGAGTGCGGCTTGGAGTACGCACCGCCGCTCATGCCGTCACCCTTGCCGCCGCCGTGTGCGTCGCCCTTGTCCGTACCACCGCCACATGCACTCAGAACGGCCACGAGCATCAATGTCAGGCCGGCGAGTACCGGGCGCTGCTTCACGGACATTTCTCCTCTTCAGCGGGCTCGCACACCAGTGGTGTACACGTCATACATCGCGCCGCAGCGTATCCGATCACGCGTAGTGCTCAGCGCGCCGCCTGGCCGACGAACGCCTCCCGGGCCACCGGGCCACGACGAACTGCGGGCCCTCTTTTTCTTTCCCCACCGCCGAGCTCGCGACGACCGCCGGGGGACACGCAGTCGACGCCGAGGATCTGCGCGCCGCGCAACTGCTGTGGGCCACGATCGACAGCCAGCGGGTGCAGGCGGTGGACGAAGAGAAGTTCCTCGCCGGCTTCGCGACGCTGCGGTACGGGGAGCCCGAGCCGGTCCTCTCCAGCCGACCGTCGACGAGTTCAACGTGGCCGGGACCATCCTCCAGGACTCCCTGAAGAAGATCGGCCTCAAGGCGGAGCTCCAGGCGGTGACGTTCCCTCAGTACTCGGAGCGCGTCTCCAAGCAGTTCACCATGCCGGACATCGCGCTCGCGTGGGACATCGCCTCCTACCCCGAGGCGGGTCCGCAGCTGAACCGTGAGCACAACTCGGCCTTCGCCGGATCGACCAACTACAGCCGGTACTCCGACCGGCAGGTCGACCGGTGCTTGAAGGAAGGGAACACCGCCCCGACCGCGAGCAAGGCGTGTGCGGCTTTCACCCAGGCCCAGAACAAGATCCTCGCCGATCACGCCCTGCTCTACATCGCCTACCCGGCGATCACCGTCCTGTCGGACGGGCGGGTCAAGAACATCCCGTTCTTCGCCGACGCGGCAGGACTTCGACGTCGGGTTCCTGCGGATGGCCGAGTGACCTGTCCCTGCATCTGCCCCTGCCCTCGGTCCCTGCCGGAGAACGCGCCCGGCACGATGCGTTGCATTCGCCACAATTTGCCCATTTTCAGTCTTATGAATGCATAAATGGTTCACTCGGGGCTGGTCGCTCTCCACTGGCGACCGACCCAAGGCATTCGACGACCAGTGGACGGGAGACGGTTTGATCACGGTACGTAAGCGGACCACCGCTCTGACGGCTACAGCCGGCGTGCTCGGCGGCGTACTCGCACTCACGGCCCTCGGCGGGACGAGCCAGGCCGCCACCGGAGGAAACGGCCATGGTGATCGCCCTCACTCGCAGACGAAGGGACAGCAGGCCGGCACGCAGGACGCTTCCGACGCCCGAATAAAGATCACGCCCGGGCAAGGTGCCCACCAGGTCGGGATCGACGACCCCGTCAAGGTCACCGTCAGCAACGGCAAGCTCACCAAGGTGACCATGGCCGCCGTAGCGACCGGTACCGAGATTCCGGGCACCCTGGCCGCGGACGGCACGTCCTGGCAGCCGGACAAGCCGCTGGAGCGAGCCACCAGGTATCAGATCGCCGCGGAGGCCGCGGACGCCAAGGGCCGCTCCGCCACCGAGAACGCCTCGATCACCACGGTCTCCCCGGCGGGCGACTTCATCGGGCACGTCTCCCCCGAGGACGGCTCGACCGTCGGCGTGGGCATGCCGGTGACGGTCACCTTCGACAGGGCGATCAGCGACAAGGCCGCCATGGCGTCGAAGATCCAGGTGAGCTCCAGCAGCGGCCAGCGCGTCGCCGGTCACTGGCTCAACGACGGCCGCCTGGACTTCCGCCCCCAGAACTACTGGAAGGCCGGCTCCACCGTCACCGTCAAGCTCACCGACCACGGCATCCAGAAGACGGTCACGTACAAGGTCGGCCGGAGCCAGGTCAGCACGGTCGACGCCAAAACGAAGCAGATGACCGTCGTACGGGACGGCAAGACGATCAAGACGATCCCGATCTCGTCCGGCAGCGATGAGCACCCGACGTACAACGGCCGGATGGTCATCTCCGAGAAGTACCGGCAGATCCACATGAACGGTGCGAGCGTCGGCCTCACGGAGAAGGACGGCAAGCCCTCCTACGACATCGAGGCCGTACCGCACGCCATGCGCCTGACCGACTCGGGCACGTTCATCCACGGCAACTACTGGGGTGCCGACTCGGTCTTCGGCAAGGCCAACACCAGCCACGGGTGCGTGGGCCTGAAGGACGCCAGGGCCGGCGACGACGGCACGCAGCCGGCCGCATGGTTCTTCGACCACTCGATGACCGGCGACGTCGTGATCATCAAGAACTCCACGGACCACACCAAGCTGGCCCCGGGCAACGGCCTCAGCGACTGGAACATGCCGTGGAGCGAGTGGGTCGCGGGAGGCGCGACCGGCTGACGCGGCGCCATTCCGCTCGCATCCGTACAAGCGAGGGCCCCGACCGTCCGGTCGGGGCCCTCGCTTGCGTTATTACTTCTTGCTTCTTGTGTCCGAGGGGGGACTTGAACCCCCACGCCCGATAAAGGGCACTAGCACCTCAAGCTAGCGCGTCTGCCATTCCGCCACCCGGACTAGGTGTTTGTCGCCCGGCCGGGGTGTTCCCCGCGGCGACATGGATAACAATACCAAGCTTTCGGAGTGCCTTTCACCTGCATATCCGTCCCCTCGGCGGTGCCTCCCGAGGCCTGGGGACAAGGCCACCTCCGGTCTCACCGTGGGTAGTCCGACCCTCACTGTGACGTATCGGTGGCCGCGGCCCGAGCGTCTGCCGCTCGCTCGGGCCGCGCCCACCGACGTGCCGCCCCGAAGGCCTACGGCATCAAGTGGTACTCCGGGAAGTTGCCCGGCAGGCGTTCTCCCTGCGGGCCCCTCGTCACCGCGCGCACCAGCAGCTCTCCGCCCACGAACGCTCCGCGCCACGACGCGCCGAAGCCGCCGAACAGCTCGTCCCGGTCGCCGCGCGAGCGTGGCTTGCCCCGGCCCGTCTTGAAGGCGCGGATCTGCGGGGCGAGGCGGTCGTACGTCGCGTCGTCGTCCGTGGAGAGGGTGGCGACCAGCGCGCCGTTGGAGGCGTTCATCGCGGCGAGCAGCTCCGCCTCCGTGTCGACCAGCACGATCGTGTCGACAGGGCCGAACGGTTCCGCGTGGTGAAGGGGCGAGGAGGGGGGCGGGCTCAGGAGCGTGACCGGGTGGACGTACGCGCTCGTGTCCTGGCCGGGCAGGAAACGGGCGGGGTCCGGGGCCCCGCGGTGCAGCGGCACGGCGCCGCGGTCGATGGCCTCCGCGACCTGGTCGGTGAGTTCCTTCGCCTTGGCCGCGTTGACGAGCGGGCCGAAGTCGAGCTGGGGGTAGGAATCCTCTGGGCTCGCCACTGCCAGGGGGTGACCGATGCGCAGCGTGCGGACGGCCGGGAGGTACGCGGCGAGGAAGTCGTCGAAGAGGCTGCGCTGGACGACGAAGCGCGGGTAGGCGGTGCAGCGCTGCTTTCCGTAGTCGAAGAGCTTGGGGATCACGGCCGCGAGCTTGTCCCAGTCGGAGTAGTTCCAGACACCCCAGGTGTTGAGGCCCTCCTGTTCGAGGATGTGGCGCTTGCCGAGGTCGGCGACGGTTGTGGCGACGGCGGCGCCGGTGTCGCGGCCGCCGACGAACGAGACGCAGCCGATCTCGGGGGCCCGCACCAGCGCTTCGGAGAGTTCGCCTCCGCTGCCGCTGACGAGGGTGACGGGGATGCCCTCGCGGGCGGCGAGCGCGCAGGCCAGGGTGAGGCAGGCGACGCCGCCGTCGGTGGGGGTCTTGGCGATGACCGCGTTGCCGGCGAGCGCCTGGACGAGGACGGCGTGCACGAGGACGCTCATCGGGTAGTTCCAGCTGGCGATGTTCGAGACGGGGCCCTCGAGCGGGGCGCGGCCCTCGACCATGGGCTCGATGCCGTCGACGTACCAGCGCACCCCGTCGATGGCGCGGTCGACGTCGGCCTGGGCGAGGCGCCAGGGCTTGCCGATCTCCCAGACGAGGAGGAGGGCGAGGAGTTCGCGGTGCTGGGTGAGGGCGTCGAGGGTGGCGCCGACGCGGGCGCGGCGCTCGTCGAGCGGGATGTGCCGCCAGGCGCGGTGCTGGTCGAGAGAGGCACGCACCGCCTGGTGGGCGGTGGCGGCGTCGAGGCGGGGCGGTCCGGCGATGGGGCTGCCGTCGACGGGGGTACTGGCGGACAGGGCGCGGCCGTCGGCCTGCCAGGTGCCGTTCCACAGGTTGAGGACGCGGTCGTCGCGGAACGCCTCGGGGGCGACGGCGAGGCAGCGCTGCCAGGCGTCGTGCCAGGAGGTGCCGGCCTTGAGGGTGGTCGCCACGGGGGTGTCCGGGCCGGGGGCGTCGGGGCCGGGGGTACGGTGCGTGAGGTTGCTCGGGTTGTCTGCCATTTCGGGTTCTCCGCTCACGGTGCACAGTCGGGGCGGGGGTGCATGGCTGGTGGGGGGTGGAGTGGGGAGGTTGCCCGGTGGGCTCGCTCCCCACTCCCGCTGTACGGCGTCACTGCTCCAGGCGGTCGAGTACCAGGCGGGCCGTCTCCGTCGGGGTGGAGCCGACGCGGACCCCGGCCGCCTCCAGGGCCTCCTTCTTGGCCTGCGCCGTGCCGGAGGAGCCCGAGACGATGGCGCCCGCGTGTCCCATGGTCTTGCCCTCGGGGGCGGTGAACCCGGCGATGTAGGCGACGACGGGCTTGGTGACGTGGTCGCGTACGTAGGCCGCGGCGCGCTCCTCCGCGTCGCCGCCGATCTCCCCGATGAGGACGATCAGGTCGGTGTCCGGGTCGTCCTGGAACGCGGCGAGGCAGTCGATGTGCGTCGTGCCGATGACGGGGTCGCCGCCGATGCCGACGCAGGTGGAGAAGCCGATGTCGCGCAGTTCGTACATGAGCTGGTAGGTGAGGGTGCCGGACTTGGAGACGAGGCCGATGCGGCCCGCCATGGTGATGTCGGCGGGGATGATGCCGGCGTTGGACTGGCCGGGGGTGATCAGGCCGGGACAGTTGGGGCCGATGATGCGGGTGCCCCTCGCGGCGGCGTACGCGTGGAAGGTCACGGCGTCGTGGACGGGGATGCCTTCCGTGATGACGACGGCGAGGGGGATGCCCGCGTCGGCGGCCTCCGTGACCGCGGCCTTGGCGAAGACGGGCGGCACGAAGACGACGGTGACGTCGGCGCCGGTGGCCGCGATGCCCTCGGCGACGGAGCCGAAGACGGGGACCGCGACGGGGGCACCCCCCTGGCCCTTGAGGCCCTGGGGGACGTCGAAGTCGACGCTGCGGCCCGCCTTGCGCGGGTTGACGCCGCCGACGACGTTCGTGCCGGCGGCGAGCATGCGCCGGGTGTGCTTCATGCCCTCGGCGCCGGTCATGCCCTGGACGAGGACCCTGCTCTCCTTGGTCAGATAGATCGCCATGTCCCGCTCTCCTTGGTCAGGTTGATGGCCATGTCCCGGTTCCTCAGTGCGCGTGGGCGAGTTCGGCGGCGCGGCGCGCGGCGCCGTCCATGGTGGTGGCCTGTTCGACGAGCGGGTGGGCGCGGCCGTCGAGGATGGCGCGGCCCTCCACTGCGCTGTTCCCGTCGAGGCGGACGACGAGCGGTTTGGTCAGCCGGACGGACTCCAGGGCCTGGACGATGCCGTCGGCGACGGCGTCACAGGCGGTGATGCCGCCGAAGACGTTCACGAAGACGGACTTCACCGCCGGGTCGGAGAGGATGACGGAGAGGCCGTCGGCCATGATCTGCGCGGAGGCGCCACCGCCGATGTCGAGGAAGTTGGCGGGTCGGGCGCCGCAGCCCGCGACCACGTCGAGGGTCGACATGACGAGCCCGGCGCCGTTGCCGATGATGCCGACCTCGCCGTCGAGCTTGACGTAGTTGAGGCCCTTGGCCGCGGCGGCCGCTTCTAGGGCGTCGTCGTGGGCGGCCTCCTGGGTGCCCCAGCGTTCCTGGCGGAAGCGGGCGTTGTCGTCGAGGGTGACCTTGCCGTCGAGGGCGAGGATCTGGCCGCCGCTCGTGCGGACGAGGGGGTTCACCTCGACGAGTACGGCGTCCTCGCGGGTGAGGACGTCCCAGAGGCGGACCAGGACGTCGACGGTCCGGTCGGGGAGGCCGGCGGCCTGGGCGATCTGTGCGGCCTTCGCGGTGGTGACGCCCTCGGCCGGGTCGACCGGGATGCGGGCGACGGCCTCGGGCCGGTTCGCCGCGACCTCCTCGATGTCCATGCCGCCCTCGGCGGAGGCGATGGCGAGGAAGCGTCCGGCCGCGCGGTCGAGGACGTAGGAGACGTAGAACTCGCTCTCTATGTCGACGGGTTGGGCCAGCATCACCTTGCCGACGGTGTGGCCCTTGATGTCCATGCCGAGGATCTGGCGCGCCGTCAGTTCGGCGGCGGCCGGGTCGGCGGCGAGTTTGACGCCGCCCGCCTTGCCTCGGCCCCCGGTCTTCACCTGCGCCTTGACGACGACGCGGCCGCCCAGCCTGCGCGCGATCTCGCGGGCCTCCCTGGGCGACCGTGTGACCTCGGCTTTCGGCACCAAGATGCCGTGTTCTTCGAAGAGTTCCCTTGCCTGGTGCTCGTACAGGTCCATCTCGGCTCCTGCCGTAAAAGTGCCGCACGCCCCCTGGACACCACCCACCGGATGCGGGATAACAAGCTTCATACAGTATTCGTCGACTGTATGCAATGTACTGCGACAGCGCACGACTCCCCTACGAAGGGACAGGACTTCGCCATGCCTGACGACAGCCAGGAACTCATCTCCGGTGGTCATCTGGTCGCCAAGGCGCTCAAGGCAGAAGGTGTGGAGGTCATCTACACCCTGTGCGGCGGTCACATCATCGACATCTACGACGGCTGCGTCGACGAAGGCATTGAAGTCGTCGACGTCCGTCACGAGCAGGTCGCCGCCCACGCGGCGGACGGGTACGCGCGCATCACCGGCAAGCCCGGCTGCGCCGTCGTCACCGCGGGCCCGGGCACCACCGACGCCGTCACCGGTGTCGCGAACGCCTTCCGCGCGGAGTCACCCATGCTCCTCATCGGCGGCCAGGGCGCGCACACCCAGCACAAGATGGGCTCGCTCCAGGACCTGCCGCACGTCGACATGATGACGCCCATCACCAAGTTCGCCGCGACGGTGCCGGACACGGCGCGCGCCGCCGACATGGTGTCGATGGCGTTCCGCGAGTGCTACCACGGCGCCCCCGGCCCGTCCTTCCTTGAGATCCCGCGCGATGTCCTCGACGCCAAGGTGCCGGTGGACAAGGCCCGCGTGCCGCGAGCCGGGCAGTACCGGGCCTCGACCCGCTCGGCCGGTGACCCCGAGGCGATCGAGAAGCTCGCCGACCTCCTCGTGCACGCCGAGAAGCCGGCGATCCTGCTCGGCAGCCAGGTGTGGACGACCCGTGCCACCCAGGACGCCATCGAGCTCGTACGCACCCTCAACGTGCCCGCCTACATGAACGGCGCGGGCCGCGGCACCCTGCCGCCCGGCGACCCGCACCACTTCCAGCTCTCGCGCCGCTACGCCTTCTCCAACGCCGACCTCATCATCATCGTCGGCACCCCCTTCGACTTCCGCATGGGCTACGGCAAGCGCCTCTCCCCCGACGCGACCGTCGTGCAGATCGACCTCGACTACCGCACCGTCGGCAAGAACCGCGACATCGACCTCGGCATCGTCGGCGACGCGGGCCTGGTCCTGAAGTCGGTCACCGAGGCCGCCTCCGGACGGCTGAACGGCGGGGGCGCCAAGCGCAAGGAGTGGCTCGACGAGCTGCGGGCCGCCGAGCAGACCGCCATCGACAAGCGCCTGCCGAGCCTGCGCTCCGACGCCTCTCCCATCCACCCGTACCGCCTGGTCAGCGAGATCAACGACTTCCTCACCGAGGACTCGATCTACATCGGGGACGGCGGCGACATCGTCACCTTCTCCGGGCAGGTCGTGCAGCCCAAGTCGCCCGGCCACTGGATGGACCCGGGGCCGCTGGGCACCCTCGGCGTCGGCATCCCCTTCGTCCTCGCCGCCAAGCAGGCGCGCCCCGACAAGGAGGTCGTCGCGCTCTTCGGCGACGGGGCGTTCTCGCTGACGGGCTGGGACTTCGAGACCCTCGTCCGCTACAACCTGCCCTTCGTCGGGATCGTCGGCAACAACTCGTCGATGAACCAGATCCGTTACGGCCAGAAGGCCAAGTACGGCGACGAGCGCGAGCGCGTCGGCAACACCCTCGGCGACGTCCACTACGACAAGTTCGCCCAGATGCTCGGGGGTTACGGCGAAGAGGTCCGCGACCCCGCCGACATCGCGCCCGCGCTCCGGCGGGCCCGCGAGTCCGGGAAGCCCTCGCTGATCAACGTGTGGGTCGACCCGGACGCGTACGCCCCCGGAACCATGAACCAGACCATGTACAAGTGAGGAGCCCTGCCATGACCACCAAGGCTCTCGAGGGCGTCCGTGTCCTCGACATGACCCATGTGCAGTCCGGGCCCTCCGCGACCCAGCTCCTCGCCTGGCTCGGCGCGGACGTGGTGAAGCTGGAGGCACCGACCGGGGACATCACGCGCAAGCAGCTGCGCGACCTGCCGGACGTCGACTCGCTCTACTTCACGATGCTCAACTGCAACAAGCGGAGCATCACCCTCAACACGAAGACCGAGCGCGGCAAGGAGCTCCTCACCGAGCTGATCCGGCGCTCCGACGTCATGGTGGAGAACTTCGGCCCGGGCGCCGTCGACCGCATGGGCTTCACCTGGGAGCGCATCCAGGAGATCAACCCGCGCATCGTCTACGCCTCGATCAAGGGCTTCGGTGACGGCCCGTACACCAACTTCAAGGCGTACGAGGTCGTGGCGCAGGCCATGGGCGGCTCGATGGCGACCACCGGTTTCGAGGACGGTCCGCCGCTGGCCACCGGCGCGCAGATCGGCGACTCCGGCACCGGCATCCACGCCGTCGCCGGCATCCTCGCGGCGCTGTTCCAGCGCGAGAACACCGGGCGCGGCCAGCGCGTGAACGTCGCCATGCAGCACGCGGTGCTCAATCTGTGCCGGGTCAAGCTGCGCGACCAACAGCGGCTGACACACGGTCCGTTGGCCGAGTACCCGAACGAGGACTTCGGGAGCGAGGTGCCGCGCTCGGGCAACGCGTCCGGCGGCGGACAGCCCGGGTGGGCGGTCAAGTGCGCCCCCGGCGGCCCGAACGACTACGTGTACGTCATCGTGCAGCCCGTCGGCTGGCAGCCGCTGAGCGAGCTGATCGGGCGGCCCGAGCTGGCCGGCGACCCCGAGTGGGCGACCCCCGAGGCGCGCCTGCCCAAGCTCAACAAGATGTTCCAGCTCATCGAGGAGTGGTCCTCGACCCTGCCCAAGTGGGAGGTGCTGGAGCGGCTCAACGCGCACAACATCCCGTGCGGGCCGATCCTGTCCACCAAGGAGATCATCGAGGACGCGTCGCTCGTCGCGAACGAGATGGTCGTCGAGGTGGCCCACCCGGAGCGCGGCACGTTCACCACGGTCGGCTCCCCCCTCAAGCTCTCCGACTCCCCCGTGGAAGTGGTCAGTTCACCCCTGCTCGGCGAGCACAACGCCGAGGTGTTCGTCGGGGAGCTGGGGCTCGGGGACGAGGAACTGCGCCTGCTCAAGTCGAACGGAGTGATCTGATTGATGGCCGAGGACCGTGAGCTCACGGTACGGGCGCTGCTCGCATCCGTGCGCGCGGAGGGCCGCAGCGCTCTCACCGCCCCCGAGGGCAAGGTGATCGCCGACGCGTACGGGATCTCCGTGCCCGGCGAGGAGCTGGCGACGGACGTGGACGAGGCGGTCGCGTACGCGGCGCGCTTCGGCGGACCCGTCGTGATGAAGATCGTCTCCCCCGACATCCTGCACAAGACGGACGCGGGTGGCGTGATCGTGGGCGTGGAGGGAGCCGCCGACGTACGGGCCGCCTTCTGCACGATCGTCAAGAACGCGCGAGCCTATGCGCCGAACGCCCGGATCGAGGGCGTCCAGGTGCAGGAGCTGCTGCCGACCGGGCCCTCCTCCCAAGAGGTCATCGTCGGAGCGGTCACCGATCCGACGTTCGGGAAGGTCGTCGCGTTCGGGCTCGGCGGCGTGCTGGTCGAGGTGCTCAAGGACGTGACGTTCCGGCTCGCGCCGGTCGGCGCGGACGAGGCCGTGTCGATGCTGGACTCGATCCGGGCGGCCGAGGTGCTGCGCGGAGTGCGCGGCGCGCAGCCGGTCGACCGGTGGGCGCTCGCCGAGCAGATCCGCCGCGTGTCCCAACTGGTCACCGACTTTCCGGAGATCGCCGAGGTCGACCTCAACCCGGTGATCGCGACACCGGAGGGCGCGGTCGCCGCCGACATCCGCGTGATCCTGGCCGACGGGGCGCCGAAGCAGCGGCGCACGTACGCGCGCGAGGAGATCCTGAGGTCGATGCGCCGGCTGATGCAGCCGCGCTCGGTCGCGGTGATCGGCGCGTCCAACGAGCAGGGCAAGATCGGCAATTCGGTCATGCGCAACCTCATCGACGGGGGTTTCTCCGGAGAGATCCATCCGGTGAACCCCAAGGCCGATGACATCCTGGGCCGCAAGGCGTACAAGAGTGTCACGGACGTCCCGGGTGAGGTGGATGTGGCGGTCTTCGCGATCCCCGCCAAGTTCGTGGCCTCGGCCCTCGAAGAGGTGGGACGCAAGGGGATCCCGAACGCGGTCCTGATCCCCTCCGGCTTCGCGGAGACCGGTGAACAGGCTCTCCAGGACGAGATCGTGGCGATCGGCGAGCGGTACGGGGTACGGCTGCTCGGGCCGAACATCTACGGCTACTACTCGACGTGGCAGGACCTGTGCGCCACGTTCTGCACGCCGTACGACGTGAAGGGCGGGGTGGCGCTGACCTCGCAGTCCGGGGGCATCGGCATGGCGATCCTCGGCTTCGCGCGCACGACGAAGACCGGTGTCTCCGCGATCGTCGGGCTCGGCAACAAGTCGGACCTGGACGAGGACGACCTGCTCACGTGGTTCGGCGAGGACCCCAACACCCAGTGCATCGCGATGCACCTGGAGGACCTGAAGGACGGGCGGGCCTTCGTGGAGGCCGCGCGCGCGACGGTGCCGAAGAAGCCCGTCGTGGTCCTCAAGGCGGGGCGCACCAGCGCCGGCGCGAAGGCGGCCGGTTCGCACACGGGAGCCCTCGCGGGCGACGACGCGGTGTACGACGACATCCTCAGGCAGGCCGGCGTCATCAGGGCGCCGGGGCTCAACGAGATGCTCGAGTACGCCCGGGCGCTTCCCGTGCTTCCGACTCCCAAGGGCGACAACGTCGTCATCATCACCGGCGCGGGCGGCTCGGGCGTGCTGCTCTCGGACGCCATCGTCGACAACGGCCTGACCCTGATGGAGATCCCCGAGGATCTGGACGCCGCCTTCAAGGCGTTCATCCCGCCCTTCGGCGCCGCGGGCAACCCGATCGACATCACGGGCGGTGAACCGCCGTCGACGTACGAGGCGACCATCAGGCTCGGTCTGGAGGACCCGCGGATCCACTCCCTCGTCCTCGGCTACTGGCACACGATCGTCACCCCGCCGATGGTCTTCGCGGAGCTGACGGCACGGGTGGTCGAGGAGTTCCGCGCGCGGGGCATCGAGAAGCCCGTGGTGGCGTCGCTCGCGGGCGACGTCGAGGTCGAGGAGGCCTGCCAGTACCTCTACGAGCGCGGGGTCGTGGCGTACCCGTACACGACCGAGAAGCCGGTGGCCGCACTCGGTGCGAAGTACCGCTGGGCCCGTTCGGCGGGGCTGTTGTGATGCCCGGACCAGCCGCCCCCGGGCGAAACAAGGCCCGCTGGGCCCGTTCGGCGGGGCTGTTGGGGGGCGGTTCATGAGGTGACCTCAGTGGGGGCCGGCCGGCGGTGCGCGCAGGCCGGCCCCGGGACCCATGCGCACGCGAAAGGAATTTGGACAGGGGGCGCTGGCCAGATCTTTCGACGCAAGGGGATCGACCGTCATGACCGCAACCGATCTACCAACCTCCGTCCCCTACAGGGAGGTGACGGACGCCAACGGCCGTGTGTACCGGGTTGGCGAGACCGATATCGACATCCTGGGCCGCAAACGCAAGTGGATGGTGATCCTGCCCTGGGTGGGCATGATGGGGATCTCCTCCGCCGAGTACGCGTTCGCGTCCGCCGAGGACACCCTGCACACCGCGCACGACTGGAACAGCCTGCACATCTTCTGGATGATGACCGTCTGGGTGTTCTTCCAGGCCGCGGTCGCCTTCCCCGCGGGCAGGCTGCGTGAGAGCGGCAGGCTGCCGGCCCGCTGGGCGATGATGATCGGCGCGTCGGGCACCTTCATGGGCTATCTGTCGCTGGCCCTGGCACCGCACGTCGTCTTCGCCTATATCGGCTTCAGTGTGCTGAGCGGCATGGGCGCGGGCATGGTGTACGCCACCTGCGTCAACATGGTGGGCAAGTGGTACCCGGAGCGAAGGGGCGGCAAGACCGGCTTCGTCAACGGCGGCTTCGCCTACGGTTCGGTGCCGTTCGTCTTCCTGTTCACCGGCTACATGGACCTGACCAACTACCGCTGGGTGCTGCTCTCGGTGGGCGTTCTGCTCGCCGCGCTGGTCGCGTTCGCTGGTTCCTTCTTCAAGGATCCGCCGAAGAACTGGTGGCCCGCGAGCGTCGACCCGCTCAATCCGCCGGAGGACCCGCGCGCCCGGCGTTCCCTGGAGAAGAACCCGCCGGCCGTCAAGCAGTACACCCCGATGGAGGCCTGGCGGACCGGCCGGGTGGCCCTGATGTGGTTCTGTCTGGCCTGCACGTCCGGCGTGAACATCTTCGGCATCGCCTTCCAGGTGGACATCGGCGAAGAGGCCGGGTTCGCCGGCGGGATCGTCGCCGCCGCGATGTCCTTGAAGGCGCTCGTCAACGGCACCGGGCGCGGCGTCATCGGATGGCTCTCCGACCGCTACGGCCGCAAACAGTGTCTGCTCGCCGTGTGCGCCATCCTCGGGTGCGCCCAGTTCGGCATCCTCTGGTCGGCCGAGGCCAAGAACCTGTCGCTGTTCCTGATCTTCTCCGCGATCTCCGGGTTCGGCGGCGGCGCCATCTTCCCGATGTTCGCGGCGCTCACCGCGGACTACTTCGGCGAGAACAACAACGCCACCAACTACGGCATGGTCTACAGCTCCAAGCTCGTCTCCGGACTGGGCGCGGGGATGGGCGCCGTGGTGGTCGGGGCCTGGGGGCACTCCGGTGCCTTCGTCCTGGCGGGCTGCATCTCCTTCTTCGCCGGCTTCATCGCGCTCTTCCTGTCCCAACCCGGCAGGTCCAAGTTCCGTGACGTACAACCCAACCCGCAACCGCTCGGTGAGGAGATGGCTTGACATGACGGCTGAGCCCATCGCCGCAGGCAACTCAGCGACGAACACTGGTAGCAGGTACCGAGAGATCACCGACGAGAACGGCCGCGTCTATCGCGTGGGCGAGACGGACCGCGACATCCTCGGCCATTCCCGTAAGTTCATGGTGTATCTGCCATGGGTCGCGATGATGGCCATCAGCGTTTCCGAGTACGCGTACGGTTCGGCGGAGGACACGCTGTCCAGCGCACATGGCTGGACGCAGTCGAACACCTTCTGGATCCTGAGCATCTGGGTGTTCTTCCAGGCGGGCATCGCCTTCCCCGCGGGATGGATGCGGGAGAAAGGCATCCTGTCCGCGAAGAGGGCCATGATGACCGGCGCGTTCCTGTGCATGCTCGGCTTTCTCGCCCTGTCCCATCTGAGCAATGTGTGGCTGGCCATCCTCGGCTTCGGCGTCATCGGCGGACTGGGCTCCGGCCTCGTCTACTCGACGTGCATCAACATGGTCGGCAAATGGTTCCCGGAGCGAAAGGGCGGCAAGACAGGCTTCGTCAACGGCGGCTTCGCCTACGGTTCCCTGCCGTTCATCTTCATCTTCAACTACGCGTTCGACACGTCCAACTACCACCGGGTCCTCGACATGATCGGCGCCTACGTCCTGGTCGTGGTGCTGGTCTGCGCGTTCTACTTCAGGGACCCGCCGAAGAACTGGTGGCCGCACGACATCGACCCTCTCTCCACCTCCGGCCCGGGCAAGAGCGCGAGGTCTCTCACCAAGAACCCGCCCGCGGTGCGCCAGTACACGCCCAAGGAGGCCATCAGGACCGGAATGCTGCCGATCATGTGGCTGAGCCTGGTGCTGACGGCCGGTGTGTCGATCTTCGGCATCTCGTTCCAGGTGGACTTCGCCAAGCAGGTCGGCTTCGGTCCGCTGGTCGCGGCGTCCTCGATGGGCGTCATGGCCGTCATCAACGGAGTCGGCCGTGCCGTCGTGGGCTGGATGTCGGACATCTGGGGCCGAAAGCTCAGTCTCGTACTCGTGATCGTCGTGCTCGGGCTGGCCCAGTTCGGTGTGATCTGGGCGGGCGACATCAAGAGCGAGTGGCTGTTCCTCGTGTTCGCCTTCCTGTCCGGCTTCGGCGGCGGCGCGTTCTACCCGATGTTCGCGGCGCTGACCCCGGACTACTTCGGGGAGAACTACAACGCCACCAACTACGGACTCGTCTACAGCGGCAAGCTCATCAGTGGCCTGTTCGGCGGCGGCCTCGGCTCGATGGTGGTCGCCGCGTGGGGCTACAACGGGGCGTACGCGCTGGCCGGCGGGATATCGATGGTGGCGGCGGCCTTCGCGCTGCTGCTGCGGCAGCCCGGCCGGGAGAAGGCGGCTCCGACCCTGAAGGGGGTCATCGGCGCCTAGAGGGAGTTCACCTGCTGAGTGGGGCCCGGCCGGACGGCCGGGCCCCACTCATGTCTGCCGTGCCGGCGTCAGCGCTTCTTGCGCAGGCCCGCCAGGTTGTCGTAGCCGATCTTCGCGTGCTTCAGGGACTGGCCGAGGTCGGTGTCGCTGGGCGCGTTGTCCTGCTCGACCATCGGGTTGTGGTAGTTCATCGCCCCGACGCGGGTGAAGAACTTCTCGTAGTCGATGACTCCGGTGCCGAACGGCACCATGTCGTAGCCCATGCCGTTCGTCGTGTTGACCGTGCCGTCCTTGGCGTGGAACAGCGGGTAGCGCTTGTTGTTGCGGCGTACGAGCGCCGCCGGGTCGAAGACGTTCTCCCGCTGGGAGCCGTCGTGGGCGGTGTACGTGTGGAACTTGTACTGGGCCACGTGCGCCCAGAAGATGTCCATCTCCAGCCAGACCGTCTTCGGGTCGGTCACCGTGAGGAAGTACTCCAGCTTGCGGATGCCGGAGCTGCGGGTCGGCTTGCCCTGCGCGTCGAGGGGACCGCCGTCGAGCAGGAAGCCGTACGCCGCGTCGTGGTTGTGCGTGTACAGCTTGAGTCCCGCGCTGTGGGCGATCTTTCCGAGCGCGTTCCACTTGTCGGCGGCGACGTCCCAGTCGGACCGGTAGGCGCTGCCGGTGGGGTCGCCACCGGTGCCCATGTGGTCCATGCCGAGGATGTTGGCTATCTCCAGGTGCTTCTTGAACGTGTCGAGGTCGGGCTGGCTGAGCGGCCACGACCCCGGGATGAAGCCGTGGTTGCCCTGCGCGCGCAGGCCGTACTCGTCGAGCCAGGAACGCAGCAGCTTGGCGCCCTCGACGGTTTCGAGGTTGGCGCCGCCGGGCGCGTTGGCGTGCTGCCCGTAGCCGGCGAACTCGACCTGCTTGTAGCCGTATCGGGCCAGCTCCTTGAAGACCTCCCGGAATCCGGACGGCAGGTCGGAGGCGAGCGGGTCCCTGCCCGTGGCGTCGCGCACGGTGTAGAGGATGATGCCGCGCTTGGACGCCGGGACGAGGGCGTGGCCGCCGCCCCCTCCGCCGTTGTGCGCGCTCTGGGCGAGGGCGGGCGACGCGCCGAAGACGGGTGCCGCGACGGCGGCGGCCCCCACTGCGGTGCAGGTGCTCAGAAAGCGGCGGCGGCTGACGCCGAGAGCGCGGCGCAGGGCGTCGCCGGTTCCGGATTCATCGTTGAACGCGGTCACGGTCTCTCTCTTTCTCGGGTGGGTGCGGGGCGTGTGCGGATGCGCACCGGGCTCATGCGAGACCGGCCAGGTCGAGCAACAGCGATTTCACGTCGGTGGCCGCGACACGGCCGGTGACGGCGCGGGGGGTGGAACACAGGATGAGCGGACCGTCGGGACTGTCGTCGCTCAAGGGGAGGCGGCCGTGGCTGCCGCGGATGGGTGAGGGATCGAGGGGCACGACCGCCATGCGGTAGCGCATACCGAGCTTCTTGCGGGCCAGGGCGCCGGCGGCCTTCACCTTGACGTAGGGGTCCTGGGGGTCCATGAACAGCTCGACGGGGTCGTAGCCGGGCTTGCGGTGGATCTCCACGAGCTGCGCGAAGTCGGGCGCGCGGTCGTCGTCGAGCCAGTAGTAGTACGTGAACCAGGCGTCGGGCTCGGCGACGGCGACGAGTTCCCCGGAGCGCGGGTGGTCGAGGTGGTGGGCCTTCTTGCCCTCGTCGTCGAGGAGTTGCTCGATGCCGGGCACGTCCTTCAGCGCCTCGCGGACCATGTCGAGGTCCTCCGGGCGGCGCACGTAGATGTGCGCGATCTGGTGGTCGGCGACCGCGAACGCCCGCGACGTCATCGGGTCGAGGTACTCCATGCCGTCCTGCGTGTGCACTTCGAGGAGTCCGGCGCGGCGCAGGACACGGTTGATGTCGACGGGCCGCTCGACACGGGTGATGCCGTACTCGGAGAGCGCGACGACCGTGCGGCCCTCGGCCTTCGCGTCGTCGAGGAGCGGCGCGAGGGTGGCGTCGAGTTCGGCCGCCGCCCGGTGCGAGCGCGGGTCGTCGGGGCCGAAGCGCTGGAGGTCGTAGTCGAGATGGGGAACGTAGGCCAGCGCCAGATCGGGACGGCGGGTGGCCATGATGTGGCGGGTCGCGTCGACGATCCACCGGCTGGAGACGAGGTCGGCGCCCGGACCCCAGAAGTGGAAGAGGGGGAACGTGCCGAGTTTCTCGGTGAGTTCGTCGTGCAGGGCCGGTGGCCGGGTGTAGCAGTCGGGTTCCTTGCGGCCGTCGGCGTAGTACACGGGCCGGGGGGTGACGGTGATGTCGGTGTCGGCGCCCATGGCGTACCACCAGCAGATGTTGGCGACCGTGTACCCGGGGTGGCTGCGGCGGGCCGCGTCCCAGAGCTTGTCGCCGGCGACGAGTCCGTTGTGCTGACGCCACAGGAGTACGTCGCCCAGTTCCCGGAAGTACCAGCCGTTGGCGACGATGCCGTGCTCGGACGGCATGGTGCCGGTGAGGAACGTCGACTGGGCGGCGCAGGTGACGGCGGGCAGGACCGTGCCGAGGTGGGCCTGGGAACCCGTCCGGCCGAGGGCCTTGAGGTGGGGCATGTGGTCCAGGAGGCGCGGGGTGAGGCCCACGACGTCCAGGACCAGCAGCGGGTTCGGGCTCGTGTCCGGCCGGTCGACCGAGGTGTCGGTACGGGCAGTTGTCATGGGAGTTCCTTCAGGCCGAGGTCCGTCAGGAGGTCGCGGGCCAGGGTGAGTTCGGCGGCGATGCCGTCGGCGAGCTGGGTGCGGGCGCGGGGACGCAGCTCGGGCGGGAGCGCCTGCCAGGTGTACGTCTCGACCTCCAGGTGCCGGGTGAGCGGATGCGCGCCGCCGACCAGACGCGTGAGCGTGTCCTTGAGCACCGGGAGCGTGGAGGTGAGGGGGGCCGCGGGCGCCGCGTGCAGCGGTACGTGGAAGTGGGCGCGCCAGGGCGCGGTGTCGGGGAGCGTGCCGCCGGCGAGGGCCTCGCCGAGGTCGTCGGTGCCGCGCAGCCCGTCGGGGGTGAGGGTGCGGGTCTGGTGCAGGAAGCGGGGCTCGTCGAACGCGGCGAGCGCCTCGCGGACCTCGGCCCTTTCGGGGTGCTCGGCGTGCAGGGCCGCGGAGAGCTGGGACTTGACGACGGGGATCCCGGCGGCGGCGAGGGCGTCGAGCGCGGTGGCCGGGTCCTCGAAGGACGTGGCGAGATGGCAGGTGTCGACGCAGACACCGATGCGGTCGCGGGACACGGCCGTGAGCGGGGCGATCGCGTCGCCGGTCGTCTCGACGGTGCAGCCCGGCTCGGGTTCGAGGCCGACGCGGATGGAGCGGCCGGTCAGCTCCTCCAGGGCGTCGAGCCGCTCCGCGAGGGTGGTCAGCGCGGTGTACGCGACGTCCCGGCGAGCCGGGTCGATGGCGGTGCGCCAGGCGAGGGGCAGCGTGGAGACGGTGCCCTCGGTGATGTCGGAGGGAAGCAGCGCGGCGAGGAGGCGGGCCAGGTCGGCGGTGTGCGCGAGGCGCTCCGGGTCGGCCCAGTCCGGCTTGTACACGCGGTACTTGACCTCCTCGGCGCCGAACCCCTCGTACGGGAAGCCGTTGAGGGTGACGACCTCGAGGCCGCGCCGGTCGAGTTCGGTGCGCAGGCCGCGCAGGGCGACGGGGTCGGTGGTGAGGGCCCGCGCCGCGTCCTTGGCGAGCCACAGACCGATGCCGAGCCGGTCACGGCCGAGACGCTTGCGGACGGGTTCGCAGTGGTCGCGCAGCTGGGCCAGCACGCCGTCGAGGGTCTCGGCGGGGTGGACGTTGGTGCAGTACGCGAGGTGGACGGTGGACCCGTCGGGGTGGCGGAAGCGCATCGCTCACGCCCCGCCGCGCAGGATGGAGTTCCCCTCGTGGGTGGCGTCGGTCCCCGCGACGTCGAGGTCGAGCCGGCCGCTGAGCCCGTAGAACGCGACGGGGTTGCGCCACAGGACCCGGTCGACGTCGTCCTCCGTGAAGCCTGCCTTCAGCATCGCTTCGGCGACCGTGCGGGTCTTGAGGGGGTCGCTCCTGCCCCAGTCGGCGGCCGAGTTGACGAGGACCCGCTCGGGTCCGTACTCGGTGAGGATCGCGACCATCCGCTCCTCGTCCATCTTGGTGTCGGGATAGACGGAGAACCCGAGCCAGCAGCCCGCGTCCTTGGCCTCCTTCACCGTGGTCTCGTTGAGGTGGTCGATCAGGACCCGGTCGAGCGGCAGGTCCGACTCGCGTACGACGTCCAGGGTGCGGCGCAGTCCGGCGAGCTTGTCGCGGTGCGGGGTGTGCACGAGCGCGGGGAGTTCGTGGTCGGCGGCGAGCTGGAGCTGGGCGGCGAGCGCGGTGTCCTCGGCGGGGGTCATGGAGTCGTAGCCGATCTCGCCGACGGCGACGACGTTGTCCTTGACGAGATAGCGGGGCAGCGCGTCGAGCACGGGGGTGCAGCGCGGGTCGTTCGCCTCCTTGGGGTTGAGGGCGAGCGTGCAGTGGTGGGCGATCCCGTACTGCGCGGCGCGGAAGGGCTCCCAGCCGAGGAGTGCGTCGAAGTAGTCGAAGAACGAGGCGGGCGAGGTGCGGGGCTGGCCGAGCCAGAAGGACGGTTCGACGATCGCCCGGACGCCCGCGGCGTACATGGCCTCGTAGTCGTCGGTGGTGCGCGACGTCATGTGGATATGTGGGTCGAAGATGCGCATCAGGACTCCTCGGCCTTGTGGGGAGGCGGCGGCGTGGTCAGGGCCAGTACGCGGTGCAGGTCGTCGGGGACCGGACGGCCCGCTGCGGTGCGCTCGTTCGCGTAGTCGCCGAGCATGCGGGCGAGTTCGGCGTCGCCGCGGGCGCGCTCGGCGAGCTCGGCGACGGCGGACACCGGCACGCCGGTGAACAGGCACTTCAGGACGGCGTGCCGCCAGTGGTGCGCGGTGAGGTGCTCGGCGGCGTAGGGGCCGACGGCCGCGGCGACGAGCCGGGTGTCGTTCGTGCGCAGCGCGTCCTCGACGAGAGGCAGCGCCTCGGGTCCCGCGACGAGGTGGGGAAGGGCCGCGAGGACGGCGCGGCGTTCGGCGGCGGCGCCCTGCTCGTAGAGGCGGGTGAGGGTGGCGGTGTCGGCGCGGGCCGCGTGCAGGAGGACGATGCGGGCGTCGTCGGCGTGCTCGGATCCGCAGCGGCGCCCGGCTTCGGCGAACCGCACCTCCCATGTGGCGTCCGCCTGTTGCCTGCCCCCGTCATCCGCGGCGGCCTCCGCCGCGGCCTGGTCGAGCCACGTGCGGGCCGTCTCGCCGAGGCAGGCGTCGGTGCGGGCGCGGAGGGCCGCGATGCCGGGGGGCCGGCCGGTCATGGGGTGCCTCCTTCGGCGGCGGCGCGCAGGAACCGCAGCGATTCCTCGGCGAGTTGGGGTCCCGCGTGGGAGTGGCGGGGAAGTTCCACGACCGTCAGTCCCTGGTAGCCCGTGGCGTCGAGGGCTTCGAGCACCGGCGGGAAGTCGATCTCGCCGTCGCCGAACGGGAGGTGTTCGTGGACGCCCCGTCGCATGTCCTCGATCTGTACGTGCTTCAGCCAGGGAGCGGCCTCGCGCACGCACTCGGCGGGCGACAGCGGCTCCAGGCACTGGCAGTGGCCGATGTCCAGGGTGAGGCCGAGCGCTTCGGGACCGCCGAACTCCTCGCGGAGGTAGTGGAAGTCGGCGAGTGTGGCCAGGAGGTGGCCGGGCTCGGGCTCGATGGCCAGCGGGACACCGGCGGCGGAGGCCGCGTCGAGGACGGGGGCGAGCGCGTCGGCGAGCCGCTTCCACGCGGTGCCGTCGTCCGTGCCGTCCGGGGTGATGCCGCTGAAGCAGTGCACGGCGTGGGCGCCGAGGTCGGCGGCGACCTGCACGGCCCTGATGAGCAGCCGGGTGCGGGCGGACCTCGCGTCCGGGTCGGGGTCGAGGAGCGAGGGACCGTGCTTGCGGCGGGGGTCGAGGACGTAGCGGGCGCCCGTCTCGACGGTGACGCTCAGTCCGTGCCGGTCGAGGACGCGGGCCACCTGCCGGGTGCGGGTGGGCAGGTCGGGGACCAGGGGGTCCAGATGCATGTGGTCGAGGGTGAGGCCGACACCGTCGTAGCCCAGGTCGGCGAGGACCGCGAGGGCGTCCTCCAGGCGGAGGTCGGTCAGGCCGTTCGTGCCGTATCCCCAGCGGATGGTCATGTGACGCTCACCTTCGGTGCGATGCGCTGCGCGAGGGGCGCGAGGGCGGCGGTGATCAGGGCGGTCCTGGGGGCGCCGGCTCTGGCCGCGAGGGCGGCCTGGAGGGGGATCATGGCGCGGATGCCGCCGCCCACCGCCCGCTGGGTCAGGGGCGGCGAGGGGTTGAGCGCGGCGTGGAAGTAGGGGCGGGCCGCGGTGGCCGCGTACGCGGCGGCCAGAGCGGCGGCGGTGGTCCCCGACAGGCCGGGGGCGGCTGCTACCCGCCGGCCTGCCGGGAGTCGTGGGGCGCGCCCGGTGATCCGGGTCAGCGCGAGGGTCGCGGCGAGCGCGCCGAGGGGGGCTTTGACGTCGCCGCCCTGCGTCTCGTTGCGGGACACAGCGGTGACGGCGAGGGTGTGGGCGGCCAGCGTCGTGGCCGCGGGCACCGCCGCGCGATGCAGACGGCCCGAGGCCGCCGCCGCTCCCAGCAGCACGTCGAGCCCTCTCGCCGCCGCCATCGCCACGGGTCCCGCCGGTGTCCTCTTCAGGCCCAGGTCGTACGCCCATACCGTTGCCGCGAGCGCGCCCGCGGCCAGCGCGGCGGGTCGGCCCGCCCGGGTCGCGAGGGCCAGACCCGCGGCGGTGAGGCCGCCCGCTGCCGCGAGGGCCGCTGCGGGGCGGATTCGCCCTGACGGCAGCGGGCGGTGCGGGCGGTCCACGGCGTCCTCGGCGCGGTCCGCCCAGTCGTTGAGGGCCATCCCCGCCTCGTAGAGGCACAGGGACGACCCGATGGCGAGGAAGGTGCCCCGGCCGGGGCGCAGGCCCACCGCGGACGCGCCCGCGAGCGCGTCGCCGGGGACCGTGAACAGGGCGGGCAGACGCAGGAGTTCGGCCCAGGCCCGCAGGTGCTGCGCGCGGCCGGTCACCGCAGGCTTCCCGCGAAACCGACCAGGGTCGCGTACTGCTCGGCGAGCGCGGGGGACGCGTCGCCGTCGGGGTCCTTGAAGTAGAAGCCGAGTTCGGGCAGGGGCCCCTCGACACCCTTCTCGCGGGCGCGCAGGAGAAGCCGGGCCAGGTCGAGGACGAGGGGGGCGGCGAGCGCCGAGTCGCACCCCTGCCAGATCGTCTGGAGGATCATGCGGGAGCCGAGGAACCCGTCGAAGGCGATGTGGTCCCAGGCCGTCTTCCAGTCGCCGAGCGCGGGCACGTCGTCGATGTGGACCTCGCCCTCGGGCGCGGCGCCGAGCGCGTCGGCGAGGACGCGCTCCTTGCCCGCGTTCTTCGCCGCGGCGGCTCCGGGGTCGGCGAGCGCGGCGCCGTCGCCGCCGCCGAGAAGGTTCGTGCCGGACCAGGCCCGCACGGACAGGGAGCGCTGGAGGAACATCGGCGCGAGAACGGACCGCAGGAGGGTCTGGCCGGTCTTGCCGTCGCGCCCGGCGTGGGGCAGGCCGCTGGTGGCGGCGAGATCGGCGAGCGCGGGGTGGCGCAGGCCGGTGGAGGGGGTGAAGTTGACGTACGGGCAGCCGGCGCGCAGGGCGGCCGCGGCGTACAGGGAGCTGGCGGGCAGCCGGCTGCTGTCGGGGGCGGGTTCCGTGGACGCCACGTTCACGACGACGGCGCCGGCGAGGCCGCCGCGGTCGACGAAGTCACGGATGTCGGCGGCGAAGCCGGCGATGAGTTCGTCGTCGGAGCGGGAGTCTCCCGGCTGGGGGCCCCCCGGACGTATCTCCCGGTCGGCGGCGGCGAGTTCGGCACCGACCGCGGCCGGCAGGCCGTGCGGCAGGACGCCTCCGGCGGCGAGGTGTTCGGCGCGTTTGGGCAGCGGACAGTCGACCGTGTCGTGCCCGCCGAAGACGAGCGACGACAACGTTGGCAGACCGGTGCCCGCGAAGGGTTCGGTCTCGGTGACCATGCCGGTCGGGGGGTGCAGACCCGCGCCGACGGCGGCGCAGCCCGCGACCGCGGTCGTGGCGACGGAGCCACGGGCCCCGATGAGCCAGACTCCGAAGCGGGCGGTGGGGGACGTGGGTTCGGCGGACATGGGCAGCCTCCTTGTCGTACGCGAACCTGGAGCCGGAGTTGCGGTGGTGGTGCGGGACGGCGGGCGGGGGTCCGGCGTCCCCCGCCCGCCGTCGTCTAGTGGCCGGACCCGGCGCCCGGCTTCGCGGGCAGGTCCTTGACCCGGATGTCACGGAAGGACACCTGGTCGTCGTTGCCGTGGTTCTGGATCCCGACGTACCCGTCGCGCAGGCTCCGGGCGGGGTCGGTGTTGGTGAAGTCGTTGACCTTCACGCCGTTGAGCCAGATCCGCAGGTGTTCGCCCTCGACCCGGATCTCGTACGTGTTCCACTCCCCCGGTGGGTTCAGCGCGCGGTCGCGCTTCTTCACGTCGGCGGACTGGAAGCTGTAGACGGACCCGGTGGTGCGGTCGGGTGCGTCGGTCGCGTCGATCTGGACCTCGTAGCCGTTGTTCACGGCCGACCAGGGGTCGTCGGACGCCGGGAAGCCCACGAAGACACCGGAGTTGTCGTCCCCGGCCATCTTCCAGTCGAGCTTCAGGGAGTACGAGCCGAGCGAGCGGCCCGCGTACCAGAGCATTCCCATGCCGCCGGCCGAGGTGAGCGTGCCGTCGTCCGAGAGCTCGAAGGAGCCGGGGCCGGCCTGCTTCCAGTCCTTGAGCGACTCGGCGGTCCCGTCGAACAGGGACGTGTAGCCGCTCTCGGGCCGGCAGTCGGCCTGCGCGGCACCGCTCGCCCAGCGGATCCCGCCGAGCAGATGCTGCCGGAACGCCGGGTCGGCGTACGACTCCTTGGTGTGGCCCGCCCCGGTGTAGAAGGAGCGGCCGCCCCGGTAGTTCTGGCACCAGGAGATGGGGTGGTCGCCCGCCATGGTGCCGCCGGTGTACGAGGACTCGTCGAGCGAGGCGAGGACGTGGGCGTGCTCGCGCGGGTTGGTGCGGTAGTTGTACCACTCGTCGGTGCGGTTCCACGTCGGGGCGAGGTGGGCGGTGGCCGGGTTGCCCCGGTCCTCGACCTTGACCGTGGCGGGCTGGATCGCCGGGTGGTTCTGGAAGTAGGCGCCGGCGAGGCCGCCGTAGAACGGCCAGTCGTACTCGGTGTCGGCGGCCGCGTGGACGCCGACGTAGCCGCCGCCCTTCGCGATGTAGTGCTCGAAGGCCTTCTGCTGGTCGGCGCCGAGCACGTCACCGGTGGTGGAGAGGAAGACGACGGCGTCGTAGCGGCGCAGGTTGGCGTCGGTGAAGGCGCCGGCGTCCTCGGTGGCGTCGACGGCGAAGCCGTGGGCGGCGCCCAGGTCCTGCACGGCGGCGATCCCGTCGGGGATCGAGTCGTGGCGGAAGCCCGCGGTCTTGGAGAAGACCAGGACCCGGCCCCCCGCCCCCGCGTCCCCCGGTGAGGAGGACGCGGGAGCGGAGACACAGCCGATGAGCAGGGCGGCCGCGGAGGCCGCGAGCGCGATACGGGTGGAGGTGCGCACAGTCCTGCTCCTTCCTCAGCCGGTGGTGAAGGTGAAGTCGTCCACGTCGAAGAGGGCGTCGGTGCCCGCTCCCTTGAAGACCAGGAAGAGCGTCGTGGTCTTGGCGGGCGCCTTGCTGATGGTGCCGGTGACGTCCTTGTACGTCTCCCAGGACCCGGTGGGTTCGACCTTGGCGCTGCCGAGGAGGCGTCCGGTGGCGGAGCCGCTGCGGATCTCCAGCGTGCCGCCCTTGCCGGCGGACGCGACGCTCGCCGTGAACGACTTGACGTTGCTCAGGACGTACGGCTTGAACGAGATCCAGTCGCCGTTGTTGATGTCACCGACGGTCTTGCCGCCCTCGGCCGGGGTGTGGGCGACGATGCTGACTCCCTTGGAGTCGCCGTAGTGCTCGGCCTGACGGTGCTTCTGCTGCGTGACGTTCTGGTCGTGGGTGGTCAGCGCGGGCTGGCCGTTCGCGCCCTTGTCGGTGTACTCGGCGTCGAAGACCCCGAAGATGTTGGCGTTCGGGTCGTGCTCGCTGTCCGCGGAGGTCTTGATGGTGCCGGAGCAGCCGTTGGCCGAGGTGATCGGGTGGCCATGGCTGTCGTGGCCGAGGATGTGCGTGACCTTGACCTTGGAGCAGTCGATCGTGCCGTCCTCGGGGTCGGTGACCTTCACCTTGAAGGGCACCTCGTCACCGAAGGTGAACAGCTGTCCGTCCGCGGGGAGTTCGAGGGTCACCGTGGGCGCGGTGTTGCCGACGACGATGTGGGCGTCGGCGCTGCCGGTGCGGCCCGTCGCGTCCTTGGCGGTGACGGTCGCGGTGTACGTGCCGTTCTTCTTGTACGTGTGGCTGGGCGCGGCGCCCGTGCCGCTGGTGCCGTCGCCGAAGTTCCAGGAGTACGTCAGCGCGTCGCTGTCGGCGTCGGTCGCGGTCGAGGTGAAGCGGGCCTTCAGCGGGGCCTGGCCCGAGGTCTTGTCGACCTTGGCGTCGACGACGGGCGAGTGGCCGTCGGTGGCGTTCTCGATGCGGTAGAGGCCGGAGTTCTCGTCGCCGCCGAACCAGGACAGGCCGTAGTCCAGGACGTACAGTGCGCCGTCCGGCCCGAAGGCCATGTCCATCACCTGCGTGCCGGTCCACGGGAACGGGTTGATCGAGGTGACCTTGCCGTCGCCGTCCTGCTCGATCCGCTTGATCCACTGCCGGCCGAACTCACCGGCGAAGAAGTCGCCGTCGTAGGCCTCGGGGAACTTCACGGGCGAGGTGTTCGCCGCGTCGTAGCGGTAGACCGGGCCGCCCATCGGTGACTCGGAGCCGGTGCCGAACTCGGGCACGGAGCCGCCGTCGTAGGGGATCCAGGCCGGCTGGGCGGGCGGCAGGTCGACGAGGCCCGTGTTGTGGGGCGAGGTGTTCTTCGGCGCGGCGCAGTCGAAGGCGGCGCCGGACGTCTTGGTGGCGAAGTCGTAGTCGATGTACGCGTCGTTGTCGCCGGTGCAGTACGGCCAGCCGAAGTTGCCGGCCTTGGTGATGCGGTTGAACTCGACCTGGCCCGCGGGTCCGCGCTTCGGGTCGGCGGTGCCGGCGTCGGGTCCGTAGTCACCGACGTAGACGATGCCGGTCGGCTTGTCGACGCTGATCCGGAACGGGTTGCGGAAGCCCATCGCGTAGATCTCGGGGCGTGTTTTGGCCGTGCCCGGGGCGAAGAGGTTGCCGTCGGGTATGGAGTACGTGGCGTCGTCGTTGACCTTGATGCGCAGGACCTTGCCGCGCAGGTCGTTGGTGTTGCCCGCCGAACGCCGGGCGTCGTAGGCCGGGTTGCGGGTGGGCTGCTCGTCGATCGGCGTGTAGCCGTCGGAGGAGAAGGGGTTGGAGTCGTCGCCCGTCGACAGGTAGAGGTTGCCGTCCTTGTCGAAGTCGATGTCTCCGCCCACGTGGCAGCAGATGCCGCGCGAGGTGGGGATCTCCAGGATCTTCTTCTCGCTGGCGTTGTCGAGCGTGCCGTCCGCGTTGAGCACGAAGCGCGAGAGCTGGTTGTAGCCGTCGAAGGGCTTGAAGTCCGCGGCCGTGCCGTCGTTCGGGGCGTCGCCCGCGGGCGTGTCGAGCGGCGGCGCGTAGTAGAGGTAGATGAAGTGGTTGTCGCTGAACTTCGGGTCGACGCCGACGCCCTGCAGGCCCTCTTCGTCGTGGGAGTAGACGTCGAGCTTGCCGGCGACCTTGGTGGTGCCGTTCTCGTCGGTCAGGCGCAGGACGCCGTCGCGCGAGGTGTGCAGGACCTTGCGGTCCGGCAGGACGGCGAGCGACATGGGCTCGCCGACCTCTTCGGCGCCCTTGGCGAGGGTGACCTGCTGGAAGTCCTCCGCGGCGGCGACCGCGGCGGCGGGGGCGGGCGCCGCACCGGCGTGCGGGGCGCCGATCGCGAGTGAGGATCCGGCGAGAAGTGAGCCGGTGAGGAGTGCGAGTGCCTTGCGGAATCTCGGGCGTTTCCTGTGCACGGAGTTCCTCCGGAAAAGGGCGTGCGTACGGACGGGGGCGTGTCGCGCATGCGCTCTGCGGGTGCGTTCGGTACGCCGGGGTGCGCCGTCACCCCGGAACTGTGCATGTCCTGTACAACATTGGACCGTAGCCACGTTTGTCCGGAACGGAAAGCCCTTGCACAGCAAAGGAGTCGACTTTCTCTCCGGGCAGGACAAACGTGGCCGACGGACTGTCAGTCGGAGCCGCCGAAGGCCGCGTCGAAGGACGCCGTGGGCGGCTCGAAGTCGAAGGCCTTGAGGTGCTTGAGCGCCTCCGGGGCGCCCTGGAGCCGGTCCATCCCGGCGTCCTCCCACTCCACCGAGACGGGCCCCTCGTAGTCGATGGAGCGCAGCATCCGGAAGACGTCCTCCCAGGGCACGTCGCCGTGGCCCGCGGAGACGAAGTCCCAGCCACGGCGCGGGTCGCCCCAGGGCAGGTGCGAGCCGAGGCGGCCGTTGCGGCCGTCCAGGCGGCGCCGGGCCTCCTTGCAGTCGACGTGGTAGATCCGGTCGCGGAAGTCCCACAGGAAGCCGACCGGGTCGAGGTCCTGCCACACGAAGTGGCTGGGGTCGAAGTTCAGGCCGAAGGCGGCCCGGTGGTCGACGGCGTCGAGGGCGCGCTGCGTGGTCCAGTAGTCGTACGCGATCTCCGAGGGGTGGACCTCGTGCGCGAACAGGACGCCGTTCTCGTCGAAGACGTCGAGGATGGGGTTCCAGCGGTCGGCGAAGTCCTGGTAGCCGCGCTCGATCATCGACTCGGGCGCGGGCGGGAACATGGCGACCAGATGCCAGATGGACGAGCCGGTGAAGCCGATGACGGTGTCGACGCCGAAGGCCGCCGCGGCCCGCGCGGTGTCCTCCATCTCGGCCGCGGCCCGCCGTCGTACGCCCTCGGCCTCGCCGTCGCCCCAGATGCGGGCCGGCAGGATCGCCCGGTGGCGCTCGTCGATGATCGCGTCGCACACCGCCTGCCCCACCAGGTGGTTGGAGATCGCCCAGCACTTGAGGCCGTACTTGTCGAGCAGGGCGCGGCGCGAGTCGAGGTAGCCGGGGTCCGCGAGGGCCTTGTCGACCTCGAAGTGGTCGCCCCAGCAGGCGAGTTCGAGGCCGTCGTAGCCGAAGTCGCGGGCCAGCCTGCACACCTCTTCGAGCGGCAGGTCGGCCCACTGTCCGGTGAACAGGGTGAACTGGCGTGGCATGAGCCGTGCCTCCTCAGACCGGGATGGGGGTGTAGACGGAGTTCTTCAGCGCGCTCTCCTCCACGGCGGCGAGCACGCGCTGCACGCGCAGCCCCTCGGCGAAGGACGGTTCGGGCTGTCGCCCGGCCGCGACGGCACGGACCAGGTCGCGGGCCTGGTGCACGAAGGTGTGCTCGTAGCCGAGGCCGTGGCCCGGCGGCCACCAGGCCTCCAGGTAGGGGTGGTCGGGCTCGGTGACGAGGATGCGGCGGAAGCCGGCGGTGACTCCCGGTTCGGTGTGGTCGTGGAACGAGAGCTCGTTGAGCCGTTCCAGGTCGAAGGCCAACGAGCCCTTCTCGCCGTTGAGTTCGATGCGCAGGGCGTTCTTGCGGCCGGTGGCGAAGCGGGTCGCCTCGAAGGAGCCGAGCGCCCCGGAGGCGAAGCGGGCCGTGAAGAGCGCCGCGTCGTCCACCGTCACGGGCCCGCGCCCGCTCCCGCCGCCGCCCGCCGCGAGCCCGGCCGACGCCCCCTCCAGGACCGGCCGTTCCCGTACGAACGTCTCGGTGAGCGCGGAGACCCCGACGAGGGGCTCCCCCGCGAGGTACTGCGCGAGGTCGACGGCGTGCGCGCCGAGGTCGCCGAGGGCGCCCGAGCCCGCGTACTCCTTCTTCAGCCGCCAGGTGAGCGGGAAGTCGGGGTCGACGAGCCAGTCCTGGAGGTAGGAGACGCGGACGTGGCGCAGGGCGCCGAGGCGGCCCTCCTCGACCATGCGGCGGGCGAGCGCGGTGGCGGGGACGCGCCGGTAGTTGAAGCCGGTCATCGCCAACTGACCGCGTCCACGGGCCCGTTCGGCCGCCTCCACCATCGCCTCGGCCTCGTCCACCGTGTTGGCGAGCGGCTTCTCGCACAGCACGTGCTTACCCGCCTCCAGGGCCGCGACGGCGATCTCCGCATGGCTGTCGCCCGGGGTGCAGATGTCGACGACGTCGACGTCGTCCCGCGCGATCAGCGCCCGCCAGTCCGTCTCGGCCGCGGCCCAGCCGAGCCGGTCCGCCGCGGCCCGGACGGCCTGCCCGTCCCGGCCGCAGACGGCCGCGAGGACCGGTCGCAGCGGCAGGTCGAAGACGCGGCCCACGGTGCGCCAGCCCTGGGAGTGGGCGGCGCCCATGAAGGCGTAGCCGACCATGCCGACACCCAGGGGGCGCGGTCCGTCCCCGGGCTCCTGAGTCGTGCCCATGCAGTAGTCCTCCTCGTCGACGCCGGTCCCGCGAGATGCTCTGTGGGGGCATCCATCACTTGAAGCCGGTCGGCATGTACTGGGCGACGTTGTCCTTGTCGACGACGGCCGAGAAGAGCGTCACGTGGGCCGGGATCTCGAACTCGGCCATGCCGCTGACGCCCTTGCCCTGGCCGAGGGCGCGCGCGAGGTCGATCGCGGAGGCGGCCATGGTCGGCGGGTAGAGGACCGTCGCCTTGAGAACGCTGTTGCCGGCCTCGATGGCCTGCATGGCGGAGAGCGCTCCGGCTCCGCCGACCATCAGGAAGTCGTCGCGGCCCGCCTGCTTGATGGCGCGCAGGGCGCCGACACCCTGGTCGTCGTCGTGGTTCCACACGGCGTCGAAGTTCTTCTGCGCCTGGAGGAGCTGCGACATCTTCGACTGGCCCGACTCGACGGTGAACTCGGCGGCCTGGCGGGCCACCTTCTTGATGTTCGGGTAGTTCTTCAGGGCGTCGTCGAAGCCCTGGGTGCGCTGCTTGGTGAGCTCCAGGTTGTCGAGGCCCGCGAGCTCGACGACCTTGGCGTTCTTCTTGTCCTTGAGCTGCTCGCCGATGTAGTTGCCGGCGCTCAGGCCCATGCCGTAGTTGTCGCCGCCGATCCAGCAGCGGTACGCCTGCGGGGTGTTGAAGATCCGGTCGAGGTTGACGACGGGGATCCCGGCGCGCATCGCCTTCAGGCCGACCTGGGTGAGGGCCTTGCCGTCGGCCGGCAGGATCACCAGGACGTCGACCTTCTTGTTGATGAGGGTCTCCACCTGCCCGATCTGCGCGGCGGTGTCGTTCGAGCCCTCGGTCGCCTCCAGAGTGACGTCCGCATACTTCTTGGCGCGTTCCGTGGCGTTGTCGTTGATCGCGTTCAGCCAGCCGTGGTCGGCCTGCGGTCCCGCGAACCCGATGGTGACGTGCTTGCCCGGCTTGTCGTCCGCGGCGGGCTTGTCGTTCGCCGCCGGCTTCGCGTCCTTGGGCTCGTTGCTCGTGCAGGCGGTGAGCAGTCCGCCCGTGGTGACGGCGGCTGCCGCCCCGAAGAGCAGTCCTCTGCGGCTGGTGGTCTCTGGCATGTCGGTGGGCCCTTCCCGGGTCAGGAACTGGTGGTGGAGGTGCGTCGCTGGACCAGGACCGCGGCGACGATGATCGCCCCCTTGGCGATCTGCTGGACGTCGCTCTGCAGATTGTTGAGCGCGAAGATGTTGGTGATCGTGGTGAAGATCAGTACGCCGAGCACGGAGCCGGTGATGGTGCCCCGGCCGCCGGTCAGCAGGGTGCCGCCGATGATCGCGGCGGCGATGGCGTCGAGTTCGTAGAGGTTGCCGTTGGTGTTCTGTCCGGAACCGGCGAGGACGATCAGGAGGAAGGCCGCGATGCCGCAGCACAGGCCCGACAGGAGGTAGAGGTAGAGGCGCTGGCGGCGTACGTCGATGCCGGCGAGCCGCGCGGCCTCGGCGTTGCCGCCGACGGCGACGGAGCGGCGGCCGAACGTCGTACGGTTCAGTACCAGCCAGCCGATGACCGTGACGGCGGCGAAGACGAGGACCAGCGGCGGGATGCCGAGGATGTAGGCGTCGCGCTCGCCGAGCTTGAGGACGCTGTCCACGGACACGGTCTGCGTCTTGCCGTCGGTGATCTGGAGGGCGAGACCGCGGCCCGACGCGAGCATCGCGAGGGTGGCGATGAAGGGGACCATGCCGCCGTACGCGATCAGCAGCCCGTTGACCAGCCCGCAGCCGACGCCCACGACGACGGCGGTGAACAGGATTCCGGCGAAGCCGTAGTCCTGTGTGGCGACGGTGGTCGCCCAGACGCTCGCGAGGGCGACGATCGCGCCGACCGACAGGTCGATGCCGCCGGAGATGATCACGAAGGTCATGCCGACGGTGACGACACCGATGACGGACGCCTGCGTGAGGATCAGCTGCACGTTGTTCGTGTCGAGGAACGAGTCGGGCTGGGTGATGCCGCCGATCAGGACCAGTGCGGCGAGCACGCCCACCAGGGAGAGGGTCCGCACGTCCGGGCGGAACCCTCTCGGGCGGGGGCCGGCGGGCGTGGTCTTCGGGGTGGCGGGCCGGGCGGGGGATGCGGGCTGGGTCATGGTGCCGGGCTCCCTTCGGGTGCGGGTCGGTTGTGGCGAGCGTGTGCGCAGTTCCCCGCGCCCCTGACGAGAGGCCTCATGCCCCCGCCAGTACCAGGTCCAGGACCCTGTGTTCGTCCAGGTCCGCCGCCGGGGACTCGTGGACCACCGCGCCCTCCCTCAGCACCAGGACCCGGTCCGCGAGGCCGAGAACCTCGGGGACCTCGCTGGAGACCATGAGGACCGCGAGGCCGTCGTCGGCGAGGCGGCGGATGACGGCGTAGAGCTCGGCACGGGCGCCGACGTCCACGCCCCGGGTCGGCTCGTCGAGGAGGAGGACACGGCAGCCGCGCAGGAGCCAGCGGGCCAGCACGGCCTTTTGCTGGTTGCCGCCGGAGAGGGTGCGCACCGGCGCGGAGGGGTTGTCGGGGCGCAGGGACAGCTCACGGGTCGCGGCCCGCGCGGCGTCGAGTTCCTTGCCGCGGTCGAGCCAGCCTCCGTACGAGAAACGGGACATGGAGGAGACCGAGACGTTGCGGGTGACGGACTCCAGCATGAGGAGGGCTTGCGCCTTGCGCTCCTCGGGGGCGAGGCCGAGTCCGGCGCGGACGGCGGCGCGGACGCTGCCGGGCCGCAACACCCGTCCGTCGACGACGACTTGTCCGGTACTGGCCTTGCGCGCGCCGTAGATCGTCTCCAGGATCTCCGAGCGTCCCGAGCCGACGAGGCCCGCGAGGCCGACGATCTCGCCGGGCCGAAGCTCCAGGTCGAGCGGCGCGAACTCGCCCTGCCGGGAGAGGTTCCTGACGGTGAGCACGGGTTCCGCGAGCACAGGTCCGGTGGGTCGCTCGGGGAACACGTACTCGACGTTGCGTCCGGTCATGAGGGCGACCACGTCGCGGGTCGGCGTCTCCCTCGCGGGCAGTCCGCCCGCGACCGCCCGGCCGTCCTTGAGGACGGTGACGCGGTCGCCGATCCGGCGGATCTCCTCCAGGCGGTGCGAGATGTAGACGACGGCGACACCGTCGGCGGTGAGGGAGTCGACGATGCGGAAGAGGTTGTCGACCTCGTCCGGGTCGAGGGCTGCCGAGGGTTCGTCCATGACGATGAGACGGACGTCGTGGGAGAGCGCGCGGGCCATGGACACGATCTGCTGCTGGGCCGCCGAGAGGTCGCCGACCAGTGTGCCCGGATCGATCTCGCCGTGCCCGAGGCGCTTGAGGAGCGCGGACGTCGTGGTGCGGGCGTCGCGTCCGCGGACCACGAATCCGGCGGAGGTCGGCTCGTGTCCGAGGTAGACGTTCTCGGCGACGGACAGCCCCTCCACCAGGTCGAGTTCCTGGTAGATGGTGGCGATGCCGAGGCGCATCGCGGCGATGGGCGACTTGAGCACCGTGTGCTCGCCGCGCCAGGTGATCGTGCCGTCGTCGGGCTGGTGGGCGCCGGCGAGGACCTTGATGAGGGTGGACTTCCCCGCGCCGTTCTGGCCGAGGAGGCAGTGCACCTCACCGGCCAGGACCTCCAGGTCCACGCCGTCGAGGGCGCGGACGCCGGGGAACGACTTGGTGATGCCGGACATGGTGAGCAGGGGTGGTTCCGGTGCCATGAGTGATCCCCTCGGCGGATGCGGGCCGGTGTCAGGGCAGGGCGGAGCTGAACGCCGTACTGGTGTGGTGATCGCGTGCGGTGTTACGCCGGACGGTGTTACGCCGGTGAGAACAGGTGGTCGCTGATCAGGCGGGCCGCGCCGATGACTCCGGCGGTGGGGCCGAGCTCGCCCAGGACGATGGGGAGGTTGCCGGTCGCCAGGGGCAGCGACTGGCGGTAGACCTGGGTACGCAGGGCGGCGAGCAGCGTGTGGCCGAGGCCGGTGACGCCACCCCCGATCACCACGAGGCCCGGATTGAAGAAACTGACGAGTGAGGCGATGACCTGCCCGGTGCGGTTGCCGCCCTCGCGGATGAGATCGAGTGCGGTGGCGTCCCCGGCGGCGGCCGCGACGGCCACGTCGGCGGCGCTGAGTTTCCCGGCCCCTTCGAGCAGGGCCGCCAGTTCGCCGGAACGGCCCTCGCGGGCGGCCTCCTCGGCGTCGCGGGCGAGTGCCGCGCCGCTGAAGTAGGCCTCCAGGCAGCCCTTGTTTCCGCAGGCGCACGGGCGTCCGTCGGGCTCGACCTGGATGTGTCCGATGTCGCCGGCGCTGCCCGTCGTGCCGCGGTAGACCTCTCCGCCGACGACGATGCCGCAGCCGATGCCCGTGCCGATCTTGACGCAGAGGAAGTCGCGCGCGGAGCGGGCGACGCCCGCGTGCTGCTCCCCCATCGCCATCAGGTTCACGTCGTTGTCGACCATGACCGGGCAGCCGAGTTCCTGGCTGAGGGCCTCGCGGACGGGGAACCCGTCCCAGCCCGGCATGATCGGCGGCGCGACCGGCACACCCTCGGGGAACCGGACGGGTCCGGGGACGCCGATGCCGGCTCCGTCGAATCCCTCCGCGAGCCCGGAGGCCCTCAACTTGGCCGCCATCGCGAGCACTTGCTCGAAGACGGCGACCGGTCCCTCACGGACGTCCAGGGGCTGGTTGATGTGCCCGAGGACCTCCAGTTCGGCGTTGGTGACGGCGACGTCGACCGAGGTCGCGCCGATGTCGACGCCGAGAAAACGCAGTTCGGGGGCGAGCCGGATGTTGTGGGAGCGGCGCCCGCCACGCGAGGCGGCGAGTCCGTCGGCCACGACGAGGCCGGTCTCCAGGAGCCGGTCCACCTCGACGGCCAGCTTCGACCGCGAGAGGTCGATCTGATCGCCCAGCTGGGCACGGGAGTTGGGTCCGCCGTCACGCAGCAGACGCAGCAGACGCGCCTGGTGCGCGTTCGCGGGTCGAGCCGTCATGCGTCTCACGTGCCCCTCACCGCCTCACCGGGCCGCCTGTCGTCCCGTCTTCGAGCTTTCGAAGGGAACGTAGCAGTGCTTGCCGGGAGTGGGAAGAAGTTGCGCAGCAATTACCCATGACTTTCTCCAGTGACAGGACAAAGGGGCGGGAGGGAGGACCCGCGTACCCTGTCGCTCGCACAACTGGTGCTCGTCACAAGGGGGTTGGAATGACGCAGGGCACGCGCGCGCCGGCGGGGCACGGCGAGGAACGGCCCACCGCGCGGGGCGAGGCTCAACCCGCCGCGGAACTGCGGGTCAGCACGCTGGAGCTCTTCTTCGACCTCGTCTTCGTCTTCACCCTGACCCAGATCACCGTGCTGCTGGCGCACGACCTGTCGTTCGCCACGGCGGGGCGGGTCGTCCTCGTCTTCGTCGTGCTGTTCTGGATGTACGGCGCCTACGCCTACCTCACCAACCAGGTGCCGCCCGACCGGCCCTCACGCCGGCTGCTGCTCATCGTCGGGATGGGCGCGTTCCTCGTGTGCGCGCTCGCCATCCCGCGCGCCTTCACCGACGGCGGCGTGGTCTTCGGCCTCGGGTTCCTGCTCGTGGTCGTGGTGCACAGCGCGCTGTACACGCGCAGCCACGGCCGTGACGTGATCTGGTACGCGGTGCCGAACGCGCTGGCCGCGCTCGCCGTGACGACGGCCGGGTTCTTCCACGGGCTCGCCGCCGACGCGTGGTGGGTGCTCGCGATCGTGCTCCAGATCGTGACGCCGTTCCTCGCCCAGATCGGCCCCCGCCGGCGGGGCGGGCGCACGACGGACGACCTCAGGGGCCAGCTCGGCGGACTGGAGCCGGGGCACTTCGTGGAGCGTCACGGCCTGCTCCTGATCATCGCGTTCGGCGAGTCCGTCATCGCGATCGGCATCGGCATCGGCGACCAGCCGCTGACGGTGGGCCTGTTCGGGGGCGCGTTCCTGGCGCTGGCGGTCGCGGTCGCGCTGTGGTGGACGTACTTCGTACGGGACGAGGGCGCGGCCGAGGAGACATTCCGGACGACGTCGCCGGCGCGGAGGTTCCGCCTCGCGATGAACGCGTACTACTACGCCTTCCTGCCGATGCTGCTCGGCGTCGCGTTCCTCGCGGCGGGCGTGAAGAAGTCGCTCGGGCACCTCGGTGAGCAGCTGCACACCGGGCCCGCGCTCGCGCTCGCGGGCGGTGTCGCGCTGTTCCTGGCCGGCGATGTCGCGTTCAGGACCGCGATGCTGCTCTCCCCGCTGGCCTTCAGGGCGGCGGCCGTGCCGGTGGTGCTCGCCGCGGCGCTGCTCGGGACGCAGGTGGCCGCCGTGGCGGAACTCCTCGCGCTCGTCGTGATCCTGGTGGCGATGCTGGCAGCGGAGGCGCGGGGCCTGTCGGGGCGTTCGGCGGGTGACGGGTCGCCCGCGGCTGGTCGCGCCCACGCGGCGTAGCCGCGTGCGCAGCGGTCCCGCGCCCCTTTCAGGGGCGCGCCCCGACCCTGATCCGCGGGCTGGGCGACCTTACGCCTGGTCGCGCCGGTGGTACGTCTCGCGGGTGTGCTCGGTGTGCGCCCGCATGACCGCCGTCGCACGTGCCTCGTCCCGCTGCGCGATCGCCGCGATCAGCTCGCGGTGCTCGATCCAGGACTGCTTGCCGCGCTGGCGGGCCACCGGCTGGTAGTACCAGCGCACGCGGCGGTCGACCTGTCCGGCGAGCTCGCCCAGGACGACGTTCCCCGCGAGTTCCATGACCTTGGCGTGGAAGGCGGCGTTCGTGGCGACGACGAGCTCGACGTCGCCGTCGGCGACGGCCTGCTCGCCCCTGGCGCACAGCTCTTCGAGAGCGGTGATCCCGGGTTTGCCGGCGTTCGCCGCGGCAAGGCGGGCCGCCTCGGCCTCCAGGAGCGTACGGACCGTGAGGAGCTGGTCCGCCTCGTCCTCGGTCGGCTCGTGCACGAAGGCGCCCTGCGCGGGACGGAGATCGACCCAGCCCTCCGTGTTGAGCCGCTGGAGCGCCTCGCGCACGGGTTGCCTCGACACCCCGAGGTGCCCGGCCAGTTCGCTCTCGACCAGGTGCTGGCCGGGCTGGAGTGCGCGGGTCGTGATCAGTTCGAGCAGCGCCTCGTAGACCCGCTCGCGCAGCGGTCCGGGGCGCTCGAGCTTGGGCACCGCCCCCTGCGGCAGTCCTGTGGACAACATCGCGGTCCCCCTCCTGTGCAACGGAGTAGCCAGTATGAATTGGCTTTCGTCTACAGTCTACCGAGCACAATGGCCAGTAGGGGCGGGAGTTGGGCTCGTCACACGCCTGAACGCCGCGAAATCACGCCTGCTCAGGGGCAGTGGACGACCTGGCCCGCGTAGGAGAGGTTGCCGCCGAATCCGAAGAGCAGCACCGGCTGGCCGCTGCGGATCTCGCCGCGCTCGACGAGCTTGGAGAAGGCGAGCGGGACGCTGGCGGCGGATGTGTTGCCCGAGTCGACGACGTCACGCGCGACGACGGCGTTCACCGCGCCGATCTTCTCGGCGAGCGGTTCGATGATCCGCAGGTTCGCCTGGTGCAGGACGACGGCGGCCAGATCCGCGGGCGTGTACCCGGCCCGCTCGCACGCCGCGCGGGCCAGCGGCGGCAGCTGCTGCGTCGCCCAGCGGTAGACGCTCTGGCCCTCCTGCGCGAAGCGCGCCGGCTCGCCCTCGATGCGCACGGCGTTGCCCATCTCGGGCACGGAACCCCACAGGACGGGCCCGATGCCCGGCTCGTCGCCGGGCGGGCAGGCCTCGACCACGACGGCGCCCGCGCCGTCGCCGACGAGGACGCAGGTCGTGCGGTCCGTCCAGTCGGTGACGGCGGACATCTTGTCGGCGCCGATCACCAGGGCGCGCGTCGCGGCGCCCGCCCGCAGGGCGTGGTCGGCGGTGGCGAGCGCGTGCGTGAAGCCCGCGCACACCACGTTGACGTCGAGCGCGGCCGGCGAGGGCACCCCGATGCGGTGCGCGACGCGTGCGGCCATGTTCGGCGAGCGGTCGACGGCGGTGGAGGTGGCGACCACGACGAGGTCGATGTCGGCGGGGGTCAGCCCCGCCGCCGCGAGGGCCTTCGCCGCGGCGTGCGCGGCCAGCTCGTCGACCGGCTCGTCGGGACCCGCGACATGACGGGTGCGGATGCCCACGCGGCTGCGGATCCATGCGTCGTCGGTGTCCACCATGGCCGCCAGGTCCTCGTTGGTGAGGACCTTGGCGGGCTGGTAGTGGCCTACGGCGGTGATGCGCGAACCGGTCATGGGTGGTCCCCCTCGTGTTCGAGATGCGGATCCACCAGTCTGGTGAGCGACTCACCGGTACGAGGGCACGTAAAGCGACAGGATTGGGGCGCCCCGGTTGGAGGGTGCCCCACATCACCCTGCGGCGTTTGGGGTCCGCCCCGGCCTACCCCGTGAAGAGCTGCCTCGCCTTCTGGACGAGTTCGTACAGGCCGTACACGAGCGGCACCCCGACCCACAGCCAGGCGAACAGGGTGAGCACGCGGCGGCTAGGCGGACTGACGGCGCTCTGCGGCTGCGTCATCGGCGGCCTCCCTCGGGGCGGGGACGTGGTGGCGGGCATGGACGGGACGGATCAGTTCATTGGCGACGAACCCGACGACGAGCAGGCCGATCATGATCGTGAAGGACACGCCGTAGAGGTCCTGGCCGTGCTTGCCGGCCCCTTCCTGGCTGTCGGCGACCCAGTTGACGATCAGCGGGCCGAGCACTCCGGCGGTGGACCACGCGGTGAGCAGCCGGCCGTGGATCGCGCCGACCTGGTAGGTGCCGAAGAGGTCCTTGAGGTACGCGGGGACGGTGGCGAAGCCGCCGCCGTAGAAGGAGAGGATCACCAGCGCGCAGCCGATGAACAGGGGCTTGGAGGAGTCGCCGAAGCGGGCAATCAGCAGGTACATGACGGCGCCCACGCCCAGGTAGAGGCGGTAGACGTTCTTGCGTCCGACCAGGTCGGAGGCGGAGGACCAGCCGATGCGGCCCGCCATGTTCGCCGCCGACAGGAGCGCGACGAAGCCCGCGGCCGCGGAGACGCTGACGGGGGTGCCGCTGTCCTTGAAGAAGTCCGTGATCATCGGTGCGGCCTTCTCCAGGATGCCGATGCCCGCCGTCACGTTCATGCAGAGCACGAGCCACAGGCACCAGAACTGGGGGGTGCGCACGGCACTGCGGGCCGAGACCTGCACCCCTTCGAGCGGTGCGGGCACCCCGGGCCTGGGCGCCCCCTCGGTACGGGGCACCCGTACGAGCAGCACCCCGAGCGACATGAACACGGCGTACGCGAGTCCGTGCACGAGGAAGGCGAGGGCGATGCCCGAGGAGTCGGCGCCGAAGGACTCCAGCATCTGCGCGGACCACGGCGAGGCGATCAGCGCGCCGCCGCCGAAGCCCATGATCGCGATGCCGGTGGCCATGCCGGGCCGGTCGGGGAACCACTTGATCAGGGTCGACACGGGCGAGATGTAGCCGATGCCGAGCCCGATCCCGCCGACGAAGCCGTAGCCGAAGACGATCAGCCAGAACTGCCCGGTGGCGGCGCCGAGGGCGGAGAGCAGGAAGCCGGAGGAGAAGCAGACGAGGGCGACGGTCATCGCCCAGCGCGGGCCGTTGCGCTCGACGAGCGTGCCGCCGAAGGCCGCGGAGAGGCCGAGCATCACGATGCCGAGCTGGAAGGGAAGGGCGCTCTCGGTGCCGCTGAGGTGCATGGCGGACTCGAGCGGGGGCTTGAAGACGCTCCAGGCGTAGGCCTGGCCGATGGAGAGATGGACGGACAGAGCGGCGGGCGGAACGAGCCAGCGGCTCCAGCCGGTTGGCGCGACGGGGGGCCTCATGATCCCGAACGTTAGGGAGCCGTAGGGGAGTTGGGAAGAGCACACACCGGAATCCGTACACGGTATGCGATGCGCCACCTCTTGTCGGCCCATCTTCCATACTGTAGACAATATTCCATCGACAGTCCGACGGTCCTCCGCACTCTCCTCCCGTGAGAGCAGGAGCCCTCGACCGAACGGAGCTCGCCATCGTGAAAGTCGCAGTCCTCGGCGCCGGTGCGATCGGCGCCTACGTCGGAGCCGCGCTGCATCGCGCCGGCGCCGACGTGCATCTCGTAGCCCGTGGACCGCACCTCGCGGCCATGAGGCAGCACGGCGTCCAAGTACGCAGCCCCCGCGGTGACTTCACCGCCCGGACCCACGCGACCGACGACCCCTCGGGGATCGGCCCGGTCGACTACGTCTTCCTCGGCCTCAAGGCCAACTCGTACGCGGCGTGCGGGCCGCTCATCGAGCCACTGCTGCACAGCTCGACGGCCGTGATCGCGGCCCAGAACGGCATCCCCTGGTGGTACTTCCACCGGCACGGCGGCCCGCACGACGGGCAGCGCGTCGAGAGTGTGGACCCGGGCGGCGCGGTCAGTGCGGTGCTCGCGCCCGAGCGGGCCATCGGCTGCGTCGTCTACGCCGCGACGGAGCTCGAAGGCCCCGGCGTCGTACGCCACCTCGAAGGAACCAGGTTCTCCATCGGGGAGCCCGACCGCTCGGTGTCGGACCGGTGCCTCGCCTTCAGCCGGGCGATGCAGGCCGGGGGCCTCAAGTGCCCGGTCGAGCCCGAGCTGCGCGGCGACATCTGGATCAAGCTGCTCGGCAACATCTCGTTCAACCCGATCAGCGCGCTGTCCCGGGCGACCATGCGGCAGATGTGCCTGCACGGCGGCACGCGCCGGGTCATCGAGATCATGATGACCGAGACGCTCGCCGTCGCCGGGGCGCTGGGCTGCCGGCCCGACATCTCCGTCGAACGGCGCCTGGCCGGGGCCGAACGCGTCGGCGACCACCGCACCTCCACACTCCAGGACCTGGAGCGCGGCAAACCGCTCGAACTCGACGTGCTGCTCGCGGCCGTCGTGGAACTCGCGGAGATCACCGGCGTCCCGGTCCCGACGCTCCGCACCGTCCACGCCATCTCGGATCTGCTCGCCGACCGCATGAGGAGCGCGGCATGAAGAAGCGGGACCGCACCCCCAGGACGTACACCCGCCTCACCCATCCCCTCGTCCGGGACTCACGCGACGAGCCGTTCCGCCGCGCCACCTGGGACGAGGCGCTCGCCAGGGCGGCGGACGGGTTCCGGCGCGCCAAGGAGGCGCACGGCCCGGACGCGTTCGCGATGCTGTCCTGCGCGCGCGCCACGAACGAGATGAACTACGTGGCGCAGAAGTTCACACGCGTCGTGATGGGCACGAACAACGTCGACTCGTGCAACCGCACCTGTCACGCCCCGAGCGTCGCGGGCCTGTCCGCGGCGTTCGGCTCGGGCGGCGGCACCTCCTCGTACGAGGAGGTCGAGCACACCGACCTCGTCGTGATGTGGGGTTCCAACGCCCGCTTCGCGCACCCGATCTTCTTCCAGCACGTCCTGAAGGGGATCAGGAACGGGGCGCGGATGTACGCCGTCGATCCGCGCCGCACGTCGACCGCCGAGTGGGCGGAGAGCTGGCTCGGACTGAACGTCGGCACGGACATCCCGCTCGCCCACGCCGTCGGGCGCGAGATCATCCACGCGGGCCTGCACAACAAGGCGTTCATCGAGCGGGCCACGACCGGCTTCGACGAGTACGCCGAGCTGGTCGAGCCGTGGACCCTCTCCCTCGCCGAGAAGGTCACGGGCGTCCCCGCCGCCGCCGTCCGCGACCTCGCGCACGCCTACGCCACCGCCGAGCGCGCCCAGCTGTGCTGGACCCTCGGCATCACGGAGCACCACAACGGCACGGACAACGTGCGGGCGTTGATCAATCTGTCGCTGCTCACCGGGCACGTCGGCCGCTACGGCTCCGGCGTCCAGCCCCTGCGCGGGCAGAACAACGTCCAGGGCGGCGGCGACATGGGCGCCATCCCCAACCGGCTGCCCGGCTTCCAGGACATCCTCGACGCCGCGCACCGCGTCAAGTTCGAGCGGGCGTGGGGCACGCAGATCCAGCCGCGGTACGGGATGACGCTCACCGACATGTTCGAGGCGATGGAGCACGGCGAGCTGCGCGCCGTGTACTGCATCGGCGAGAACCCCGCCCAGTCCGAGGCCGACAGCGAGCAGGCGATACGCCGTCTCGCGGCCCTCGACCACCTGGTCGTGCAGGACATCTTCCTGACGAGGACGGCCGAGATGGCCGACGTCGTGCTGCCCGCGACGGCCGCGTGGGCGGAGACGGACGGCACGACGACCAACAGCGAACGGCGGGTGCAGCGGGTGCGCGCGGCGCTCACCCCGCCCGGCGAGGCCCGCGAGGACATCGACATCATCTGCGAGGTCGCCGCGCGCCTCGGCCACGACTGGAAGTTCGCCGACTCCGAGGCCGTGTGGAACGAGCTGCGCGCCCTGTCGCCGGACCACTTCGGCATGACGTACGACCGCCTGGAGGAGCACCAGGGCCTTCAGTGGCCGTGCCCCGACCTGGAGGTCCTGCCGTCGAGCTTCCTGCACGGGCGGCTGTGGGAGTCGGACCCGGCGCTGCGCGGTCCCGCGGCGCCCTTCGGTCTCGTCGCGCACGACCCGCCCGTGGACCTGACGGACGAGTCGTTCCCGATCCGCCTGACGACGGGCCGGCGTCTCGACTCGTACAACACCGGTGTCCAGAGCGGGGGTTACGCCTCTCCGCTGCGGCGCGGCGAGTACGTCGAGCTGTGCCCGGAGGACGCGGAGCGGTACGGCGTCGTGGTGGGCGAGGAGGTGCGGGTGTCGTCGCGGCGCGGTGTCGTGGTGGCGCCCGTGTGGATCGACCCGGCGCTGCGGCCCGGTCTCGCCTTCATGACCATGCACTTTCCCGACGAGGTGGACACCAACCAGCTGACGATCGAGGCGAACTGCCCGATCGCGGGGACGGCGGAGTTCAAGGCGTCGGCGATCCGTATCGAGAAGCTGCCCGTCGCGGCCGTGAGGAGCTGAGACCGGACATGGATCTGCACTTCGGTGACAGCAAGCCCACCGACGAGGAACGCGAGGCGGTGGACGCGCTGCTCGGGCCGCCCGGGTCGGCGTGGGAGACGCCCTTCGGCGACTCGGCGGTCCGTTCGGACGCGGATCTGCGCTGGGCGCGCGGCGGACGTGCGGCGCGGGAGCGGCGGGACCTGCTGTTGCCGGGGCTGCACGCGGTCAACGACCGGGTCGGCTGGATCAGCGAGGGTGCCCTCGACTACCTGTGCCGGCGGCTGACGGTGCCGCCGGCGGAGGCGTACGGGGTGGCGACGTTCTACTCGATGTTCTCGGTGAGACCGCGCCCGGCGACCGTGCTGCACGTGTGCACGGACGTGGCGTGCGCGGCGGCCGGCTCCGCCGGGCTCTGCGCGGGGGTGGAGGGGCGGCTGGGGCCCGGCAGCGGGGTCTCGGTCGAGCGGAGCCCTTGTCTGGGGCTGTGCGAGCGGGCTCCGGCCGCGCTGGTGGTGCGGGCGGGTTCGCCCGCGGCGGGCCCCGGGGGCCCGCCTCCGGACCCCCGTCCCTCACAGGCCGGCGGGGCTGAGAAGCCGCATACGACCGCCGTCATAGCCCCCGCCACCCCCGAAGCCGCCGTCCTCGCCGCCACCGCCCCCGAGGCCGCCGAGCCCGAACCGCCCGCCTCGCTCGCCGTCCCGCAGGCCGGGCAGCCCGGACTCACTCTGCTGGGCCGCGTCGGCGTCGTGGACCCCGCCTCGCTCGACGACTACCGGTCCCACGGCGGATACACCGCCCTGCGCCGGGCGTTCGAGCTCGGGCCGGCCGGGGTGATCCGTGAGGTGACCGACGCGGGCCTCGTCGGCCGCGGCGGGGCGGCCTTCCCCACCGGCGTGAAGTGGAAGGCCACCGCCTCGCAGCCCGACCATCCGCACTATCTGGTGTGCAACGCCGACGAGTCCGAGCCCGGCACCTTCAAGGACCGGGTCCTGATGGAAGGGGATCCGTACTCCCTCATCGAGGCCATGACGATCGCCGGGTACGCGGTCGGCGCCCACCAGGGGTACCTGTATCTGCGCGGTGAGTACCCGCGCGCGCTGGGCCTGTTGGGCAACGCGATCGAGCAGGCGCGCGCCCGCGGGCTCCTCGGCGACGACGTGCTCGGTCAGGGCTACGCCTTCGACATCGAGATCCGGCGGGGCGCGGGCGCCTACATCTGCGGCGAGGAGACCGCGCTCTTCAACTCCATCGAGGGCTACCGCGGCGAGCCGCGCTCCAAGCCGCCCTTCCCCGTGGAGAAGGGCCTGTTCGGCAAGCCGACGGCCGAGAACAACGTCGAGACGCTCGTGAACGTGCTGCCGATCCTGACCATGGGCGCCGAGGCGTACGCGGCGATCGGGACGCGGAAGTCGACCGGGCCGAAGCTGTTCTGCGTGTCCGGGAGCGTCGAGCGGCCCGGTGTCTACGAGCTGCCGTTCGGCGCGACACTCGGCGAACTGCTCGCCCTCGCGGGGACGTCCGAGAACCTGCGGGCCGTGCTGCTCGGCGGCGCCGCGGGCGGCTTCGTGCGCGCCGACGAGATGGACATCCCGCTCACGTTCGAGGGGACGCGCGCGGCCGGCGCGACCCTCGGCTCGGGCGTCGTCCTCGCCCTCGACGACACCGTGCCGCTGCCGCGCATCCTGCTCCGCATCGCCGAGTTCTTCCGGGACGAGTCGTGCGGGCAGTGCGTGCCGTGCCGGGTGGGCACGGTGCGGCAGGAGGAGGCGCTGCACCGGATCGCCGAGCGGACGGGCGCGGCGGCCGCCGGCGACATCGCGCTGCTCAGGGAGGTGGGGCGGGCCATGCGGGACGCCTCGATCTGCGGTCTGGGGCAGACCGCGTGGAACGCCGTGGAATCCGCCATCGACCGCCTGGGGGCGTACGAATGACCGCCATACCGCTGGGAGTGCCGCGCCGCCTCGTCGAGTTCACGCTGGACGGGCAGGAGGCGCGGGTGCCCGAGGGGTCGACGATCCTGGACGCCTGCCGGGCCGCGGGCAAGGACATCCCCACGCTGTGCCAGGGCGACACCCTCACACCGAAGAACGCGTGCCGGGTCTGTGTCGTCGAGGTCGAGGGCGCCCGCACCCTCGCCCCGGCTTGCTCACGCAGGGCCGAGGCGGGGATGGAGGTGCGCACGGACACGGAGCGGGCCCGGCACAGCCGCAAGGTCGTCCTCGAACTGCTCGCCTCGTCCGTGAACCTGTCGACGACTCCGCGCGCCGCCGAGTGGATCAAGGAGTACGAGGCGAAGCCCGACCGGTTCGGACCGGACGCGGCGCGGGTGGACGAGGAGCCGCGCGTCGACAACGAGCTGTACGTCCGGGACTACGACAAGTGCATCCTCTGCTACAAGTGCGTCGACGCGTGCGGCGACCAGTGGCAGAACACGTTCGCCATCTCGGTCGTGGGGCGCGGCTTCGACGCCAGGATCGCCGTGGAGCACGACGCGCCGCTGACGGACTCGGCGTGCGTGTACTGCGGCAACTGCGTCGAGGTGTGCCCGACGGGCGCGCTGTCCTTCAAGTCGGAGTTCGACATGCGGGCGGCGGGGACCTGGAACGAGGCGGAGCAGACGCGGACGACGACGGTGTGCGCGTACTGCGGAGTGGGCTGCAACCTCACTCTCCATGTGCAGGACAATGAGATCGTCAAGGTCACCTCGCCGCACGACAACCCGGTGACCCACGGCAACCTCTGCATCAAGGGCCGCTTCGGCTATCAGCACGTACAGAACCGGGACTGATCGACACATGGGACGCGTCACGGAACGACGCAAGGTGCTCCGCATCCGGGACGAGCAGGTCTCGAGCAGGCCCGACACGCTCGTCGCCGAGGAGCCGCTGGAGATCCGGCTGAACGGCAAGCCCCTCGCCATCACGATGCGCACCCCGGGCGACGACTTCGCGCTCGCGGCGGGGTTCCTGGTCAGCGAGGGCGTCCTCGGCGCGACGGAGGAACTGCAGAGCATCGTGTACTGCGCGGGGGCCACGCTGGGGGTCCCCCCAGGCCCTTCAGGCGCTGGGGAAGGGTCGAATACGTACAACGTCGTGGACGTGCGCACCGCTCCCGGTGTGGTGCTCCCCGACATCACGCTCGAACGCAACGTGTACACGACGTCGTCGTGCGGCCTGTGCGGGAAGGCGAGCCTGGACGCCGTCCGTACGACGACGCGGTTCGCCATCGACGACACTCCCCCGGTCCGGATCGGGCCCTCGCTCCTGGCGAGCCTCCCCCACCGGCTGCGCGAGGCCCAGCGGGTCTTCGACCGGACCGGGGGTCTGCACGCCGCGGCGCTGTTCTCGGAGGCCGGGCAACTGCTCGACATCCGCGAGGACGTGGGCCGGCACAACGCGGTGGACAAGCTCGTCGGGCGCGCCCTCCAGAGCGGCGCGCTTCCCCTGTCCCGCGCGATCCTGCTCGTCTCGGGCCGCGCTTCCTTCGAGCTCGCGCAGAAGGCGGTGATGGCGGGCATCCCGGTCCTCGCGGCCGTGTCCGCGCCGTCGTCGCTCGCGGTCGACCTGGCCGTCGAGACCGGCCTCACGCTGGTCGGCTTCCTGCGGGGGCCCAACATGAACGTGTACGCGGGAGAACACCGCATCGCCCTGCGGGCCGCGGCCGCCCAGGGCTGACCGGATTCCCCGCGGCACGGCGACGGGGCCCGGATCCGGCGGGGAGCGCCCCCTGCGCCGGCCGGGCCCCACGCGCCGACGCCCCGGCACCCCTCTTTCCTACCTCCCCGGCTCGCCGGACACCCGCTCCAGCATGTCCAGGAACGCGGCACGCTCCTTCGCCGAAAGCGGCGCCAGGAGCGCGGCGTTGGCGTCCTCGGCGGCCGCGGCGCACCGCCGTAGCGTCGCGGTGCCCCGGTCCGTGACCGTGACGGCGTTCTTCCGGCGGTCCTTCGGGTCGGGGGCGCGGACGACGAGTCCCGCGTCCTGGAGGTCGTTCAGGACGCCGACCATGTCCTTGGGGTCGAGCGAGACGCTGCGCACCAGGTCGGCCTGGGCCACGGGTTGCAGGTCCGTCACGGCGCACAGGACCACGTGGTGCCACATCTTCAGGCCCTCGCGGGCGAGCGCGTCGGCGACGAGGCCGCGCCCGCGCTCCGCGGCGCGGCCGAGGCGCCAGCTGGGGAGGGTGCGGATGGCGCCCAGGGCGGGCCGGTTCTCGGACATGGGGGCAGCTTAGCCAATAACCGTTGGACTTCCCAATGAATCTGCGTATCGTTGGCGCCCCCAACGACTCCACGCCCGGGAAGGCGGTGTGCCGATGCGGCGCATCCGGTACGAACACAGCGGCGGCCCCGACGTCCTGTTCCTGGAAGACACACCCGTCCCCGAGCCGGGTCCCGGTGAACTCCTCGTCCACACCGAGGCGATCGGTGTCACGCTGCCCGTCGTCCGCAAGGTCCGAGAGCCGCGGGAACCCATCGCGCTGGGCGGCGAGGTCGCCGGTGAAGTGGCGGCCGTGGGCCCCGGCGTGACGGAGTACGCCCCCGGCGACCGCGTCACCGGCCTCGTCTTCGGGCACGGATACGCCGACTACGCGCTCCTGCACGTCGCCATGGCGTCACCGGTGCCGGACGGCGCGCGCGCCACCGACGCGGTGGCCCTGGTCCGCAGCGGGCTCGTGGCGTACGGAGCGTTGCAGGCCGCACGCCCCGAGCCGGGCGAGGCGGCGCTCGTCACGGCGGCGGCGAGCGGTGTCGGCCATCTGGCCCTGCAGCTCGCGGCGTCGAGCGGGGCCTGCCGGGTCACGGGCGCGGTGTCGGGTCCCGGCAAGGCGGAGTTCGTACGCGGACTCGGCGCGGACGACGTGGTGATCTACGACGACGAGACCTGGGGCGATCCGGTCGACTACGTCCTGGACGCGGTGGGCGGCGAGCTGCTGACACCGGGCCTGAAGGCGCTGGCCCCGCACGGGCGCCTCGTCGCGTACAGCTCGGGCGGCGGCACCGTCGAGGCGTACGACCTGCTCGTGGGCGCCAAGTCCGTCATCGGTTTCCAGATGGCGCTCATCGCTCGGGGGAAGCCCGAGACCTACGAACGGTGGCGCAAAGAGCTGTGGCGGCTGTTCTTCGAGGGGGCTCTGCGGCCCGTGGTGCACGCGGAGTTCGCCCTGGAGGACGCGGCACGGGCCCACGAGGCCATCGAGGGGCGCGTCAATCTCGGCAAGGTCGTCCTGATCCCCTGATGCACGGTTCTTGTGGCGTGCCGAGCGTCCCAAGTAGCGTCTGTGACCCGGACATTGGACGTGGGATGTCTGGATGTCCAGACGCATGAGCCGTGACATCAGTCTTGACACGAGCCGTTGAAGGGTGGCCGCACCATGCCGTCAAGCCTCCGCGTACGTCTGAGATCCCTGGGCACATCCGTCGTCACGCTGCTCGCGGTGGCCGCGGGAGCCGCCCTGCCCGCGCAGGCCGCCCAACCGGCCGGCGCGGCGCCGGCGGCCCGGACGGCCGCGACGCAGCCGTCGTTCGAGCAACAGGTCCTCTTCAAGGCTTCCCAGGATCCCGGGTACGCCTGCTACCGCATTCCCGCCGTCGTGAAGACGAAGCAGGGGACGCTGCTCGCCTTCGCCGAGGGGCGGACGAACGACTGTTCCGACGCGGGCGACATAGACATCGTGGTCAAGCGGTCCGAGGACGGCGGCCGCACCTGGAGCCCGCTCCAGGTCGTCAACGAGGGCGCCGGTGACACCCACGGCAACCCCGCACCCGTGGTCGACCTCAGGACGGGCCGCATCCTGCTCGCGGAGACGTACAACACCGGCCGCACGGACGGCAAGAACTGCGACGTTCCGTGCGACCGCACTCCGCACCTCCAGTACAGCGACGACGACGGCCGCACCTGGTCGGCACCGCGCGACCTGAGCGACGAGATCCTGCCGAAGGACTGGAACTCCTGGTACGCGACGGGACCCGTGCACGGCATCCAGCTCACCCAGGGGCGCCACCGCGGCCGGCTCGTCTTCACCGTCAACGCCGAGACCTGGAACGGCAGCCGCGTCACCGCGAACCACGCCGCGCTCATGGTCAGCGACGACGGCGGCAGGCACTGGCGGGTCGGCGCGAAGGACTCCTGGCCGATCGCGGACGACGGCACCTTCCGGCAGAAGCCGTCCGAGATGACCGTCGCCGAACTGCCCGGCGGCACCCTGTACGTGTCGGGGCGCGAGCAGGACGGCACCGACCTCGGTCACCGCACGCACACCTGGAGCGGGGACGGCGGCGACTCGTTCACGCGGCGCTTCACGGCGATCCCCGACCTCTACACCCCGCAGGTGCAGGGTTCGGTCCTGCGCACCGGCAACCGGCTCCTGCTGGCCTGCCCCGGCGATCCCGACCGGCGCCGGACCATGACCGTCCGCTCCTCGTACGACGGCGGGCGCACCTGGGACAGCTTCGACCGCTCGACCGTGGTGACGACCGACTGGTCCGGCTACTCGGACCTCGTGCAGGCGACCCGTGACCGGGTGGGCCTCATGTACGAGGGCGGCGCGGTCGACGCCCGCGACGAGATCCGCTTCGCGCGCTTCACCGAGGACTGGCCGGCGCCGCGCCGCGGCGCCGACCCGACGACGCAGGACCGGGCCCACGACGCGCGGGACGCGGCCGTGCTCGGCGGCGCCTCCCCGACCGCCGGCCGCTTCGGCGGGGCGCTCTCCTTCGACGGCAGGGACGACGCCGTAAGGCTCCCTTACAGCGACCGGCTGCCGCTCGGCACGAAGGACTTCACCGCGTCGCTGTGGTTCCGCTACTCCGCCACGACCGGTGAGCAGCCCCTGCTGTGGATGGGCGGCATCGGCACCACGCAGCCGCAGGTGTGGCTGCGCGCCGAGCCCGCGAGCAACCGCGTCACGGGCCTGATCACCACGCGGGACGGAGCCGCGGCCCCGCGAACGGCCTCGGTGCGCACCGCCACCGCGTACAACGACGGCCAGTGGCACCACGCCGTACTGCGGCGCGGCGGAGGTCGGCTGACACTCACCGTCGACGGGACGTCGGTCGCCACGCCCGACGTGCCGGGCTCGGTCAGCCGCAACTCGCCGTTCGGCGTGCACGTGGGCGAACGGATGGACAGCCGGGCGCACTTCACCGGCGCGATCGACGAAGTCCGCGTCCAGGACCGGGCGTTGAGCGACGCGGAGCTCGGCACCCCGCTCACCACTGTGACCCCGGACACCGTCCTGTGGCTGCCCATGGACCGCGTGCGCGGCGGCCACTAGCGTCCGAAAGGTGCCCGCGGACACGGAGGCGGCGCGCCGCAGGAGCGCGGGAGCGGGTCTCGGCCTGCTGCTGGCCCTGGTGTGCGCCGCCGCCCTGCTGACCGCCCTCCCGGGCGAGGACCGGGAGGGCGGTCGCCCGTGCGCGGCGCGCAGCATCGCCTCGTGGTCCGCCGACCCCGGCCTCACGGACGCGTTCGCCCGCTACGGCGACGACGCGTCGCGGGGCGACGACTGGACGGGCGGCGACGGCACGCACTCCGTGCGGCTCCCGGACGGGCGGGTCCTGTGGCTGTTCTCCGACACCTATCTCGGGCAGGTGCACGCGCCGCCCGATCCGGCGGGCCGGCCCCATGCCTGGCGGGACCTCTCGGCGCCGTTCGTGCGCAACTCGGCCGTGCTGACGGACCGTTCGGGCACGCCGGAACGCACACTGCCCGCACCCCTGTTCCCCGACCCGGCGCCGCAGCAGTGGCGCTGGCCCGTCGCGGCCCGCGTCGAGCCCCGCTCCCCCGGCTCCGCCGAGCGGGTCGTCCGCGTCCTGCTGTGGACCCGCACGACGGGGACGGGCACCTGGATCTACGGCGTGCCCGCCGCCACCGAGGTCGCCACGCTGTCGCTGCCCGGCCTGCGCGTCGAGAGCGTCGCCACGGTCCTCGACCAGCGGGGCGTGCCGGACCCGGCGCGGCGCGTCCTGTTCGGCACGACGGCCGTCGAGCGGGGCGGCTGGACGTACGTGTTCGGCGGTGACGACGGTCAGGGGGCCACGCGCCACGCCTATGTCGTCCGGGTGCCGCTCGGCCGGCTCGCCGAGCCGGGGGCGTGGCGCTACTGGGACGGCTCGCGCTGGACAGGCGCTCCACGGCCACGGCCGGTCCTCGGCGACGGTGAACGGCGCGGGGTCGGCAGCGCGTTCACCGTCGTGCGCGACGGCGGTACGTACGTCCTGTTCACGATGGCCTCCGGCACCGCGGGCCTGACCCGCGTCACCTCCTACTGGGCCTGTACCCCGACCGGGCCCTGGCACGGCCCCGCGAAGGGCTTCGAGGCACCGCTGCCGCGGGACGGGGCGCTCCGGCAGGGCACGGCCGCGTACAACCCGCAGGCGCACCCCGCGCTCGGCGGTGGTGACGGGCGCGTGCTGCTCAGCTACGACGTCAACTGGCTGGACGCGACGCCCGCCACCGCGCAGGCGCAGGTCAGCGCGAACGTGTCGCTGTACCGGCCGCGGTTCGTGGCTGTGCGGCTCGCTCCTGCCTCGCGCTGACCTGTTCCAGGGGGTCGAGCGCCCGGCGCTTGGCGATCACGGCGCACACCATCAGCTGCATCTGGTGGAACAGCATCAGCGGCAGCACGGCGAGGGAGGCGTGCGCCCCGAACAGGACGCTCGCCATGGGCAGTCCGGCCGCCAGGGACTTCTTCGACCCGGCGAACTGGATCGCGATGCGGTCCTCACGCCCGAAGCCGAGCGCCTTGCCGCCGTACCAGGTGACAGCCAGCATGACGGCGAGCAGCACCGCCTCGACGACGAGGAGCCCGCCCAGGCGCACCGCGCTGACCTGGTGCCAGATGCCCTGGACCATGCCCTCGCTGAACGCGGTGTAGACGACGAGCAGGATCGAGCCGCGGTCGACATAGCCCAGGATCTTCTTGTGCCGCGCGATGAAGGAGCCGACCCAGCGGCGCAGGAACTGCCCGGCGAGGAACGGCACGAGCAGCTGCAGAACGATCTTGACGAGGGAGTCCGCGGAGAACCCGCCGCCGCTGTTGCCGAGCAGGCCCGCCGCGAGCAGCGGCGTGACGACGATGCCGGCCAGCGAGGAGAAGGAGCCCGCGCAGATCGCGGCGGGCACGTTGCCTCGGGCCATGGAGGTGAAGGCGATCGACGACTGGATCGTCGAGGGTACGAGGGTGAGGAAGAGCAGACCGTCGTAGAGGGACGGCGTGAGGACCACGGGGACGAGGCCGCGGGCCGCGAGGCCGAGGAGCGGGAAGACGACGAACGTGGCGGCGAGGACGGTCACATGGAGCCGCCAGTGCCTGAGCCCGTCGAGGGCCTCGCGGGTCGACAGGCGCGCCCCGTAGAGGAAGAAGAGGAACGCGACGGCGGTGGTCGAGGCACCGGACGCGACATCGGCCGCACCACCGCGCGCGGGAAGGAGCGCCGCGAGGCCCACCGTCCCTATGAGCGCCAGGATGTAGGGGTCGACCGGCATCCAGGACGGCCAAGTCAGGCGTTTCACGGGTTCCATGTTCCTTGCTGTCGGTTCAGGTCGTGCCCTCTCCATCGTCCTCCTGATCACCGCGATCGGGAATCCGGCATACCGCACTGACTGTCATCACGTTCCGCGATGGGCGCGGGTAGGGTCGGGGCCATGTACGACCCCTCGCAGCTGCGCACGTTCCTCGCCGTGGCCCAGACCCTGAGCTTCACACAGGCGGCCCGCCGCCTCGGCCTGCGCCAGTCCACGGTCAGCCAGCACGTGCGGCGCCTGGAGGACGCCACGGGGCGGACCCTGTTCACGCGGGACACGCACACCGTCGAGCTCACAGAGGACGGTGAGGCGATGCTCGGCTTCGCGCGCCGGATCCTGGAGGTGCACGAACAGGCGTCGGCGTTCTTCACCGGCACGCGGCTGCGGGGACGGCTGCGCTTCGGGGCCTCGGAGGACTTCGTCCTCACGCGGCTCACCGAGATCCTGGAGGCGTTCCGGCACGACCACCCCGAGGTGGACCTGGAGCTGACGGTCGAACTGTCCGGGACGCTGCACGAACAGCTCGACGCGGGCAAGCTCGACCTGGTCCTCGCCAAGCGGCGGCCCGAGGACCCGCGCGGCGAGTCCGTGTGGCACGACCGGCTGGTGTGGATCGGCGCGGAGCGGCTGCGCCTGGACCCGGACCGTCCGGTGCCCCTCATCGTGTATCCGCCGCCGGGCATCTCACGGGCCCTGGCCCTCGAAGCCCTGGAGCGGCACGGCCGCGCCTGGCGCGTGGCCTGTACCAGCGGCAGCCTCAACGGCCTGATCGCGGCGGCCAGGGCGGGCCTCGGCGTGATGGCGCACGCGCGCGGCCTGATCCCGCCCGGCCTGGTCCGCGTACCGGAGCGGGCCGGGCTGCCGGAGCTGGGCGAGGTGGACTTCGTCCTGCTGCACGGGCCGCGGCACGCCAGCGCTCAGGGCGACGCCGCTGCGCAGGCGCTGGCCCAGGCGATCCTCGACGGGGGCGACCGGCTGCACCGCAGCCGCTAGCGGGAGCGGTGCAGCCGGTCGACGGGCGGCTGGTACGTCAGCCGCTCGCCCCTCCGCAGGAACGGCGACGCCTCCACGCGCCGGCCGCCTTGGGACCGGCCGAGCTCGCCGCTGAGGTACGCGTGGGGGCCGGCGGCGTCCCGGGGCACGACGGTGGCGACCAGGCGCCGGGGATCGCGGGCGCCGCGGTGGAGCCGGAGCGCGGGGGCATGGCGGGCGGCGCGGTGAACACGTTCCCGCAGCCCGGCCACGCGCTCGCGGTGACCGCCCTCGGCACCGCACTGACGTCGACACCCACGTCGACGACGCAGCACCCACTGCCGCACGGCGCCGCGCGCACGCTCGCGGGCTGCGGGACGAGGGCCCTCAACGGAGTGGTCCCGGAGCACGCGCTGCGGGCGGCCTTCACGCCGGGGCTCGACGCGGCCTCCGTGGTCGCGGGCTGCGCGGCGCTCGCCGCGGAGGTGCTGCTCCTCGCGCTGGTGAGGGCGCCGCCGACCGCTCACCACCCACGGGGAGCGACCGCCGCCGCGGCCGCCCGGGAAGGTCGTGGACCGTCCGTGGAGAAATCGGAAGCGACCAGTCCGCCCAAAAACCCCGCAGCGGACCCCCGGTAAGCGCTCCGTACAGATTCCGTGGAGATTGCGCCACCGAAACTTACTGAACCGTAAGAATTCTGTCCCGCCCTTCCCCTTGTGGCCGTATTTCACCGGCTGACCAGTGCATATTCCGCGCGCTCCGGCCCATTTGGACCCCTCCCGCCGGGGCGCGGGGTGGGGTACCGTCACCGGCGCTGTGCGGAGCGCCACAAGGAGCAACATTGCGCGAGTTCACCAACCCCCCTCTGGCGTCGGCGCCGCCGGTGGGCGGCCTGGCCGACGCCGTGTTCGACCATGCCCTGGAGGATCCGCTGCGCGTCGCGCTGGGCCGCAAGGACGATGCGGGCCGCTGGTACGACGTGACTGCCGCCGAATTCCGTGACGAAGTGCTCGGGCTCGCCAAGGGACTGCTCGCGCAGGGCGTCCGCTTCGGCGACCGCGTCGCGATCATGTCGAGGACCCGCTACGAGTGGACCCTCTTCGACTTCGCGCTGTGGACGATCGGCGCGCAGGTCGTGCCGATCTACCCGACGGCGTCCGCGGAGCAGGTCTTCTGGACCCTGCACGACGCGCAGGTGTCGGCCGCGATGGTGGAGCACGAGGACCACGCGATGACGATCGCCACCGTCATCGACCGGCTGCCCACTCTCAGCCGGATGTGGCAGCTGGACGCCGATCCCGTGCCCCGTCTCATCGAGGCCGGTGCCCACATCGACGACGAGGTGGTGCACCGCCACCGGCGCGCCGTCACCCCCGACTCCATCGCCACGATCATCTACACCTCGGGCACCACGGGCCGCCCCAAGGGCTGCGTCATCAGCCACGCGAACTTCATGTTCGAGTCGGACACGATGGTCAGCCGCTGGGAGCCGGTGTTCCACTCCAAGCGCGGCGACGAGGCCTCGACCCTGCTGTTCCTGCCGCTCGCGCACGTCTTCGGGCGCATGGTGCAGATCGCCACGATCCGCGGCGGCGTGAAGCTCGGCCACCAGCCGCAGCTCAACGCGGCGGCTCTGCTGCCGGACCTGCAGTCGTTCCGCCCGACGTTCATCCTCGCCGTGCCGTACATCTTCGAGAAGGTCTTCAACGCGGCTCGCCGCAAGGCCGAGAAGGACGGCAAGTCGGGTCCGTTCGACAAGGCCGTCGAGTGCGCCGTGAAGTACGCGGACGCGCAGGAGGCCAAGGCGTTCGGCACCGGACCCGGACCGTCCGCTTCGCTGCGCATGCAGCACTCGATCTTCGACAAGCTCGTCTACTCCAAGGTCCGCGAGGCGATGGGCGGCCGCGTGCGGCACGCGATGTCGGGCGGCTCGGGCATGGACCGCCGCCTGGGCCTGTTCTTCGCGGGCGCCGGCGTCACGATCTACGAGGGGTACGGGCTCACCGAGTCCACGGCCGCGGCCACCGCGAACCCGCCGGAGCAGACCCGCTACGGCACGGTCGGCCAGGCCATCCCCGGCACCACGGTCCACATCGCCGACGACGGCGAGGTCTGGCTGTACGGCGCCAATGTGTTCCAGGGGTACCTCAACGACCCGAAGGCCACCGACTCCACCCTGCACGACGGCTGGCTGGCCACCGGCGACCTCGGCGCGCTCGACGACGACGGCTACCTGACGATCACCGGCCGCAAGAAGGAGATCCTCGTGACCTCCGGCGGCAAGAGCGTCTCGCCGCAGCAGCTGGAGGAGCGGGTGCGCGACCATCCGCTGGTCGCCCAGTGCATCGTCGTCGGCAACGACCGCCCGTACATCGCCGCGCTCGTGACGCTGGAGGCCGAGGCCGTCGAGCACTGGCTGAACATGCGGGGCAAGCCCTCGCTGAAGCCCGCCCAGCTGGTCCACGACCCGGACCTGGAGACCGAGGTGCGCAGGGCCGTCGTGGCGGCGAACACCCTGGTCTCGCAGGCCGAGTCGATCCGTACGTTCCGGATACTGGCCTACCAGTTCACCGAGGAGCACGGGCTGCTCACGCCGTCCCTGAAGCTGAAGCGGAAGGCGATCGAGACGGCGTACGCGGAGGAGGTCGAGGCGCTGTACCGGGGCTGATCGCGCGCCGGTACGTTCCCGACGGTAACCCCGACACGAGCCCCTGACCCGGCCGTGAACCGTTTCTGACGGTTCATCAATTACCGATGCGTCAGTTATTGACGGTTCATCAGGTCGCACACAGAATCACCCTCACCCGACGGAGGGGGCCCATCGTGTCGCGATCTGTCCGCGCCATCACCGCCACTGTGGCGGCACTGCTGCTCGCCACCGCATGCAACTCCGCGGCGACCGGCAACTCCCCGGACAGCAAGGGAAGTCCGGTACGCGGAGTGACGGACGACGCCATCAAGGTCGGCGGCATCGTCTCCATGACGACCGCCAGCGGCTACAGCAAGAAGGACACCGACCTCGGCGCGAGGGCCCGCTTCGCCCGCGCCAACGCCGAGGGCGGGATCAACGGCAGGAAGATCGACTACCTGGGCGCGGAGGACGACGGCCAGGACCCGGCCAAGAATCTCGCCGCGGCCCGCAAACTCGTCCAGCAGGACAAGGTGTTCGCGATCTCGCCGATGAGTTCGGTGACCTTCTCCGGGGCCGACTTCCTGCAGAAGCAGAAGGTCCCCACGTTCGGCTGGGGCACGATCCCGTCCTTCTGCGGACCCACCTACATCTACGGCTTCGGCGGCTGCATGGTCCCGATGCCCGGCGGCACCATCTCGCAGACCTGGCCCGAGGGCCTCAAGCAGGTCACGCACGGCGCCCAGGGGAAGACCGTCGCCATCCTCGCCAACGACAACGACGCGGGCACCTTCGCCATCCGCACCTACAGGCAGAGCTTCGCGTCCGCCGGATACAAGGTCACCTTCGCCAAGTCGTCCGTGCCCGCGACCTCGGTGCCGAGCGACTGGTCCGCGTACACGAAGGAGATCCTGCGCAGCGACGGCGGCAAGGCGCCCGACATCGTCGTCTCCGTCATGCAGACCCCGTACAACATCGGCCTGTTCACCGCCGTCAAGCGCTCCGGGTACCGCGGTGTCCTCACCGACCCGACCGACTACGACCCGGGGCTGCTCGCCAAGAGCGCGACGAAGGAGGCGCTCGACGGCGTGCACATCCTGCTGACCTTCGAGCCCTTCGAGACGCGCTCGGCGGCGATGAGGCAGTTCAAGGCGGACATCAAGAAGGCGTCGGGCGGGAAGGACGTGCCGCTCAACATGCACATGATGACCGGCTACATGTCCGCCGACCTGTTCCTCTCCATCGCGCAGAAGGCCGGCCGGGACCTCACCGTCGCCTCCTTCCAGAAGGCCGCGAACGGGTTCTCCGACACCGGCACGATGGTCGGCGACCGCGCCCTGCCCAAGGGGCAGAAGGAGTCGTTCGGCTGCGGCGCCCTCGTCCAGCTCAAGAACGGGGCGTACCACGTCTCGTCACCCTTCAAGTGCTACGAGCCCATCCCGTTCAAGTAGGGGGCGCCCCGCATGTCCGACCTGCTGGCCTTCGTGCTGAGCGGGCTCGTGTCCGGTGCGCTGTACGCGCTCCTCGCCACCGGCCTCGTCCTGTCCTACTCCGCCTCCGGCCTCTTCAACTTCGCCCACGGCGCCACCGCCTACCTGTGCGCGCTCGCCTTCTACGAACTGCACTCCGGTCTCGGCTGGCCCGCCGTACCGACCGCGCTCCTCCTCGTCTGTGTCGCATCTCCCCTGCTGGGATGGGGACTTGACCGGCTGATGTTCCGCAAGCTGGCACGCGTCGGCGAGACCGCGCAGATCGTCGCGACGATCGGTCTCCTCGTCGCGCTGCCCGCGCTCGGCCTGTGGGTGGTGGAACTGCTCGACGACGCGGGCGTGTCCGTCAAGCCCGCCGAGAACCAGTTCGGGCTGCCGGGCGTGGGCCCGAGCCCCGCGAAGAACTGGCAGCCGATGGACGGCGTCGGCATCGACTCCGACCAGCTGATCACCTGGGTGACGACCGCCGCGGTCGCGCTCGGCCTGTGGATCCTGATGCGGCACACCACGCTCGGCCTGCGCCTGCGGGCAGCCGTCGACAACCGCTCACTCGTCGAACTGCGCGGCATGAGCGCCGACCGGCTCTCCACCGTGGCGTGGATGCTGTCGTCCGGGCTCGCGGGCCTCGCCGGCGTCCTCGCGACCCCGCTGCTCGGCCTGTCCGCGCACGACTTCACGCTGTTCCTGTTCGTGTCGGCGACCGCCGCGGTCCTCGGGCGCTTCGCCTCCGTACCCCTCGCCTTCGCGGGCGGACTCGGCCTCGGCGTCCTGCAGAACCTCGTCGCCGGCTACTCGTCCTTCGCCGAACGCATCACGGGCTTCCGCACCGCCGTCCCGTTCCTGATCCTCTTCGCCGGACTGCTGCTGCTCACCCGGCGCCGGCGCACGGCGGGGACGGCCGCCGCCGACGCACCGCCCGTCGACTACCTCGCGGGCCGCTCCTGGGCACGGAAGTGGGGGCCGTGGGCGGTGGCCGCCGTGCTGCTCGCAGCCGCCTTCTACACGGTGACGACCCCGTTCTGGAGCGGCATCCTCGCCCAGGGCCTCGCCCTCTCGCTCGTCTTCGTCTCGTTCACCGTCGTGACGGGGCTCGGCGCGATGGTGTCCCTCGCGCAGGCCACCTTCGTCACCGGCGCGGCGCTCGTGGCCGGGCTCCTGATGAGCCACGGCTGGCCGTTCATCGCGGCGGCGCTCGTGGGCACCTGTGTCGCGGCCGTCCTCGGGGCGCTCGTCGCGCTGCCCGCGCTGCGCCTGGGCGGCCGCACCCTGGCCCTCGCCACACTCGCCCTGGCGTTCCTCGCCGACCAAGTCCTCTTCCAGATGGGCTGGCTGAGGAACGGCGACACCGGCTGGGAGATCCCGCGCCCCGTCTTCGGCCCCGTCGACCTGAGCGACGACCGGGCGATGGGGGTCGCGATGGTCGTCCTGTGCGCGGCCGCCGTGGCCGCCCTCGGCGCGCTGCGCAACTCCCCCTCGGGCCGCGCGATGCTCGCCGTGCGCTCGGCGCCCGCCGCGGCGATGGCCTCCGGCGTCTCCGTGATCCGTACCAAACTGCTCCTCTTCACCCTCTCGGCCGGCCTCGCGGGCTTCGGCGGCGTGATGTACGCGTCGTACAACACCCGCATCACCGCCACCGACTTCACCGCGATGACGGGCCTGATCTGGCTCGCGGTGGTCGTCGCGGCAGGGGTACGGCGCCCGCAGTTCGCGGTCGTCGCGGGCCTCGTCTACGCGATCGTGCCGCACCTCGTCGCGGACTACGTCACGGACTCCGTCCATCTTCCGGTCGTCCTGTTCGGCCTGGCGGGCCTCGCACTCGCCAACGACCCGGACGGGTACTGCGCGGCGATCTCCGTACGACGGCACCGGCGCAAGAGTACGAGGACGGCGACGGGAGTCTCCGTCTCCGAAGCGACGGGCCCGGCCCCGGCACCCGCCCCCGACAGCGGCACCCCGCCCGCCCTCGAACTGCGCGGCCTGCACGCCGGATACGACGGCGCCCCTGTCCTGCACGGGGTCGGCATCGCCGTCCACCCCGGCGAGATCGTCGCCCTCCTCGGCCCCAACGGCGCCGGGAAGTCCACGACGTGCCGTACCGCCGCCGGACTCCTCACACCCCTGCGGGGGCAGGTGTACGTCGCCGGGCGGGACGTCACACGCGAGGGCCCCGTCCGCCGGGCGCGGACCGGCGTACTCCTCGCCCCCGAAGGGCGCGGCATCTTCCCCGCCCTCACCATCGAGGAGAACCTCACCCTGCACCTCGCCGACAAGCACGCGCGCGATGCCGTGTACGAGCGCTTCGCCGGGCTCGCCGCCCGCCGCGACGTGACCGCGGGCGCGCTCTCCGGCGGTGAGCAGCAACTGCTCGCCCTCGCCCCGCTCCTCCAGGAGCCACCCCGGGTCCTCATCGCCGACGAGCCGTCCCTCGGTCTCGCGCCGCGCATCGTCGAGGACGTGTTCCGGCTGCTCACCGAACTCCGCGACGCCGGAACGGGGCTGCTCCTCGTCGAGGAGAAGGCCACCGAGATCCTCGGCGTCGCCGACACCGTCGCGTATCTCGACCGGGGGCGCGTCTCGTGGTGCGGCCCGCGCGCCGAGGTGCGGGCCGACCGGCTCACCGAGGCCTACCTGGGGCTCGCCGCGAGCGGACCGGGCACGGCGCAGGACACGGCGGAGGAAGGGGCGGTGCGGCCATGAGCGAACCCACTGGCGGACCCGTGCTCGAAGCGGCCGGAGTCGGCGTCCGGTTCGGCGGGATCCGCGCGCTCGACGGGGCCGGCGTGACGCTGCGCGCCGGCGAGGTGTGCGGCCTCATCGGCCCGAACGGCGCGGGCAAGACCACGTTCTTCGACGTCGTCTCCGGGATCCGGCGCCCCGACGAGGGCCGCGTCCTTCTGGACGGCGAGGACATCACGCGCCGCTCCCCCGTGTGGCGGGCCCGCCACGGGATACGCCGCACGTTCCAGCGCCAGCAGCTCTTCGGCCAGCTCACGGTCGCGGACAACCTGCTGGTGGCGCAGGAGTGGCGGGGCGGCGGGGGCGGACTCGCCGCCGACCTGCTGGCGGCGCCGACCAGACGGACGTACGAACGGCGCCGTCGCGAGCGGGCGTCGTCGATGCTGCGCGCGTGCGGCCTCGACGCGCTGGCCGGGGAGTACGCGGGGGCGTTGCCCGTGGGCCGGGCACGCATGGTCGAACTGGCCCGGGCGGGGGTGGAGGGGGCACGGGTGGTGCTGCTCGACGAGCCCGCGTCCGGAATGACAGATGATGAAATCTGTCAGCTGAAATCCGTCATCCGTCATCTGTCGGACCAACAGGGCTGCGCCGTGCTCCTCGTCGAGCACAACGTCGCCTTCGTCATGGAGCTCTGCTCCCGCGTGGTCGTGCTCGACCTCGGGACCGTGCTGGCCGAGGGGACCCCGGCGGCGGTTCGCGCCGACTCGGCCGTGCGGGACGCCTATCTCGGTTCGGCCGGGTGAGCGGGGTCCGGGGCGCCGCTGTGAACACGCCGTGAACGGGAATGCGTACCGGCCCGTGATCGTTGACGATGGGAGTACCAACCGACAACGCGAAGGATCGAGAGCTCGTGAGCAAGGTCCCCCCGATCATCCTGAACAACGGCGTCGAGATGCCCCAGCTCGGTTTCGGCGTCTGGCAGGTGCCGGACGCCGAGGCCGAGAAGGCTGTCGCGACGGCCCTGGAGGCCGGGTACCGCAGCATCGACACCGCCGCGATCTACGGCAACGAGGAGGGCACCGGCAAGGCCGTCGCCGCCTCCGGCATCGCCCGCGAGAAGCTCTTCGTCACCACGAAGCTGTGGAACGCCGACCAGGGCTACGACGCGACGCTGCGCGCCTTCGACGCCTCCCTCGACAAGCTGGGTCTCGACTATCTCGATCTGTACCTGATCCACTGGCCGCTGCCCTCGAAGGACAGCTACGTCGACACGTACAAGGCCCTCGAGAAGATCTACGCGGACGGCCGGGCCAAGGCCATCGGTGTCTCCAACTTCCTTCCGGAGCACCTGGAGCGCCTCCTCGGCGAGACGTCGATCATCCCGGCGGTCAACCAGATCGAGCTGCACCCGCACCTCCAGCAGCGCGCCGCGCGCGAGTTCCACGCGGAGCAGGGCATCGCCACGGAGGCCTGGTCGCCGCTGGGCCAGGGCAAGGGCCTTCTCGAGGTGCCTGCGATCGTCGCCATCGCCCAGAAGCACGGGCGCACGCCGGCTCAGGTCGTGCTGCGCTGGCACGTCCAGCTCGGCAACGTGGTGATCCCCAAGTCCGTGACGCCGTCGCGGATCGTGGAGAACATCGACGTGTTCGACTTCGAGCTGGACATCGAGGACATCGCGGCGATCAGCGCGCTCAACGAGGACCGTCGCCTGGGTCCCGACCCGGCGACGTTCGACGTGGCCTGACCGCTTCACGCCTACGGCTTCGTGTGCCCCGTCTCCGTCCGGAGGCGGGGCACACGTGTGTGTGTGGGGGGCGCGGGGCGTCAAGCCCGGCCGTAGAGGTCGGCGAGCGCTTCGGCCGTGACCCGGATGCGCCGGCGCAGCTCAGCGGGTTCCAGAACCTCGATACCGGCGCCGAGCCGCAGGAACGTGTCGTGGGCGTGGTCGACGGACTCGATGGGAACGACCGCTCGGGTCCAGCCGTCGGGTTCCGGGCGGGCGGTGGTGCGGGCCGCTTCGCGCAGCGCGGGGCCGGGCAACCGGTCGGCGGCGCCGGGCGCGAGTCGTACGACGGCTTCGCCGCTGTGCAGTCGGCCGTGGAAGTCGTCCTGGCAGGCGCGCCAGTACGCCGCGAGATCGAAGTCGGCAGGCCGCTCGAACTCCTCCTCACCGATGTCGAGTTGGAGGATCTGGTCGACGCGGTAGGTGCGGACGTCTCCGGTTCCGGCGGAGGCGATCACGTACCAGCGGCCCGCCTTGAGTACGAGTCCGTACGGTTCGAGGCGGCGTTCGACGTCGGTGGGGGCGCGCCAGCGGCGGTAGCGGACGTGCAGGACGCGGCTGTTCCAGACGGCGGTGGCGACGGCCGGGAGGTGGGGGACGTCGTCCTCGTCGGCGTACCAGCCGGGGGCGTCGAGGTGGAAGCGCGCGCTGATGCGTTCGGAGTGGGCCCGCAGCGCGGCGGGGAGCGAGGCCCGCACCTTGAGCTGGGCGGCGGCGAGCACGGGGCCGAGGCCGAGTTCGGCGGCGGGCCCCGGTGCTCCGGCGAGGAAGAGGGCCTCGGCCTCGTCGGTCGTGAGGCCGGTGAGGCGGGTGCGGTAGCCGTCGACGAGCTGGTAGCCGCCGGCGTGCCCGGCGTCGCCGTAGAGCGGTACGCCGGCCGCGTGCAGGGCGTCGATGTCGCGGTACACGGTGCGTACGGACACGTCGAGGGCGGCGGCGAGCTGGGCGGCGGTCATTCTGCCGCGCGTCTGGAGCAGCAGCAGGACGGACACCAGTCGGCTGGACTTCACTGACACAGGATGTCAGCGAAGCGGCCGTACCTTCCAGCCATGGCTTTCGAGGAGAAACTGTTGTGGGCGCTGCCGCCCGTCGAGGTGGCGGGCCGGCGCGTCAAGCGCTATCACGTGAGCGCGGATCCGGCGGGGATCGCGCCGGAGGTGGAGAAGGCGGCGTACGCGATGCTGCCGGAGCTGCTTCCGGAGCCGGACGGGACGCCTGCGGCCACGTTCGTCGTGCTGCACCGCGGCGGTGACGACGGGGCGTACATCAACGCGTACAGCTGGGTGTGGGACAACGTCCTGCACTTTCGGGGCGCGGTCGCGGGGCAGCCGGTGATCGGCTGTCCCGACAGTGATCCGACCCGGTTCGTGCTCCTCGACCCGCCGTGGATCGGCTGCGTGTGGGAGCTGCCGCCGGTGCTGCACGAACGCGACGCGTGGGTGCGGCACATGCTGGCCCCGGACACCCCCGACCTCGACGGATATCTGGCCGATTCACTCACCGACGGCACCACGGGAGACCGCTGATGAGCACCGCGCACGACTTCGACTTCTTCTTCGGCGACTGGGATGTCGCCCACCGCAGGCGCCTGGACTTCCTCGATGCGGACAGCGACTGGGAGGAGTTCGCCGCGACGAACCGCTGCTGGAGCCTGTTCGACGGGGCGGCGAACATCGACGAGATGGACTGCCCCACGGAAGGCTTCAAGGGGCTCACGCTGCGGCTCTTCGACCGTGCGGCCGGAACGTGGTCGCTGAACTGGTCGTCCAGCCGTACGGGCGTCCTGTTCCCGCCGGTCATCGGTCACTTCGACGAGGACGGGCGGGGCGTCTTCGAGGGCGACGACACGCATGACGGCAAGGACGTCCGGGTGCGGTTCGTGTGGTCGGGGATCTCGGCGACGACGGCGCACTGGGAGCAGTTCTTCTCGGTGGACGGCGGCGACACGTGGCTGTCGAACTGGACGATGACGTTCACCCGTCACCGCTGACCCGTCGCCGGTGGAGGCGGCGCACTGATCTCGCGTCAGGTGTGCCGTGTGAAGGCGTGCACGGTGAACTGCGGGTCGGGGCGCCTGACTTCGGGGTCGGGGAGCGCCGCGAGACGGTCGGCGAGCGCGGCGCCCCCGGCCGCGTAGACCCTGCCGCGCCGCACGTCGTCGGCGAGGCGTCCGGGGGCGCGGCCCTGGCCGTGTCCGGGGAAACGGGCCTCGCCGCTCGGCAGCAGTCCGTGGCCGGCGGCGTGGGCGGCGACCCGTGCGGCCGCGTCGGAGGCGAGGCGGCCGCGGTAGGGGGCCACGAGGGTGTCGATGTCGCTGCCCACGTCGTGGGCGGCGGCCTTGTCCACGGTGGTCACCAGGACGCCGCCGGGCCGCAGGACGCGGGCGGCCTCGGCGATGACCGGGCGGGCATCGGGCAGCAGATGCAGCAGCCAGATCACGGTCACGACGTCCACGGAGGCGCTGCGGAACGGGAGTTGCCGGCTGTCGCCGCGGACGGCGGCGCCGTCGAGGCGGGGCGCCGCGGCGCGCAGCATGCCCGGGGCGAGATCGACGCCGACGGCGCGCAGGCCCGGCCTGGTCAGCCGCATGGTGACGAGCCCGGTGCCGCAGGCCAGGTCGAGGAGGATGCGGGCGGTGGGCGGTACGAGGCGGAGCACCGCCTCGGCGGCGGACCGGGCACGGGGTATGCCGCCGCGGGTCTCGTCGTAGACCGCGGCTTCCTTGTCGTAGTCCAGCACCGGCGCTCAGCTCACGCCGTGGCCGGCCGCGATCTCCTGGACGCGCCGGGCGAGGCCGAAGTCGAGATGAGTGAGGACGCCGCCCACGCTGTGGGTGTTCACGGACAGGTCGACCGTGTTGTAGCCGAGGGTGAGGTCGGAGTGGTGGTCGAGCTCGTCCTGGATCTGCGCGATGTGCACGACGAGGGCCGTGGCCGCGAAGTGGTTGGCCAGGCGGAAGGTGCGGGTGAGACTGTCGCCGGCCACGCTCCAACCGGGCAGCTCGGCGAGACGGTCCTCGATCTCCTTCTGGGACAGCGGCTCCAAGGGCATGACCAGGTCCTTTCCCTGTGATGTGCGAGGAGTTCCAGCGTCCCACAGGGGTGGTGCCGCGCGCCCCTCGGCTACGGTCGTGGCATGTCGACTGCCCCGCGTGCTCGCCGGTCCGGAATCGGTCCTCTGCTGAGGGAGTGGCGGGAACGGCGGCGGGTGAGCCAGCTGGAGCTGGCCCTGCGCGCCGATTCGTCCGCCCGGCATCTCAGCTTCGTGGAGACGGGCAGGTCACGGCCGAGCGAGGAGCTGGTCCTGCGGCTCGCGGAGCATCTGGACGTGCCGGTGCGGGAGCGCAACGCGCTGCTGCTCGCGGCGGGTTACGCGCCGCGGTTCGCGGAGACCCCGCTCGACGACCCGTCGATGGGGGCGCTGCGGGAGGGCCTGGAGCGGCTCCTGCACGGCTACGAGCCGTATCCGGCGCTGGTCGTCGACGCGACATACACGGTGATCGCCGCCAATCGGGGCATCGCGATGCTGATGGAGGGGATTCCCGAGTCGCTGCTGACCCCGCCGCTCAACGCGATGCGGCTCACCCTGCACCCGGAGGGCCTCGCGCCGCGGATCCGGAACCTGCGCGAGTGGCGGGGGCATCTCCTGGCGCAGATGGAGCGCCAGATCGCGCTGGACCGTTCGGAGGCACTGCGCGCGGTCTACGACGAGGTCAAGGCGTATCCGGTGGCGGACAGGGCCGGGGACGACCACGGGGAGGGCGGCGAGGCGGTGCCGTACTTCGCGCTGCCGATGGTGATCGAGCACGGCGGGCAGGTCCTGTCGTTCGTGTCGTCGATCTCGACGTTCAACACCCCGATGGACGTGACGGTGGCCGAGCTGGCGATCGAGACGTTTCTGCCCGCCGACCCGGCGACGGTGAAGTATCTGCGGTCGCTCGCGCCGTAGTCGGGGACCTTGTACCGGCGTCCACGCGGCAGTGGGCAGGCCACTGGTCGCACTGGTACCGTTCACGCGGCTCGCGCACATGTTCAGTGCGCGCAGTGCCGCGGCTGGGAGCCACCGGCTCCCGAATCCGCTCGCCGCCCGGCACGTGGGGAGACGTGACGTGAGTGAACGGCGGCCCGCGCCGACTGTGGGTCAAGTGGTACTGGGCAGACGCCTGCGGGAGCTGCGGGAGTCGGCCGGACTCAACCGCGACGAGGCCGCCCGCGCGCTGCGCGTCACCGGCGCGACGATACGCCGTATGGAGACCGCGGAGGTCGCCCTCAAGATCCCGTACGTACAGATGCTCCTGGAGCTGTACGGGGTGCCGGAGCAGGAGGCCGAGGCGTTCGTCGGGCTGGCCGAGGAGGCGAATCTGCCGGGCTGGTGGCAGCGGTTCCACGACATCCTGCCCGACTGGTTCAGCCTGTACGTGAGCCTGGAGAGCGCGGCCGGGCTCATCAGGTCGTACGAGCCGCACTTCGTACCGGGGCTGCTGCAGACGGAGGAGTACGCGCGGGCCGTCCTGGACGCGGGCACCGTGGGCCGCACGCAGCCCGGTGATCTCGAACGCCATGTGACGCTGCGCATGGCCCGGCAGGCGCTGCTGACCCGTGAGGACGCGCCTCATCTGTGGGTCGTGATGGACGAGACGGTGCTGAGCCGGCCCCCGGGCGGCCCCAAGGTGCTGCGCAACCAGCTCGACCGGCTCATCGAGGCGGCCGAGCTGCCTCAAGTGACGCTCCAGATAGCCGAGTTCGCGGCGGGCCCGCACCCGGGGACGTTCGGCCCGTTCACGCTGTTCCGGTTCCCGGCTCGCGAGCTGCCGGACATGGTCTTCAGCGAGTACGTCACGGGCGCGCTCTATCTGGACGGCCGGGCCGAGGTGGGCACCCATCTGGAGGTGCTCGACCACATCGCGGCGCAGGCGGCGTCCGCGGAACGCACGGTGGAGCTGCTGCGCAAGAAGCGCGGCACGCTCTGACGTACGACGCGTGGTGACCGCCGGTGTGTGGCGACCCCGACGCGTGGTGACAGCAGTGCCGCGGGCCCGTGGCTGCGGGACCGCGGCACATGGAGGCTGCGCGTGCGCCCTCAGACGAGCTTCGCCGTGAGAGTGATCGTGGTGCCGGTGAGCGCCTGGCTCACCGGGCAGTTCTTCTTGGCGTCCTCGGCCGCCGCGGCGAACCCGGCCTCGTCGAGCCCGGGCACCGAGCCCTCCACCGTGAGGTGGATGCCGGTGATGCCCTCACCCGGCTGGAACGTGACGTCCGCGGACGTGACGAGCTTGGTGGGCGGGTTGCCGCCGGTCGTCAGGCCGTGGGACAGGGCCATCGAGAAGCAGCTGGAGTGCGCCGCGGCGATCAGCTCCTCCGGGCTGGTCTTGCCGTTGGCCTGCTCGGCGCGGGAGGGCCAGGACACGGCCTGCTGGCCGATGCCGGACGAGTCGAAGGTGACGAGGCCGCTCCCCTTGAGCAGATCGCCTTCCCACACGGTGTGCGCGGAGCGCGTGGTAGCCACGGTGATTCCCTTCAGTCGGGTGCCGGTTGGGGCGTTGGGCACCATCCGACCACACCCGGACCTCTTATGGCCGCAACGCCCACGGGCAACGGATCAGCCGGTGGCGTCCGCGGCGGTGCGCTTCTTGCGGGCCGCCATCCACGCGTAGACGAGGACTCCGGCGAACAGGAACAGGACGCCCTGGTAGACGGCCGCGTATCCGGCGCCGCCGACCAGCCACATCGAGAATCCGAACGCGGCGAGGGCGAGCACCATGTCGCGGGCCAGGCGCGGGCCGCTCACGCGGTGGCCCTGCCCGGACAGCAGGAAGTAGATCTGGGCCGCGGTCGCGAGGAGGTAGGGGACGGTCGCGGTGAACGTGGTGACGAGGACGAGGGTCTCGAAGACCCCGGCCGAGCCCGCCGTGTAGTTGTAGACCGTCAGGAGCGAGGCGAGGACGACGGCGACGAGGACGCCGACGGTCGGGGTGCCGCGCTTCTTCTTGGTGAACACCGCGGGGAACAGGCCGTCCTTGGCGGCGGCGTACGGGGTCTGGGCGCTCAGCAGCGTCCAGCCGTTCAGGGCGCCGAGCATGGAGACGATCGCCGCGATCGCCACGGCGGTGCCGCCCCAGGTGCCGCCGAACATGGCGTTGACGGCGTCGGACAGGGGCGCGCTGGAGTCGACGAGCCGGTCGTGGGCGACGGTCCCGAAGACGGCGACCGTGCACAGCAGGTAGAGGAGGGCGGCGAGGCCCGTGCCGAGGACGGTGGCGCGGCCCACGTTGCGCTCGGGGTCGCGGACCTCGCCGGCGCTGACCGAGGCGGACTCGACGCCGAGGTAGCTGAAGAGGAGGATCGCGGCGGACGCGGAGACGGCGCCGAGCGGGGAGTCGCCGCTCGCCCGGAACGGTCCGAGGTTGTCGGCGTGGAAGAAGAACAGCCCGCCGACGGCGACGAGGAGCAGCGGCGCGAACTTCAGGACCGTCGACACGAGCTGCACCGCGCCGACGTAGCGGGTGCCCGCGAGGTTGGCGAGGGCGGGCAGCCACTGGACGGTGAGCGCGGCGACGATGGTCCACCACCGGGAGCCGTGGAGGGGCAGGAGCACGTCGAGGTAGCCCACGGCGGCGACGGCGAGGGCCGCGTTCGACACCCAGGTGGTGATCCAGTACGACCAGGAGGCCAGGAACCCGGCGAAGTCGCCGAACGCCTCGCGCGCGTAGACGTACGGTCCGCCGGTCTGCGGATGGCGGCGGGCGAGGCGGCCGAAGACGAGCGCGAGCGCGATGGCTCCGACGGTGAGGACACCGAACGCGACGAGGCTGATGGTGCCGAAGGGGGCGACGGAGGCCGGGAGCAGGAAGATGCCGCCGCCGATGATGTTGCCCATCACCAGGGCGGTGGCGACGGGGAGTCCGAAGCGGCGGGCGTGCTTGCTGGGGAGCTCTTCGTGCTGCGGGGCCGGAGCCGGCTTCGTCACGGTTCCGGTGTGGGGCATGCGTGGTGCGCCTCTCTCGTGCGGGCGCCGACCGGGATCGCCGGGCGACGTCCCATGGTCGGCCCCCGGCACACATCGTGCAAAATCAGGCGGAATTGTCCTGCGGAGTGACCGTCGCGGCCGTAAATGATGCGTCGGGGGCGGGCTCGCGCCGGGATTCGTCCAGCGGGACCTGAGGACCGCTGCCCTCGCGCAGCCAGCGGCGCAGCACGTGGTGGACCTGCTGGGCGCCCACCAGCTCCGCGCCCTTCGCGACCGGCGGCGAGAAGACCTCCGGGGCCAGCAGGAACGGGTGGCCCTGGGCGCCGCCGAGCCCTCCGTGGGAGCCGATCTGCTCCTCGAAGGCGAGCACTTCGCCCTCGGCCGGGTCGTACCAGGAGTTCACCATGATGTCGGCGGTGTGCGGGAACGAGTCGGTGCGGCGGACCGCGTCGGCGGCGTGCGCGCCGAAGTCGGCCAGGGGGCCCGGGCGCTCGTCGAGGTCGGCCAGGGGGATCTCGGCGCCGCGCGCCCCGAGGACGACGGCGCCGTGCTCCTCGCTGCGCACCAGCAGGAAGCCGATGCCGGGGTGGTTGGCGAGGGTGGGCAGGAGCGCCGGGTGGCGGGCGTCGATCTCCTCCTTGCTCATGCGGTGCGCCACGTCCGGGAAGGAGACCAGGCCGAGGTTTCCGGAGGCGAGCACGATCGGCTCGGAGCGGCGCGACGCCGGGCGGTGCTTCTCGCCGCCCTCCTCGACGGGCCTGCGCAGCGCGGCCCGGACGGCGGAGCGGGCCTCGGCGCCGTTTGGGGTCTCCCCTGCTCGAGCGAAGCCGAGAGCTTGGGGAAGGGTGCGCCGGGCACGCCGCGGCACGGGCAGGCCACAGCCCGCCCGGACGAGGTCCTGGAGGCCCAGCCCGTAGCGGGCGCGGAACGTCTCGCCGGGACTCTGCCCGTGATCGGACAGGACGACGATCCGGTACGGGCGCGGGGCGTGCTCGGCGACCTTGGCGATCAGCGCGAGGGAGCGGTCGAGGCGCGCGAGGACCTTCTCGGCGTCGCGGCTGACGGGCCCGGAGTGGTGGGCGACCTCGTCGTACGCGACGAGGTCGGCGTAGACCGCGCTGCGGCCCGCGAGCATGTCGCCGATGACCGCGGCGACGACGACGTCCCGCTCCACGACGGTCGCGAAGGCGCGGATGAACGGGTAGAGCCCGCCGCGGCCGACGCGGGGGCGCTGCCGGGTCAGGCGGGCCCGGGTGGACTGGCCGATCTCGCGACCGACCTCGGCGACGAAGGACAGGGCGGTGCGCACGGCGTTCGCCGGGTCGCTGAAGTACGCGAAGTAGCCGGCCCGTGAGCGGTTCTCCTTGCCGCGGCGGGCCGCGACCGACAGCACGAGGGCGACCTGTTCGGCGCCCCCGCTGAAGAGGTTGCCGCGGCTGGCGCCGTCCAGGGTGAGGAGGCCGCCGTCGCCGGTGTGCTCGATGGCACGGCGCTGCAGTTCGGCGGCGCTGGAGGGCCGGTTGGAGACCTGGATCTCGCGGGTGTCCTTCTCGTACCAGCGGAAGGCGGGCACGTCGAAGTTGCTGCCGTGCAGGATGCCGAGCTGGCTGGCGCCCGTCTGGCTGGACCAGTCGGTGCGCCAAGGGGTGAGGCGGTGGGTGCCGGCGCCGAGCCAGGCGCCGACGGTGGGCATCACGCCTCGGTCCACGGCGTCGCGCAGGACGCCGTGGCCGACACCGTCGAGCTGGAGGAAGACCGTGCCGGGGGTGGACGGTCCCGCTCCGGCGCTCCCTCTGCGGCGGCGCCGGGCGGCGAGGCGGTACAGGCGGCGGCGGTAGGCGTCGTCGTCGCGTACGGCGAGGGCTCCCCCGGTGGCGGACGCGACCGCGGACATCACGGCGGCGACGACGACGGCGGTCTCGGGGTTGGCCTCGCCCCGGCCGTCGGGGACGAGGGCGAGGGCGAAGATCAGCAGGCCGCCGTTGAGGAAGAAGACGACGAGGCCGAGGACGAGCGCGGGCACCAGGAGCAGGGCACGCACGAGGAGCGGCCACACCAGCGCGGACAGGATGCCGAAGGCGCCCGCGCCGAGCGCGGCGGTGACGGCGATGCGGGTGGCGCTGTCGCCGTTGTCCGACTGGAGCTGGAAGTCCGGCAGGATCCCGGCGAGCACGAGCATCGTGACGGTGCTGACCGCCCACACGGCGATCGACCGCCACCCCATGCCGGCGAACCGTCGCCAACGCCCCTCGCCCACGCCTCGCTCACCCTCTCGCCGTCTCGTCGGCCCTGGGCCAAGCGTGTCATATGAGCGCGATACGTCCGGGTTTTCCCCTGACTGCGAACACGGGCGCCCGGCGCGGGACGCGCGGGACTCCGGCTCAGCAGCCGTCGTAACCGGCCGTCGGCATCGACATACGGCGGTGGACGCGCTTCTTCATCTCCGCGTCGTACGACGGCTCCGCGAGACCCGCCGTCTCCAGGCGGACGCCACGGCGCTCACACTCGGCCGTGAACTCCTCGACCGAGCGCAGCGCGGCCCGCAGGACCCGGTCGCTGGGGGCGACGAACAGGTCGACGAGGCCCGCGTCGACGTCCGACCACAGCACGTCGTGGTCGGAGCGCAGCGAGTGGACGAGGAGTTCTCTGGTCACGACGTAGCCCCGGTCGGCGGCCCAGCGGGCGCACATCGCGTGCTGGCTGCGCGAGTCCACGAGGAAGGGGTCGGCGTCCAGCTCCTCCAGCGGCGTCAGACTGGCGATCGCCGTGACGCGGACCGTGCCGGCCGTCGTCTCCTTTGCCGGTTCACCCATGGTGTCCCCCTCACCTCCGGTTCCCCGACGACCCTACTCCTGCCCGTAGGCTCGGGGGAGTCGCACGGAGGAGGTCCTGGAGGTGCCGGTGGAGATCACCTGGTGGGGTCACGCCACCTGCACGGTCGAGGACTCGGGGACACGGGTGCTGACCGACCCGCTCTTCGCGCGCCGCCTCGCCCATCTGCGGCGGCGCCGCGGGGCGCCCCCGCCGCCCGAGGCCGCCGTCGCCGACGTCGTCCTCGTCTCGCATCTGCACGCCGACCACCTGCACCTCCCGTCCCTGGCCCGGCTCGCCCCCGGCACTCTGGTCGTACTCCCGCGAGGAGCCCGGCGCTCGGTGCCCGGTCTGCGCAAGCTCACGCACCTGCGGCTCACGGAGGTCGAGCCCGGCATGCGCGTGGAGGCGGGCGGCCTCGTCGTACGGGCCGTGCCCGCGTCGCACGACGGGCGGCGCATCCCCGTGGGACCGCACCGCTCCCCCGCGCTCGGGTTCGTGGTGAGCGGCGAGGCGCGCACGTATTTCGCCGGTGACACCGGGCTTTTCGACTCCATGGCGGAGGCGGTGGGCCAGGTGGATGTGGCGCTGCTCCCGGTCGGCGGGTGGGGGCCCTTTCTCGGGCCGCACCATCTGGACGCGGGCCGGGCCGCCGAGGCGCTCGCCCGGATCGCGCCCCGCAGCGCCGTGCCGGTGCACTACGGGACGTACTGGCCGATCGGCCTCGACGCGGTGCGGCCGCACGAATTCCACACGCCGGGCGACGAGTTCGTGCGGCGCTCCGCCCAGCTGGCGCCCGAGGTGACGGTGCATCTGCTCGGCCACGGCGAGAGCGTGCGGCCGGAGGTCGCCAGGTGAACCCGGTCAGTCGCGCGGGCCACGAGCTGCTCGCCGCCGCGGTGACGCACACGCCGCCGGAGTCCACCCAACAGGCGGTCGGATACCCGTCGTTGTTCCTGCTGGTCGTGATCGGGGCGCTCGTGCCGGTCGTCCCCACGGGGGCGCTCGTCAGCTCGGCGGCCGTGGTCGCCTTCCATCAGACGGCGCCGTTCTCGCTGCTCCTGGTGTTCGGTGTCTCCGCGTTCGCGGCGTTCCTCGGCGATGTGGCGCTGTACTGGCTGGGGCAGCGCGGCATGCGTTCGAGGAACGGCTCCAGGTGGCTGGCCGCGATCCGCGAACGGGCGCCCGAGGAGCGGCTCGCGCAGGCGCAGGACAAGCTCGCCGACCACGGGGTGATGGTGCTCGTCCTGTCCCGGCTGGTGCCCGCCGGGCGCATCCCCGTGATGCTGGCGTGCCTGATGGCGAAGATGCCGCTGCGGCAGTTCGCCCGCGGGGACGTCCCGGCGTGCCTGGCCTGGGCCTTGACGTATCAGCTCATCGGCATCCTCGGCGGCTCGCTGTTCAGCGAGCCCTGGGAGGGCGTCGTGGCGGCGGTCTGTCTGACGCTGCTGATCAGCTCGGCGCCCGCCGTGTGGCGGCGGCTGCGCGGGGGCCGCTCAGACGGTCAGCACGCGTGAGGCGCCCACCGGGAGGTCCCACAGGTCCTTGCGCGCCAGGCCCGCCTTCTGCCAGGCGGCCCGTACGCGCGTGAGGGGTTCGAGGACCGGCTCGGCCGACAGCAGGAACGTCGCCCAGTGCATGGGCGCCATCCGGCGCGCGCCCACGTCCTGAGCCGCCTGCACCGCTTCCTCCGGGTCGCAGTGGACGTCCCGCAGCCACCAGCGCGGCTCGTACGCGCCGATGGGCAGGAGCGCCAGGTCGATGCCGGGGAAGCGGCTGCCGATCTCCGAGAACCAGTGCCCGTATCCGGTGTCCCCCGCGAAGTACACCCGCTGTCCTTCGAGGTCGGTGAGGACCCAACCGCCCCACAGGGTGCGGCAGGTGTCGACGAGGCTGCGCTTGGACCAGTGGTGGGCCGGGACGAAGTCGAAGCGCACGCCGTCCAGTTCGGCCGCCTCCCACCAGTCGAGCTCCGTGACGCGGGTGAAGCGGCGGCGCGTGAACCAGCGGCCGAGTCCGGCGGGCACGAACACGGGGGTGTCCCTCGGCAGCCTTTTGAGGGTGGGGGCGTCCAGGTGGTCGTAGTGGTTGTGGCTGATGACGACGGCGTCGACGCGCGGCAGGGCGCTCCAGGCGACGCCCGCGGGGGTGACGCGGGCCGGGGTGCCGAGGATCTTGCGGGACCAGACGGGGTCGGTGAGCACGGTCAGGCCGCCTATGCGCAGCACCCAACTGGCATGCCCCGCCCAGCTGACGGCGACGGTACGGGCGTCCACGGCCGGCAGCGGGCCGGGCTCGAACGGCAGGGCGGCGACCTCGGTCAGGGCCTCGGGCGGCGGCCGCAGCGCGCCCTCCCTGGCGAACCGGGCGAAGGCGCGCAGTCCGGGCAGCGGCGCCGTCAGGCGGTCGGCGAACGACTTGGGCCAGATGCGTCCCCCGCCGAGCGGCTTCGGCTCGGCGAGGGGTACGAAGGACGCGGGGGCATCAGCTCGCTGTGCCGTCGACTCGGACTGCTGCGTCATCGAGGACTCTCCCATCCCTTGACGTCGGCCCTGAGATCGTCGAGAGCCGACTCCAACATGCTCAACGCCCGCTGCACGTGCGGCAATTCCAGAGGTTCCGGTGCGGTGAGAGACGTCATGCGCTCCTGCGGGGTTGAGCCGACGAAGGGGCCGGTGGACAGGCGTACGCGCAGTGCGCCGAGGGCGTCGCCGAAGCGGTGGCCGCCGGGGGTGGGCATGCCGAGCCGCTCGGACAGGCGGTCCTCCAGGTCCTGGGCGTCGCCGACACCGCGGGCGGCGAGTGCGGGGCGCAGCCGGTCCAGGTCCGCGTACAGGTGGCGGCCGGCCTCGGGCGGCCGGGCGAGTCCGCCGGAGACGAGCAGCACGCGGTGCACGGCGGCGGCCACGCGCGCGTGGAGGGCGGTCGTGGCGTGCAGGCGCGCGATGATCCCGGCGGGCTCGCCCAGCGCGTGTGCGGCGGCCGCCGCGGCGGGGGCGGACAGGGCGGCGCCGAGTGCCGTGAGGACGTCCAGGACGCGGGCGCGCAGCGCGGTCCCGCGCGCCGTGGCGGGGAGGCGGGCGACGGCCGCGGGCAGTCCGGGCGGCAGGTAGGCGCCGGTGAGGTCGGTGACGACGGTGACGTGCTCGGGCAGCATCTCGGCGGGGTCGATCAGGACGGTGGCGCGGGCCGGGTCGTGGTGCAGGGTGTCGCGCCAGGTCTCGTCGCTGACGATGTGCAGGCCCTCGCCCGCGGCGGCCTCGACGGTCTCGTGCAGGATCTCGGGCGGCGGGACCGTGCCGGTCGGGTCGTCGGCGACGGACAGGACGAGGAGCCGGGGGTCGCCGCCCTCGGCGCGGACCCGGCGCACGGTTTCGAGGAGGGCGTACGGATCGGGGACGCCGCCGCACTCGGCGGGCGTCGGCACGTGGAAGACCGACCGGCCGAGCAGTCGCGCCTGGGGCTCCCACCAGGCCGGGCAGGGGCGGGGCAGCAGCACGTCGCCGCCGATCGCGGCGGTCAGCGCGAGGAGCAGGGGTGCGCCGCCCGGCGCGGCCGCGGTGCTGCCCGGCTCGGTGGGAAGGCCGCGGCGCAGCCAGTATCCGCAGGCGGCGTCGAGGAGGGCGGGGGCGCCGCCGGGCGGTTCCGGGACTGCCGGGTCCGCCGCGGCGGCCGTGGCGGCCAGCTCGGGCAGGACGGGAAGGCCGTCGTCCGGCAGCGGCGGCCCGTACCGGACGGGCCCGCGCCCCTCCAGGGTCCCGTGGTCGTTGCCCCGCATGTGCCACCTCCACGCGCTGCCCGTCCGCACTGCCGGGACCTCATGGGCACCTCATACCCTCCCCAGCCTCTCCCGAGCCGCACACTCCCGCGCGGCCTGCACGACGGGGCCGATGCCCGTCGCCCGGGAGCGTGAGCACGGGGGAACGAGGTGCGGAGAGGGTGCCGCGGGCCTGGGCCGAGTGAGTGACGGGGCGACAGGAGGGGGCGCCGCGGGGGTCACCCCCGCGCCCGCTCCACCCTGCGCTCGTCCCACACGGGTTCGTCGGACTCGCGCAGGCGGCCGTCGCTGCCGAAGACGAGGTAGCGGTCGAAGGAGCGGGCGAACCACCGGTCGTGCGTGACGGCCATGACGGTGCCGTCGAACGCCTCCAGGCCCTCCTGGAGCGCCTCGGCGGACTCCAGGTCGAGGTTGTCCGTCGGCTCGTCGAGCAGGAGTGCCGTCACTCCGGCCAGTTCGAGCAGCAGGATCTGGAAGCGGGCCTGCTGACCGCCCGAGAGACGCTCGAACTTCTGCTCGGCCTGGGCCGTCAGCTCGTAGCGCCGCAGTCGCCCCATCGCCGCGCCGCGGTCCTTGGCGTGGTCGAGCCAGAGGATGTCGAGCAAGGTGCGGCCCTGGAGCTCGGGGTGGGCGTGGGTCTGCGCGAAGTGGCCGGGCACGACGCGCGCGCCGAGCTTCCACTCGCCCGTGTGCGCGACCTCGTCGTCGGGGTTCCCGGCGAGCAGGCGCAGGAAGTGCGATTTGCCCGAGCCGTTCGAGCCGAGGACCGCGACCCGCTCGCCGTAGAAGACCTCCAGGTCGAAGGGCTGCATCAGGCCGGTCAGCTCCAGGCCCTTGCAGGTGATGGCCCGCACCCCGGTACGGCCGCCCTGCAGGCGCATGGTGATGTCCTGCTCGCGCGGCGGCTCGGGCGGGGGGCCCGCCTCCTCGAACTTGCGCAGTCGGGTCTGCGCCGCCGCGTACCGGGACGCCATCTCGTGGCTGACCGCGGCCGCCTGCCGCAGGGTGAGGACGAGCTTCTTCAGCTGGGCGTGCTTCTCGTCCCAGCGCCTGCGCAGCTCCTCGAAGCGCGCGAACCGCTCGCGCCGCGCCTCGTGGTACGTCGCGAAGCCGGCGCCGTGCACCCAGGCGTCGGCGCCGGCGGGTCCCGGCTCGACGCTGACGATCTTCTCGGCGGACCGGGCGAGCAGCTCCCGGTCGTGGGAGACGAACAGGACCGTCTTACGGGTCTCGCGCAGCTTCTCCTCCAGCCAGCGCTTGCCGGGCACGTCGAGATAGTTGTCCGGCTCGTCGAGGAGCAGGACCTCGTCGGTGCCGCGCAGCAGCGCTTCCAGGACGAGTCGTTTCTGCTCGCCGCCGGAGAGCGTGCGGACCTCGCGGAACTGCGCCGTGTCGTACGGGATGCCGAGGGCGGCCGTGGTGCACATGTCCCAGACCGTCTCGGCCTCGTAGCCGCGTGCCTCGGCCCAGTCGGACAGGGCCTGCGCGTACTGGAGCTGCGCCGCCTCGTCGTCGACGGTCATGATCAGGTGCTCGGCCCTGTCGACGGCCTTCGCCACCTCCCTGAGCCGCGGGGTCGCGACCGATACGAGCAGGTCGCGCACGGTCGTCTCGTCGCGCACCGAGCCGACGAACTGTGACATCACGCCGAGTCCGCCGCCGACGGTGACGCTGCCGCCGTGCGGCTTCAGCTCACCGGAGATCAGCTTGAGGAGCGTCGTCTTTCCCGCGCCGTTCGGCCCCACGAGGGCGACCACAGAGCCCTCCCCGACCCGGAAGGAGACATCACCGAGCAGCGCCCGCCCGTCCGGCAAGTAGTACTCGAGGTGCGCGGCTTCCAGATGTCCCATGGTCCGCATTGTGGGCGCCCGGCCGGGTGAGGAGCAAAACGATTTCGGCACGCCCCCGTGGTGTGCGGGCCCCGGGTGGGTAGACGTGCGCAATGTGCGCTGACCTCGACCCTGTGATGACCCGGCGGACCACGCCCCCTCCGGGGCCCGGCCTGCGGCGCCGGCTCGCCGCTCTTGACCTGCGCGTTTTCGAGTACGCGGCGCGTCGGCACTGGCCGGGCGGCGACCGCGTCCTGCCCCGGCTGAGCCGCAGCGCGAACCATGGGGTGCTGTGGTTCGCGGTGGCGGGCGCGCTGACGGTGGGCGGCTCGCCGAAGGCCCGCCGCGCGGCCGCGCGCGGTGTCGCCTCGCTCGCCGTGGCATCCCTGACGATCAACACGCTCGGCAAGCGTTCGGTGCGCAGGCCGCGGCCCGTGCTCGACCCGGTGCCGCTGGTGCGGCGCCTGAAGCGGCAGCCGGTCACGACCTCGTTCCCCTCCGGGCACGCGGCGTCGGCGGCCGCGTTCGCGACGGGCGTCGCGCTGGAGTCCCGTCCGCTGGGCGCGCTGGTGGCGCCCCTCGCGTTCTCCGTCGCCGCGTCCCGTGTCTACACGGGCGCTCACTTCCCGGGCGATGTCCTCGCGGGCGCCGCGCTCGGAGCGGGCGCGGCGTTCGCGGTACGGGGACTCGTGCCGACCCGCGACCAGATGCCCTCACCGGGCCGCCCGCTGGTGGACGACGTGCCGAAGCTGCCCGGCGGTGAGGGCCTGGTGATGGTGGTCAACACCGGCGCGGGCAGTCCGGACCAGGCGCGGACGCTGCGCGGGCTGCTGCCGCACGCAGAGATCGTCGAGGCCTCCGGGTCCGATCTGCCGACCGCGCTGGAGAAGGCGGCGACCCGGGCGCGGGCGCTCGGGGTGTGCGGCGGGGACGGCACGGTGAACACGGCGGCGGGCGTCGCCCTGCGCCACGGCCTGCCGCTCGCCGTGCTTCCCGGCGGCACGCTCAACCACTTCGCGTACGACCTGGGGATCGAGGACCCGGGCGACCTGTCCCGGGCCGTCGAGGCGGGCGAGGCCGTCGCAGTCGACGTAGGCCGTTTCCGGTCGTCGGCCACCTCCGGGATCTTCCTCAACACGTTCAGCCTGGGCGTGTACCCGGAGCTGGTGAAGGAGCGCGAGCGCTGGTCGCGGCGGATCGGCGGACGGCTCGCCGACGTCGTGGCCGCCACGCACGTGCTGCGCCGCGACCACCCGTTGCAGGCCGAACTGGACGGCAGGCGGCGGCCGTTGTGGATGGTGTTCGCCGGGAACTGCACGTACCGCCGGATGGGGCTCACGACGGGCCGGCGTGCGGATCTCGCGGACGGCCTGCTCGACGTGCGCGTGGTGCACGGCGGGCAGCTGCCGGGCGTACGACTGCTGGCGGCGGCGGTCGCGGGGCCGCTTTCGCGCTCCCCGTTCCACGCGGCGGTCCGGCGCACACGGCTGCGCATGGACCGCATCACCCCCGGCACACCACTGGCCTTCGACGGTGAAGTCGGCTCGTGCGGACCGGAGTTGACCGTCGACAAGCAGCACGAGGCGCTGCGGGTCTACCGGCCGCTGACCCCACTGTGACACCACACCCAGTCCGCATCATGAGATGTCCATCTCAATATTCGGAGGAGCGGCGTACGGTGATCTCACCTGGTTCACCGCTCACCGATCTTGCGAAGGGGTCCGCCATGCCGAAGGAGACCGCCGTCTACACGCACGGCCACCACGAGTCCGTGCTGCGCTCCCACACCTGGCGCACCGCCGCCAACTCGGCTGCGTATCTGCTCGGTTCGCTGAAGCCGCACATGAAGATCCTGGACATCGGATGCGGCCCGGGCACGATCACCGCCGACCTGGCGGCGCTGGTCCCCGAGGGGCACGTCACCGGCGTGGACCAGGCCGCCGGGATCCTCGACCAGGCCCGGGCGACGGCGGCCGAACGCGGCCTGACCAACGTCGACTTCGCGACCGCGGACGTCCACGCACTGGACTACCCGGACGACACGTTCTGCGTCGTGCACGCCCACCAGGTGCTCCAGCACGTCGGTGACCCGGTGCAGGCCCTGCGCGAGATGCGCCGGGTCACCAAGCCCACCGGGTTCATCGCCGTCCGCGATTCGGACTACGCCGCCATGACCTGGTACCCGAACACGCCGGCCATGGACGACTGGCTGGGCCTGTACCGGCGGGTCGCCCGCGCCAACGGCGGCGAGCCGGACGCGGGCCGGCGCCTCAAGTCCTGGGCGATGGAGGCCGGTTTCGACGCGGCCGACATCAACTCGTCCTCCTCCACCTGGTGTTACGCGGCACCGGACGAGGTCGAGTGGTGGAGCGGCCTGTGGGCCGACCGCACCCTCGCCTCCGCCTACGCCGACCGCGCGACGGAGAGCGGCCACGCCACGGCCGGTCAGCTGGAGGAGATCTCCGAGGCGTGGCGGACGTGGGGGAAGCGGCCGGACGCCTGGTTCTCGGTGCTGCACGGCGAGATCCTGTGCCGCAAGGCGGACCGCGAGGGCACGGCGAGCTGAGCCGCACCGGCCCGATCGGGCATCCGCGACGCGGGGCCGTGCCACCGGCCTCCCGGTGACACGGCCCCGCCGCCCGCCCGTGACCGATCCCCGGAAACGATCACGCGTCCGCGCGTGGCCAACTACGCTCACCGCTATGGAGATCCTGGGAACCACGCTGCGTATCTGCGTCGAGGACCTGGAGTCCTCGGTCGCGTTCTACGAACGGCTCGCGGGCAGCCGGGCCCTGCGCTTCGAGCGCGGCGGGGTCTCCGTCGCGGCGGTCGGCTGCTTCCTCCTGATGAGCGGGCCGAAGGAGGAGATCGACGTCCTGCGCAAGGTCGCGGCGACGATCGCCGTCCCGGACGTCGACGAGGCGCACGCCGTCCTCAGCGCGTCCGGCGCGCACGTCCTCGCGGGTCCGGTCCCGACACCCGCGGGCCGCAACCTCATCGCGATGCACCCGGACGGTTCCGTCTTCGAGTACGCCGACCGGCAGGGCCAGGCCCCGGCCTAGCGCGAGGTCGCGGACCCGTCCCCGTATCCTCGCCCGGAGTACGCGGGAGCGAGGACGGTGGACATGGCGGGCAGCGACGACGGCGCGACCCGGGAGGCCGGGGAATCCGCGAAGAGCGGTGGGACCCGGCCGTCGCTCGGCTCGCGCGCGCGGGACGCGATCCGGGAGCGCATCGTCGACCGGCGCTACCCGCAGGGCTCCCGGCTCGTGGAGCGCGAGGTCGCCGAAGAGCTCCGGATGTCGCGCGTCCCCGTGCGGGAGGCGCTGCGTTCGCTCGTCACCGAGGGCCTGCTCGAACTCCTGCCGCACAGCGGGGTGCGCGTACGGCGCCTGGCACGGGCCGACGTGGAGCATCTCTACGAGGTGTGGGAGCCGTTGGCCGTACAGGCGTCCCGGCTCGCGGCCCGGCGGGTCGCGCGGGCCGCGCCGCGGGAACCGGAAGGGCTCGCCGCGCTGCGCGGGACGCTGGACGTGGCGGAGCGGGCGGCCGCCGCCGGCGAGGGCGCGCGTGAGGTGGCCGCGCACACCGCGTTCCACGAGGGCATCGTGACCCTGTCCGGGAACCCTCTCCTCGCGCGCACCATGGAGCAGCTCGGCTGGCAGCTCCAGCTGCTGTTCGGCCTGCGCGAGGAGCCCGCCCACATGCGGGCACAGCATGCGGTGATCTTCCGGCACATCGTCGCGGGCGACGAGGAGACGGCCGCCGCGAGCACGCTGCTGCACGTACGCGACAGCCGGTCGGTGGCGCTGCGGTCGCTCTTCGGCGACGAGGGCGATGACGGCCGGGGCGACGGCGACGGAGGCAGTCACGGGGACGACGCCTCTTTGTATACCAACCTCTATTAGATCCGTTCCGGTTGACCAGAACCGGGCAGAACATGCAGGTCAGACCCGAGCGGAATCCTCCCCTCCTTGCCCGCTCCTCCATCTTGGTATACAAAATGTCGACCACCTGATCCCTCCCGCCACCTGCCGAGGAGCCCCGCATGTGCGTCGAGAACTGCCCCCCACCGTCGAACCGGCTGACCCGCCGAGGCGTACTCGCGGGTGCCGCCGCACTCGCGGGCACCACCGCCGCCCTCGCCGCCGCGCCAGGCGCGTCGGCCGCCGCCCCGGTGACCCGCACGAGCGCCGCCCGCTCCGGGAACGCCCCCCGCGGCGGTGACCTCGTCATCGACGGCGGCACGCTCCTCGACCCCGCGACCGGCGAGGTCACCGAGGACGCGGTCGTCGTCATCCGTGACGGCGTCGTCCGCGCGGCCGGCAAGCGCAAGAACGTCGACGTGCCCACCGGCGTCACCGTCCTCGACGCGCACGGCCAGTGGGTCCTGCCGGGGCTCGTCGACTCGCACATCCACCTGAACACCGCCGCCGAGGCCGCCAGGACCCTCGCGCTCGGCGCCACCACCGCGCGCAGCGGTTCGACGAACTTCTACCAGGACATCGCCGTCCGCGAGCTCGCCCGGCAGGCCCCGGGTCTGGCCCCCAGGCTGCGCGCGTCCGGCATCTTCGTCACGCCCGACCTCGGTGACACGATCCTCGCGGATCCCGACCTCACCCCGCTCGCCCGGCTCAAGGGCGGCGTCACATCGACCGAGGCGCTGCGCCGCGTCGTCGAGGTCAACCTGGCCCGTGGTGTCGACACCGTCAAGACGCGCGTGAACCCGCGCGCCGGCCTGGCCGAGCAGGACCCGCTGGAGCAGGTCTACAGCCGCGAGCAGCTCTCCACCATCGTCGCCACCGCCCGCCGCGGCGGCAAGGACGTGCTGTGCCACAGCTACAGCGAGCAGGGCTGCCACGACGCCGTCATGGCCGGCGTCAAGTCCGTCGAGCACGGCGCGTTCATCAGCGAACGGACCCTGCGCGAGATGCGCCGCCGTGGTACGTACTTCACGCCCACGATGGTCGCGATCGGCGGCATGATCGGCGACCCCGACCCGGTGCTCGACGAGCGCGGCCGCACCTACCTGCCGAAGCTCAAGGCCGCCGCGAAGCTCGCCCACGAGCTGGGCGTGGGCCTGGTGTCCGGCACGGACTCCTCGGGCGGCTCGGTCGAGCCGATCGGCGCCGAGATCGAGATGATGCACTCGGCGGGCCTGTCCGCGCTCGACGCGATCCGCACCGCGACCACCAACGCGGCCCGTCTTCTCGGCTTCGAGGACAAGGTGGGCCGTCTCGCGCGCGGTTACGCGGGCGACGCGATCCTCGTGTCCGGCGACCCGCTCGCCGACCTGTCGGTGCTGAAGAAGCCGGTGCGCGTGGTGCGTACGGGAGTCGCCGTATGACGGCCACCGTCTTCCGCAACGTACGCCCGCTCGGCGCGACGGAGGCCGTGGACCTCACGGTCGTCGACGGCTTGATCGCCGACGGTCCGGTGCCCGAGGGTGCCGAGGTCGTCGACTGCGGCGGGCGGATCGCGCTGCCGACCCTGGTGGACGCGCACATCCACCCGGACAAGACCGCGTGGGGCGAGCCCTGGGTGTCGCGCAAGCCCGCGTCGGGGATCGCCGAATTCGCCGCCGCGGACGCCGAGTTGTACCGCTCGCAGACCACGCCCCTCAAGGACCGCGCGCAGCGCCTGATGGCGCACGCGGTCACCCGCGGCACCCGGGCGATGCGGGCCCATGTCGATGTCGCGCCCGCCTTCGGCCTTGCCGGTGTCGAGGGTGTCGGCGCCGCGCGTGACGCGCTGCGGGACGCGCTCGACGTGCAGATCGTCGCGTTCCCGCAGCACGGCGTCCTGCGGGCGCCCGGCACCGCGGAGCTGCTTGAGGAGGCGGCCCGCACCGGTGGCATCGACATCGTGGGCGGCATCGACCCGATCGGCTTCGACGAGGCGCTCGACGCCCAGCTCGACCTGGTCTTCGGGATCGCCGACCGGCACGGCGTGGGCGTCGACATCCACCTCCACGACCGGTCCGTCCCCGGCCTGACCGCGGTGCACGCGATCGTCGACCGGACCAGGGCGCTGTCCCTCCAGGGCAAGGTCAGCATCAGTCACGCGTTCTGCGTGCCCGGCCTCGAAGGGGTCGAACTCGACCGCATGGGCGCCGAGTTGGCGGATGCGGGGATCTCCCTGACGACCGTGGCGCCCTCGCGGCCGCTGGTCCTTCCCACACGCCGGCTCCGCGAGCTCGGAGTGCGGGTCGGACTCGGTTCGGACGGGGTGCGCGACTCCTGGAGCCCGTTCGGCAACGCGGACATGCTGCACCGGGCGCACCTGCTCGCCCGGGCCCAAGGGGCCCGTACGGACGAGGAGCTGGCCGACGCCTTCCGAGTCGCCGCCGATGACGGCGCACGCGTCGTCGGCCTCCCCCACCTGGATCTGTCCGCCGGCTCACCGGCCGACTTCCTCCTGGTGCGCGGCGAGTGCCTGCCCCAGGTCGTGGTGGACCTGCCCGCGCGCGACCTGGTGGTCAGGGCGGGCCGGATCGTGGCCAGGGACGGCGAGCTGCTGCTGCCCTGACCACCCGCGCCGTGCGCGCCCGGTCAGGACTCGCCGGGCCGCATGCTGAAGTCGTACTGGGCGGGCAGCCGTTCGCCCGGTGCGGCCAGGTGCGCCCACAGCTCGGCGATGACCTCCGAGCCCTCGCGCAGGTCGGCGACCTCGAAGCCCTCGTCGAACACGGCCCGCGCCGCCTCCTTGTCGCCCTCGGCGATCAGGAGGCGGGCCTCGACGAGCCGGAAGCGGCCACGGGCGCGGGTCGCGGCGTGCAGCCGCTCCCACACGGCGCGGGCCGGGCCGGGGCGGCGGGCCGCGAGCAGCGCGTCGATGGCCTCGCGGCCGAGCGCCGCGGTGGCCGCCGTCCACGCCTCGCCGTCGTCACGCCGCTCCTGGCACAGGTCGTCGAAGGCTTCGGCGTACCGGTCGGCGGCGCGTTCATGATGACCGGCCTCCTGGTCGGCGACGGCCAGGCAGCGCAGCAACGGCCAGAGCGACGGGGCGAGCGCGAGGCCACGCTCCCAGCTGCGCACGGCCTGCGCCAGGTCGCCCGCGTGCCACTGGGCGACGCCGAGGTGGTACTCGGTTAGCGGCTGTGCGGGCGCCGTCTCCAGCATGTCCCGCCAGTGCGGCGCGACGAGGGTGGGCCCGGGCGGTCCGACGCGGCGCGGCTCGGGTATGGAGCCGGTGCGCAGGAGGTCGAGCCAGGGCGTCTGCGCCGGGCCGAGGGTGGACTCGTCGAAGGGGGTGCCGGGGAGCTTGAAGTCGCCGCGCAGCACTTCGAGGGCGCCCCAGCCGGAGCCGGCCGCGAGCGACTCCCCCGGTTCGGAGTCGGCGTGCGGGCGCCAGGCCGCGTAGGCGGCGTCGACGTCGGCCCTCGGCAGCGCGGCTTCGAGGCACTCCTCGACCTCGCCGCGCGCGGCCGCCCAGTCCTCGGCCGAGTGCACGGCGTCGGGCGCCGCCGACAGCGGTCCGTACGACTCCAGCCACGTGAACTCGCCCTCGGCGTCCAGGCGTACGTGCTCCAGCTGGGTGCGGGCGAGGCCCGCCTGTATCTCGGCGTAGCCGCCCGTGCCCGGCTCGGTCAGCCACTCCTGCCAGCGCCGGCCGCCCGCGCCGTGGCCCCAGAGGAACAGCTTGCGGCCGCGCAGCAGGTCGGTCGAGGTCTGTACGAGTCCGTGCCCGCCGTCGTCGAGGGCGGCGATCCAGCGGCGCTGCCCGTCGGGGACCTCGTAGAAGTAGTCGGCCGGGTGCTCGCCGCTGAGGGGATAGGTGCGGTCCACGCCGTCGAACTCCGGTACGGGGACGCGGCGCAGGCTGCGCTCGTAACCGAAGTGCCAGGCCTCGTCGGCGGGTGCGAGGACGCGGTGTTCCTCGGGGACCGCGATGTTCGACCACCAGTAGACGGGCGCGGGCCGCTCGTGCGGATTGCGTATCCGCACGCCCACGTGGAGGAAGTCGGATCCGGCGGGCAGCCACAGGTCCACCTGGAACGGCAGGTCGCGCAGCCGCTCCCACTCCCACAGGCGCAGCATGTCCCCGCCGTCGGGCGCGGTGACGCGGGCGGCGTGCAGGGGCGCGCAGGACAGGGTGGTGTGCCCGGTCGCGCCGATGTTCCACTCGATGCCGCCGGAGAACCAGGCGCCGTTGAGCGCGAAGTCGGCGGGCTGGAACACCGGGTTGCGGTAGAGGAGTTCGCGGCCGGTGGGCTTGTGGAACATCGAGTGGATGCGGCCGCCGAGGCCGGGCAGGACCGTGACGCGCAGCCGGTCGTTCTCGATCACGAGCGTGTCGAAGGTGAGGGGGGAGCGCTCGCGCCCGTAGCCGTTCTTGAGCCGCTCCGGCAGTACGCTGCGCAGCCTCTCGTAGCCGATCTGGCGGGCCATGTCGCGCGGCATGCCCTGTTTGGAGCGGTCGTCGAGTTCGTGGAGTTCGTCGAGGGGCCGCAGCGGCGGCAGCGGGTCGGGGGCGCCCACCACCACGCCGGGCAGGGTCAGTACGTCGCGTCGAAGGGTCGTCCGCTCGGCCTGCGAGTCCGTCAAGTCCGCCTCCCGGTTCGCGGGGCCCGCCGTCCGCACGCGGTGTGCCCCGACGACCATGGAACAGGCTCGACCATGACCTGACCAGGGGTTCTCCAGGTCAGAATTAAGCAAAGGCGCATTTCGGCCCGCCGGGTTACTCTCCGCGGATGGGAACGCAGCACACCTATCGGGTCATCGTCCGCGGCACATGGGACGGTCTGGCGGACGGCGCACGCGAGCGGCTGCTCGCCGAGGTCGACGAGCACGGGCTCGCGTCGATGAGGTTCACGCCGGAGGGATCGCTCACGTACGACCGGGTGCTGAAGCACTTCTCGTACCGGTTCGTCGTGGAGTCCGACGCCGAGGACGGCGAGGAGATGGCTCAGGCGCTCGCCGAGGAGCGGGCCGAGGCGTCGCTCAGGGCGCTCGGTGAGGGGTACGGCTTCGGGCCGCTCAAGTCGTCGGCGACGGACATGGACGCGATGAAGGTCAACCGGAAGCACCGGGCATCTCGGCCGTGAGCGCCCAGCGCTCGTGGTCGCGCCAGGCGCCGTCCACAAAGATGAAGTCGGGCGAGTAACCCTCGAGGCGGAACCCGGCGCGGCGGGCGAGCGCGATGGACGCCTCGTTGCCCGGCTGCACGTTGATCTCCAGGCGGTGCAGTGCGAGAGGGCCGAAGGCGTACCGGACGACGAGGCCGAGGCCCTCGCTCATGAGGCCGCGGCCCGCCGCGTGCGCGAACGCGCCGTAGCCGAGGGCGCCGCAGCGGAAGCCGCCGCGGACGATGTTGTTGATGTTGATGAAGCCGGCGATGCCGCCGCCGGCCCGCTCGTACACCAGGCAGCCGAACCGGCTCGGGTCGTCGATGAGGGCGCCCGCGTAGGCGGCGTAGGCGTCGGCGGCGGTCGGCGGGAAGAGCCAGGGACGGTGCAGGTCTTCGCTCTCCCGCGCCCGCGCCGTGAACTCGTCGGCGTCCGTGAGGGCGAAGGGGCGTATGCCCACGCGGGGGCCTTCAGCGAGGTGGCGGTGGCCGGTGGCAGACATCCGGCCAGCCTACGCGGCGGCCGTGGGGCCGGGGCGGGTCCGTCTCACCTGCGCCTGCGGATGAAGCAGCAGCCGCAGATGGCGCCGACGACGGCGACGGCGACGAGCGCCAGGAAGAGCGGTGTGGACATTTCGGGGATCGCCAGGCGGATCCCGGCTCGCCAGGTGTTCTCGAAGACGAAGACGACGACGAGGACGACCAGCACGATGATCGCGATCCGGCCCGGTGTGAAGGTGCCGGTGCCTGCGGTCCTGTCGGGGCTCGCCGTGTCCTTGGGGCTCATCGGTGGACCCTTCCGTCGGAGCGCCGTACGCCTTCCCCGCCCAGCATGTGCGGCCGGGCGGGGTTCGCGCACCACGGGGTGTCCGTCCGGGGTGGGGTGTGGCCCGTGCGGGTGACGGCGCCACCAGCCGGAACCGGGGCGGGCCTACTGTCCGACGACGGGCAGCTCCAGGACGCCGGTGTCCTCGGGCGCGCTCGTGACGGTGACGGGCTTGACGCCCTTGTTGCCGCCGTACGCGTCGTCGCTCGCCGCGATGACGAACTGGAGCCGGTGCCCCTTCTCGTAGCGGTGGACGATGCCGGGCAGCGACACCGTGAAGGAGCGGGTCACGTCGGGCACGCGGACCGGCGCGACCAGGCGGTGCACGAGTGTCTTGCTGCCGTCCGGCGCGATGTCGTACAGCTTCGCGAAGAGGACGAGCTTGTCGGCGGCGTCGCCGGAGTTCTGGACCCGCTCGGTCTTCGGTGAGACGACCTTGAGGGTGGCCTTCGGGGAGCCCACGACGTCGGTCGTGCGGGTCAGCGGCTCGCTGGTCCAGCCGAGGTAGGTGCCCGCGGTGTCGCGCGGCGCGGGGTCGGGGAGGCCGATCAGGCCCGCGAGGGAGGACTCGGAGTGGCTGGTGGGGATCAGCCAGTTCCGGTACTCACGGCTGCCGCGCGCGACCTTCGACCGGTTGTCGACGAGCTTGCCGTCGCCGGAGAGGTACAGCTTCCGGCTCGGCGCCGGGACGCTCGGCGCGGTGGCGTAGGTCTGCCCGGGGTCCGTGATCCAGTCGCGGTAGTAGGCGAATGCGGGTCCGGTGTCGACGTCCTTCTTGTGCTGGAGGTAGCGGTCGAACCAGGCGAGGATCCGCTTGCCGACGTACGAGGTCTCCAGGTTGCCCTGCTCGAGATTGAGTTCACCGCTCGCCGGATCGGTGAGGCCGCCGCTGTGGCCCCACGACTGCCAGATCATCTTCGTGGTGGTGCCCTGCGCCTTGAGGGTTCCGTACGTGGCCTGCGCCTCGTTGAGGTTGAAGAGGGTGTCGGACTGGCCCTGCACGAGCAGCGTCGGCGCCTTGACCTGCTTCAGATACGAGACCGGGGAGACGCTGCGCGCGTAGTCGAGCATCGGTCCCGCCTTGTCGGACGGATAGCGGCCGGAGTTCAGGGTGCTGATCGTCTCGCAGGCGTCGGTGACGAAGTGCAGGCAGGTGAGCTGGTTGATGCGGGACGGGTCGAGGGACGGTTCGAGGAGGGGCTGGCCCTCGCCGATCAGGTAGAAGCCGTTGGTCCACTGCCACTTGAAGGCGCCGGGGACGGAGCGGTCGGCGGCGTTGTTCGGGTCCAGGGAGTACGCCAGGTCGTTCCACGTGATCATCGGGACGAGCGCGTCGACGCGGTGGTCGACCGCCGCGGTGGCCAGCTGGATCGCCCCGCCGTAGGAGCCGCCGATCATGCCGACGCGGGGGTCGCCCTTGCCGTCCTTCGTGACGTAGTCGGCCTGCGTGCCGTCGTCCGCCGCGCGGGTACCGGCGAGGAAGTCGACCAGTCCGGAGGCCGCGGCGCCGTCGATGCGGGGGTCGTCGAGCGAGACGAGACACCCCGACTTGCCGAAGCCGAGGCCGGAGTAGACGAGTCCGACGTAGCCGCGCGCGGCGAAGGCCTTGCCGATGGCGTCGGTCGAGCCGTCGGACTTGCTGCCGCCGAAGCCGTTGGTGGCGAGGACGGCGGGCGCGGTGTGGGTGGCGTCGACGCCCTCGGGCCGGTAGAGGTCGGCGTCGACGACGCAGCTGCGTCCGCCGGCCTGGACCGTGAACTTCAGTGCGGTGACGCTGTATTCGCCCGTCTGCGTCGTCTGCGGCGCGGCGTTCGCGGGCGCGGCGAAGGCGAGCGGCGCGGCGACCATGGCGCCGAGGGCGAGGGCCGGCGCCAGTGGAGATCGCGGTCGGGATCGGGGCACGGCACGGGACACGGCTACCTCCACGCTGAGGAAGACCCACCGGCTACCGACCGGTAAGTCTGGGCGTGGTCATGTTGTGACACGTGTCATACACGGGTCAATCACCGCGACGTGTGTTTCTTGACGAGGATTCAGTAACCGAACGATTCAGGCCAGCGCGGGCACGTCCAGCGTCAACGTCCCCGCATCCGCGTCGAGTTCACCGGGAACACCGAACGGGACCGTCAGCGCCCCCTCGCAGTGCCCGAAGCCGAACTCCTCGACGACGGGCACCCCGAGCCCGCCGAGCCGGTCGACGAGCAGCGCGCGCAGCCCGTCGTACGCGTCGCACTCGGCCCAGGACCCGAGCAGGATCCCCGCGACCCCGTCCAGCCAGCCGGCGCGCAGGAGCTGGGTGAGATAGCGGTCGATGCGGTACGTCTCCTCGCCGGTGTCCTCCAGGCACAGCAGCCCGCCCGCGGCCGAGCGACGGGCGTGCGGGGCGCCGAGGTCGGCGGCGAGCAGGCACAGGCAGCCGCCGAGCGTGACGCCGCGCGCCGTACCGCCCACGAGCGGGCGCCCACCCTCCACGGCCTTGATCGTCCGTACGGTCTCCGGTTCGAAGAGCGTGGCCCTCAAGTGGTCCTGTGCGCGGGCGCTCTTGAGGAAGTCCGCCGCGGCGACCATCGGCCCGTGCAGGGTCGCGAGACCGAGCCGCGCGGCGAACGCCTCGTGCAGCGCCGTGATGTCGCTGTACCCGACGAACACCTTGGGCCCGGCGGCCCGCATCGCGTCCCAGTCGAGCAGGTCGGCCATGCGCTGCGCGCCGTATCCGCCCCGCGCGCACAGGACGGCGTCGACGGACGGGTCGCACCACGCCCGCTGGAGACCGGCGGCACGCTCGGCGTCGCTCCCGGCGAGGTAGTCGAACTTCCCGTGCACGGAACGGACCTGGGGCTCCACGACGGGCTCCAGGTCCCAGCCGCGCAGGAGGTCGAGCCCGGCCTCGAGCCGGTCCTCGGGCACAGGTCCGCTGGGCGCGACGACGGCGACGCGGGCCCCGGGGGCCAGGCGTTCGGGGCGGGTGAGCGGTGTCGGTGACGTCACTTGGACAGCTCCAGCGTGGGGATCCCGGTCGGATCGAGGCCGAACACCTGGGCGTAAAGGGAGAGTTCCGACTCCAGGACACGGATCATGGTGTCCGCGCGCCGGAACCCGTGGCTCTCGCCCTCGAAGGCGATGTAGGCGTGCGGGACGCGCCGGCCCTCCAGACGGGCGAGGAACCGCTCGCACTGCGCGGGCGGGCAGATCACGTCGTCGAGCCCCTGCAGCAGCAGGAAGGGCGCCGTCAGCCGCTCGGCGTGCTCGGAGGGCGAGCGCTCCACGTACCGCGCGGGCACCTCGGCGAGCGGCCCGACGAGCGACTCCAGGTACTGGGACTCGAAGTCGTGGGTCTCGCCGGAGCCCCAGGCCGTGAGGTCAAGGATGGGGTAGAGGATCGTGCCGCAGGCGTAAACGTCGGTGCCGGTCAGGGACGCGGCCGTGGTCCAGCCTCCGGCGCTGCCGCCGCGGATCGCGAGCCGCTCGCGGTCCGCGGTGCCCTCGGCGGCGAGCGCGAGCGCCACGGCGGCACAGTCCTCGACGTCGACGACGCCCCACTGTTCGCGCAGGCGGTTGCGGTACTCACGGCCGTAGCCGGTGGAGCCGCCGTAGTTGACCTCGGCGACGCCTATGCCGCGCGAGGTGAAGTAGGCGATCTCCAGATCGAGCACGAGGGGCGCGTGCCCGGTGGGGCCGCCGTGCGCCCACACGACGTAGGGCGGCAGTTCGTCGTCGGGCGCGGCGTGGGTGGGGCTGTGCGGCGGATAGATGTGGGCGTGGATGTCCCGGCCCTCGGGACCCGCGAAGGTGCGGATCTGCGGCTCCGGGTAGTACGCGGGGTCGACGGCGTCGGCGTGCGCGGCGCCGATGACGCGCGCCCGGCCCGTACAGGTGTCCAGCTCCACGACCTCGTGTCCGGTGCGCGGGCTGGCCGCGACGCCGACGACGCGGGTGCCGTGCACGGCGAGGGACGGGCTCCACTCGGTCCAGGGTCCGGCCGTGTCCACGACCTCGCCGGTCGCCGGGTCGAGCACGCCGAGCGCGGTGGCACCGGCGCCGTGGACGACGGCGATCAGGCCGCTCTCCAGTGGGGCGAACCAGCGGTGGCCGATCTTCCAGAGCGGTCCGCCGAACTCCTCCTCGCGCGGGCACAGGGGCTGCGGCGCGCCGTCCGGGCCGACGCGGTAGAGGTTCCACCAGCCGCTGCGGTCGCTGGAGTAGACGAGGGCGCCGTCCGGCGCCCACTCCACCTGCGCGACGGACTCGTCGGGCCCGCCGAACGCCGTCCTCGCCCCGGTGAACGTGCCGTCCCCGGCCACGTCGGCGACGACCAGCTCCGTCCCGTCCCACGGCATGCGCGGGTGGTCCCAGGCGAGCCAGGCGGCGCGGCGCCCGTCGGGCGAGAGGCGGGGTCCGGTGACGAACCGGTGGCGCTCCTCGGCGAGTTCGCGCACGGCGCCGCGGTCCTCGGCCGCGCTCCCGTCCAGCGGCACCGCGGCGGCGACGCGGCGCACGTCGGTCGGCCCGTCCCCGGTGAACTCCTCCAGGACGCACCACACTTCGCCCCGGTCGAGGTGGATCTGCGGATCGGCCCAGCGCAGCCCGTCCCCCACGTCGGAGACGGGCGTGAGGGGTCGGGGCACGGCGCCGGGGGCGTCGGGCTCGTGGGCGTAGAGCCGCTGGTCGGCGAAGTCGACAAACACGAGAAGCGGCCCACGCGGGTCCTCGGGGCGCCCGGCGCCGGCCCACGGCTGCCCGCCGTACTCGATGACGCGGCTGCGCACGTTCCACGGCGCGGGCAGCACGGTGTGCTCCGTGCCGTCGGCGCGCCGCCTGACCAGGGCCCGCCGGCCGCCCTCGGCCGGGCGGGGCTCGGTCCACCATGCCTCGTCGCCGACGAAGCCGACGTACTCCGGCTTCCCGTCGTGCGCCGCGGCGAGCGCGGCCGTGATCGGCGACGGCCACGATCCGTAACTCTGGATCAGCACCAACTTGTCCACGTCCCCCATGACTTCAGAGGCCCCCATGTTCTCCACGTGTGACGCCATTTCCTAGACCGTCTCCCCAACCGCTTGCCGAAACCCTCCCCGCGGCGCCTACGCGGACCGCAGGAAGCGGTCGAGCACGCGCACGCCGAAGTGCAGCGCCTCCACCGGGACCCGCTCGTCCACGCCGTGGAAGAGCGCCTGGTAGTCGAAGCCCTCGGGGAGCTTCAGCGGCGCGAAGCCGTAGCCCGTGATGCCGAGCCGCGAGAACTGCTTGGCGTCGGTGCCGCCCGACATGCAGTACGGCACGACGTGCCCCTCGGGCGCGAACTCCTCCACCGCCGAGCGCATCCTCGCGAACGTCGGCGAGTCGACCGGGGCCTGGAGCGCCACCTCACGGTGCTCGAACTCCCACTCGACATCGGGTCCGGTGAGCCGGTCGAGGGTCTCGCGGAACTCGTCCTCACCACCGGGCAGATACCGGCCGTCGATGTGCGCGGTCGCCTCGCCGGGAATCACGTTGATCTTGTATCCGGCGGACAGCATCGTCGGATTGGCACTGTTGCGGACGGTCGGCGCGACGAGCGCCGCGGCCGGGCCCAGCTTGGCGAGGAGTTCGTCGGCCGAGAAGTCCGGGGAGTCCACGCCGGCGTCGATGCCGTACAGGGCCGCCAGTTCGGTCAGCGCTGCGGCCACGGTCGGCGTGAGCCGCACCGGCCACTCGTGCTCGCCGATCCGCGCGACGGCGGCGGCGAGCCGGGTGACGGCGTTGGCGTGGTTCACCTTCGAGCCGTGGCCCGCCTTGCCGTGAGCGGTGAGCCGGAGCCAGCCCGTGCCGCGTTCACCCGCAGCGATCGGGTAGATCTGCTTGCCGGAGCCGTCGTGGAAGGTGAAAGCGCCCGATTCGCTGATGCCCTCGGTGCAGCCCTCGAAGAGTCCGGCGTGCTGGTCGGCGAGGAAGCCGGAACCGTCCTCGGCGCTCGCCTCCTCGTCGGCGGTGAAGGCGACGACGATGTCCCGGCGCGGGCGCACACCGGCGCGGGCCCACTGCCGGACGACGGCGAGGATCATCGCGTCCATGTTCTTCATGTCGACGGCGCCACGGCCCCATACGACCCCGTCGCGGACCTCTCCGGAGAACGGGTGCACGCTCCAGTCGGCGGCCTCCGCGGGGACGACGTCGAGGTGCCCGTGGACGAGCATCGCGTCGGCGGACGGGTCCGTGCCGGCGATGCGCGCGACGACGTTCGTGCGCCCCTCGGTGCGTTCGAGGAGGGTCGGCTCCAGGCCTGCCTCGGCGAGCTTCGCGGCCGCGTACTCGGCGGCCGGGCGCTCCTGGCAGTCGCCGCCGCCGCGGTTGGTGGTGTCGATGCGGATGAGCTCGGACGTGAAGGTCACGACCTCGTCGAGCGCCTGCTCGTCCACCTGAAAAGCCTGGTCAGCCATACTGTTCCTCCACCGCGGCCGAGACGATCGTGGTGACCGCCTTGAAGGTGCGGATGCTGTCGTACATGGTGTCGTGCGTGTAGGAGATCCTGCGCTCGCCGGTGCGCCGGACGCCGGGCACCACCGTCGCGGCCATGGCCAGATGCTCGGCGTCGAACTCGAGCTCGATGGTGAACGGGTCGCCCTGGACGGGCTCGTGGCGCACGGCGAGCGCCGTCGCCTCCTTCGCCGCGGCCCGGATGTCGGCGGCGGTCCGCTTCGGCGTACGGCAGACAGCCGCATACCGGGACACATAGTCCTTGACCGCGACCTTGCGGGCTTCGGGCGCATAGCCGAGCGCGTCGTCGCAGGTGAGGTCGTCGCCGGTGACGAGGACGACGGGGACGCCGTACTCGGCGACGACGTGCGCGTTGAGCAGGCCCTCGCTCGCCCGGACGCCGTTGACCCAGACGCCGGTGATCGAGTTGGCGAGGTACGTGTGGGCGAGGACGCCCTCCGTGCCGGCGCCCGTGTGATAGCCGATGAACGCGATGCCGTCGACGTCGCCGTGCTGGACGCCCTCGACCATGGAGAGCGTCTTGTGGCGGCCCGTGATCATCTCCGCGCGCTCGTCGAGTTGCTCCAGGAGCAGGTTGCGCATCGACCAGTGGGCCTCGTTGATGAGCACCTCGTCGGCGCCCCCGTCGAAGAAGCCGAGCACGGCGGCGTTGACGTCCGAGGTGAACAGGGACCGGCAGCGCTCCCACTGCGGGGTGCCGGGCAGCACGTCCCCCGGCCAGGTCACGCCGGTGGCGCCCTCCATGTCGGCGCTGATGAGGATCTTCATGGCGCATCACGGTACGCGTCAGGGAACGCGCAGGCCAGAGCCACCCTGAGAGCCAGAGGTCCAGTCCACCGAAAGGCGGCGGGCGCCCCCGCGCCCAGGGGGGACGACGGAGGTCAGGAGGCGGCCGTGTCCCGGCGCTCCTCGACCTCGTCGGCCTTCATCGCCCTCGTCTCGCTCTTGAGGATCCTCAGCGACTTTCCGAGCGAGCGCGCCGTGTCGGGGAGTTTCTTCGAACCGAACAGGACGATGACCACGATCGCCACAATGAGCAGGTGCCAGGGCTCCAGACCGTTGCGGAACATTTCCGCCCCACCCTTCGTCTTTTCGGATGAGGTGTGCGCCACGGACGGCACCCACCAAGAAGCTTGCTACATTGCGCAACTGTACAACCCCGGATCCGAGTGAGGGCGCACCCCATGGCAGGCACCCGTGAGCAGTTGTCACCCGCGCGCCGGGGAGGCCGCGCCGAGTCCGCCGCACGCGCGGCGCGACCACGGCGCAGCCGCGTGCGCCTCACGCTCGCGATATCCCTGTCCCTGCTCGTCCTCCTGACCGGCGGCGTGGGCTGGATGTACCTCAAACTCGGCGGCGACATCAACACGTTCAGCTCGGACGGCGTCTCCGGCGACCGCCCGGACGCCGACGCGTCGAAGGGCGAGAACGTCCTCGTCATCGGCTCCGACGCGCGCACCGGCGGCAACGAGGCGCTGGGCGGCGGCGACAAGGGCGACATCGGCCGCTCGGACACGGCGTTCCTGCTGCACGTCTACGCCGACCATCGCAACGCCGTCGCGGTGTCCGTCCCGCGCGACACCCTGGTCACGATCCCGCCCTGCAAACTGCCCGACGGCAGCTGGACCGGTACGCGGACCGACACGATGTTCAACGCCGCGTACTCGACCGGCGAGACCGCCCGCGGCAACCCCGCCTGCACGCAGAACACGGTGGAGAAGCTGACGGGCCTGCGCGTCGACCACACCGTCGTCGTGGACTTCAAGGGCTTCGCCGCCCTGACCGATGTCGTCGGCGGCGTGACGGTGTGCCTCCCTCAGCCCATCCACCAGCGCGACCTCAACCCCCATCGCACGACCCCGGGCAAGCTCCTGTTCCCGCGCGGCGAGCAGAAGGTCTCCGGGCAGAAGGCCCTCGACTACGTCCGCCTGCGGCACGGCATCGGCGACGGCTCCGACATCGGCCGCATCAAGCGGCAGCAGGCCTTCGTCGGCAGCCTCATCAAGAAGGTCAAGAGCGACGGCCTGACACCCACGAAGCTCCTGCCGCTCGCGAACGCGGCCACGCGGTCGATGACCGTCGACCCCGGCCTCGGCTCCGCCGACAAACTCCTCTCCTTCGCGATGTCCCTCAAGAACATCGACCTGCACAACACCAAGTTCGTCACCGTCCCCTGGCGCTACGAGGGAAGCCGCGTCGCGGTCGTCGAACCGGACGCCGACGCCCTGTGGGCCTCGCTCAGGGACGACCGGACCATCGACGGGAAGGACGCCAGCGGCAAGAAGGGCGCCGCCCGGTCGAGCGCCTCCCCCGCGCCCTCCGCCGCACCGAGTCCGGGGGACGGCATCCGCGTCACCGTCTACAACGGAACGACCGTCAGGGGACTGGCCGCCCAGGCCGCGCGCACCCTCGAGGGCGACGGGTTCACGATCCTGGGCACGGCGACGGCGTCCACCCAGGGCCAGGCCACCACGCTGATCCAGTACGGCCCCGGCGAGAAGGCGCGAGCGGGCACGCTCGCCCAGCGGTTCCCGGAGGCACGTCTGGAAGAGACTCCCACCGCGGGCATCAGGGCGATTCTCGGACAGGACTACGCGGCTCATCCGTCGGCCGCCGCCACGGCGTCGCCGGAACCCACCGCCGTACCGTCCGAGGTCTCCGACGACGCCCGCTCCGCCGACGACAACCTGTGCTCGAACCTGTCCTACGGCTGACCTGGTGCAACCGACCGGGACCGTATCGCGTCTTCACCTCTGTCTGTACAGTTGCGCAAATTCGCAACGCACGAGCTCAGCCAGAAACACAGGCACAAGGCACCACACATCACCGAGGGGAACGACGCACACGTGGGCATCATCAGCTGGATCATCCTCGGCCTCGTCGCCGGAGTCATCGCCAAGGTCCTGCTCCCCGGCCGCGACCCGGGCGGCCTGATAGGCACGACCCTCATCGGCGTCGCCGGCGCGTTCGTCGGCGGCTGGATCTCGTCGCGGTTCTTCGACCGCCCGATCGAGAACCAGTTCTTCGACGGGCCCACCTGGATCGCGGCCATCGGCGGCTCGCTCGTCCTGCTCATCGGCTACCGCCTCCTCTTCGGCAACTCACGCGATTGACGGGCGGGCCGACCCCTCATGCGCCCCGGCACGTCGGCGTCACCGTCCGGGCCGGTGCGCCTCACGAGCATCCCTCCCCGCACGCCGCGCGGCGCCGGTGAGGTGCTGCTCCACGACGAGAGCGGCACGCTCGTCGGGCAGGTCCGCTTCCGGCTGTGCGCGCGGTGCCGCGCGGGCCGGCTCCTCGGCATCTGGATCCTGGAGTCACGCCGTCAGGAGGGACTCGGCCGGCGCGCGGTGCGGGTCGCGCTGGCCCGGGGCCACGGCTACCGGTGGAACACCACGCTCCAGACCCGGCCCGGCCGCGGTTTCTTCCTCGCCCTCACCGCGCACGACGGCGTCCGGCTCCGCCACGGCCGGGCGCTCTGCCCGCATCTCCTCGGCCCCTTCGGCAACGCCCTGAGCCACCTGGGGCTGCGGCGGCTAGTGTGCCCGCCCCACCACGAGCCACCGTGACGGGAGCTCGATGCGGGTGCCGTCGGAGGTGTACTCCGTGGTGGTGAGCGGGAGTTCGCCGCTGGCGAGCACGTCGAGGCCCGCGGTGCGTACGTAGTCGGGGACCGCCGCGTCCAGCACCTCGCCGGGCGCGATGCCGTGCGCGAAGACCGGCGCCAGCTTCGCGGGCGGGCCCGTGGGGCTCTGCGCGAGTGACATCAGGACGGGCCGGGCGGCCTCGGCGAGCTCCACGACGAAGGCCCGGCCTCGCTCGCCGACGAGCGCCGCGATGCCGTCGACCAGCGGCTGGCGGTCTTCGGCCTCGCACTGGTGCAGCACACCCCGCATGTAGACGTTCGCGTCGCCGAGTTCGGCGTGCAGCCGGTGTGCCTCGGTCTGTTCGGTGGCGTCCATCTGCCGGAAGTCGGCGCGGCCCGCGGGGTCGGCGCGCCGGGCGTGGTCGAGCGCGGCGACGGAGAGGTCGGCGCCGACGACTCGCGGACAGCGGTCGGCGAGGAAGCGGGTCTGGGTGCCGTTCCCGCAGCCGAGGTCCACGACGGGCAAGCCTGTCGCCAGGTGCGGCTCGAACAGGGCGAGATGGACCCCCGCGGTGAGATCGGGCTCGGCGTCCCAGAAGACCCCGCCGGGTTCGCCGGGAGCCTCGCGCCAGAAGCTCTCCCAGGCGTCCTTGTACCGACTCGTCACGCTCATCTGCAACTCCCGGGGTGCGGTGGCACGGCACGATCGGTCTACCGCGCCCCGGGTCCGCCCACAAGCACCCCGCACACACCTTCACGTCGCATTCGACGCGTGTACGCCGGGGCGCCCCGCGCCGCCGACTACGCTCGCGGCAGAGCCAGTTCGAACCACACGGTCTTCCCGGCCCCCGTACGGCTCGTGCCCCACTCCCCGGCGAGGGCACTCACGACGCGCAGGCCGCGGCCGAACTGGTCGCCCGGGCCCGCGTTGAGCAGCGTGGGCAGTCTCTGGTCGTCGTCCTCGACCTCGCACACGAGGGTCCCCGAGCGCACCAGACGTACCTCGACGCTGCGGGTTCGGGCGTGCCGCACGGCGTTGGTGACGAGCTCCCCCACCATGAGTTCGGCGGGGGCGCTCAGCGCGCCGAGGCCCCAGGCCGTGAGCCGGTCGCGCACGAGCGCGCGCGTGCGGGACACCTGCGCGGGCTCGGGAGCGACGCTCCAGCGGGCGACGTCCTCGGGCGCGATGCCGTTGAGCCGGGCCATGAGGAGGGCGACGTCGTCCTTGCGGCCGCCGCGGGTGTTCAGGGATCTGATGATGGTGTCGCAGGCGGCGTCCATGGAGGCCGCCGGGTGGGCGGCCGACTCGCACAGTGTGGCGAGGCCGACGCCGATGTCCTCGCCGCGCACCTCGACGAGGCCGTCGGTGCACATGACGAGCCGGTCGCCGGGCGCCATCGGGACGCGGACCGCCTCGAAGGGGACGCCGCCGACGCCGATGGGCGCGCCGGTGGGCAGTTCGAGCAGTTCGCTGCGGCCGTCCTCGGCGCGGACGAGGACCGGCGGGATGTGTCCGGCGTTGGCGAGCTCCAGCTCGTTCGCGATGGGGTCGTAGACCGCGTACAGGCAGGTCGCGAGGTAGTGCTCGCCGAGGCGCTGGGCGAGGTCGTCGAGGTTGCGCAGAAGCTGGGCCGGTGGCAGGTCGAGGGCGGCCATGGTCTGGACGGCGGTGCGCAACTGGCCCATCATCGCGGCCGAGTTGAGGCCGTGGCCCATGACGTCGCCGACGACGAGAGCGGTCCGCGAGCCCGGGAGTTTGATCGAGTCGAACCAGTCGCCGCCGACGCGGCCGAGCAGGGTGCCGGGCAGATAGCGGGTGGCGATGTCACAGCCGGGCATGCGGGGCTCGATGTGCGGCAGCATGCTGTCCTGGAGGGTCTCGGCGACGCTCTCCTGGTACGTGTACATGCGGGCGTTGTCGAGGACGAGGCCCGCGCGGGCGGCGAGTTCGGCGCCGGTGACGCGGTCCATGTCGTTGAAGACCGGGCGTTCCCGGTGGCGCAGCAGGATCATGAACCCGAGGACGACGTTGCGCGCCTTCAGGGGCACCACCAGCATCGAGCGGTCGGTGATGAGGGGCCTGATGTCACGTTTCTCGAACTGTGACGCGATCGCGTTGCCCATCTCCTCGGTGATGCGGGGGACGAGGACGGGCTGCCCGGAGGTCATGCACTGGAAGAACGGCGTGTGCGCGGGGAACGGCATCGACTCGCCGACGGGTACGACGTCGTCCCAGCGGCCCGGCTCGTCCGTGTGCTCCAGGGCGACGCGATGCCACATCGTGGTCGCGTCGGGCGGGCCGTCGGGGAACCCCTCGCCCGCGACGACCTGTTCGCGCAGATAGGTGCCCGCGACGTCCGTGAAGCGCGGCACGACGGCCCGGCTGACCTCGGTGATCGTGCGGGACAGGTCGAGGGACGAACCGATGCGCCCGCTCACCTCGTTGAGGAACTCCAGGTGTTCGCGCACGGCCGCGTACTCGAGGTCGGCGGCGTCGTCGTCCGCCTCGTCGTCGGGCGCGCGGCGCGGCGCGGGCAGTCCGGCGGCGGCCGCGCGGGCGGCCTCCGCCCTGCGGGCCTTGCGCTCGGCGCGCAGGGACACGCCCCAGTCGGCGGTGACGGGGACGCGATCGTGGAGGCTGAACTCCAGTACGGGATAGCCCAGTTCGAGCACCTGGGAGACGATGCGGGCGCTCTCGCCGACGCTCATGCTGGGCAGGATGGCGGGAAGCCCGCGGGCCAGCTCGTCGGCTCCGGGGAAGTCGGTGTGCAGGGCGAAGCCGGGCGCGATGCGCTCCAGCGGATGCCCGTCGGGCACGTCGTCGGCGTGCAGCCGGCCGGCGTCGGCGGCGAGCACGAGGAGTTTCGCGGACCCGGGGCCGACGAGTGGGTAGGCCCACCACAGGACGTCGATGCGCTGCCGCCGCGGCGTCTCGAGGCGGGCGCGGCCCGCGGCGGGGTAGGCGGCCCGCCCGTCGAGCGAGGACTCCAGGTCCGGGCCGGGCCCGTCGTACGCGCTCTCGTCCCCGTACGCCGGGGAGTTGAACCCTTCGGGCAGTGCGCCGGAGACGGGCAGCAGGTCGGTGGCCGGACGGCCGACGGCGTCCTCGCGCGCGGGGCCGAAGAGACGGCGCGCGCCGGTGCTCCAGTGCGAGATGAGTTCTGACTTGTCGACCACGACGACCGCCAGGGGTACACGGCCGGGCACGGGGCTCTGCGGGGCCGTCCCGGTGCCACTGTGCATGGCCTGCGCTCCCTTCTCCGCGCGGCGACCGAGCGTCATGGGTTCGGCCCCTTCCCGTTCCACGGTACGCGGTACGGGGGTAGCGGGGGCTGCATCGGCCGAATTGAACGGGGGCGACGCGCCGGGGCCGGGCCTGGCACCCGGCCCCCAACGCTCAGTCCTCGTGGCCCAGTTGCAGGTCACGCTCCGTGCGGCCGCCGCCCGCCATGTGCAGCACCGTGGCGACCGGCGGGTAACCGGCGGCGATCACGGTGTACTCGCCCGACGACAGGTCGACGAAGCGGAACGTGCCGTCGAGACCGGTCGTGAGGGTGTCGACGACGTTGCCCGCCGCGTCGAGGAGGGTCACGCGCGCGTCCTCGACGGGGCGGCCGCCGCCGGCCCTGACCGTGCCGCGCAGCACGGCGCCGCCCGCGAGTTCGACGTCCTGGCGGGTCTCGCGCGCGGCCATCACGGTGACGGGGAGCGCGGCGGGGCGGAACGCCGGCGCGCTCCCGGCGAGCGTGTACTCGCCGGCCACCAACTCCGTGATGACGTAACTGCCTTCGCGCCCGCTGCGGGTCGTGGCGACGACCTCGCCGTGGACGTTGGTCAGGGTCACGGTGGCGTCGCGCACGGGCGCGCCGTCGGCGGTCAGTACGCTCCCGGCGAGCCGCCCGGCACCGCCGAGGACGACGTCGAGGTCGACGGGCCGCTCCCCCACGGTGACGGTCACGGCCTGGGGCTGGTGTCCGCCCGCGGCCGCGATCAGGACGTAACTTCCGGAGCCGGGCGTCGACAGGGCGTACCGGCCGTCGTCACCGCTCGCGCCGCGCCCGATCTGCTGGCCGCCGACGTCGATGAGGGTGAGGGCTGCACGGGGCACCGCGGTCCCGTCGGAGTGCTGGACGATGCCGCAGACCGGCACGCCGGCGCCGTACGGGGGCCGGGACTGGGACGGGACGGAGGTGCTCTCGCCGCTCGGGGCGCTGTGGGGGGCGGCACTGGACAACAGGGGTGTCTCCTTGAGGAAGAAGGCGATCACGAGGCCGAGGACGAGCACCGGGACGAGGTAGAGGAAGATCCGGGGCATCGCGTCGGCGTACGCCTGGATGTAGCCGTCGCGCAGCGCGGGCGGCAGGGCATGGACGAGCTGCGGGGTGATGGACTCCGGGTCGGGCAGGCCCGCCCCCTCGGGCAACCGGTCCGCGAGCGCGTCGGCGAGCCGGTTGGCGAAAAGGGTGCCGAAGATCGCGGCGCCGACACTGCCGCCGATCTGCCGGAAGTAGTTGTTGGCGCTGGTCGCGGTGCCGATGTCGGCGGGGCGGACGGCGTTCTGCACGGCGAGGATCAGGACCGGCATGATCAGGCCGATGCCCGCGCCGAGTACGGCCATGAAGAGGCTGTAGTGCAGCCGCGTGGTGTCCACCTCGAGGCGGGACAGGAGCCACATGCCCACTGTCGCCAGGGCCCCGCCGACGATCGGGTAGATCTTGTAGTGCCCGGTGTGGCTGATGAGTTGGCCGGAGACGACCGAGGCGATGACGATGCCGCCCATCATCGGGAGCATGAGCAGCCCGGACTCGGTGGCGCTCGCGCCGTCGACCATCTGGAGGAAGGTCGGCAGGTAACTGGCCGCTCCGAAGAGGGCGACGCCGACGACCATGCCGACCAGGCCGGTGATGTTGAAGACGGGGTCGCGGAACAGCCGCAGCGGGATGATGGGTTCGGCGGCGAAGCGCTCGGCGACGACGAAGAGCACGGCCGTCACGGCCGCTCCGGCGGCGAGCCCCAGGATGACGCGCGAACCCCACGCGTACTCGGTCCCGCCCCAACTGGTCAGCAGCACGAGGCAGGTCGATGCCGCCGCGAGCAGCAGCGCCCCGAGGACGTCGAGCCTGGCCTTGACCTGGGGGCGGGGCAGTTTGAGTACCACGGTGACGACCGCGAGCGTGACCAGCCCGAAGGGCACGTTGATGTAGAAGCACCAGCGCCAGGTGAGGTGGTCGGTGAAGTAGCCGCCGAGCAGCGGGCCCGCGACGGACGCGAGGCCGAACGCGGCGCCGATGAGGCCCATGTAGCGGCCGCGTTCGCGGGGCGGCACGATGTCCGCGATGATCGCCTGCACGCCGATCATGAGGCCGCCTGCGCCGATGCCCTGGACGGCGCGGAACGCGATGAGTTCGTCCATGTCGCGCGACCAGCCGGCCAGCGCGGAGCCGACGACGAAGACCGCGATGGCGAACTGGAAGACGCCCTTGCGGCCGAAGAGGTCGCCGAGCTTGCCGTAGATCGGCAGACCGATGGTGGCGGTCAGAAGATAGGCGGTGATCGCCCAGGACATCTTGTCGAGGCCGTGCAGCTCGCCGACGACCTTCGGGAGCGCGGTGGCGACGATCATCTGGTCGAGCGCGGCCAGCAGCAGCGCCAGCATGAGTCCGATGAAGACCATCCGGACCCGGCTCGGGCTCAGGCCGTGGCCGGGGAACTGCCGCTGTTCCACGACCGGTTGGGGCTCGGCGTGCGGGGTCGGCTCCGTCGCCGGCACCGGCCCCGGCTCACTCGTCACCAGCGTCGTCGTGCCCACCTGCCGCTCCCCTCGTCGCGCCTGCGCCGCATATTTCTCGCATTACGCGACAACTGCGGGCAAGCGCGACGAGGGGCGGCTCCGGCGGGCTCCGGGCGCGAATGCGCCGGTGGGAGCCCTACGGCGTACAACCGCGCGCGAGCGGAAAACCACTCGAAACGGTGAGCACTACATCGGGGTCACTTCTCCACCTCGGCGGCGAGCTTCGCGAGGATCTGGTCGTAGATGCGGCCGAGGCCCTTGGGGGCGAAGGTCTTCTCGAAGAAGCCGCCGATGCCGCCCGCACCGTTCCACACGGTGCTGACGACGACGCGGGAGGCGCCCTCACCGGAGGGCGTCACGCGCCAGGTCGTGACCATCGAGGAGTTGCGGTCCTTCTCGACGAGCTCGCCGTCGGTGGGTTCGCCGACCTCCAGGAGGCAGTCACGGATCCGCTTGCTGGTGGCCTGGAGCTTCCAGTGGACGAGGGTGCCCTCGCCGTCGCCGCCCTCGCGGACCTCGTACTCACTGAAGTGCTCGGGCAGCAGCTTCGCGCGCGTGCCGCTGTAGTCGGCGAGCGCGTCGAATACGTCGTCCGGCTTGGCGGCGATGACCCGCTCCGTGATGGCCTCGACCTGCGCCATGACACTTCCTCCAGCAGTCGGTGTTCTCGGTGTTCGAGAGGGAGCCCAAGCCAACCACCCTCCGCGTCGGCCGCCAAAATCGGGGTCGCACGATCAAGGGAACATGTGTTCTATTCTGTGCCCAGTGCTAGCTAGGAGGCGTCATGCGCTGGGAGAACCTCACGGAGAATCCGGCCGAAATCCCTACAGGGAGGGTCACGGACGCCGCGCTGTTCGGCGCGGACACCGTGACGACCCGCACCTTCGACACACCCGAATTCGCCGGCGTGACCTTCCACGAGATCCGGGCCAGGTCGATCGTGAACCGCGTGCCCGGCGCCTCTCGCATGCCGTTCGAGTGGACGGTCAACCCGTACCGGGGATGCACGCACGCGTGCGTCTACTGCTTCGCCCGCAAGACCCACAGCTATCTGGACCTCGACACGGGCCTCGGCTTCGACAGCCAGATCGTCGTGAAGGTGAACGCGCCGGAGCTGCTGCGCCGTCACCTGGCCTCGCGCCGCTGGCACGGAGAGCACATCGCGATGGGCACGAACGTGGACTGCTACCAGCGCGCGGAGGGGCGCTACCGGCTGATGCCGGGAATCATCGAGGCGCTCAGGGACTACGCGAACCCGTTCTCGATCCTCACGAAGGGCACGCTGATCCTGCGCGACCTCGACCTGCTGCGGCAGGCCGCCGAGGTCACCGACGTCGGCGTCTCGGTGTCCGTCGGCTTCGTCGACCGCGAGCTGTGGCGCACCGTCGAGCCGGGCACGCCCGCGCCGGAGCGCCGGCTCGACGTCGTCCGCGCCCTCGGCGAGGCCGGCATCGGCTGCGGTGTCCTGATGGCCCCCGTGATCCCGTTCCTGGGAGACCACCCCGGGCAGCTGCGGGAGACCGTACGGGCCGTCGCGGCGGCCGGCGCGACCTCCGTGACCCCGCTCGTGCTGCATCTGCGGCCCGGGGCACGCGAGTGGTTCATGTCCTGGCTCGGGCAGCACCACCCGCACCTGGTGCGGCGCTACGAGCGGCTGTACGCGGAGGGCGCCTACGCGCCGAAGTGGTATCAGCGCCGGATCACCCGTCAGGTGCACGAGCTGGCGGAGGAGTTCGGCATCGGACCCTCGCGCGCGGAGGGCCCGCGACGGCTGCGCGCACGCCACGAGCCTGCGCCCGCCCCCGCGGCCACCCAGCTCACGCTCCTCTGATCGCGCGGCTCCCGGACACGTACACGCCAATCGGGTCAACTCTGCGCAGAATTGGACGATCTTGGTCTGGATGCGGGGACCATGCCGCGGGGGCCGCGCGCTCGCGGCCCCGAACCCTCCGTCCTGGGAGGCTCGATGAAGAAAAGCGCAGCCGCCGTGTGCGGCGCCGCCACCATGCTGGCCGGCATGCTCACCGCGGCACCGGCCGGCGCGGCACCGACCCTTTCCGTTCAGCGCGCAGCCCTCACCTGGAAGGACTGCGGCACCAAGAACTACCCGACGCTCCAGTGCTCCTCGGTGCGGGTGCCGCTCGATCACGACCGGCCCGGCGGTGAACAGATCACGCTCGCGCTGTCCCGGGTCCGGCACACCGCGAAGACGTCTCAGGGCCCGCTCCTGGTCAACCCCGGCGGCCCCGGCGGCAGCGGCCTGTCGCTGGCGGGCTTCGTGGCACGCCAGCTGCCGAAGAGCGTCGCCGCCCAGTACGACGTCGTGGGCTTCGACCCGCGCGGCGTCGGCAAGAGCAAACCGGCCCTGAACTGCCGGCCCAAGCACTTCGCCACCGTGCGCCCGCCCAGTGTGCCGGCCACCTCGGCGATCGAGCGCGCAGGCGTCGACCGCGCGCAGGCGTTCGCGAAGGCGTGCACCACGAAGTACGCGGACGTACTCCCGTACCTCGACACGGTGAGCACCGTCCGGGACATGGACGCGATCCGCAGGGCACTCGGCGCGCGGCAGCTCAACTACTTCGGCTACTCGTACGGCACCTACCTGGGCGCCGTCTACGGCAAGCTCTACCCGCAGCGTGTGCGGCGGCTGGTGCTCGACTCGATCGTCGATCCGGGCGGGGTCTGGTACGACGACAACCTGGGGCAGGACCTCGCGTTCAACGCCCGCCACCAGGCGTTCCTCGCCTGGGTGGCGCGGCACGACGCGGCGTACGCGCTCGGCAAGGACCCCGCGAAGGTCGAGGCCGAGTGGTACGCGATGCGCGAGGCCTTGCAGAAGAAGCCGGCGGGCAGGACGGTCGGTGCCGCCGAGCTGGAGGACACCTTCCTTCCGGGCGGCTACTTCAACGGCTACTGGCCCTATCTGGCCCAGGCGTTCGCGGCGTACGTGAAGGACAAGGACCCGGCCCCGCTCGTCACGGCGTACAAGAAGCTGGGCGCCGTCGACGCCGCGGGCGACAACGGCTACAGCGTCTACACGGCCGTGCAGTGCCGCGACGCCGGGTGGCCGCGCGACTGGAACCGGTGGCGCGACGACAACTGGCAGGTGGCCGAGAAGGCCCCCTTCTCCACCTGGAACAACGCCTGGTACAACGCGCCGTGCGCGTTCTGGCCGACCAGCCGGCTGGACCCGCCGGACGTGTCCAACGACGACCTGCCGCCGGCACTGCTCTTCCAGGCCACCGACGACGGGGCCACGCCGTACGAGGGCGGGGTCGCCGTCCATCACGAGCTGCGCGGCTCCAGCCTGGTGGTCGAGCGGGGCGGCGGGAACCACGGGGTCAGCCTGAGCGGGAACGCCTGCCTGGACCGGTACCTGGCCGACTATCTGCGCTCCGGGAAGGTGCCGCGCGGCAGCGGCGAGGCCGACGCGACGTGCGAGAAGCAGCCGGACCCGAAGCCGCTCACGAAGAAGGGCGCCCTCGGCCCGCCCCCGTCACGCGGTGTGCTCCTGCACGGACTGATGGGCTTCCGAGGCTGAGTACTTCCCTTTGACGCACACCCTGGCAGGGGCGGTGTCCGCCGGGTCACGATGGGCGCATGAGCGCTTCTCGGGCCCACGACACCGCCCCTGCTTCCCTCTCGGCGGCACAGATCCGCGTCCGGGACATGGCCGACGCCGACTGCGAGGCGGTGGCCGGGATCCGGATCCGCGGCTGGCGGACGGCGTACGCGGGCCTGATGCCCGCGTCCTTTCTGGCCGCGCTGAGCATCGAGGAGGACGCGGCTCGCCGCCGCGAGCGCCTCGCGCGGGCCGGTTCGTCCGTGGTGAACGTGGTCGCCGAGCGCGGAGGCGACATCGTCGGCTGGGCCTGCCACGGCCCGTCCCGCGACGACGATCTCCCGCCCGGGGAAGCCGAGTTGTACGCGATCTACGTGCACGACGGGCAGCTGTCCACGGGGGTCGGCCGCACCCTCCTGCGCAGTTGCCTGGACCGCTGCGCCGACGCCGGATACGAGCGGATCAGCCTGTGGGTGGTCAAGGGCAACACCCGCGCCCGCGGGTTCTACGAGCGCGCCGGGTTCACCCCGGACGGCGCCGAGGAGCCGTACGAGGTGGACGGGGAACTCGTGCCGGAGGTGCGCTACGCGCGCGCTGTCAGTCTCTGACGTCGCTCGGGCTCTCCCGCTGCCCGGGCAGTCGCGCGAGCGCGCGCACCGCGGCCTGTGCGAGCGCCGGGTGGGCGAGAGCCTCGGTCAGGACCGGCCGGGCGCGGGCGTCCCCGAGGCCGCCGAGCCCCTCCACACACGCGAGCGCGACCGCGCGGTACGGATCGCGGGGGCCGAGCCGCCGCTCCAGGGTGGTGATCAGCGCCGGCGCGGACTCGGGCGCGCGCAGTGCGGCCAGGAGCCGCACCGGGTGCAGCGCGTACGCCACCCGCAGCTCGTTCGTGGCGAGCGCCGCGGCCGCGCGTGCGGTGCGCGGATCGCCGAGCGCGGCCAGAGCGTGCGCGGCGGTGGCACAGCGTGCCGGGTCGCGGTGGTTGAGGAGCAGGACGAGCGCCTCGAACGCCCGGCGGTCCCCCGCCACTCCGAGGCGGTACGCGGCCAGCTCCCGCGCCCACAGCGGCTGCCCGGGCTCGGTCAGCGCGGCCGCGAGCTCGTCGACGTCGCCGGCCGCCGCGAGGCGGTCGAGAAGGGGGGAGGTGCCCGACTCGGCCCGTAAGCGCTCCGTGACCGAGCGCAACTCTTCGTCCATGCGGTCCAGCGTAGACAGGCCCGGGGTCCCGGCGACGTAGATCACAGGGACTGATGAACGCCGAGGACTGGCGCGCTCGTTACTCGCCGGTTAATCTCAATTGAGCGGGGCACACCCCCCGCACCCCACTCCTGGCGGCCTGGTGACGCAGCCGCCGAGAGTGTCAGTCGGTTCGGTGCCTCAGGTACCGCAGTACGGCGCGGCCCCGGGACAGGGCCCGCCGGATCTCCCTCTCAGTGATTCGCCGGACGCCTGTGTGCGCCGCGTCCGGGTTCGAATTCCCGCACTCCGTGCGCCTGTCGGCGTATCCGCGCGTGCCCCTCAGTCGTCACTCCTCCCTCCTGGAGTCCTCAGATGGACGCTCCCCTGTCCCCCGCATCCCCGGCCACCCTCCCGACCGTCGCGGTCGTCGGCCTCGGCACGATGGGCACCGGCATCGCCGAGGTGCTCACCCGCGCCGGCCGTGAGGTCATCGGTATCGACGTCAGCGAGGCCGCGGCCGCGCAGGCCGTCGCCGCGCTCGAGGCCTCGACGGCGCGTGCGGTGCGCCGCGAGCGCCTCACCGAGGACGAGCGCCGGGACGTCCTCGCCCGCTTCCGCACCTTCACGGACCTCCAGGCCGCGGCCGACGCCGACCTCGTCATCGAGGTGGCTCCGGAGTCGTACGAGATCAAGCAGCAGATCTTCCGGGAGCTCGACACCGTCGTGCGGCCCGAGACGATCCTCGCGACCGGTACGAACGCCCTGTCCGTGACGCGGCTCGCCGCCGACTCGGCCCGCCCCGAGCGCGTCCTCGGGCTGCACTTCTTCAACCCGGCACCCGCGATGAAGCTCGTCGAGGTGGTCTCGTCGGTGCTCACCGCGCCCACGGCCGTCGCGGCGGTCACGGATCTCGCCCTCGAACTGGGCAAGGAGCCCGTCGCGGTGGGCGACCGGCCCGGCTTCGTCGCCGACGGCCTGCTCTTCGGCTATCTCAACCAGGCCGCCGCGATGTACGAGGCCAAGTACGCCTCCCGCGAGGACATCGACGCCGCCATGAAGCTGGGCTGCGGCCTGCCCATGGGCCCCCTCGCGCTGCTCGACCTCATCGGCATCGACACCGCGCGCACGGTCCTCGACGCCATGTACGCCGAGTCGCGCGACCGCCTGCACGCGCCGGCGCCCGTCCTCAAGCAGCTCAGCGAGGCGGGTCTGACCGGCCGCAAGTCGGGGCGCGGCTTCTACACGTACACGGAGCCGGGCAGCTCCGAGGTGGTGCGGGACGCGCTCACCCCGCTCGCGGGCGAGGTCGCGGCCGACGCGCGCACGATCCGCTCGGTCGGCGTCGCGGGCTCCGGGACCATGGCGTCCGGCATCGCGGAGGTCTTCGCGAAGGCGGGCTACGACGTGGTGCTCGCCGCGCGCAGCGAGGAGAAGGCCGAGAAGGCCAAGTCCCGTATCGGCAAGTCGCTTTCGCGCTCTGTCGACAAGGGCCGCATGACCGCCGAGGCGGCGGCGCAGACCCTGGACCGGATCACTCCGGCCGGTTCGTACGACGCCTTCTCCGACGTCGACCTGGCCCTCGAAGCCGTGGCCGAGGACCTGGAGATCAAGCGGCAGCTCTTCGCGACGTTCGACAAGGTGTGCAAGCCGGGCGCGGTCCTGGCCACCACGACCTCGTCCCTGCCCGTCGTGGCCTGCGCCCGCGCGACCTCGCGCCCGCAGGACGTGATCGGCATGCACTTCTTCAACCCGGCCCCGGCGATGAAGCTCGTCGAGGTCGTGCGGACCGTGCTGACGGGCGACGACGTGCACGCCACCGTCCGCGAGGTGTGCGCGAAGATCCGCAAGCACCCGGTGGACTGCGGTGACCGCGCGGGCTTCATCGTGAACGCGCTGCTGTTCCCGTACCTGAACAACGCGATCAAGATGGTGGAGGAGCACTACGCGACGCTCGACGACATCGACGCCGCGATGAAGCTCGGCGGCGGCTACCCGATGGGGCCCTTCGAGCTCCTCGACGTGGTCGGTCTCGATGTCTCCCTGGCCATCGAGAAGGTCCTCCACCGCGAGTTCCGCGACCCGGGCCTGGCTCCCGCGCCGCTGCTCGAGCACCTGGTGGCCGCGGGCTGCCTCGGCCGCAAGACCGGCCGCGGCTTCCGCGAATATGCCCGGCGCTGACCGGCCCACGGGCAGCGGCACCGCCCGCCCCACGGACTGGGGCGGGCTGCTCCGGCCGCCCGGCCGCACACCCCCCGCCCCGGACCCGGGCGGGGGGAACCCCGCTCGGGCGCACGCCACCGCGCGTATGCAGTACGTTCATGGCATGTCCAAGGCCGCCAAGTCCTCCCGTACGACGCCCACGCCCGACGCTCCGGAGAGCGCCGCGGGGTCCCGCGCCGCCGCGCAGCGGCTCAAGATGCGCCGGGAGCTGGCGGCCGCGGCGATGGAACTCTTCGCGACCAAGGGCTACGAGGCCACGACGGTCGACGAGATCGCGGCCGCGGCGGGGGTCGCGCGGCGGACCTTCTTCCGCCACTTCCGCTCCAAGGAAGAGGCGATCTTCCCGGACCACGACGACACCCTGATCCGGGCGGAGGCGGTCCTCAACGCGGCGCCCGCGCACGAGCATCCGCTCGACACGGTGTGCCGCGGCATCAAGGAAGTCATGAAGATGTACGCGGCGTCGCCCGCGGTGTCGGTGGAGCGCTACCGCCTCACGCGCGAGGTACCCACTCTGCGCGAGCGCGAGATCGCCTCGGTGGCCCGCTACGAGCGGCTGTTCACCCGCTATCTCCTCGGCCACTTCGACGAGCACGCCCACCAGCACGGCAATGACGATCCACTGCTCGCCGAGGTCGCCGCGTCCGCCGTCGTCACCGCCCACAACCACGTGCTGCGGCGCTGGCTGCGGGCCGGCGGCCAGGGCGACGTCGAGAACCAGCTCGACCACGCCTTCGCGATCGTCCGCAAGACGTTCGGTACGGGCATCGGCGCGGGCCGGGACACCGCCACCGCCGCCTCTCCGGCCGCCTCGGTGAGTACCGGGGGCGACGTCCTGGTCACCGTGGCGCGTACGGACGCGCCGCTGGACGAGATCATGGGGACGATCGAGAAGGCGCTGCGGGACCGCGGCTAGCCTCCGTCGGAATTTTCTGAACTCCCCAGGAATCAGGGGCTGTTGACGCCTCTTTGAGGTCCGCCTCTTTGAGGTCCGCCTCGGAATTCCCGCCTCCACGGCACTCCACGACGCTCCCGGACGCTCCCGGACGCTCCCGGACGCTCCCGAGCATTCTCGGGCGGCGGCGCCCGCTCGGCGAGCGCCGCCGCCCCCGGCAGGCAGCCCGGCGCGATCGGCGCGCCTGACTCCCGGAGGGCGGCGGCACCCCTCCTCCACCACTCGGCCTGGAACGGACCCTGCCGAGCCGCCCGGTGAAGACCGGGCCTCCGCCCGGCCCCGCAGGGTGCGCGACCCGCCGTCCGGCCCCGAACGCGCGACCCGCCCACCGCCCTCTCGCCGCGTCTCACCCCTGCGTCGCCCCGGCCTCCCCAAGGCCCCTCGGAGGCCCTGTGGGCCCCCTCCAGAGCCCCTGAGGCGCAGTTCAGGGGCGTCGATGACCTTCGGTGCCACCGAGCCGCACCACCCCTGACCTGCACTGATCGATCATCGCTCAAAAAGTTGTGGCACCCAGTGTCTTGCCGACTGGCACGCGGTGCCATACGTTGAATGTGTCCGGGCGGCCGGCGTGCAGAGAACTTCCGTACGCCGGCTGTCCCCGCAAGCCACCCCAAACCGTGGCGAGTGCGCCCGGACGCCTGCGTCACAGGCAAACTTCTCGCGCCGACCAAGCGCTGCCGTAGCAACACCCCCGCCGAACCGACGGCACCTCTTCACCCACACAGCAGCACTCCACCCCGACGTACCCCTCAACGTCCCCCTGGGACGCATCGCCGGAGGCAATACCGTGAAGGAAATCCTGGACGCGATCCAGTCGCCGGAGTCGACCTCCGCCGACTTCGCCGCTCTGCCGCTCCCCGAGTCGTACCGCGCCATCACCGTCCACAAGGACGAGACGGAGATGTTCGCCGGCCTCGACACCCGGGACAAGGACCCCCGCAAGTCGATCCACCTGGACGACGTTCCGGTCCCCGAACTCGGCCCGGGCGAGGCGCTCGTGGCCGTCATGGCCAGCTCCGTGAACTACAACTCGGTCTGGACCTCGATCTTCGAGCCGGTGTCCACCTTCAGCTTCCTGGAGCGCTACGGACGCCTGTCGGAGCTCACCAAGCGCCACGACCTGCCGTACCACATCATCGGTTCCGACCTCGCGGGCGTCGTGCTGCGCACCGGTCCCGGCGTCAACGCCTGGAACCCCGGCGACGAGGTCGTCGCGCACTGCCTCTCCGTCGAGCTGGAGTCCTCTGACGGCCACAACGACACGATGCTCGACCCCGAGCAGCGCATCTGGGGCTTCGAGACGAACTTCGGCGGCCTCGCCGAGATCGCGCTCGTCAAGTCCAACCAGCTGATGCCGAAGCCGGACCACCTGAGCTGGGAAGAGGCCGCGGCCCCCGGCCTGGTGAACTCCACCGCGTACCGCCAGCTCGTCTCGCGCAACGGCGCCGGCATGAAGCAGGGCGACAACGTCCTGATCTGGGGCGCGAGCGGCGGACTCGGCTCGTACGCCACGCAGTTCGCGCTCGCGGGCGGTGCCAACCCGATCTGTGTCGTCTCCAGCCCCGAGAAGGCGGACATCTGCCGCTCCATGGGCGCCGAGGCCGTCATCGACCGCAACGCCGAGGGCTACAAGTTCTGGAAGGACGAGCGCACCCAGGACCCCAAGGAGTGGAAGCGCTTCGGCAAGCGCATCCGCGAGTTCACCGGCGGCGAGGACATCGACATCGTCTTCGAGCACCCCGGCCGCGAGACCTTCGGCGCCAGCGTCTACGTCACCCGCAAGGGCGGCACCATCACCACCTGCGCCTCCACCTCGGGCTACATGCACGAGTACGACAACCGCTACCTCTGGATGTCCCTGAAGCGCATCATCGGCTCGCACTTCGCCAACTACCGCGAGGCGTGGGAGGCGAACCGCCTGGTCGCCAAGGGGAAGATCCACCCCACCCTGTCGAAGGTGTACTCGCTCGAGGACACCGGGCAGGCCGCCTACGACGTGCACCGCAACCTCCACCAGGGCAAGGTCGGCGTCCTCGCGCTGGCCCCGAAGGAGGGCCTGGGCGTCCGCGACCAGGAACTGCGCGCCCAGCACCTCGACGCCATCAACCGCTTCCGCAACATCTGATCCCCAAGGAGTAGCGGAACATGACTGAGCGCCAGAAGGACCGGCCGTGGCTCATGCGCACGTATGCCGGTCACTCCACGGCTGAGGCGTCCAACGAGCTGTACCGGCGCAATCTCGCCAAGGGCCAGACGGGTCTGTCGGTCGCCTTCGACCTGCCGACGCAGACCGGCTACGACCCGGACCACATCCTCGCCCGCGGCGAGGTCGGCCGGGTCGGGGTGCCGGTCTCGCACCTCGGTGACATGCGCCGGCTGTTCCAGGACATCCCCCTGGAGCAGATGAACACCTCGATGACCATCAACGCCACCGCCATGTGGCTCCTGGCGCTCTACCAGGTCGTCGCCGAGGAGCAGGGCGCGGACATCACCCAGCTCCAGGGCACGACGCAGAACGACATCGTCAAGGAGTACCTGTCGCGGGGCACGCACGTGTTCCCGCCGGGGCCCTCCCTGCGGCTGACGACGGACATGATCGCGTACACGGTCCGGCACATGCCGAAGTGGAACCCGATCAACATCTGCAGCTACCACCTCCAGGAGGCGGGGGCCACACCGGTCCAGGAGATCGCGTACGCGATGTCCACCGCCATCGCCGTTCTCGATGCCGTACGCGACTCAGGGCAGGTCCCCGCCGAGAAGTTCGGGGACGTCGTGGCCCGCATCTCCTTCTTCGTGAACGCGGGTGTCCGCTTCATCGAGGAGATGTGCAAGATGCGGGCGTTCGGGCAGATCTGGGACCAGATCACACGCGAGCGATACGGCATCGAGAACGCGAAGCAACGCCGCTTCCGCTACGGCGTCCAGGTCAACTCCCTGGGCCTGACCGAGGCGCAGCCGGAGAACAACGTCCAGCGCATCGTCCTGGAGATGCTGGCCGTGACGCTGTCCAAGGACGCCCGCGCCCGAGCCGTCCAGCTCCCTGCCTGGAACGAGGCGCTCGGCCTGCCCCGCCCCTGGGACCAGCAGTGGTCCCTGCGCATCCAGCAGGTCCTCGCACACGAGAGCGACCTGCTGGAGTACGAGGACATCTTCGCGGGATCGCACGTCATCGAGAAGAAGGTCGACGAGCTCGTCGCCGACTCGTTCGCCGAGATCGAGCGGATCCAGGAGATGGGCGGCGCGATGGCCGCCGTCGAGTCCGGCTACCTCAAGTCGCAGCTCGTCTCCTCGCACGCCGAGCGGCGGGCACGGATCGAGGGCGGCGAGGAGAAGATCGTCGGCGTGAACATCCACGAGTCGACCGAGCCGAACCCGCTCACCGCCGACCTGGACGCCGCGATCATGACGGTGGATCACCAGGTCGAGTCGCGGGTCGTGCGGGCCATCGACGAGTGGCGCACCACGCGCCAGGAGTCGAGTGACCGGCAGGGCATGGGCGACCCGTTCCACTACCCGACCACCCAGCAGGCCGTGGAGCGTCTGAAGGAGGCCGCGGCCGGCTCCGAGAACCTGATGGAAGCCACGCTCGAGTGCGCCCGCGCCGGGGTCACGACCGGCGAGTGGTCGCAGGCGCTGCGCGAGGTGTTCGGCGAGTTCCGCGCCCCGACGGGTGTCTCGTCGGCGCCGGTCGCCGTCACCGCCGAGGAGGGCACGCCGCTCGCGCTCGTCCGCGAGAAGGTCCGCCGCACCGGCGACGAGCTCGGCGGCAAGCTGCGCCTCCTGGTCGGCAAGCCGGGCCTCGACGGGCACTCGAACGGCGCCGAGCAGATCGCCGTCCGGGCCCGTGACGCGGGCTTCGAGGTGGTCTACCAGGGCATCAGGCTCACGCCCGAACAAATCGTGTCCGCCGCGCTCGCCGAGGACGTGCACTGCGTCGGCCTGTCGATCCTCTCCGGGTCGCACTCCGCGCTCGTGCCCGACGTCCTCGACCGGCTGCGCGAGGCGGGCGCCGCCGAGATCCCGGTGATCGTCGGCGGCATCATTCCCAACGGCGATGCCGAGGACCTGAAGCGCGCGGGCGTGGCCGCCGTCTTCACCCCCAAGGACTTCGGCATCACGGAGATCATCGGACGTATCGTCGACGAGATCCGGCAAGCGAACCAGCTCGACCCTCTGGAGGTCCCCGCATGACCGCGCCCATCAACCGTCTCCGTCCCCGCCGCTCGTGTCTCGCGGTCCCGGGCTCGAACCCCCGCTTCCTGGAGAAGGCCCAGGGGCTGCCCGCGGACCAGGTCTTCCTGGACCTGGAGGACGCCTGCGCCCCGCTGGCCAAGCCGGAGGCGCGGCACACCATCGTCAAGTTCCTGAACGAGGGCGACTGGACGGGCAAGACGCGTGTGGTGCGCGTGAACGACTGGACGACCGAGTGGACGTACCGCGACGTGGTCACGGTCGTCGAGGGCGCGGGCCAGAACCTCGACTGCATCATGCTGCCGAAGGTCCAGGACGCCCAGCAGATCGTCGCGCTCGACCTGCTGCTCACGCAGATCGAGAAGACGATGGGCTTCGAGGTCGGCAAGATCGGCATCGAGGCGCAGATCGAGAACGCGCAGGGCCTCAACAACGTCAACGCGATCGCGACGGCCTCCCAGCGCGTCGAGACCATCATCTTCGGCCCGGCCGACTTCATGGCCTCCATCAACATGAAGTCCCTGGTGGTCGGCGAGCAGCCGCCCGGCTACGACGCCGACGCCTACCACTACATCCTGATGAAGATCCTGATGGCCGCCCGCGCCAACAACCTCCAGGCGATCGACGGCCCCTACCTGCAGATCCGCAACCAGGAGGGCTACAAGACGGTCGCGCAGCGCGCCGCGGCCCTCGGTTTCGACGGCAAGTGGGTGCTGCACCCGGACCAGGTCGCCGCGGCGAACGAGATCTTCTCGCCCTCGCAGGAGGACTACGACCACGCCGAGCTGATCCTGGACGCGTACGACTTCTACACGTCCGAGGCCGGCGGCAAGAAGGGCTCGGCGATGCTGGGCGACGAGATGATCGACGAGGCAAGCCGCAAGATGGCCCTCGTCATCTCCGGCAAGGGACGCGCCGCGGGCATGCAGCGCACCTCGAAGTTCGAAGCCCCGGAGGCCTGAGCATCATGCAGTTCGGACGCACGTACGAAGAGTTCGAGGTCGGCGCGGTCTACAAGCACTGGCCCGGAAAGACGGTCACGGAGTACGACGACCACCTCTTCTGTCTCCTGACGATGAACCACCACCCCCTCCACATGGACAGCAACTATGCGGAGAACACGACCGACTTCGGCAAGAACGTCGTCGTGGGGAACTACATCTACTCGCTGCTGCTGGGCATGTCCGTCCCGGACGTGTCGGGCAAGGCGATCGCGAACCTCGAGATCGAGTCGCTGCGCCATGTCGCGCCGACGTTCCACGGCGACACGATCTACGGCGAGACGACGGTCCTCGACAAGACGCCCTCCCGCTCGAAGAACGACCGCGGGATCGTCCACGTGGAGACCAAGGGCTACAAGCAGGACGGCACGCTGGTCTGCGTGTTCCGCCGCAAGGTCATGGTCCCCACCGAGACGTACATCAAGGAGCGCGGCGGCGAGCAGCCCGGCCGCCCGACGCCGTCCAATTAACCACGCAAAGTCGCAGGAGAAGCAGAGATGAGCCGACTCGCCCAGACCGCCGGTCTCACCGACGTCCAGCAGGAGATCCTCTCCACCGTCCGCGACTTCGTGGACAAGGAGATCATCCCGGTCGCGACCGAGCTGGAGCACCGCGACGAGTACCCGCAGCAGATCGTCGACGGCCTCAAGGAGTTGGGTCTGTTCGGCCTGATGATCCCCGAGGAGTACGGGGGCCTGGGCGAGTCCCTTCTCACGTACGCGCTGTGCGTCGAGGAGATCGCCCGCGGCTGGATGTCGGTCTCCGGCATCATCAACACCCACTTCATCGTGGCGTACATGCTCAAGCAGCACGGCACGCAGGAGCAGAAGGACTACTTCCTGCCGCGCATGGCGCTGGGCGAGACGCGCGGCGCGTTCTCGATGTCGGAGCCGGCGCTCGGCTCGGACGTGTCGGCGATCTCGTCGAAGGCGGTGAAGGACGGGGACGAGTACGTCCTGAACGGCCAGAAGATGTGGCTGACGAACGGCGGGTCGTCGTCTCTGGTGGCCGTTCTGGTCAAGAGTGACGAAGGACACCCCGAGGGGACCGCGCCCCACAAGTCGATGACGACCTTCCTCGTCGAGAAGGAGTCCGGCTTCGGAGAGGTCCGCCCCGGCCTCACGATCCCGGGGAAGATCGACAAGATGGGCTACAAGGGCGTCGACACGACCGAACTCATCATGGACGGACTACGCATTCCGGCCAATCGGGTGCTCGGCGGCGAGACCGGCCGAGGGTTTTACCAAATGATGGACGGAGTGGAAGTCGGCCGCGTGAATGTCGCGGCACGTGGCTGCGGCGTCGCGCAGCGTGCTTTTGAGCTGGGGGTTTCCTACGCCCAGCAACGCCAGACCTTCGGCAGGCCGATCGCCCAGCACCAGGCCATCCAGTTCAAGCTCGCGGAGATGGCTACCAAGGTCGAGGCCGCCCATGCGATGATGGTCAACGCAGCACGCAAAAAGGACTCCGGGGAACGAAACGACCTCGAAGCAGGAATGGCGAAGTATCTCGCCTCCGAATACTGCAAGGAAGTGGTCGAGGACGCCTTCCGGATCCACGGCGGCTACGGCTTCTCCAAGGAGTACGAGATCGAGCGTCTCTACCGCGAGGCGCCCATGCTGCTGATCGGTGAAGGTACCGCCGAGATCCAGAAAATGATCATTGGTCGCCGCCTGCTCGAGGAGTATCGATTCCAGGGCTGAATGTCCGCTACGGGGTGTTTTGTTCGAGAAGAAGATCACACCCTGTCAGCACTCTTCAGCCGCCGACTCAGCTTCCTGGCTTGCCCAGTTGTGGCTCGCAACCGATAGCATCCCGGAAAAGCCGCCGTCCCCCCGTACAGAGCGCGGCATCATCCGCTACGAAGGTCATCCATGCCCCACAGCCAAACCTCTGCACCACGCGACGGCGTCCTCGGTGGACGCATTGCGCGCGGAGCATCGCCGTGGCTCCTGCCGACCGTCGCCACAGCCGCCCTGAGCCTGGCCCGTTCGCGTCGCTCCAAGAAGGCCGCCGCAGTAGCCGTACCCGCCACCGCTCTGGCGGCCGGCATGCTGTGGTTCTTCCGCGACCCCGAGCGTGAGATCGCCCCCGGCCGGGTCATCTCCCCTGCCGACGGCGTGGTGCAGAGCATCATGCCGTGGAAGGACGGGAGGACCCGGGTCGCGATCTTCATGAGCCCGCTGAACGTCCACGTCAACCGCGCGCCCCTCGCGGGCACGGTGACGTCCGTGGAGCACATCCCCGGCGGGTTCGTCCCGGCGTTCAACAAGGAGAGCGAGAACAACGAGCGCGTTGTCTGGCACTTCGACACCGAGCTCGGCGACATCGAGATGGTGCAGATCGCCGGCGCGGTCGCCCGCCGGATCGTCCCGTACGTCCCGCAGGGCACCAAGCTCGAGCAGGGCGAGCGCATCGGTCTGATCCGCTTCGGGTCGCGCGTCGACATCTACCTCCCCGAGGGTGTCGAGGTCGCGCTCGAGGTCGGCCAGAAGACCGTGGCTGGGGTGACTCGCATTGACCGTGACTGATCCAGAGACGCAGGCCGGGTGGGTGCCCGAGGCCGAGGAGGCGGACGAAGCGGAGGAAATGCCGCTTTCACTGCGCCTGTCGATAGCGGACACCCTCACCCTCGGTAACGCGACGTGCGGTTTCATGGCCGTCTACTTCACGACGACCGGCATCCTGATCCCGCACATCCAGGGCAGCAACGACTCCGGCATGGCCCGGCACAGCGCTGCCACGGCCGTGATCCTGATGCTGGCCGCGGCGATCTTCGACCTGTTCGACGGCCTGGTGGCGCGCAAGCTCCGCTCGTCGCCGATGGGCGCCGAGCTGGACAACCTCTCGGACCTCATCAGCTTCGGCCTCGCACCCGCGTACTTCGTCCTCGTGTACGGCATGGTCGCGGACGACGCGCATCAGCGGGTCGCGGCGGTGGGCGCCATCGTGGTGCTCCTGGCCGTCGTGCTCAGGCTCGCGAGATTCTCGTGCGTGACGGTGAAGGACGGCACCTTCCAGGGCATGCCGAGCCCCTTCGGGGCGCTCACGGTCGTGTCGATCGTGCTCCTCGAGCTGCCCTTCGTGGCCACGGTCCTCGCGATCATCGGGACGGCCTGGCTGATGGTGAGCCGCGTCGAGTACCCGAAGCCGCGCGGTCCGCTCGCTGTCGCGATGCTGGGGTGGATCGTGGCGGCGATGGGGCTCCTGGCGGCCTGGGCGTTCGACGCCCCCGGCGGCCAGCTGCTGCTCCAGACCGGCTGCGCGCTCCAGCTGGTCCTCGGCGCCGTGATCCCGCTGTTCGCGACGGCCCGGAGGGTGAACAACTTCCGGGACAACCGCCGCGAGGCACGCGCCGCGCAGCTGCCGTAACCGGTACACGTAACGCCGAAGGGCCCCGAACCGCTTGGTTCGGGGCCCTTCGTCCGTCTCAGGGCGCGGGGTGCAGGCCGGTGCCGGGCAGGCCGGGGCGTACGAGGACCTTCACGTGGTCGTCGGGCCGGCGGAGCGTGTCCAGGGCCGCGGACACCCCGGCGAGGCCCACCTGGCCCGTGACGAGCGCGGCCGCGTCGATCGTGCCGTCCGCGATGCGCTCCAGGGTCCTGGCGAACTCCTCCGGCGGATACGCCATGCACATGGTCACGGTGATGTCCTTGTAGAGGCCCACCACGGGCGTGAAGACGTCCTCCGTCATGCAGGCCCCGATGAGGAGCACCCGCGTCCGGGGAGGCGCCCTGTGCAGGATCTCGTTGAACATGCCGGCCCGGCCGGAACACTCCAGGACCGTGAGCGGCGTGCCCGCGGGCGCGGCCGCCCGCCACGCGTCGAAGGGGTCGGCCGCCGCCGGGTCGACACACACGTGGGCGCCGAAGGCCTCGGCGAGGGCGCGCCGGCGCGGGGACGGCTCCGACACGACGACGGGCGCCACGCCCCGCTCCACGAGCGCGGCGACGGCTCCGAGGCCGATGGGCCCCGCTCCGATGACGACGGCCCCGGAGCCGGGCTCGGGCGCGGCCCGCGCGACGTTCCCGAAACCGACGGCGAGCGGCTCGGTGAGCGCGGCGACGTGCGGTGCCACGTGCTCGGGCACGGGGATCAGCGCGGCCTCCTGGAGCACGACGCGCTCCCCGAAGCCGCCCGGGAAGGCGGTGGCGTATCCGACGGTGCGCAGCGTGCCTGCCGTGTCGAGCGCCCAGGGCAGCCCGACGACGACCTTGCCCCGCCACTCGCCGGGGCTCAGCACCCGCGCGCACAGTTCGTGCCCCATGACCAGGTCGGCGTCGGGGTCGAACCAGAACGCCTCGGTGCCGGAGTCGCGGGAGGCGCGCAGGAAGGCGTCCGTGTGGCGGGCGGCGGACAGGTCGGAGCCGCAGATGCCGGTGGCGAGCGGCTCGGCGAGGACCTGGCCCGGTCCTGGCACGGGCTCGGGCACCTCGTCCTCGACGAACCGGCCGCGGCGCAGGACGGCGGCCCTCATCGGGCCTCTCCCCCGCCGCGCACGGCCGCCTCGGCGGCGCTGCGCATCGCGCCGACGAACCGCTCGCTGTTCTCGTGGGCCCAGGCGGCCGACGCGGTGCGGCGCCGGTTCGCGCCGGTGCAGTGCGGGACCACCTGTTCGGCGAAGAGCTCGTAGCTGCGGCGCTTGGCGGCGGGGGTGCCGGTCGGCAGGTCGAGCAGGAGGAGCGTGCCGAAGCCGCCGCAGGCCTCGGCGAGCGCCTCGATACGGGCCAGCGCGTCGTCCGGGGTGCCGATGGTGGCGACTCCGAAGACCGGGAAGCCGTCGGACGTCCACCGGTCGAGCGCGTCCTTCGCGGTCCGGCCCCAGGGCAGCTCCGTGCCGGACAGGCCCTCGATGTAGCGCACCAGATGCAGTACCCCGTACGCCGCCTGCTCCCGGGCGGCCTCGCGGGTCTCGGCGAGGTGCATCGGCACGACGAGGCGCCAGGCGGCGCGGTCGGCGGTGTGGCCGTGGCGGGCGCAGGACTTCTCGTACGCCGTCCAGTTCCCGTTCAGGGCCGCGAGCCCGGCCGGGTCCGCGGCGGCGAGGGACAGCAGGCCGATGCCGTGCCGGCCCGCCTGGACGGAGCCGGAGGGGGAGACGGTGGAGGCGACGGCCATGTCGAGGCCCTCGGGCCGGTAGGGGCCGAGCTGGAGGCGCGCGTCGGCGAGCTCGTACCAGTCGGTCCGCTGCGTCACCGTCTCGCCGCGCACCAGGCGCACGATCGCGTCGAGCGCCTCGGCCATCATGGCGCGCTGGCGCAGCGGGTCGATGCCCATCATGAACGCGTCGGAGGCCAGCTGGCCCGGGCCCGCGCCGAACATCACCCGCCCCATCGTCTGGTGGTCGAGCTGGAGCAGCCGGTCGGCGAGGATCAGAGGGTGGTGGTACGGCAGGGAGTTCACGCCCGTGCCGAGTCTGATCCGCCGTGTGAGCTCGGCGGCCGCCGCGATGAACACCTCGGGCGACGCGACGGTCTCGTGTCCGGCGGAGTGGTGCTCGCCGATCCACGCCTCGTCGTAGCCGAGGGTGTCGAGATGACGGACCAGATCGAGGTCGCCGCGGATCTGGAGGGCGGGGCTGCCGTCGGTGCCGTGGTACGGCGCGATGAACGCGCCGAAGCGCGTGGGCAGTCGATGCGCTGGAGAGTGCACGCGTACGCCTTTCGTCGGCGGAACATGAGACATAAGGTCGGGCATCGTGCTTCTTACGTCCTATAGCGGCGCGGCGTACAAAGCAACAGACGCACACGGCAACAGCGGCACAGGGAGCGGAAGTTGGAAGAGCCACGGACCCGGCGGCGGGGCGACGGTTCGCCCAGTGCGCGCACGCTCGCGCTCACCGTTCTCGGCGAGTACGTGCGCTATCCCGGCGACGGAAAGGTGTGGTCGGGGGCCGTCGTGGGCGCGCTCGGCGCCTGCGGCATCGGTGAGGCGGCGACGCGCCGGGCCCTGACGCGGCTCGCCCGGGAGGGCTGGGTGCGCACGGAACCGGCCGGACGCAGGACCCGACTCGTCCTGGAGCCGCGCCTGGTGACGCTGCTCACCGCGTGGACGCACCGGCTGGAGCGCGCGGTCCACGAGACCGCGTGGGGCGGCGAGTGGCAGCAGCTGCTGCTGCGGGTTCCGCCCGGAGCGTGGCGTGAACGGGCTCTGGTGGAGCAGCAGTTGGCGTTCGAGGGGTTCGGTCCGCTCGGGCAGGGGGTGTGGGTGGCCGCCGACGCCGGTGGTGTGCCGGTGCTGCGTGAGCTGCTGCGTGAACAGGGTCTCGCCCCGTACGCGCTGTGGCTGACGTCCCGCACGCCGGACGACGCGCGGCTCGTCGAGCAGGCCTGGGACCTGGCCGCGGTCCGGGAGAGCCACGAGCGGTTCGTGGCGCGCTTCGCCGACCTCGGCACAGCACGGAACGCGTCCGGCGACGCGGCCGCGTTCGTGGCGAGGACCCGGCTGGTGCACGCCTGGCGCGGGACCTTCGAGCGCGATCCGCGGCTGCCCGGCGCGCTGCTGCCGGACGACTGGCCGGGCCGCGCCGCGACCCGGCTGTTCGTCGACGCGTGGCGGACGCTGCGGGAGCCCGCCGACCGCTACTGGCGCGGCCTCACCGGGGATCAGGGCGCGGACGGTGTGTAGCCCCTCGGCGACCTCCGGCGCTCCGGGCCCGGTCTGCCGGAGCACGGTCCGTACGCGCGGTGGTGCTGCGCGCCGGCCGGCACGGCGGGCGTCCGCCGTTCCAGCGGCACGACGGGCGTGCAGCGGAAGCCAGAATCCGGACGTCCGGTTCATCCGGCGGATGCGGACGGCCGCGAGGTCGGTGTGGTCGCGCTCGGCAGCGGCGAGGGGTTCGACGAGCTGAATGCCCTGCCCCCCGACGCGCACCCGCTCGCGCCGGGATGCGAGTCACCCCTCACCCCGGCGCGCGTCAGATGTCAGGCGCCAGGCGTCACACGAGGAAATCGCGGGCGATCCGCTCCGCCACCGTCTCCAGGATCGGGCCCGCCTCGGCGATGCAGCGGGCCACGTCCGGCTCCACGTCCGTGAGGGCGTAGGCACGGCGGATGCCCGCACGGCCCAGGGCCTCCGGGGGGAGGGCGAGGCGGCCGCAGACCGCCACGACCTCGATGCCCGCCGCGCGGGCCGCCGCGGCGACGCCCGCCGGGGCCTTGCCGTGCAGCGTCTGCTCGTCGAGGGAGCCCTCGCCGGTGACGACGAGGGTCGCGCGGGCGAGCGCGGGCGCGAAGCCGAGGACGTCGAGCATGACCTCGATCCCGGCCCGGAAGCCCGCCCCGAGGCCCACGAGGGCGCCGTATCCGATCCCGCCGGCGGCTCCGGCCCCGGGCGACTCGGCGTACTCGAGTGCCTTCGGGCCGATCGCCTCGGCCAGGACCCGCGCGAAGTGGGCCAGCGCCGCGTCCAGGGCGGCGACGTCGTCCGCCGTCGCGCCCTTCTGCGGGCCGTACACCGCGGGCGCGCCCTTCGGGCCGGTCAGCGGGTTGTCGACATCGCTGGCGAGGACGATCTCCACGTCGGCCAGGCGCGGGTCGAGCCCCGAGAGGTCGGCCGTGGCCAGGTCGGCGAGGGGCCCGCCGCCCGGGCCGACGGGCTTGCCGTCCGCGTCCAGGAAGCGCGCGCCGAGCGCGGCCAGCATGCCGGCGCCGCCGTCGGTCGTGGCGCTGCCGCCCACGCCGAACACGATGGAGCGGGCGCCCGCGTCGAGCGCCGCGGCGAGCAGTTCGCCGGATCCGTACGTGGTCGAGGTCAGCGGCGCGAAGACGCCTTCGGGCAGCAGCTGGAGCCCGGACGCCTCGGCCATCTCGACGACGGCCGTGCCGTCGCGCAGGGCGTACGCCGCCGTGACCTCGTCACCGAGCGGCCCGGTCACCCGCACCTCGCGGCGCTCGAAACCGGCCGCCACGGCCGCGGCCACCGTGCCGTCCCCGCCGTCCGCGACGGGCACGGACTCGACCGTCACCCCGGGCGCGATCCGCCGCAGGCCGGCCGTGACCCGCTCGGCGACCTGCACGGCCGTGAGCGAGCCCTTGAACTTGTCCGCGGCGATGAGCACGTGCTCCGCCGTCACTCCAGCGTCCGCCACCTTGCATTCCCCTTGCTTTCGCGCCTTGCTCGCGCAAGGCAGTCGCGCCGCTGAGACCTTAACCGGAGGTGGGGGCCCCTGCCCATGGCTGTCCGGTCCGCGAAACGGCGCACGCGGACGATAAGCCCCGATATTCCCTCCCATAGCGGGGCGTCCTGAGCACGGAAATGATCGATCAGCCGGGCGCGTGCGGACGCTCCGGCGCCCGCGGCGGAACGCCTCGCCCCGCCACGCCCCCTCATCGGGTACACCAAGGACATGACCCCAGTGGGCAGCAACCTCCAGGACCGGGTGCACGGTGGCTGGCTCGGCCGGATCGCGGGCAACATGCTCGGCAAGCCGGTGGAGCAGGGCGAGTACTGGACCCGGGCGCGTATCGACGGCTATCTGCGGCGGGCCGCCGCCCTGCCGCTCACCGACTATCTGCCCGAGCCCGCCGACGAGTCCGACGGCCTCGCTCTGCGCCCCGAGTGGCGCCGGTGCGTGCGCGGCCGGATCCACGGCAGCTGCCGGGACGACGACGTGGACTACGCGATCCTCGGCCTGCACCTCCTGGAGACCTACGGCTTCGGCTTCTCCACGGAACAGGTGGGTGATCTGTGGCTGCTGAGGCTGCCGTATCTGCAGACGTTCACCGCGGAGCGGGTGGCGTACCGCAATCTCGCGAACGGGCTGAAGCCACCGCTCACGGCGACGTACGACAACCCCTATCAGGAGTGGATCGGCGCGCTGATCCGGGCCGACGTCTTCGGCTGGACCTGCCCGGGCGACCCGCGCCGCGCCGCCTCCCTGGCCCGCCGCGACGCGGTCCTGTCCCATACGGGAAACGGCGTGTACGGGGCGATGTGGGCGGCGGCGCTCGTCGCGGCGGCGTTCACGGCGCCGGGCCCGCGCGCGGCGCTCGACACCGCGCTCACCGTGATCCCCGCGAGCAGCCGCCTGGCCCGCACGGTGCGCCGCACGGCGTCGCTCCACGAGTCGCGGCTGAGCTGGGAGGAGACGCTGGCCACGCTGGAGGAGGAGACGGCCGGGCTCGGCTGGATCCACACGGTCCCGAACGCGGCCGTCATCACGGCCGGGCTCCTGTACGGCGACGGGGACTTCACCCGCACCCTCGCGCTCACGGTGCGCGGCGGCCTGGACACCGACTCGAACGGCGCGACGGCCGGGTCCGTGGCCGGAGTGCTGTGCGGGGCGGGGGCGATCCCGGCGCGGTGGAAGGACCCGCTGGAGGACCGGGTGCGCAGCGCGGTGTTCGGGTTCGACGGCGCGCGGATCAGCGAACTCGCAGCGCGTACGGTCGAGTTGGCCGAGGCCTAGTCCGGCGGGCGCGCGTTCCTGCACACGGTCGTTAGGCTTCCCGCATGACTGCCTCCGCCGAGTTCGCCGCGTACATCGCGGGTCTCCCCCGTGTCCTGTGCGGCGCCGCCGCGCTCTTCCGCGACTCCGGGGGGCGTGTGCTCCTCGTCGAGCCGAACTACCGCGACGGGTGGGCGCTGCCCGGTGGCACCGTCGAGTCCGACACCGGTGAGTCGCCGCGCCAGGGGGCCCGGCGCGAGACGGCCGAGGAGATCGGCCTCGACGTGGAGATCGGCCGGCTGCTCGCGGTCGACTGGGTGTCCGGCACGGCCGCGCGGCCGCCGCTCGTCGCGTACCTCTACGACGGCGGGGTGCTGGACGAGGACCGCATCAAGGCGATCAGGCTCCAGGAGGAGGAGCTGCTGTCCTGGCGCCTCGTGGACCGCGCCGACCTGCCGGAACATCTGCAGGGCTCGCTCGGACGGCGCGTCCTGGCGGCGCTGGACGTGCTCACCACGGGCGAGGGCACGGCCGAGCTGGAGGACGGCAACCGCGTGGCGTGACGCGGGCTCGCGCGGCAGGCGGCAGGCGGCAGGCGGCAGGCGGCGATATCGCCTCGCGGTTCCACCGGCGGGGCGCCTACCCTCGGCGGCATGAGCACGCAGCCTCTCGTCGCGATTCTCAGTGGTGCGGGCATCTCCACGGACTCCGGGATCCCGGACTACCGCGGGCCGAACGGTCTGTGGCGCACGGATCCCGAGGCCGAGAAGCTCGTGACGTACGAGTACTACATGGGCGACCCCGAGATCCGGCGGCGGTCGTGGCAGATGCGGCGCAGGAACCGGACGCTGAAGGCCGAGCCGAACACCGCGCATGTGGCGGTGGCGGAGCTGGAGCGGTCCGGGGTGCCGTTGCGGGTCATCACGCAGAACGTCGACGGGCTGCACCAGCTCGCCGGCATGCCCGCCCGCAAGGTGATCGAACTGCACGGCTCCGCACGGAGTTTCGTGTGTACCGGCTGTCATGCGCGTGGGCCCATGGAGGACGCCCTCGCCCGGGTCGAGGCCGGGGAGGACGATCCGCCGTGCCTGGAGTGCGGTGGCATCCTCAAGTCGGCGACCGTGATGTTCGGGGAGCGGCTCGATCCGGCGGTCCTGGGTGAGGCCGTCGCGATCACCAAGGCGTGTCAGGTGTTCGTCGCCGTGGGGAGCAGTCTCCAGGTGCAGCCCGCCGCCGGCCTCGCCGGTGTTGCCGCGGATCACGGGGCGCGGCTCGTCATCGTCAACGCCGAGGCGACGCCGTACGACGAACTGGCCGACGACGTCATCCGCGAACCCATCGGCACCGCACTGCCGAAATTGCTGCGCGAACTCGGCGTGGCGCGCTCCTAGGGCCTGTCGTCAGATTCCCGTCGTCCGCCCGAAGGGCGGGCCCGGCGGCGTCTGGTGCGTGCGATCGCAAGGCGCCGGAAAGTCCTTGTAGCGGAGCTGCCAGGGCTTTCCGGCAACGCCGCATGGGGGTCCCCCCTGCTCGAGCAAAGCCGAGAGCCAGGGGGAGTGCGTGCCAGACGCCGCCGGGCAGACGGGAAGGTGACGACAGGCCCTAGGGCCTGTCGTCTGGATCAGGCCGGATCAGGGAGCGGGTGCCGGAGCCGTGCGGGGCAAGGCGGACGCAGGAGCCCACCCGGAGCGTCGGCGACGCACGGACAACGCCCCGAGGCGCGGTGCCCGCACCCGCGAGCCCGGCGTGATCCGGACGGCAGACCCTAGGGGCGGATCCCGTCACAGGCGATGGGCAGATGCCGGGGCCCGCGCAGCACGGCGTTCTGCCGGTACGGCGGCGGGTCCTCCAGCAGCCGTGGGTTCTCCAGCCTCCTGGCCAGTTCCGACAGGGCGAACTGGGCCTCCAGCCGGGCGAGCGGTGCGCCGAAACAGCTGTGGATGCCGCTGCCCAGTCCCAGGTGCTGGATGTCCCGGCGGTCCGGGTCGAAGCGGTCCGGGTCCTCGAAGCGCTGGGGGTCGCGGTTGCCGGATGCCAGAACCAGCCACAGCGAGGCGCCCTTGGGAATGGTGACGCCGCGGACCTCGATGTCGGCGAGGGTGGTGCGCTGCGGCACGAGTTGCACCGGCGGCTCGAAGCGCAGCAGCTCCTCGACGATGGGCACGGCCAGCCGCGGATCCGCGCGCAGCCGCTCGAGGACATCGGGGTTGCGCAGCAGGGTCAGCATTCCGTTGGTGACCAGGTTGACGGTCGTCTCATGGCCCGCGATCAGCAACAGCGCCGCGGTGCTGAGGAGTTCCATCGTGGTCATCGAGCCGTCTTCGCCCTTGGCCGTCGCCAGCTCGGAGAGCATGTCGTTGCCGGGGTTCTTGCGGCGCTCCTCGATCAGGCCGGCCAAGTACATGCCCAGTTGCATCCGGGCGTCGCGCGACGTCTTGCCGCGCTCGGTGGGATCCGCGTCCGGGTCGGGGTCCAGGCTCGCGGCGATCGTGTCCGCCCAGGAGTGGAAGCGTGCCTCGTCCTCGCGCGGAATCCCGAGCAGCCGGCAGATCACTGTCACGGGGAAGGGGTAGGAGAACTGGTCCACCAGGTCGAACCGGCCCGGATCGCCGATGCCGTCGATGAGGCCGGAGACGATGCCCTGAAGTTCTCCGCGCATCCCGTCGATCCGGTGGGGGGAGTGCGGCGGGCCGAAGGGCCGGTTCGTCATACGCCGCAGCCGGTCGTGTTCCGGAGGGTCGAGCCTCAGGAAGCTGGGCGGCAGGGCACTCTCGTCCTCCTGGGCCGACTCGGCCAGCGGGTCGCCGGCGGTCGAGGCCAGATTGCGGGCGTCGGAGCTGATCCGGGGATCGTGCAGGAGGCTGCGGATCTCGTAGTAGGTGCTGACGACGTACGGCCCGTCCTCTTCGTGGTGGACCGGCGTCTTCCGCAGCTCTTCGTAGATCGGGTACGGGTTGGCGCGGTTGGCGTAGTCCAGGATCTGGTGCAGGGGGGATTGCGTCATGGCGAGTCCTCGTGGCCGTGCGGGTCAGTGCGCGGGGGTGAACGTGATCCGGCGGTCGGCCGGCGCGTAGCCGCCGAGGGTCACGGTCGGACCGTGGGTGGGGACCGACGGGTCGGGGAAGTCGGCGTCGACCGGCCGCTGTCCGTCCGCGCACCGGTCGACCGTGTGGAACGGCGGCGGGAACGCCGCGGTGGTCTCGATCAGCTCCTGGTAGAACGGCAGCCACCGGGCCTGGTCGAAGGCGACCGCGCCGATGACGCGGCCCTGGTACCCGTAGACGCCGATGAACCGTTGATCCTTGAGCGCCCCCTGCGAGATGAGGACCTCCGTACCCAGCGACGGCACCCCGACCGACTTGATGTTGACTCCGAACTGCGAGGACCAGAAGGCCGGCACCTCCATGTGGGGGATGCGGTCGGTGCTCTCGCTGACCATGTTGTGCGCCGCGACCCGGGCCTGGGAGACGGCGTTGCCCCAGTGCTCCAGAGAAAGGAACTGGTAGCCGAACAGGGGGTGCGGACTGCGGGCGACGTCGCCCGCCGCATAGATGTCGTCGGTGACGATTCCGCGGACGTCGAAGGCGCGGCAGCCGGCGTCACAGGCGATGCCGCGAGGGCCCGCCCCCAGTCCGGATCCGGCGAGCCAGTCGGTGTTGCGCACGGCGCCGAGCGAGACCACCACCACGTCGGTCTCCACGGTGGAGCCGTCGGACAGATGCGCGGCGCGCACCCGCCCCGAGGCATCACCCTCCAGAGCGGTCACCATGACCCCGCACCGCAGGTCCACACCGTGCTCGCGCTGCATCTCGGCGGCGACCGCGCCGACCACCCCGCCGAGAGCGCCGACCAGGGGCGCCGCGCCGCGCTCGGCGACGGTGACCGGGAGGCCGCGTTCGCGGCAGGCGGAGGCGATCTCCGAGCCGGTGAACCCGGCGCCGATGACGAGGACCCGCTTCGGCCCCTCGTCGAGCCTGCGGGCGAGCGCGGCCGCGTCGTCGCGGGTCCGCAGCACGAAGACGCCGTCCAGTTCCGCCTCGGCCTCGCGGGGCCACGGTCGCGCCCGTACCCCGGTGGCGATCAGCAGCCGGTCGTACGGCACTTCGTCGCCGTCGGCCAGCCGCACCCGTCTGGCGGGCATGTCCAGGCCGGTGGCCGGGACCCCGAGCCGCCAGGTCGCGTCGACGGACCTGGTCCTGGGCAGCGCAGTACGGTCGGCGGCCGCCCTGCCCAGCAGCACCTGCTTCGACAGCGGGGGGCGGTCGTACGGCTCGTGGGGCTCGTCACCGATGATGGTCAGGGAGCCCGCGAAGCCCTCGTCCCGCAGGGTTTCCGCAGCCCGCAGGCCCGCCAGCGAGGCGCCGACGACGACGATGCGGCCTTCGCGCTTGAGCCGTTCCAGGGTTCCGTCACCGTCCACCGGACACCGCCTCGGCCGGTACGTCCACGGCGTCGACGAGGATGGCCTGGACCGGGCAGGCCGCGGCGGCCTGGGCCAGCTTCGCGCGCTGCGCCTCGTCGGCCTCCGGTGCGTACAGCAACGCCTCATCGCCGTGCATGGTGAAGATCTCGGGGGCGAGGAACGCGCACTGCGCGTACCCCTGACAGCGGTTCAGGTCGACGGCAATCCTTACCACGGGATCGGTCCTCTCCAAGGGCCCGGTCAGCCCTCTGTGACCACCCTCGGTGGCCGGACGGGATGCGGCGACGAGAAGGAAGCCGTTCGGGTGAGCGGTGCGGATCGGCTCAGGCCGACGGGGCCGGCCGTGGCCGGGCGGGCCGCCCGTCCCTCAGGATGTTCAGACTGAGCAGCAGCGCCCAGGCCGGGAAGACCAGTTCGGACCAGGGCACGTTCGCTCCCAGCACGAGCAGCGCGAGGCCCGCCAGATAGCCGATGGCGACGAGCGGGCGCGGGAGGGTGCCGCGTCTGCGGCCGATGGTCGAGGTCGTGATGATGAACACGGCCGCCATCCGCATGGCGTACGTGGTCAGCAGGGCGTAGGCGAACTGCCGGCCGAAAGGAGGGTGCTGCTGACTCTCCCCGAGCACGGTGCCGGCTGCCGCGGCGGCGCCGAACAGAGTGGCGACGAAGACCAGGCCGCTGCCCAGGAACACGGTGGAGAAGAACCGGTCCTCACCCTCGCCGCCCTGCTCGCGCAGGGCGCCCATGAACCACAGGAAGGCGATCCCGGCGAACGGGAGCAGCGCCAGCGCCGTCCGCACGGCGCTGCGCTGTGCGGCATCGACGGTCACCTCGTTCCCCTCGGGGCCGGCGGGCAGAGCGAGGCGCATCAGGACGATCGCCGCGGCCATCAGGATCGCGAACACCACCCCGGCCACCCCGGCGGCCCAGAGCGTCGCGAGGCGCTCGTGCTTTCGCTCCATGGGTCACTCGCTTTCTGCCCGGTCCTCCTTCGTACAGACATCAGCGATCGGGGGCTCGCGCCACCGGGGTCACTCGGGAGGAAGACAGCGATGCGCCATACAGGCCATGGGCACCGGGGTGCGACGGCGGACGCCTTCGCACGGGTGGAGGCGGGCGAGGACGGTCCCGCCTGCCGGGCGTGCCGGGGGATCCCGAAGTCGGCGACCGTGATGTTCGGGGCGGCCCGACACGGTGGCGCCGGCGAGGCGGTGTCGGTCACGAAGGCGAGCCAGATGCTCTTCGCCGTCGGCGGGAACCTCCCGGCAGGGCCCGCCGCGGCACTCGCGGCGGGCCACGGAATGCGCCTCGTCGTCCCGCGTTCCGAGCCGACGCCTCACGACGACCAGGCCGCCGAGGTCCGCGCGAACCCATCGGGACGGCGCTCCCCCGGCTGCCCGGGCACTCACCCCGTAAGGACTAGAACAGCGCCGCGCCCCGTTCGAAGTCGAGGAGGCGCTGCTTGCGCTCCAGGCCGCCGCCGTAGCCGGTCAGGCCGCCGCTCGCACCGATGACGCGATGACAGGGGACGATGACGCCGACGGGGTTCTTTCCGTTGGCGAGGCCCACCGCGCGGGACGCGTTCGCGTTGCCGAGGGCCTCGGCGAGTTCCCCGTACGTACGGGTCTCCCCGTACGGGATGCGCTGGAGCTGCTCCCAGACGCTGCGCTGGAACGGGGTTCCCTCGAGGCGCAGCGGCAGGTCGAACTCCTTCAACTCGCCCTGGAAATAGGCTTCCAGCTGATCGACGACCGCCCCGAAGGGCCGTCCGTCGCGCTCTCCGAAGGTCTCCTCGGCGGGGCGGTGGCGCTGGTCGGTCATGTAGAGGCCGCTGAGCGTGCCGTCGGTGGCGACGAGCGTGAGCGGCCCGTAGGGGCTGTCGAGGACGTGGTGCTGCTTGGCTGTCATGGTGCCGAGTCCCTTACACGGGGAGGAAGTTGATCGGGTGGTCGTCGGTGGCCCACAGGTACTGGACGGCGTACGCGCGCCAGGGGCGCCAGGAAGCGGCCCGCGCGGTGAGCGCGGCCGGGGTGTGGGGAAGCCCCAGCTCCTGAGCGGCGCGGCGCATTCCGAGGTCGGTGGGCAGGAAGGCGTCCGGATCGCCGAGGGCGCGCATCGCGATGACCTCGACCGTCCACGGCCCGAAGCCGGGCAGCGCCATGAGCCGTTCGCGTGCCTCGTCCCAGTCGCTCTCGGGGCCGAGGACGAGGGTGCCCTCCGCGAGTTCGCGCACCAGCGTGGTCAAGGTGGTGCGGCGGCTGCGTGGCAGGGCCAGCGCGTCGGGGTCGAGGGCCGCCAGGGCCGCCGGTGAGGGGAAGAGATGGGTGAGGCCGCCCTCGGGGTCGTCGACGGGCTCGCCGTGCGCGGTGACGAGGCGGGCGGCGTGGGTGCGGGCGGCGGCCGTGGACACCTGCTGGCCGAGCACGGCGCGGACCGCGAACTCGGACTCGTCGACGGTGCGCGGCACCCGGCGGCCCGGCGCCTTGTCGACGAGCGGCGCGAGCAGCGGGTCGGCGCGCAGCTGCTCGTCGACGGCGACGGGGTCGGCGTCGAGGTCGAGCATGCGGCGGCAGCGGCTGATCGCGACGGTCAGATCGCGCTGGTCGGTGAGGACGAGGCGGCAGCCGATGTGGTCGGGGGCGGGTGTGAGGGTCACGATGCCGTGCCCGTAGGGCAGGCGCAGCGTGCGCCGGTACGCGCCGTCGCGCCACTCCTCCACGCCCGGTACGGCGGTCGCGGCGAGGTGACCGAAGAGGTTGTCGGGGTTGAGCGGGGCACGGAACGGCAGGCGCAACGTGATCGCGCCGGGCGCCGCAGCACCGTTCCTGGGCGCGCGGGTGCGCAGCTCGCTCGGGGACAGCGCGAAGACCTCGCGGACCGTGTCGTTGAAGGTGCGGATCGAGGAGAAGCCGGCGGCGAACGCGATGTCGGCCATCGGCAGCCCGGTCGTCTCGACGAGGATGCGCGCGGTCTGCGCGCGCTGGGCGCGGGCCAGGGCGAGAGGACCCGCGCCCAGCTCGGCGAGGAGCTGGCGTTCGACCTGGCGGGTGCTGTAGCCGAGGCGTCCGGCGAGGCCGGGCACACCCTCGCGGTCGACGACGCCGTCGCCGATGAGGCGCATGGCACGGGCCACCAGGTCGGCGCGCTGGTTCCACTCGGGGGAGCCGGGGCTCGTGTCGGGGCGGCAGCGCTTGCAGGCCCGGAATCCGGCCTGCTGACAGGCCGCGGCGCTGGGCAGGAAGGTCATGTTCTCGGGCTTCGGAGGCACTACCGGGCAGCTGGGCCTGCAGTAGATCCGGGTCGTCAGGACGGCGGTGAAGAACCAGCCGTCGAAGCGGGCGTCCTTGGACTGGACGGCCCGGACGCATCGGTCGGTGTCGGTGTGCATGAAGCAAGCATGGCCGAAGGCGGCCGCCCCCGGCTGGCGAGAATCCGACATCAACGTGTGCGCCGGTCCGGCACCCGAAGGAGGGCCGTCAGTCGGCGAGAGCCTCGGCGAAGGCCGTGTACGCCCTGTCGTCGAAGAGGACGAACCGCACTTCTTCGACCGGCGGCCCGGCGACCTCCCGCACGGTGCGGACCGCGATGCGCGCCCCGTCGTCCAGCGGCCAGCCGTAGATCCCGGTCGAGATGGCGGGGAAGGCCACGGTCCGGGCGCCGAGCCCGGCCGCCACACGCAACGACTCGCGGTAGCAGGAGGCGAGCAGCTCGGATCGGTCCAGGGAAGCGGACCACACCGGGCCGACGGTGTGGATCACATGCCCGGCGTCGAGGTTTCCGGCCGTCGTGGCGACCGCCTGCCCGGTGGCCAGGCCCTTGCCGTAGTGCGAGGCGCGAAGTCGGCGGCACTCGGCGAGGATCTCGGGGCCGCCGCGCCGGTGGATCGCGCCGTCGACCCCGCCGCCGCCGAGCAGCGAGGAATTGGCCGCGTTCACGATCGCGTCGGCGGTCTCGGCGGTGATGTCGCCCTTGACCAGTGTGATTCGGGTCATGACGCGCGGATCCTCCTCCACACGGCCTTGGCCGCGTTGTGCCCGGACATGCCGTGGACGCCCGGCCCCGGCGGGCTCGCGGACGAGCAGATGAAGACAGCGGGGTGCGGCGTCGTGTACGGCGACAGGGACAGTTTCGGCCGCAGCAGCAGCTGGAGACCGCTCACCGCGCCGCAGGCGATGTCACCGCCCACATAGTTCGCGTTCCGCGCGGCCAGCTCGGGCGGTCCCGCGGTGGCCCGCGCCAGGATCCGGTCGCGGAACCCGGGCGCGAAGCGCTCCAGCTGCCGCTCGACGGCGTCGGTGAGGTCACCGTCCCAGCCGCTCGGGACATGCCCGTACGCCCAGAAGACGTGCCGGCCCTCCGGGGCTCTGGAGGGGTCCATGACACTGGGCTGGACGGTGATGAGGAAGGGCTTGTCCGGGGCGCGGCCCTCGCGTGACGCGGCGCGCAGGGCCGCCGCGACGTCACGGCTGCCGGGCCCGACCTGGACGGTGCCCGCGCTGCGGGCCTCCTTCGCCGTCCATGGCACGGGTCCGTCGAGCGCGTAGTCGAGCTTGAAGACGCTCGCGCCGTACCGGAAGCGCTCGTAGTAGCCGCCGAGCCCGGCGATGCGGGCGAGCGCCGTGGGCGAGGTGTCGAAGATGTAGGCACGGGCGGGCGGCAGGTCGTCGAGGCGCTTGACCTCGTAGTTCGTGTGGACGGCTCCGCCGAGGTCCTTGAGGTACGCGGTGAGCGCGTCGGAGATCGACTGCGAGCCCCCACGGGCGACGGGCCAGCCGCGCGCGTGGCCGGCGAGCGCGAAGACGAGGCCGACGGCCCCCGTGCCGAGGCCGCCGAGCGGGGCGATGGCGTGGGCGACGAGGCCGGAGAACAGAGCGCGCGCCCGGTCGTCGCGGAACCGGCGCATCAGCCAGGTGGACGGCGGAAGCCCCGCGAGCCCGAAGCGGGCCAGGGTGAGCGGGTCGCGCGGCAGCGTGGTCAGCGGCAGCGCCATGAAGTCCCGCACGAGTGCGTCCCACTTGGGCAGGAGAGGGGCGACGAGACGGCGGTAGGCGCCCGCGTCGTGCGGGCCGAACGAGGCGGCCGTCTCGGCGACGGAGCGTGACAGCACGGCCGCGCTGCCGTCGGGGAAGGGGTGCGCCATGGGGAGGTCGGCGTGCAGCCACTCCAGGCCGTACCGGTCCAGCGGCATGTCCCTGAACGCGGGCGAGTTGATCCCCAGAGGGTGAGCGGCCGAGCACGGGTCGTGGCGGAATCCGGGGAGGGTGAGCTCCTCGGTGCGCGCGCCGCCGCCGACGGTGTCCCTGGCCTCGAAGACGGCCACGGAAAGACCTCGGCGGGCCAGCTCCACGGCAGCGGTCAGGCCGTTCGGTCCCGCCCCCACGACGACGGCATCGAGCATCGACGGCACCTTCGGACTCCTTTGTCAGCCGAGGTCACTGGCCGCCAGGATATGCCGCAGGGCTGACACTGCCGGGGCGCGGGGCGTTCCCGGACGGGCTGCGCGGGGGTGTGCCGAGGGTCGGCGCAGGTCATGGGCGCGGGCGCCGGTCGGGCGTCCGGCCGCCGGGTCACTCGCCGCCGAACAGCTCCACCACGCGCCGGGCCGTGGCCCTGTCCCGGGCCGCCGTGAACGGCAGCGCGTTCCCCCCGGTGATCCGGAAGGGCTCGCCGTCCTTCGTCAGGTGCGTGCCGCCCGCCTCCTCGACGAGCAGCAGCCCCGCCGCGTGGTCCCAGGCTGCTTCCCACGAGAAGGCGGTGGCGTCCAACTCGCCGCGGGCGACGGCCAGATACTCGAGGCCGGCCGAGCCGCACGGGCGCGGGCGCACCCCGTCGGCCCACAGGCCCAGGAGGTCGCGCTTCTGCGCGTCCGTCGTGTAGTCGGGGTGCGACGTCGCCACGTCGATGGGCTCGTCCGCATCGGGCGAACCGGCGTGCAGCGCCTCGCCGTTGAGCCAGGCCCCCTTGCCGCGGACCGCCACGGCGAACTCGCCGAGCGCGGGTGCGAACGTCCAGGAGGCGAGGACCGTGCCGTGCTGGGCGAGCGCGACGAGCATGCAGAACCCGGGGTCTCCGTGGACGAACTGGCGGGTGCCGTCGACCGGGTCGACGATCCACACCGGGGCGTCCTCGCCTATCGCGTCGTAGACCGCGTAGTCGGCGTGCACCGCCTCCTCGCCGACCACGACGGAGCCGGGCAGCAGGGCGCCCAGTTCACGGGTCAGGAATTCCTCGGCGAGCCGGTCGGCCGTGGTCACGAGGTCGTGCGGGCCGCTCTTCTGGGCGACGTCACCCTCGGCGAGCTGCCGGAAGCGGGGCATCACCTCTGCGGCTGCGGCGGCGCGCACGGCGCGCTCCACCTCGGTGACCCCGTGTACGAGAAAGTCGTCGATGCTTTCCGTCGTTTCCTGTGCTTCGATCATGCGTCCATGAGAGCACGCTCCACTGACAATGCGTACCCGCCCGGTGTACGCGGGGTGGAATCCCAGTGAAAACCGCGGAACTCCACCCCTGTCCGTACACCGCCCGATCCGTCAGCGGCCGACGGCGTACCCCTGCATGCCGCGCGGGTTGGCCGCGGCCGACAGGACGCCGGTCTGCGGGTCACGGGCGACGGCGCACAGGCGGCCCTCCGACCAGGGCTCGCCGACCGTCACGTCGTGGCCGCGGCGGCGCAGCTCCTCGACGACGTCCTCGCCGACGCGGGACTCGACGGTGACGCTGCCGGGCCGCATGCCGCGCGGGTAGAAGGAGCCGGGGAAGGAGTCGTTGTGCCAGTTCGGGGCGTCGACCGCGCCCTGGAGGTCGAGCCCGCCGCGCACGGCCGCGCGCAGGGCGACGGCGAGGAAGAAGTGGACCTGCCACTGGTCCTGCTGGTCGCCTCCGGGCGTGCCGAACGCGAGGACCGGCACGCCGTCCTTCAGCGCGAGAGAGGGCGTCAGCGTCGTCCGGGGGCGGCGTCCCGGAGTGAGCGAGTTCGGCAGGCCCTCCTCCAGCCAGGCCATCTGGAGACGGGTGCCGAGCGGGAAGCCGAGCTCGGGCACGACGGGGTTCGACTGGAGCCAGCCGCCGGAGGGCGTCGCGGCGACCATGTTGCCCCAGCGGTCGACGACGTCGAGGTGGCAGGTGTCGCCACGGGTCGCGCCGTCCGCGGCGACCTCCTGGTCCCCGCTCTTGGCGACGGTGGGCTCACCGGCGCCGGCGCCCGCTATCCCCATGGCGTCGAACCCGTCGTCGCCCGCCGCCACGGCGTGCGCGTGCGCGGAGATCCGGGGCTCGGCGCCGCGCGGGCTGCCCGGACGCAGCTCGTGGGACGCCTTGTCGCCGATGAGGGCGCGGCGCGCGGTGTTGTACTCGTCGGACAGGAGCTCGGCGACGGGCACGTCCTCGGGGCCGGCGTCCCCGTACCAGGCCTCACGGTCGGCCATGGCGAGCTTGCAGCCCTCGACGAGCAGGTGGACGTACTCGGCGGAGCCGTAGGCGGGCAGCTCGTCGGGGAGGAGGGCGAGCTGCTGGAGGAAGGCGGGGCCCTGGCTCCAGCCGCCGGCCTTGCACAGGGTCCAGCCGTTCCAGTCGTACGTGGCGGGCGCCTCGTAGGTCGCCGACCAGCCTGCCAGGTCGGCGGCGGTGAGCGTGCCGGTGTGGTGGGTGCCGCTGGTGTCCATGGTGGGCCGGCCGGCCTGCCGGACGAGGGCCTCCGCGATGAAGCCCTCGCGCCAGATCGCGCGGGCGGCCTCGATCTCGGCGACACGCTTGTCGGCGGCGTCGCCCGCGATCTCCTCGGCCTCCTCGATGACGCGTCGCCACGTCGCGGCGAGCTGCGGGTTGCGGAAGAGCTCGCCGGGCTTCGGGGAGGCGCCGTCCTTGAGGTAGACCTCGGCCGAGGAGGGCCACTCGTTCTCGAACAGGGCGCGCACGGTCTCGACGGTCTCACCGACGCGCTCCACGGGCGCGTGCCCGTCCTCGGCGTACCCGATCGCGTAACTCAGCACCTCCGCGAGGGACTTGGTGCCGTGGTCCTTCAGCAGGAGCATCCAGGCGTCGAAGGCGCCGGGCACGGCGGCGGCCAGGGGGCCGGTGCCGGGGACGAGGTCCAAGCCGAGGGAGCGGTAGTGGGCGACGGTGGCCCCGGCGGGCGCGACGCCCTGCCCGCACAGGACGCTGACGTCCCCGCCGGCGGGGGCGAGGATGATCGGGACCTCGCCGGCGGGGCCGTTCAGGTGGGGTTCGACGACGTGCAGGACGAAGCCCGCGGCGACGGCGGCGTCGTAGGCGTTGCCACCGCTCTCCAGGACGGCCATGGCCGACTGCGAGGCGAGCCAGTGGGTGGACGAGACCATGCCGAAGGTGCCTTGCAGGGTCGGCCGGGTGGTGAACAAGGGTGGAGCTCCTCGGGCGTCAGGCGGATGCGGGGCGGCTGTGAGGGATCGTACGAAGAGGGGTGTCGGCGTCAGCGGGACGGGGTGCCGCGGCGTCGGGCGCGGTGCCGTCGTCGGCGACGAGGTGGCAGGACACCTCGCGGCCACTGTCCAGCGTGCGCAGGGCCGGGACCTCGGTGCGGCAGCGGTCGACGGCGAGCGGGCAGCGCGTGTGGAAGCGGCAGCCGGGCGGGGGCGCCAGCGGGCTGGGGAGTTCGCCGCTGAGGACGATCCGTTCGCGGGTGCGCTGGGTGACCGGGTCGGGCACGGGCGCCGCGGACAGGAGGGCCTGCGTGTAGGGGTGCTTGGGGTCGGCGAACAGCTCGGCGGTGGGGGCCTGTTCGACGATCTGGCCGAGGTACATGACCGCGATCCGGTCGGCGAGGTACTCGACGGCGGCGAGGTCGTGGGTGATGAACAGGCAGCCGAAGCCTCGGTCGCGCTGAAGGTCGGCGAGCAGGTTGAGGACGGACGCCTGGACGGACACGTCGAGGGCGGACGTCGGCTCGTCGGCGACGAGGAGCGCCGGGTCGACCGACAGGGCGCGGGCGATGGAGATGCGCTGGCGCTGGCCGCCGGACAGCTCGTGCGGATGCCGGTCGGCGTGCTCGGGGCGCAGGCCCACCTGGGCGAGGAGTTCCGCCACACGCGCGCGTGCCGCCTCGCCCTTCGCGATGCCGTGCAGCCGCAGCGGCTCGGCGACGATCTGCCCGACGGTCATGCGCGGGTCGAGGGACGACGACGGGTCCTGGAAGACGAGGTGGAAGTCCTTGCGCAGGGGGCGCAGGGCGCGCCGGGACAAGGTCGTCACGTCGGTGCCGTCGATGCGTACGGTGCCGCCGGTGGGCTCGTCGAGGCGTACGGCGCAGCGTCCGACGGTGGACTTGCCGCTGCCCGACTCGCCGACCAGGCCGACGACTTCGCCGCGGCCCACGGTCAGGGTGACGCCGTCGGCGGCGCGAACGGTGCCGCCCGGCGCGCTGAAGTGCCGCTCCAGGGAATCGAGTTGCAGGACCGGGGTGCTCACTGTGCGGCCTCCTGGAGGGTGTTCGGGTGCCAGCAGGCGGTCAGGTGCGGGGTGCCGTCGCCGGCGTCGGCGGCGGACTCGAAGCCGGGCCTCGCCGTCGTGCACCGCTCGTCGGCGCGGGCGCAGCGCGGGGCGAAGGTGCAGGCGTCGGGCTGGGAGTCGAGGCTCGGCACGAGGCCGGGGATCTCGGGCAGGCGCCGCTTGCCGGCACCGTCCTCGGCGGCCGAGGCGCCGGGCCGCAGGACCGCGGAGAGGAGCCCGCGGGTGTACGGGTGGCGGGGCGCCGCGAACAGCTCGTCCACGGGGGCCTGTTCGACGGGCCGGCCCGCGTACATGACGAGGACCCGGTCGGCGATGTCGGCGACGACGCCGAGGTCGTGCGTGATGAGGACGATCGCCGTGCCGAGGCGTTCGCGCAGCGACTGGAGGACCTCCAGGATGCCCGCCTGCACGGTGACGTCGAGGGCGGTCGTCGGCTCGTCGGCGATGAGGACGGCCGGGTCGCAGGCGACCGCGATGGCGATCATCACGCGCTGGCGCATACCGCCGGAGAGCTGGTGCGGGTACTCGTCGACGCGCTGGGCCGGGGCGGGGATGCCCACGAGGTCGAGGAGTTCGACGGCACGCGCGCGTGCCTCCTTCTTGCTCAGGCCCTGGTGGCGGCGGAGCACCTCGCCGATCTGCCGGCCGATGGTGAGGACCGGGTTCAGGGAGGTCATCGGCTCCTGGAAGATCATCGCGATGTCCTTGCCGCGGATCTTCCCGTACGCCTTGTCGTCACCGCCCGCGAGTTCGCGTGTCCCGAGCCTGATGGACCCGGTGATGTGCGCGGTGGGCGGGAGCAGGCCCATGACGGCCATGGAGGTGACGGACTTGCCGCAGCCCGACTCGCCCACCACGGCGAGCACTTCACCGGCGGCGAGGTCGTAGGAGACGTGGTCGACGGCGTGCACGGTGCGGGCGTCGGTGCGGAACGAGACCGACAGGTCACGGACGCTGAGCACGGCTTCGGGATTCGGGCTCATCGGGTCGCTCCACGGGGGTCGAGTACGTCACGCAGGCCGTCGCCGAGCAGGTTGAACGCCAGGGTGGCGGCGACGACCGCGAGGCCGGGGAAGACCGCCATCCAGGGCGCGGGGGCGAGGAATGCCTGGGCGGAGGACAGCATCACGCCGAGGGACGGCTCGGGCGGCTGGACGCCGAGGCCGAGGAAGCTCAGCAGGGCCTCGCCGATGATCGCGGCGGGGATGCCGACGGTCGCCTGGACGACGAGCGCCGAGGTCGCGTTGGGCAGGATGTGGCGGAACAGGACGGTGCCGTCCCCTCCCCCGTTGGCGACGGCGGCGTCGACGTAGTCGACGTGCTTGAGCCGCAGGGTCTCCGCGCGGGTGATGCGGATGACGGCCGGGATCTGTGAGATGCCGATCGCGATCGTCGCATTGGTGAGGGACGGGCCGAGGACGGCGGCGAGACCGACGGCCAGGACCAGGAAGGGGAACGCGAGCATCGTGTCGGTGACGCGCGAGACGACGCTGTCGGCGACCTTGCCGTAGTACCCGGCGAGCAGCCCGAGAGGGACGCCGACGACGAACGCGAGGATCACCGCGAGGACGCCGACCTGCATGGACGCGCGGGCACCGAACACGACCCGGGAGAGCTGGTCGCGTCCGAGGTCGTCGGTGCCGAGCCAGTGCGACCAGTCCGGCGCGGCGAGCACGTTGCCGAAGTCGGGCTGCGCCGGGTCGTAGGGGGCGACGAGCGGGGCGAGGAGCGCGGCCAGGACGAAGACGGCGGCGATGACACCACCGGTCATCGCGAGCCGGTTCTTGCGCAGGGCGCGCAGCTTGGCGCTGCCCGCGGCCCGCGAACGGACAGCTGTCAGGGAAACCGTGGTCACTTGGCGCCTCCGAGCCGGATGCGCGGGTCGATGACCGAGTACGCGACGTCGACCAGCAGGTTGATGAGGATGTAGGCGGCGGAGGTGCACAGCACCACGCCCTGGAGGGTCGCGTAGTCGCGGGTGAAGACGGCGTCGATGGTGAGCTTGCCGAAGCCGGGCAGGACGAAGATCTGCTCGGTGACCACGGCGCCCGAGATGAGGTGGCCGAGCTGGAGTCCGAGCACGGTCACCACGGTGACCAGGGAGTTCCTCAGCGCGTGGCCGCCGATGACCTCGCGGCGCGTCAGGCCCTTGGCGCGGGCGGTGCGCACGTAGTCGGCGGAGAGGGAGTCGAGCATCGCGGCCCGGGTCTGCCGCATGACGACGGCGGCGAGTCCGGAGCCGAGCACGATCGCGGGCAGCACCATGCGGCGCAGGTTGTCGAGCGGGTCGGTGCCGAAGGGGACGTAGCCGGAGGCGGCGAAGACCGGTACGGCGATGGCGAACGCGAGGACCAGGACCATGCCGAGCCAGAAGGTGGGGACCGAGAGGCCGAGCAGGGCGAGACCGTTGGCGATCCACTCGGCGGGCCTGCCGCGGCGGACGGCGGCGACGACGCCCGCGCCGATACCCAGCACGACCGCCAGCAGGAGGGAGAGCGCGGCGAGTTCGAGGGTGACGGGCAGGGCCTGGCCGATGGCGTCGGAGACCGGCAGGCCGGTGCGCGACGAGGTGCCGAGGTCGCCGGTGAGGGCGTGCCCGATGAACCGGCCGTACTGGATGACGATGTTGTCGTCGAGGCCGTACTCGGCGCGGATCGCGGCGAGCGCGGCGGGGCTGCGCTCCTCGCCCGCGAGCGCGAGGGCCGGGTCGCCCGGCAGCGCGCGGATGCCGGCGAAGACGACGATCGAGACGAGGAAGAGGGTGATGACGGACTGGCGTACGCGGGTCAGCACGTAGGCGGCCATGGGATGCCCCGCGAAGAAACCGGACCGCGCCTTGGGCAGGGCTATTTCGCTGGTCGTCACTTGGTGTACCCCGCATCCTTCACGCGGACGAGGCCGTCGCCGTAGACGCGGACGCCCGCGACGTCCTTCCCTGCGACGACGTAGTTCTTCTGGCGGTAGAGGTAGATGAGCGCGTGGGCGTCGTTCGCGCGGCGGGTCAGCTTGCCGTAGATCTTGGCGCGTTCGGCGGGGTCGGCCTCGGTGCGGCCGCGCTCGATCAGCGCGTCGGTCTCGTCGTCCGAGAACCCGTAGGCGTTCATGGCACCCTTCGTCTGCAGGAAGCTGGCGATGTTGCCGTCGGGGTCGAGGCGCCCGGACCAGCCGCTGGTGAAGGCGTCGTAGTGACCGGAGTCGGTCTCTTCGAGCATCGTCGCGTACTCGGTGGGGCGCAGGGAGACGGCGAAGCCGGCCTCCTTGGCCATGGCCTGGACGACCTGGCCCAGACGGCTGTTCTCGGGCGTGGTGGAGGTCTTGAGTTCGATCTTGAGCGGGGTCTTCACGCCCGCGGCCTTGAGCAGTCGCTTCGCCTTGGCGACATCGCGCTTGGGGCAGGCGGAGGCCGCGACACCGGGCGCGATGGCGGACTCGGGCGAGACGGGCCCGCAGGCGGGCTCGTACATGCCCTGGAAGACGACCTTGTTGATCAGGTCGCGGTCGATGGACAGCTCGAAGGCCTCCCGCACGCGCACGTCGCGGGCGAGGGGGGTGTCGAGCTTGCCGGGCTTCTGGCCGAGGCCCTTGACGTTGCCGACGTTGAGCCCGATGCCCTGATAGCCGAGCGAGGGCGAGTTGAACAGCTGGAGCTTGGGCTCGGTGAGCGCGCTCTTCACGTCGACCGGGGCCATCTGGTCGCCGACCTGGACGTCTCCGGAGCGCAGGTTGGCGAGGCGGACGCTGCCGTCGGGGATCGGCTTGTAGATCACCTTGTCGAGGTGGACGTCGCGCGCGTCGTAGTAGTTCGGGTCCTTGGCGAGCACGATGCGGTCACCGCCGACGCGCTCGACGAACTTGAACGGGCCCACGCAGGAGGGGTGGTTGGTGAAGTTCTTGCCGTACTTCTTGAGCGCGGCCGGGGACATCACCATGCCGGAGCGGTCGGCGAGCACGGCGGTCAGCGGGACGTAGGCCTGCTTGAGGGTGAGTTTCACGGTGTACGCGCCGGTGGCCTCGACCGCCTTCAGCGGGGCGAGTTCGGTGGCGCGGGCCGATCCCGGCAGGTCGCGGTGGCGCAGCAGCGAGGTGACGACTGCGGCCGCGTCGAGGGAGGTGCCGTCGCTGAACTTCAGGCCCTTGCGGACGGAGAAGGTGACGGTGCGGCCGTCGGACGAGGTCTTCGGCAGCGCGGTGGCGAGCTGCGGGACGACCTTGCCCGCCTCGTCGACGTCGTAGAGCTTCTCGCACATCCCGGCGAAGACCGTGCGGCCTACGAGGGTCTGGGCGAGCGAAGGGTCGAGTTTGTCCGGGTCCGCGTTGAGGGCGACGGTGAGCGTGCCGCCGTCCCGTACGGGCCGGTCGTCGGTCATGCGCTCCCCGCCGACCTCGGTGGCCGAGGACTGGAGGGAGCCGCAGCCGGCCGTTGTGGACAACACCAGGGCAACTGCCGTGCAGGCAACCGCTGTTCGGCGCACGAGGAGATACCTCCGCCAGGGGACGAGTGTGCGGGACATCCTGTGGGTGATCCGTGTGTGATCAAGGAATACCGCAGAACGTATTTCGCATACAGTCCACAGGCAAGGGGGTTGTCCGCATGGCGGAACACATTTGATGAAGATTGAATAACCGGCCCCGACAAAGAAGGTCACAAGGCCCCAAGCGGCCGGAACGGGCACGTCCGACCGGAACGGGCACAGGATGTCGGGTCCGCGACCATGGGTCCTCCCTAACGTGAGCGAGGTCAACAGGAAGGAGCCCGGGGTGCTTGACCGGCTCAACGAGGCCATGGACCACATCGAGCGCCACCTCGACCGGCGGATCGACATCGCCGATCTGGCCCGCATCGCGGCGACGTCGGAGTACCACTTCCGGCGGATGTTCTCCGCGCTCGCGGGACTGCCGCTCTCCGAGTACATCCGGCGCAGGCGGCTGACCGTCGCGGGCGCGGAGGTGCTCTCCGGGGAACCGACGCTCCTCGAGATCGCGGTGCGCTACGGCTACGGCTCCGGCGAGGCGTTCGCGCGGGCCTTCCGGGGGCTGCACGGCGTGGGCCCCGGCGAGGCCAGACGAACCGGTGCGGCCCTGCGGTCCCAGCCCCGGATGTCCTTCCGACTCATCGTCGAAGGGAGCAGCACCATGCGATACCGGGTGACGGAGAAGCCCGAGTTCCACGTGGTCGGCAGGAAGGCACGGGTCCCCCTCGTCCACGAGGGCGTGAATCCCGCGATCGCCGACTTCATCAGGGGCATCGACAAGGAGACCGTGCGCCGGATCCACGCGCTGTCCGACCAGGAGCCCGAGGGGATCGTCTCGGTGAGCGACGGGCTCGACCCGAGCCGCGCGGAGGGCACCGAACTCGACTACTACCACGCGGCGGTGGCCTCCGCCGCCGGCCCCGACGACCTGGACACCCTCACCGTCCCGGCGGGCACCTGGGCCGTCTTCGACAGCTCGGGCCCGTTCCCGCAGACGCTCCAGCATCTGTGGCGGGACGTGTTCACACAGTGGTTCCCGTCCAACCCGTACCGGAGCAGGCCGGGCCCCGAGATCCTCAGCACCCGCCTGTCACCCGACGCGGCGCAGGCGGACGCCCAGCTGTGGATCCCGGTCGAACGGGAGTAGCCCCCGCACGGGCGCGCACCCCGGGCGCCCCGCGTCTCACCGTGTGCGCGCCGCGACCAGGCCCGACTCGTAGGCGAACACGACGAGTTGGGCCCGGTCGCGGGCGCCGAGCTTCGTCATCGCACGGCTGACATGGGTCTTGGCCGTGAAGGGGCTCACGACCATGTGCGCGGCGATCTCCTCGTTCGTCAGGCCGCGCGCCGCGAGCGCGGTCACCTCGCGTTCGCGGCGCGTGAGGCACTCCAGACCCGGCGGCGTGGCGCGGTCGGGTGGCCGGGACACGAACTCGCCGATGAGGCGGCGCGTCACGGCCGGCGACAACAGGGCGTCCCCGCGGGCCACGACCTCGATCCCGGCCAGCAGGTCCTCGGGCTCGGTGTCCTTGAGCAGAAAGCCGGACGCCCCGGCGCGCAGCGCGTCGAAGACGTACTCGTCCAGGCCGTAGTTGGTGAGGATGACGACGCGGACGCCACTCAGGCCCGGGTCGGCGGCGATCCGGCGGGTCGCCTCGATGCCGCTCATCACGGGCATCTGCACGTCCACGAGGGCGATGTCGGGCACACGCTCGCGCACGACGGCGACCCCCTGCTCCCCGTCGGCCGCCTCGCCGACCACGTCGATGCCGTCCTCCGCCTCCAGGAGCGCGCGGAACCCGGCCCGCATGAGGGCCTGGTCGTCGACGAGCACGACCCGGATCACGGGACGCCCACCACCACTCATCCGACCGCCTTCTCCGCCATGTCCCTCTCCTTTTCGGGGAGGTGCGCCGAACCGTCCACCGGAAGCCGGGCCCGCACCGCGAAGCCGCCCTCCGGGCGTGGCGCGGCATGGAGGACTCCGCCGAGCGCGGCGACCCGTTCGGCCATACCCTTCAGGCCGTTGCCCGAGACCGGTGGGCACGCGGGGTCGGCGGCGCCGCCGTCCTCGACCCGGATCAGCAACTCGTTCTCTCCGTATGCCAGTTGTACGGACACTTCGGTCGGGCCCGCGTGCCGGGCGACGTTCGTCAAAGACTCCTGGACGATGCGGTACGCGGCACGGTCCAGGGCTGCCGGAAGCAGCCGCTCGCGGCCCGTCACCACCAGCTCCACGTCGAGGCCGGCCGAGCGGGCACGCTCCACGAGGAGTGCCGGGCTGCCCGTGGGCTCGTCGGCCCGCAGCACATCGAGGGTGGAGCGCAGCTCGCGCATCGCCTCGCCGCTGGCCTCCTGGATCGCGAGCAGCGCGGGCGACACCTCCTCGCCGCGCTTGCGCGCCAGGTGCACGGCGACACCCGCCTGCAGCTTGACGATCGAGATGCTGTGCGTCAGCGAGTCGTGCAGCTCGCGGGCGATGCGCAGGCGCTCCTCACCGGCCCGGCGCAGCGCGGCCTCCTCGCGGGTGCGCTCCGCCTCCAGGGCGCGCTGCTCGGTCTGGCGCAGATACGCCTGCCAGTTCTTGTCGGCGAGCCCCGTGACGACGGCGCACAGGAACCAGCCGGCAAGGAGCAGACAGCTCTCCAGTGGCCGTCCCGCCGCGCCGCACACGACGAGGAACGCGGCGCCCGCCAGCGCGGCGAGCAGACGGTGCCCCGCACGAGAGGCCGTGTGGACGGACGCCAGGACGGGCAGCGCGGCGAGGGCTCCCGGCTCCGCGTGGAGGACGTAGCCCGCGGTGCACGCCGTGCTGAGCGCGAGGACCGTGCGCGGCGCCCGCCGGTAGGCGGCGAGCGTGAGCGAGCCCGCGGTGATCAGGACGGCATCGGGCGGCGTCACTCCCCCGTCGGCCATCGCGGCGGCCACGACGAGCGCCCCGATGACGACGGCCAGTGTGACGTCGCCGATCAGAACCTTGCGGTCCGCGCCGACCGGACCTGTGCGGCGCCTTCGGTCCCCCTCCATGCCAGCACCATAGACCGGGCCGCCGACAAGGGCGTCACCCCTGGGGACCGCCCCTGGACTACTCCCTGTGCAGTAGTGGGCGGCCGGTTCGGCCTCCGGGGCGCAGCTCGGACCCACCCCCGTCGTACGACGCGTGAGGGTGCCGTGTCCGGCCACTGTGGGGCGTGCCGGAAGCGGCTCGCAGCCACCAGGAGGACCCGATGTCACGGACGTTCCGCTACACCAGCCCGCCACCCCCTCGGTCGGCCACCGGTCGCGTGGCCGAGGTCTACCGGCAGCTCGGCGAGGACTTCGGGATCGAGCGCGCCGCCACCTTCGTGGTCCTGGCGTCGGCCCCCGAACTCCTCGTCCCCGCCTGGGCGCTGATGCGGGAGTCGCTGATCGCGGGTGCGGGAACCCGTACCGACAGGGAGCTGGTCGCGGCCGGGGTGTCGCTCGCAAACCGATGCCCGTTCTGCGTGGACGCGCACACCATGCTGCTGCACGCCACGGGCGACCACACACTCGCCGAGTCCCTGGCGCGCGGCGAGGCCCCGTCCGAGGAGCGGCACGCGCGCGTGCTCGACTGGGGCCGCGCCACCCGCACACCCGGCTCCCCCGGACTCACCCCGCTCCCCTTCCCGAGTGCCGAGGTCCCCGCACAGCTCGGGACCGCGTTCGCCTTCCACTTCATCAACCGCGTCGTGTCCGCCCTGCTCAGCGAGAACCTGCTGCCCTGCAACGCCCAGCGCCTGCGCCCCGTGCGCAGCCTCGGGGGCCGGAGCCTGGCGCGGACGGTGCGCCGGGACCACGTGTCGGGCGCGAGTCTCGCCCTGCTGGACGATCCGGGCCCCGGCCCCGCCTGGGCGGCCGGCACGGCTGTGGGCCCGGCGTACGCCGCGCTGCTCGACGCCGCGTCCACGGGCGCGGGGCTGCTCGACGACGTCGACATCGCTCTGGTCGAGGAGGCCGTCGCCGCCTGGGACGGCTCGCATCCACCGCTCGCGTGGGACGAGTTGCCCGACCGCGACCGGCGGCCCGGGGCGCGCCTGGCCGTGCTGGCCGCTGTCGCCCCGTACCGCATCACCGACGAGGACGTGGCGGCCTGGCTGAAGCCGCCCTTCACCGATCACTGTCTGGTCCATCTGATCGCGTACGGCGCCTTCGCCGCGATCGACCGCATCGAGTCCGCGCTGCCCCTGCCCGCCCTCATGGAGAGGCCCTGACCGCGTGCGCGGAAGGCCTCTTCGGGGTGAAGGCGCGGCGGTGCGAGCGTACTGAACTGCGTGGGGGACGCATGAGGGGCGAGGGGGCGGTGTTGTCACGGGGTAACTCGTGTGACACTGGCGTCCCCTCCCCCTCGCACAAGGGGCGTACGCCGTGCGTTCTCTCCCTCTCCCCCTCGCGCTGACCGTGCGGGTCCTGCCGGTCGTGGTGCTCGCATGCGCCGGCTGGGCCTGGTCCTCGGGCCCGATGGCGGACTCGTCCGCTCAGCCCGCCGCTGCCCCGCAGCCCACGCCGAAGCGTGCCGCGCAGTCGACGGGGTCCGCGACGAGCCGCGCCTACGACAAGCCGCCCGAGCCGTGCTCCGCCGTCACGGCGGACACGATCGCGGACCTGGTGCCGAAGGCCGACCCGGCGGGCAAGGAACTGGCCGCCGCCGACCGCTCGTTGCGCCGCGGCTGCTCGTGGAGCGCGCTGAAGGACTACGACTACCGCTGGCTCGACGTCTCCTTCGAGATCAAGGAGTCGGCCGCCGCGGCGAACACCTCCTTCGCCGTGCGCGGCAAGGGCGAAGTGGCGCCCGGCCTCGGTGACGAGGCCCGGATCGCCGTCGCCCTCACGACGCACGACAAGCAGAACACCCGGGAGGCCGTGGTGACGGTCAGGGCCGGCAACGCCCTGGTGACCGTCACCTACAACGGCAGCAACTTCGAGTCCCACGGCGCGCCCCCGACGGACGGCATCTACAAGGGCGCCCTGAAGGCGGCCGGGGACGCGGTGGCGGCGCTGACCGGCAAGGAATCCGGCTGAGATCGGCGGGCCCTAGGTCCGGGCCCCGCGCGCCTTGGTCAGAGCCACGTAGAGGATCAGCGAGGAGCCGAGCCCGACCGCCCAGCCGTAGTCCGCGAGCGGCTTGAGGAACGGGATCAGGCCGTCCACCGGGAACGGGCCCTGCTTGGCGCCCTTCGCGTCGACCGTCGAGTACGAACCGCCGACCGCGAGGACGCCGCCCACGGCGAAGGCGATCACCGCGTTCCAGTTCCAGCCGCCGGAGTACCAGTACCGGCCGTTCGGCAGATACAGGTCGGCGAGGTGGAGCACCGTGCGGCGGACGATCCAGTAGTCGGCGATGAGGATGCCGGCGACGGTACCGAGCAGTCCGCCGACGACGCCGAGCCAGGTGAAGATGTACAGCTCGGGCGTGGACGTCAGCTTCCACGGCATGACGAGGACGCCGATGACACCGGTGATCAGCGCGCCGGTGCGGAAGTTGATGAGCTTGGGCGCGAGGTTCGCCAGGTCGTACGCGGGTGACACGACGTTCGCGGCGATGTTCACGGAGATGGTGGCGACGAAGACCGTGATGAGCGCGAACAGCAGCCCGAAGACGTTGTCGGTCTTGCCGGCGAGCGCGACCGGGTCCCAGATCGCGGCGCCGTAGACCTTCTCGGATCCGGACGTCACCAGGACGGACATCAGGGCGAACAGCGTCATGGTCGTCGGCAGGCCGAGGGTCTGCCCCCAGACCTGGGCGCGCTGTCCTTTGCCGAAGCGGGTGAAGTCCGGGATGTTGAGGCTGAGTGTGCTCCAGAAGCCGATCATGCCCATGAGGCCGGGGAAGAAGATCTTCCAGAAGTCGGCACCCCAGCCGACCTGGGACGGTTCGTCGAGGAGTGTGCCGAAGCCGCCCGCCTTGTGCGCGATCCACACGAGCAGGACGACCGCGCCGACCAGGACGAAGGGCGCCGCCCAGTTCTCGAAGCGGCGCAGGGTGTCCATGCCCCGGTAGATGATGGCGAGTTCGAGGACCCAGAAGAGCACGAAGCACAGCCACAGGGTCCACGGGTAGCCGCCGACCTTCGACACGTCGGCCCAGCCGCCGAAGACCTTCCCCAGCAGGACGAACACGCCCTGCCCGCCGATCCAGGTCTGGATGCCGAACCAGCAGCAGGCCACCGCCGCCCGGATCAGCGCGGGCAGATTGGCTCCCCGCAGGCCGAACGAGGCGCGGGCGAGGACGGGGAAGGGTATGCCGTACTTGGGTCCCGCGTGCCCGGTGAGCAGCATCGGCAGGAGCACGATGACGTTGGCGAGGGCGATGGTGAGGACGGCCTGCTTCCAGTCCATGCCCAGCGCGACGAGGCCCGAGGCGAGGGTCCAGGACGGGATGCAGTGGGCCATGCCGATCCACAGGGCCACGAAGTTGTAGGTGGTCCAGCGGCGTTCGGCGAGGGGAACGGGTCGCAGGTCGTCGTTGGCGTAGCGGCTGTCGGAGGGGTAGGCGTCGGCGCTGAGGTCGATGCCGCCGCCCGCGGGCAGCGTGGGTGGCACGGTGTCGGTCATGAGCAGGCCATTCGTTCGGGAGCCGGGGGCTCGGACAGCGGGGAGGTGCGAACGGGCCGTGCGGGTGCGGGCGGTGGGGACCCTGGCGGGGAGGACGGGGTGACGGGTGCACCGAGATGGGGCTCAGGTGCGGCCCGGGGGATCACCTCAGGCGTTCACCGCCGCGATGATGTGCTCCCCGTACGCGTCGATCACCTCCTCCTTCGCGTCGTGCATCGCGTAGAGCGCGAACTGGTCGACGCCGAGGTCACGCAGGGCGCGCAGCTTCTCGACGTGGTCCTGTGCGGTCCCGATGACGCAGAACCGGTCGACGATCTCGTCCGGTACGAACGCGGTGTCGGGGTTCCCGGTCCTGCCGTGGTGGGCGTAGTCGTAGCCCTGTCGGGCCTTGATGTAGTCGGTGAGCTCGTCGGGGACCATCGACGAGTGCTCGCCGTACTTGGTGACGAGGTCGGCGACGTGGTTGCCGACCATGCCGCCGAACCAGCGGCACTCCTCCCGCGCGTGGGCGAGGGCCTCGGGCGAGTCGTCGGCGGTGACGTAGGCGGGCGCCGCCACACAGATCTTCACCTCGGACGGGTCGCGGCCCGCGCCGGCGGCCGCGTCCCGCACGGCCTTGATCATGTACTGGGTCAGATACGGGTCGGCGAGCTGGAGGATGAACCCGTCGGCCTCCTCGCCGGCCATCTTCAGAGCCTTGGGCCCGTAGGCGGCCATCCAGACGGGCAGTCGGGCACCGTCCCGCACCCACGGGAAGCGGATCACCGTGCCGCCGAGGTCGGCCTCGTCGCCGCTGCCGAGGGCCCTGATGACCTTCATGGCCTCGCTGATCCGGGCGAGCGTGTTGGGTTTGCGTCCGGCGACGCGCATCGCGGAGTCCCCGCGGCCGATGCCGCAGACGGTGCGGTTGCCGTACATGTCGTTGAGGGTGGCGAAGGTGGAGGCGGTGACCTCCCAGGTGCGGGTGCCCGGGTTGGTCACCATCGGGCCGACGGTCAGGTGCGAGGTCTCGGCCAGGATCCGGCTGTAGATGACGAAGGGTTCCTGCCACAGCACGGCCGAGTCGAAGGTCCACCCGTAGGTGAAGCCCTCGCGCTCGGCGCGCTGCATCAGGGAGACGACGCCGGAGGCCGGGGGGTCGGTCTGGAGGACGAGTCCGAAGTCCATGGGATCCACCACGTTTCTAGTTCAGGTACTGGCAGGTGGAGCGCGCGGTGTACACGCCGTGACCGGCGCGGCCCGTGAACTCCCTCTCGGAGATGACGAGTTCGCCGCGGGAGAGCACGGTCTCCACGCGGCCGGTGATCCGCTTGCCCTCGTACGCCGAGTAGTCGACGTTCATGTGGTGGGTCTCGGCGGAGACGACCTGCTCGGCGTGCGGGTCGTAGATGACGACGTCGGCGTCGGCGCCGGGCGCGATGGTGCCCTTCTTCGGGTAGAGCCCGAACATGCGGGCCGGGGTCGCGCAGGCGATCTCGATCCAGCGGCGGCGCGAGATGTGCCCGTCGACGACGGCCTGGTGCAGGAGGTCCATGCGGTTCTCGACACCGGGCATGCCGTTGGGGATCTTCGAGAAGTCGCCGCGGCCCAGCTCCTTCTGCCCGGTGAAGCAGAACGGGCAGTGGTCGGTCGAGACGACCTGGAGGTCGTTCGTGCGCAGGCCCCGCCACAGGGCCGCCTGGTGGTCCTTGGGCCGCAGGGGCGTGCTGCACACGTACTTGGCGCCCTCGAAGTCCGGCTCGGCGAGGTTGTCCGTGGACAGGAAGAGGTACTGCGGACAGGTCTCGCCGAAGACGTTCAGACCCTCGTCGCGGGCGCGCGCGATCTCGGCGAGCGCCTCCTGCGCCGAGACGTGCACCACGTACAGGGGCGCGCCCGCGACCTGGGCGAGCTTGATGGCGCGGTGCGTCGCCTCGGCTTCGAGGAGCGCCTTCCTGACCTCGCCGTGGAAGCGCGGGTCGGTCTCGCCGCGCTCCAGAGCCTGCTGCACGAGGACGTCGATCGCGATGCCGTTCTCGGCGTGCATCATGATGAGGCCGCCGTTCTCGCCGGCCCGCTGCATGGCGCGCAGGATCTGCCCGTCGTCGGAGTAGAAGACGCCGGGGTACGCCATGAACTGCTTGAAGGACGTGACCCCCTCGGCGACGAGCAGGTCCATCTCCTTGAGCGTCTCGTCGTGCACGTCGGAGACGATCATGTGGAAGCCGTAGTCGATCGCGCAGTTCCCGTCGGCCTTGGCGTGCCAGGCGTCCAGGCCCTCGCGCAGGGTGTGCCCGACGGACTGGATGGCGAAGTCGACGATGGTGGTCGTGCCGCCCCAGGCCGCGGCCCGGGTGCCCGTCTCGAAGGTGTCGGCGGCGAAGGTGCCGCCGAACGGCATCTCCATGTGGGTGTGCGCGTCGACACCCCCCGGGATGACGTACTTCTGCCGGGCGTCGATCGTCCGGTCCGCGGTCCAGGATTCCGCGGCGTCGGTGCCCGCAGCGGCGAGGGCGGCGATGCGCCCGTCCTCGATGAGTACGTCGGCGTGGATCTCGTCGGCGGCGGTGACGACGAGTCCGCCGCGGATGACCGTACGGCTGCTGCTCATGCTCCCTCTTCCGTGTCTGCGCTTCCTACGGGTTGGTCAGCGGCGTGTACGCGCCCGGCGCGCGGTCGCGGTAGAACTGCCAGCGGTCGCGGACCTCACGCAGCTTGGCCATGTCGAGGTCCCGTACGACGAGTTCGGGTTCCTTGTCCCCGGCGACCTCACCGACGAACCGGCCCTCCGGGTCGACGAAGTAGCTCGTCCCGTAGAAGTCGTTGTCGCCGTACTCCTCCTGGCCGACGCGGTTGATCGCGCCGACGAAGTACTCGTTCGCGACGGCGGACGCCGGCTGTTCCAGCTGCCACAGGTAGCCGGACAGGCCGCGTGAGGTCGCCGACGGGTTGAAGACGATCTGCGCGCCTTCGAGGCCGAGCGCGCGCCAGCCCTCGGGGAAGTGCCGGTCGTAGCAGATGTAGACGCCGACCTTCCCGACGGCCGTGTCGAAGACGGGCCAGCCGGAGTTGCCCGGGCGGAAGTAGAACTTCTCCCAGAACCCCTTCACCTGAGGGATGTGGGTCTTGCGGTACTTGCCGAGGTAGGTGCCGTCGGCGTCGATCACGGCGGCCGTGTTGTAGAGGACGCCGGGCTGCTCCTCCTCGTACATCGGCAGCACGAGGACGATGCCGTGCTCGGCGGCGAGCGCCTGGAAGCGGCGGACGGTGGGGCCGTCGGGGATCGCCTCGGCGTATTCGTAGAACTTCGCGTCCTGCACCTGGCAGAAGTACGGGCCGTAGAACAGCTCCTGGAAGCAGAGGACCTCGGCCCCCTGCGCGGCGGCGTCGCGGACGGCCTGCTCATGGACCTGGATCATGGACTCTTTGTCGCCCGTCCAGGCGGTCTGGAAGATCGCGGCGCGGATCACGGTGCTCATCGGGGACCTCCGGTCGCTCGGTGTGCCGTGAGCCTAGGAAGTCCGCGCCGCGTACCGGAGTTGCACCGTGTCACGTCTGGAGCCGTACGGCGTTCCACGCTGTCACCCTCTCTGCGCGTCATGGGCGAGGAGGGCGATGTGGACGGACGCGGCCTGCTCGAAGTCGTCGAGGTCGAGGCCGAGGAGCGACTCGATCGCCTCCAGCCTGCGGTAGAGGGCGGGTCGGCTCATGTGGTGGAGCTGCGCCGTGCGCGACTTGTTGCGCCCGGTCGCGAGGTAGGTCCGCAGCACGGGCAGCAGCCCCGGGTCGTCGGCGTACAGGAGCCCGTCCAGCTCGCGTTCGGCGAAGGCCTGGACGTGCGGGTCGTCGCGCAGGAGCCGCACGAGGCCCCGCAGGCGTACGTCGCGCAGGCGCACGACGGGCGGGACGTCCGGGGTGCCGGCCGCGGCCTGCGCGATGTGCAGCGCCTCGCGCAGCCCGGCGGGCACGTCGTCCCAGCCGGTGCACGGCTCGGCGGCCGCCACGACGACCCGCTCCCCCGCCCCGGTGCGCAGGCGGGCCGCGAAGTGCTCGGTGAGCGGTCCGGCCGCCTGGTCGCGGGCGAGGCTGAGCAGGACGGCGGTGGCCCCGTCCGCGAGTTCGGCGGCGAGTCCCGGCAGTCCCAACAGGCGCAGTACGCGGTCGAGTTCGGCCGGGTTGCCGTCGCGCACGACGAGCGGGGCGAAGGTGCGGCGGTTGACGGGGAGCCCGGCGGCCCTGGCCCGGGGCAGGAGCTGGCGGGCCGGTACGACGCCGGAGACGAGGTCGGTGAGGATGCTCTGCGCCGACTGCTCCTCCCAGGTGTGGGCGGCGCCGCCGAGCATGCGGTGCAGGACGAGGGCCTCGGCGGCGCGTTCGGCGAGGAGCCGTCCGGTCGGGCCGTCGCCCCGGTAGCCGCACAGCACGACGCTGCCCCAGCGCTCGCCGCGCCCGTCGAGGTCGGCGCGGTACCAGTCGGCGCCGTCCGCGCAGCCCGCCCGGCGCGCGATGCGTTCCCAGTCGCGCAGCACGTCGTCCACCGCGGACCTCTCACCGGCGGTGGCGAGGACACGGTGGGCGAGGTTGGCGACGACGACGGGACAGCCGCTGTGCGCGGCGACCTCGTCGAGGAGCCGCTGGAGCGGGGCGCCCGCCGTGATGAGTCCGGTCAGCGCGGTGCGGATCCCCTCGGAGAGGCTGACGGCGGCGAACTTCCGCCTCACGAGCCTCGACTGGACCTCCTCCGTGAGTTCGGCGAAGGGGAACGGGCGGTGCAGGACGACCATCGGCAGCCCGTACCGCTCGGCCGCGCGCCGCATGTCCTCGGGCGGTGCCGGGAAGGCACGGCCGAGCCCGAGGACGACGGCCGCCGCTTCCGCGCGGTGCAGCGACTTGATGTACTCGGTCCTGGCGTGGGCGTTCCCGGCCAGGAGGACGCCGGTGGTGAGGACCATCTCGCCGCCGCTGAGCATCACCCCGACGTCCGCGGCCTCGGCGACGTGCACCCAGCGGACGGGCCGGTCGAGGTGACCGGCCCCCGCGACCACCTCGGGGTCCCCCGCCGCGATCCGCTCCAGGGCGAGTATCTGCCGTACGGACAGGGCGTGTTCGGCGGCGGTGACGGTCATCGGGGCCCCTTCTCTAGCACTGCCTTCGGCCGGCAGACCCGCTGCCTCGGCTAACAGGCGCCGCGCAGGGCCCGCTCCAGGACGGCCGCGCCCTCTTCCGCCTCGGCGACGGTGAGCGTCAGCGGTGGCGCGATGCGCAGCACGCTGGTGTTGTGCCCGCCGCCCTTGCCGACGAGGAGTCCGCCCTCGCGGGCCGCCTCGATCACGCGCGCCGCCGCGTCCGGGTCGGCCTCGTCCGTGCCGGGTTTCACCAGCTCGATGCCGATCATCAGGCCCCGGCCGCGCACTTCTCGTACACACTCCGTGGTGGCGCCGATGGCCCTCAGCCGCTGGATGAGGAGGCCGCCGACGCGGCGGGCGTTGCCCTGGAGGTCGTGTTCGAGGAGGTAGATGAGGTTGGCGAGGCCGGCGGCCATCGTCACCGGTGAGCCGCCGAACGTCGAAATGGAGTTGGAGTCGAGGCAGTTCATGACCTCGGCGCGCGCGACGACACCGCCGATGGACATGCCGTTCCCGATGCCCTTGGCGAAGGTCAGGATGTCGGGGGGACCGTTCTGTCCGTGCGCCTGCCAGCCCCAGAAGTGGTCGCCGGTGCGGCCCCAGCCGGTCTGCACCTCGTCGGCGATCCACAGGATGCCGTGCTCCCGCAGCACCTCGCGGAACGCCGCGTACAGTCCGTCGGGCGGCGAGGTGAACCCGCCGACGCCCTGGATGGGTTCGGCGATCAGCGCGGCGACGCCACGGGTCTGGCCGAGGATGTCCCGCAGGTCGTCGACGCACGCCTCGATGAACTGGGCGTCGGTCAGCTGGGCGTACGGACCCCGGCTGCGCACCCCGCCGTGGACGTACAGCGTCTGGAGCGGGGAGAGGCTGGTCGGGGACCAGCCGCGGTTGCCGGTGATGCCGACGGCGGAGAAGGACCGGCCGTGGTAGCTGTTGCGCATCGCGAGGATCTGGTTCGAGCGGCGGTACGCGGTGGCGAGCAGCAGCGCCGTGTCGTTGGCCTCGGTGCCGGAGGTGGTGAAGAAGACGCGGGCGTCCGGGATGCCGGACAACGAGGCGACGCGCTCGGCGAGTTCGACCATCTGCCGGTTGAGATAGAGGGTCGAGGTGTGGATGATGCGTCCGGCCTGTTCGCTGACCGCCTTGGTCACCTCCGGCAGGGCGTGCGCGGTCATCGTCGTCAGGATGCCGCCGAAGAAGTCGAGGTACTTGTTCCCCGCGGCGTCCCAGACGTGGCGGCCCTCGCCGTGGGTGATCTCGAGGGGACGGTCGTAGTACAGGGCGAGCCAGTCCGGCAGGACGGCGCGGTGACGGGCGTGGAGGTCGGGGGTCATCGAGGTCGCACGGGTCCCTTCGTCGGCTCCTTCACGAGTGTCAGTGGTCATGGCTGCACCAGCCCTTCGTACGCGTCGGGCCTGCGGTCCCGGTAGAACGCCCACTGCTGGCGTACCTCGTCGATGAGGCCGAAGTCGAGGTCCCGTACGAGGAGTTCCTCCTCCTTGTCGCTCGCGGCGTCGCCCACGGTCTGCCCACGGGGGTCGACGAAGTAGCTCGTGCCGTAGAAGTCGTTGTCGCCGTACTCCTCCACGCCGACGCGGTTGATCGCGGCGACGAAGTACTCGTTCGCGACGGCCGCGGCCGGCTGCTCCAGCTGCCACAGGTACGCCGAGAGGCCGCGGCTCGTGGCGGACGGGTTGTACACCAGCTGGGCGCCGTTGAGGCCGAGCTGTCGCCAGCCCTCCGGGAAGTGCCGGTCGTAGCAGATGTAGACGCCGACGCGGCCGACGGCGGTCTCGAAGACCGGCCAGCCCAGGTTTCCCGGCTTGAAGTAGTACTTCTCCCAGAAGCCCTTCACCTGCGGAATGTGGTGCTTGCGGTACTTGCCGAGGTACGTGCCGTCGGCGTCGATCACGGCAGCGGTGTTGAAGTAGAACCCGGACTGCTCGACCTCGAAGACCGGTACGACGACGACCATCCCGGTCTCGCGGGCCAGCGCCTTCATCCGGGTCACGGTCGGCCCGTCCGGCACGGGCTCGGCCCAGCGGTAGTGCTCCGCCTCCTGGACCTGGCAGAAGTAGGGGGCGTTGAAGACCTCCTGGAAGCCGATGATCCGGGCGCCCTGCCGGGCTGCCTCCCGCGCATGTTCCTCATGCTTGGTGATCATGGATTCGGTGTCGCCCGTCCAGGTCGCCTGGACCAGCGCGGCGCGTACGACGTGGGCCATGTGCCGCTCCTTTGCCTGTTGCCCCCGCCGGGGGGACGTCAGAGAGCCTCTACGCCCGTAGACACAGGCCGTAGAGGGACGAACGTAAGCCTCACCGGCGGCCTTGCCAAGACCATCGCCGTTAACCGGCGGAATCGATCATGTTTCGCACCCGTGCGGGTGAGAAGCGACCGGACTACGCGTGAAACCCGGCGACTCTGAGCGCGTGCACGACGTCCCAGTACCGCTCGTCGGACACGCCGCGCGCCGCCTCGACGAGGAGCGGGACGAGGCGCCCGGGGTCGTCCCGCACACTGCGGGCGGCCTCTTCCGGGGTGCGTACGCGAACGTACGCGTCGAGGAGCGCGCGGGTCTCGCGATGACGGCCCTCGTCGGCGAGACGGAGCACGGACGCGCCGATCTCGGTGGCGGGGCGGGCCACCCCCTGGCGCAGGATCTGCTGCGCGTCGGCGGTGCGTCCCGCGGCGGCGAGCGCGTCGGCGGCGGCCACGAGGAGGTCGGCCGGGAGCGAGGCCGTCTCCCAGAGCAGGGTCGCCCAGTCGGCACCGAGGCCCACGCGGTTCAACTCGGCGGCGAGCAGCGGGAATCGGGCTGCGGGCCAGTGGGCGGCCTCGACGAGCACGCCGTGCGCCTCCCCGCCGCGGCCCTCGGCGCGCAGCCGCTGAAGGGTGCCGACGCAGGTGGCGATGGCGGCGCGCGCCTCACTGTCGAGGTGCTGCGGGGCGGGCTGCGCCGTCGCCTCCCCTTCGGCGGCTCCGGCGAACCGGGCGCCGCGCGGGCTCGCGGCGGAGTCCCGTAGCAGGCCCTGCGCGGCGAGGGCGGCGGGCAGGGGCGCGTCGGCGGCGGGCGCGGCCTCGTCGAGCATCCCGGCGAAGCGGGCGCTGCCGCGGGGGCGGCGCTTGCGTTCCTTGGGCGGTTTGGAGCGCCCCAGAGGTTCGGGCGGCTCCGGCCGCCGGCGCTGCTGCGGTACGGGCACGGGTGGCGGCGGCGCCTGGCGGTCCAGGTCCGCGATCCTGCGGTGGAGCTCCGCGCAGCGGGCCGTCGCGCGTTCGTGGTCGTCGCGCGCCCAGGCCAGGTCGAGACGCACCGCCTCCGCCTGCTCGCGCGCGTCGGCCGTCCGCAGGAGCCGGGCCAGTTCCACCTGGCGCTCGGCGGCGTACCGCTGCTCACGGAGCATCACGTCGAGCCGGTCACCGAGCAGGTCACGGCCGCCGGGCCGCGCGTCGAACGCGGTGAGCGAGGCACGGTGCAGGACACGGGCCCGTTCGGTCTCCGCCTCGATCTCGGCCCCGTGGGACCCCCCGCCCCCGCCCAGGTCCTCGAGCAGGGCTTCCACGACATCCCAGGGAGGCACCTCGGCGCCCGTGAGGCAGACCCGCATCCCGTCGGGGTCGCGCTGCCAGAAGATGCCGCACCAGCCGGCGTCCTGGTCCAGCCGGGCCAGCAGGTTCCGCAGGTACACCGCGAACTCCCGGACCCGGTCGGGGAGTTGTTCCACTTCCATCACACGCCGCCCGATCCCTCCGCAAAGTGGAGTCTTCCGGTTCGGAAGAAAACACCCTTCGTGTTTCGAGGGGGCTACGGGCGCTTTTCCGGAGTGGCACCGTCCTCACTCGCCGCAGCTAGACGGTCACCGGTGAGCAGCTCGCCACGATCTCGTCCATGGAGAGGCCGAGGGTCCGGGCGAGGGCCGCGACCGTGAAAAAGGCGGGGGTGGGCGCACGGCCGGTCTCGATCTTGCGGAGCGTCTCGGCGGACAGGCCCGCGCTCGCGGCGACCTCGACCATGCTCCGCCCACGCCGGGCCTCGCGCAGCAGCAGCCCGAGCCGCTCGCCGCGCTCGCGCTCTTCGGGGGTCAGGGGGGTTCGGACCATGCGCCCAGTCTACTGGCAGAAGCCCCATTCAAATACCGGTATTGTAATTGGCATGGTGGAACTCAAGACAGACACATCGATCGACGAGATGCGAGAAGCGGGCAGGGTCGTGGCCCAGGCGCTCGCGGCGGTCCGCGAGAAGGCGGCCGTAGGGGTCTCGCTCCTGGAGCTGGACTCGGTGGCGCACGACGTGCTGCGCGCGGCCGACGCGAGCTCTCCCTTCCTCGGCTACCGCCCCTCGTTCGCCCCGACCCCCTTTCCGGCGGTCCTGTGCGCGTCGGTGAACGACGCGATCGTGCACGGCATCCCCGACGGGTACCGGCTGCGCGACGGCGACCTGCTGTCGGCCGACTTCGGCGCCCAACTGGGCGGCTGGGCCGGGGACTCGGCGATCAGCTTCACGGTCGGCACGGCGCGGCCCGAGGACGTACACCTCATCGAGACGGCGGAGCGCGCCCTCGCGGCGGGCATCGCGGCGGCGGTCGTCGGCAACAGGATCGGAGACATCGCCCACGCCATCGGCAGGGTGTGCCGGGCGGAGGGGTACGGCATCCCGGACGGCTTCGGCGGGCACGGCATCGGCCGCGCGATGCACGAGGACCCAGCCGTCCCGAACGAGGGACGGGCGGGCCGGGGCATGCGCCTCAAGCACGGCATGGTGCTCGCCATCGAGCCGATGGTGATCGCCGGAGGCATGGACGACTACTACGCGGCCCCGGACGGCTGGACCCTGCGCACGGGCGACGGCACCCGCGCCGCCCACGCCGAACACACGGTGGCCATCACGGACGCGGGGCCGCGCATCCTGACGGCACTGTGAGCGGGGCGCGCCCGGGGCACGTCCCGGCGGATGCCTTCCGCCGGGCGGAGGTGCGGCAAAGACCGCTGGGGCTTCCGTTCAAATCAGGCCTCGCCGCCTTGTGAGGCCCGATCCGAACGACAGGCCCTAGCCGCGCAGCACGCGCCGCGCCACCACGTGGCGCGCGTCGGCCAGCTCAGCGGTGATGGCGGCCACCGCAGCGGCATCGACGCGGACCGCGGCCGGTTCGGCCGCCCTCGCGAGGAGGCAGGCGCGGCGCAGGTGGGTCGGCGGGTGGGTCGCGTCGACGCTGTGACCCCGCAGGCCCCCCACCCGGCGCCTGCGCTCGTACTCGCCCTCGGGGATCGACTCGATGTACGCGGCAAGGCGGTCCCACAGACCCCGCTCGGGCTGCTCACGCTTCGCCGAGCCGCGCACCTGGCGCGCGTTGGACTCTCGCAGCAGCCAGGTCTCGGCCGAACCGCACACGAGGAGACGGTCCTGGAGGGTCACCGCCGCCTCCGTGGAGGCGGTGCGGGCCGAGGTCGCGTCGGCCAGGTACTCGGCGCGTTGCGCGGCACGCAGCGTCAACTGGTCGAGAAGCATCGTCACGCCCTGGACGGCGAGGAACGGCGGCAAGTAGAGGGCGTTGAGGATTACTTCGAGACCACTCGGGTTGCTGATGGGCGCCACGAGGTAGCGCCAGGAGTTCAGGGAGTGCAGCGCGTTGGCGATGATCACGCCGTGGCGCGTGTCGCCGTGTGCGAAATGGCCGAGCTCGTGCCCGAGCAGCGCGACGCGCTCCTGCGGTGTCGTGATTTCCCACAGCCCGAGCCCGAGGGTGAGCAAGCGGCGCTGCCGGACCCCGTACGTGCTCACGCTCGCGTTCACCTCGGCCGTGACCGCGACGGCGTGCACCCCGGAGGTCGGCGCGCAGGCGGCGACCTCGTCGATCAGGGCGAACAGCCGGGGCGCGTCGGCCCGGTGCAGTACGGGAACCTCATCGGGAAGCCGCCCGAACCTGGGCCGAAGCAGCCAGGCGAGACCCAGCAGGAAGGCACCGAGCACGGGCAGCGCACCGCCCCAGCCGAGCGTCACGAGCAGCACAGCCGCGACGAACAGAGCGACCGTCACTCCGTGCACGCACAGCGCGACGGTGTAGGCGAGGACGCCCGCCACGTCACGCCGTGGCCGTGGCGACTGCCCGCGGGTCACCTCGTCGAGCAGCCGCTCACCGTAACGGTGGGCGATGCCGCGCCGCACCCTCTCGACGCGGCCCGGCCGCTCGTCCGGCCCGACCGGGTCGACGTTCCAGTCGCACGCGGAGCACCACGTGGTGAACCGCCGGTCGGTCCTGATCTCCGTCCCGCACTGCGGGCATGGCTGAACGGTCTGTTCCATGGTGCTGTGCACCTGCGAGGCCCCCCTCGTCCGGCGACCCTCCCCCGGGCCGCACTGTCCCGTCGACGCATTCGAACGAGCACGCGACAGCGCAGCGTAAACCTGGAGGAGGCCCTCTGGGGCAGGGGCGTCACCTTCGTCCGCAGTTGCCCTGAAGGGACCCCTTGAGTCGTCCTGGCGGGACTCGTTCAGTTGTCCCGCAGGAACTTCCTCGCCAGGGAGTCGCCCAGGGTCACCGCCGCGTCGTGGCTCTCGATCGGGGACGTCTGGTTGTTCTTGAACACGATGTACGTGACGCCGGAGTCCGTACCGCCGGTCTCCGGGTCCGGGTCGATGCCGAGGGCCTTCGCGGTGGCGTAGGACGCCTCGCCGATGATCTCGTCCGGGCCGGTGTCGCCGACCACCGCATTCTGTTAGGAAAGTTCCCTTACCTTCTGGCTCCCCAAATTTCGCGTCACCTCAGGTACCTGTCAACCCCTCGAATGCACCAAGAGGCCCGCGGCTCCCGCCAGTTGACGTCGATCACCCGTCAACCGGCGAGACCCACGGGCCCCTCACCGCACGTTCGGTCAGCCGCCGGAGGCCGGCGTCACCACCATCGCCGAGCCGCCGCCACGCCGCACCTTCTCGGCCGCCGCGAGCCACTCGCCGTTCTTCAGGCGCTGCACACCCGTGGCCGCGCCGATCTCCGGGTTCTGCTTGAAGACGTGGCCGAGCGCCTCCAGGCGCGCCCGCACCGGCGAGTCCCACAGACCCGGTTCGAGCTCCGTCGCCGCCGCGTTGCGCTGGCTGGCGCGGGGCGCGGCGATCGCGTCCACCAGGGGCAGCCCGCGGTCGACGAAGCCGGTCAGCGTCTGCAGGACGGTCGTGATGATCGTCGCGCCACCGGGCGAGCCGAGGGCCACGACCGGCCGGTCGTGCCGGTCGAGCACGATCGTCGGGGAGATCGACGAGCGCGGGCGCTTGCCCGGCCCCGGCAGGTTCGGGTCATGCACCGCCGGGTTGGCCGGCGCGAACGAGAAGTCCGTGAGCTCGTTGTTGAGCAGGAAGCCGCGCCCCGGGACCGTGATGCCGCTGCCGCCCGTCGACTCGATCGTCAGCGTGTACGCGACGACGTTGCCCCACTTGTCGGCGACCGTCAGATGGGTCGTGTTCTCGCCCTCGAACGTCGTCGGGGCGGCCTTGTCACCCGGCTCACCGCACGTGCCGGGGTGCCGCGGGTCGCCGGGCGCCAGCGGGCTCGCCAGGACCGCGTCGTCCTTGATGAGGCACTCCCGCGAGTCGGCGAACCGCTGCGAGAGCAGCTCCTTCGCCGGCACGTCCTCGAAGGCGGGGTCGCCGACCCAGCGCCCGCGGTCGGCGAACGCGATCCGGCTCGCCTCGATGTAGCGGTGCAGATACTGCTCCTGCGTGGCCTTCGACAGGTCCGTCCGCTCAAGGATGTTGAGCGCCTCACCGACCGTCGTGCCGCCCGAGGACGACGGCGCGATCGAGTAGACACCGAGCCCGCGGTACGAGGTCCGCGTCGGGGCCTGGAGCTTCGCCGCGTACGCCGCGAGGTCCTTGACGGACAGCTTGCCGGGCCGCGCGACCCGGCCCGACGCCGGGTCCACGGGCGGCTTGTTCACGGCGCGTACGACGTCCTCGCCGATGTCCCCCCGGTAGATGGCGCCGACGCCCTTGTGCGCCAGCTCCTCGTAGGTGCGGGCGAGATCGGGGTTCTTGAACGTGGAGCCGACCACGGGGAGCGCGCCGCCCGGCAGGAACAGCTCGGCCGTGGCCGGGAAGTCCTTGAACCGCGCCTGGTTCGCCTCGGTCTGGGAGCGGAACGTGCCGTCGACGGTGAACCCGTCCCGCGCCAGCTTCTGCGCGGGCCGCAGCACCGTGCCGAGGCGCTCACTGCCCCAGGTGTCGAGCGCGGTCTGCCAGGTGGCGGGCGTGCCCGGCGTCCCGACGCTCAGTCCGCTCGTCACCGCGTCGTTGAAGTCGAGCGGCTTGCCGTTCTCCAGGAACAGTCCCGAGTCCGCGGTGAGCGGGGCCCTCTCCCGGCCGTCGATCGTGTGCACCTTGCGGGTCTTCGCGTCGTAGTACACGAAGTAGCCGCCCCCGCCGACGCCCGCCGAGTACGGCTCGGTGACGCCGAGCGCCGCGGCCGTGGCGACGGCGGCGTCGACGGCGTTGCCGCCCTTGCGCAGGACCTCGATGCCGGCGGCGGACGCGTCCGCGTCGACGCTGGAGACCGCGCCCCCGTAGCCGACGGCCAGCGGCACCTTCTGCGCGGGCGCGTCATGGGCCTCGGACGCGGGGGAAACCGGAGGCGCGGCAGCGCCCACCGTCACCAGCGTGGCCGCGACGGCCAGCCCCGAGAGATTCCGCAGATTTCGCCGGCTTCGCCGATTTCGTATCTGCCGCGCAACAGGACGTCTCATCCGTACCTCCAGTCAACAGCCGTCCGCGCAGCGTAACTTCAGTTCCGGATGGCGTCAGGACCCCCTCGAACAAGGATCCGCCCGACCGCTACCATGCGCCCCCATGACGGAAGACGTGCGCAACATCGTCCTCGGCGTGATCGCAGCCGGGATCAGCGCCGCCCTTGGCTGGCTCGCCCGCACCTACCTGTGGAAGCGCAAACTCCGCCGCAGGCAGGCCTTCTTCGGGCTGCCCGACAACTCCGAGTCGCTCCTCGTGGTCAACCGCGACGCGGGCGGCCCCGAACTGACGGTGAAGCGTCATGACGTCTTCGCCCTGCTCGAACTCTCGGCGATCATCAAGGACTGCGGGGCGCACGCGCAGGTCGTCGCGCACGACACGGCCCAGCAGGGCTTCGGGGAGCGCACGGAGTTCTGCGTGGGCGGACCGGCGTCGAACCGCCGGATGGCCGCCCACATGCACAGCCTTCTGCCGGGCGTACGCGTCAACACGGACCCGGAGCCCGGCCCCGACCGCGGCGCGTTCCAGATAGGCAGCGAGCGCTACCGCCTGGAGCCGGGGATCACGGAGTACGTGCTGCTCGCCCGGCTGACGGCGGGCCAGGGGCAGGGCTCGCGCCCCGTCTTCCTCTTCTGCGGCCAGCTGCCGGTCACCAACCAGGCGGCCACCCGCTATCTCGCCCGCCACCACGAGCGCCTGGCCCGCAAGCACGGCGGGAACGCGTTCGCGCTCCTTCTGAAGGTCGTCAACTCCCAGGCGTACGGCCCCGACGTGGTCGAGCTGGTCGGTGACGTCACCCGCGCCGCCCAGGCTCCGGCTCCGGCGGCGACGCCCCGCGCCTCCTCGCACCGGGCGAAGTGACGCACGCCCGGCCTGCCGTCCGGCGGACGCCGTTGAACAGCTAAATATCGTTACCCGTACGTAACTTACCGACGGGTTACCTACGGTAAGACACCACGGTTACCGTCGGGTCACTTTGCACTGACACGAGTGAGGAGTGACCCGTGGGACACCCGCGCAGAGCGCTGCGTACGACCACTGTTGGCGCCGCGTCCGCGACCCTGATCGCCGGGGCGGCACTCGGTCTGGCCCCCGCCGCGCAGGCGGCGCCGGGGCCGGGCGTGCGCTTCGTCGACATCAGCGGCGCCGGCGGAACCGTCCTCAAGGCCAATGTCGTGGCCCCCTCCGACACCTCGCGCAGATACCCGGTCGTCGTGCTCCCCACGAGCTGGGCCCTGCCGCAGGTCGAGTACCTCGCCCAGGCCAAGCAGCTCGCCGACTCCGGCTACGTCGTGGTGAGTTACAACTCGCGCGGCTTCTGGCAGTCCGGCGGCGAGATCGAGGTCGGCGGCCCCGAGGACATCGAGGACGCCTCGAAGGTCATCGACTGGGCCCTCGCGAACACCCGGGCCGACCCGGACAAGGTCGGCATGGCGGGCGTCTCCTACGGCGCGGGCATCAGCCTGCTCGCCGCGGGACACGACAAGCGCATCAAGGCCGTGGCGGCGCTCAGCGGCTGGGGCGACCTGATCGACTCGATCTACTCGGGCCGCACCCAGCACTTCCAGGCCGCCGCCCTGCTGTCCGGCGCCGGCTACCTCACGGGCCGCCCGAGCCCCGAACTCCAGCAGGTCATGAAGGACTTCCTCGGCTCGAACCTGGCCAAGGAGGACGACATGATCGCGTGGGGCAAGAAGCGCTCCCCCGACACGTACATCGACAGCATCAACAAGAACGGCGCCGCCATCCTGCTCGGCAACGCCTGGGGCGACACCATCTTCCCGCCCAACCAGTACGCGGACTTCTACGAGAAGCTGACCACACCCAAGCGCCTGGAGTTCCGCCCCGGCGACCACGCCACGGCCGAGGCGACCGGACTGCTCGGGCTGCCCAACGACACGTGGCAGGACACACACCGCTGGTTCGACCACTACCTCAAGGGCGACGACAACGGCGTCGACCGCGAGCTCCCCGTCCGCATCAAGTCCCGCTCCACCGGAGCGTACGAGAGCTACCCCGACTGGAAGTCGGTCGGCGCGACGAAGAAGAAGATCGCCCTCACGGGCACGACCACGATCCACACGAACGTCGACTCGGGCGCCGACGGCGGGATCCTGGAACTGTCGAACATCCTCGACCAGTTCCTGCGACTGCCCCCGACGGCCTCGGTGCCACTGCTGCCGCGCCGCTGGGCGGGCGTGTGGCAGTCGGAGAAGTACACGTCCGAACAGCTTGTGCGCGGGACGGCGAAGCTGCACACGACGCTCACCCCGACCAAGGAGAGCGGAACCCTCGTCGCGTACCTCTACGACGTGGGCCCGCTCGGCCTCGGCAAGCTGGTCAGCAACGCGCCGTACACCTTCCACGGCAAGACACCCGGTGCTCCGTTCGGCGTGGACCTGGAGTTGTTCTCCACGGCCTACGACGTCCCGGCAGGGCACCGGCTCGCCCTGGTCGTCGACACGGTCGACCCGCTCTATATCGAGCACAACCCGACCGGCGCGCAGCTGACCTTCTCCTCGCCGAAGGACGACCCGTCATACGTGTCGATCCCCCTGCGCAGGCAGTGATCTCCGGCTGCTGCCGGGCGGGCATGGCCCTGTGGTCTGTGCAAGGAGCCCTTGCTACTGCACCCCCGGCAGCAGCGTCCCCGGTTCGGCCGGGGCGACTTCGGCCGCCTCGACCTTGGGGTTGCGCCGCTGGCGCTTGGACACCCACTGGGCGAACCACGAAAGGAGCATGCACATCCCGATGTAGATCGGAGAGATCACCATCACCACGGGGATGAAGGGCAAATCGTAGTCGAGGTTCGAGGCGATGAGTTTCCCGGCGTGGAGGAACTCCTCGTAGGTGATGAGATAGCCGAGCGAGGTGTCCTTCAGGGCGACCACCAGCTGGCTGATGATGGCGGGCAGCATGGCTCGCACGGCCTGCGGCACGAGGACGTGCGTCATGACCTGGGTCTTGCGCATGCCGAGCGCGAACGCGGCCTCGCCCTGGCCGCGTTCGACGGAGTTGACGCCGGAGCGGAAGACCTCGGCGAGCACCGAGCCGTTGTAGAGGGCGAGCCCGGCGACGAGGGCGGGCAGCGGCTGGACCTTCAGCGCCACGAAGATGAAGAAGATCATCACCAGGACGGGCATCGCGCGGAAGAACTCCACGACGAGCGTCGCGAGCCAGCGCACCGGCCGGTGGACGGACAGGCGCCCCACCGCGAGGACGGTCCCGAGCACGAGCGAGAGCACCGCGGCGAGGGCGAAGGCCTTCAGCGTGTTGCCGAGCCCGCGCAGGAGCAGCTCCTGGATGCCCTTGTACTCGAACGGCATCCACTTCGTGTACGTGAACTGGTCGGTGTCGAACAGGAGGTAGAAGATCCAGGCGAGCAGGCCGAGCACGATCAGCGTGGACAGCACCCCGTACAGCCGGTGCCGGCGCTCGGTCTTCGGTCCCGGTACGTCGTAGAGGGCCGTCGCGTCGTGGGCGAGAGCTTTCATCGGGGAACTCCCCAGCGCTTCTCGAGCAGGTTGAAGATCGCGCTGATGGTGAGGGTGATGATCAGGTAACCGACGGCGATCCAGAAGAAGGTCCAGATGATGTTGTAGCCCAGCTCGCTGAGGGTCTTGTAGGTGCCGAGCAGCTCGTTGACGCTGAACGCGCCGGCGATCGCCGAGTTCTTGGCGAGGGCGATGAGGGTCGAGCCGACGGGCGGGATGACGGACCGGAAGGCCTGCGGGAGCACCACCATCGACAGCGTCTGGCCGAAGGTCATGCCGAGACTGCGGGCCGCCTCGCCCTGTCCCCTCGGCACGGTGTTGATGCCGGACCGCAGCGCCTCGCAGATGAACGCGGAGGTGTAGCAGCCGAGCGCGAGGATCGCGAACACCTTGAAGGGCAGCACGAGTCCGAAGCGCGGCAGGCCGAGCAGCACGGCGAAGAACAGCAGGGTCAGCGGGGTGTTGCGCAGGACCGTGACCCACACCGTCCCGAAGGCCCGGAAGGATCCGACGGGCGCGACCCGGAACGACGCCATCACGAAGCCGAGGACGAGCGCGAGGATCGAGGCGTAGACGGTCAGTTCGACGGTCCCGAGGAACCCCTTGGCGAAGGTGGAGAAATTGCTGGTCAGTACGTCCACCGGGCCTCCTCAGCTCGCCGGGTAGCGGTCGATGGGGGGCGGCTTGGGCGCGGGCACTCCGGACAGGCCGAGCGTCGCGTCGTACGCCTTCTTCCAGTCGCCGTCGTTCTCGCGGGTCTGGAGCGCGGTGTCGATCGCGAACCGCAGCGCGTTGTCGCTCTTCGGTACGCCGATGCCGTAGGGCTCTTTGGAGAACGGCTTGCCGACCACCTTGAGCTCGTCGGGCACCTTGGCCGCGTAGCCGAGCAGGATCGCGTCGTCGGTGGTGACGGCGTCGACCTGGTAGGTGAGCAGGTTGTCGACGCAGACCGAGTACGTGTCGTAGGCGACGAGCACCGCCTTCGGGTAGTCCTTCTGGATGCGCTGGTAGGGGGTCGAGCCGGCCGCGGAGCAGACGCGTTTGCCGTCCAGGTCCTGCGGTCCGTTGATGTCGTGCTCGTCAGTGCGGACGAGGAGCGACTGGCCGGCCATGTAGTAGGGGCCGCCGAAGCCGACGAGCTTCTTGCGGTTGGCGTTGATCGTGTAGGTGCCCACGTAGTAGTCGATCTGCCCGTTCTGCAGGGCGGTCTCGCGGTTGGCCGAGGCGATCGTCCTGAAGGAGATCGACGAGGGCGCGAAGCCGAGGGACGCCGAGATCATCTTGGCGATCTCGATGTCGAAGCCGGAGTAGACACCGGTCGCCGGGTCCTTCTCGCCGAGATAGGGCTGGTCCTCCTTGGCCCCCACGACGAAGTGCCCGCGCTTCTTGGCCTTGCGCCATGTCTTGGAGTCGGGCAGCTCAAACCCTTGTGCCACCTGGTACTTGGGCAGTTGCGCGTCCGACGGGCCCTTGGTCGGCGGGCTGCCCTCCTTGCCGCAGGCCGCCGCCAGGGCGGTGAGCGCGAGGGTGGCGACGGCACGGAACACACGTGTCTTGCGCAGCATGGATCGGTCCACCCCCGTCAGTGCTTGAGGATCTTGGAGAGGAAGTCCTTGGCCCGCTCGCTGCGAGGGTCGGTGAAGAAGTCCTCGGGGGTGCGGTCCTCGACGATGCGGCCGTCGGCCATGAACACGACGCGGTTGGCGGCGGAGCGGGCGAAGCCCATCTCGTGGGTGACCACGACCATGGTCATGCCCTCGCGGGCGAGCTGCTGCATCACTTCGAGGACCTCGTTGATCATCTCCGGGTCGAGCGCCGAGGTCGGCTCGTCGAAGAGGAGGGCCTTGGGGTCCATCGCGAGGGCGCGGGCGATGGCCACGCGCTGCTGCTGGCCGCCGGAGAGCTGGGCCGGGAACTTGGCCGCCTGTGAGGCGAGCCCCACCCGGTCCAGGAGTTCGCGGGAGCGTTTGTCGGCCTCGTCCCTCTTGCGGCCCCTGACCTTCATCTGGGCGAGGGAGACGTTCTGCAGGACCGTCTTGTGCGCGAAGAGGTTGAAGGACTGGAAGACCATCCCCACCTCGGCCCTCAGATGGGCGAGGGCCTTGCCCTCCTCCGGGAGCGGCCGGCCGTCGAGCCTGATGTCCCCCGACTGGATCGTCTCGAGCCTGTTGATCGTCCGGCAGAGCGTCGACTTTCCCGACCCCGAAGGGCCGATGACCACCACCACCTCCCCCTTGCCGACGGTGAGGTTGATGTCCTGGAGGACATGCAGCTCCCCGTAGTACTTGTTGACGTCACGCAGCTCGATCAACGGATCGACGGTCATGGCAGACCTGCCCACTCTCAGCTGTGTCGGTCCGCGCAAACTATCCGCGCCAATTTTGGACGTGACCGACGACACGCACGTAGGGGCATTAACAGTATTTGCGGGTCTACGTCTCCGATGTCTCGGCGTAGAACTGGGACAGCTCGGGAGCCCCGCTCGTCGCCCACTCGTGGCCCGCGGCGACGACGTCGACCTCGCGGCCGGAGCTGAGCCGCACCACCGGCTGCCCGTTGGGCCAGATCACCCACCGCGCGCCCGGCACCCGGCGGACGAGGACCGTACCGAGGTACAGGCCCGCGTCGTTGCCGAGCCACGGCAGCGCTTCCTCGTCCTCGCGCCAACGCGGCACCAGTTGGTCGAGTGCCTCCAACGACGCGACGGTGTCGTCCAGTTCGATCCCCGCCTCGTGCGCCTGCGAGCGCAACAGTTCGCACTCGGAGAGAAGCTCCGCGACGCCCTCGGCCCCGCCGTCACCCTCGGTGAAGACGGCCACTCCGAAAGCGGAGCCGTGCTTCTTGCGCCAGTTGTCCAAGAAAGGGATGTTCATACCACTCACCCTGACATCCCCGCAGGCCGTCGCACCACAGGGCGCGCGGAGCCCCGGCACGGAGAGTTCGGGCCACGTTCGCACGCGGCTCATTGACGCGAACCCGTCCCGTCTTTAGCTTCATGGCGCACCTGTCACGTCTCACCCACCAGCGGAGGGAGTCGGTCGTGCGCCGACGCGTCTGGGGAACGGCAGCTGTTCTGGCGCTCTTTACGGGCTTCGCCCCCACCGCCGTCGCGCAGGCCACCCCGCACAGACCCGAGCCGCTCCCCCTGGAGCGGCTCTTCGACAACAGGGCGGTCAGCGCCGACGACCGGGCCCAGGAGGCCGACTTCGACGGCTCGGGCAGCTCGCTGTCCGCCGGGGATCTGACGGCGGCCGGCTGGACTCCCGGGCGCGCCCTGGGTGTTGAGGGCGCCCGGCTCACCTGGCCGCGCACGGCGTCGACGGGCCCCGACAACGTGCGCGCCGACGGCCAGCGCGTCCGCGTGCACGGCCGGGGCGACGCGCTCGCCTTCCTGGTGGCCGGAACCGGCGGCGACGCGACCGGTTCGGGCACCGTGCGCTACCGGGACGGCTCGCGCTCCACGTACCGCCTCACCGCACCCGACTGGCGTACGGGGCCGCTCGCGACCAAGTCCGTGGCGCTTCCCCACCGCAACACGCCCGACGGCCAACTCACCGAGAAGACACGCCTGTTCGTCGTCACCGTGCCGGTGACCAAGGGACGCGCGATCTCCTCCGTGGACCTGCCCCTGGACCCCGGCGCCCCCGATCTGCATGTCTTCGCCCTGTCGGTGCGCTCGCCCGCGCTGGGGTGGACCGGCACCTGGTCGGCGTCCACCGCCGGATACACGGCCGTCGGGCCCTGGGCGGACCGTACGGTGCGGCTGGTCGTGCACACCAGCGTGGGCGGGCCGCGCGTGCGGATCCGGCTCGACAACACGTTCGCGTCAGCGCCGGTGCGGGTCGGGAGCGCGACGGTGGCGGCGCAGGAGGCGGGCGCCGGGGCCGAGGCCGACCCGGTGCCGCTGACGTTCCGGGGCTCGGCGGGTACGGAGATCCCCGCGGGGGCACAGGCCTTCAGCGACGCGGTGGGCTTCGATGTGCCGGCGGGCGCGAATCTCCTGGTCAGCTTCCATCTGCCGGAGACGGTCGCCACGGCGCCGGTGCACAGCCAGGCGATCCAGCGCTCGTACGTGAGCCTGCCGGGTGATCACGCGGCGGAGGCCTCGGCGGCCTCGTACACGTCGACGATCACGTACTGGCCGCTGCTCACCGGTGTCGACGTGAGCGGCGGGCCCGGGTCGGTGGTCCTGCTGGGCGACTCCATCACGGACGGCGTGAAGTCGACGCCGGACGCGAACCACCGCTGGCCCGACGTTCTCGCCACCCGGCTGCGCGAGCAGGACGCGGTGCCGCACTACGGGGTCCTGAACCAGGGGATCTCGGCGAACCGGGTGACGGGCGACCGCTACGCGGGGGACGGCGTCTCCACGGACACGGGCGGCGTGAGCGCGCTGCACCGCCTCGACCGTGACGTGCTGTCCCAGACGTCGGCCCGCACGGTCGTCGTCTTCCAGGGCGTCAACGACGTACGGGCCGGCTTCTCCGGGGCCCAGGTCGTCGCCGGGCTGAGGGAGATCGCCGCCCGCGCCCACGCGCGGGGCCTGCGCGTGGTCGGGGCGACGGTCACTCCGTGCGAGGGCGAGACCCTGTGCACGGCCGCGGCGGACCGGGAGCGGGAGGTCGTCAACGCGTATGTGCGGGACAGCGGGGGCGACTTCGACGCGGTGGTCGACTTCGACGCCGTGGTGCGCGATCCGGCACATCCCGCGCGGATCCGGCCCGAGTACGACAGCGGGGACCACCTGCACCCCGGGGACGCGGGGCTCGACGCGATGGCCCGGGCGGTGGATCTGGGGGCGCTGAAGCCGTAGGACTCCGGGCCTCTCGGATCGCGGGGCGTTCGGGCCTTCGCCTCCGGCCCCCGGAGCGACCTCGCCCTACACGTCCAGGTCCACGACCACCGGCGCGTGGTCCGAGGCACCCTTGCCCTTGCGCTCCTCGCGGTCCACGTACGAGTCCTTCACGGCCTTGGCGAACGGCTCGTTCCCGTAGACGAGGTCGATGCGCATGCCGCGGTTCTTGGGGAATCCGAGCTGGCGGTAGTCCCAGTACGTGAAGGGGTGGTCGTACTTCAGGGGGCGCGGGACCACGTCGGACAGGCCCGTCTCCCGGAGCGCGGAGAGCGCGGCGCGCTCCGCGGGGGTGACGTGCGTGGCGCCGTCGAAGAGGGAGATGTCCCAGACGTCGTCGTCCGTCGGCGCGACGTTGTAGTCGCCCATCACGGCGAACGGGCGGGAGCCCGCGGCGTCGCCCGCGACGGCCGCCTTGAGCGCTTCGAACCACTGGAGCTTGTACGCGTAGTGCGGGTGGTCCACCTCGCGGCCGTTCGGCACGTACACCGACCAGACGCGCGCGGGGCCGCACGTGGCGGAGATCGCGCGGGGTTCGTGGACGCCCTCGTAACCGGGGTCGCCGGGCAGGCCGGTGACGACGTCCTCCAGGCCGACCCGGGAGATCAGCGCCACGCCGTTCCACCGCCCGGTCGCGTTCACCGCGGACTCGTAGCCCAGCTCGCGCAGCTCGTCCGCGGGGAACTGCTCGGCCGTGCACTTGGTCTCCTGGACGCACAGCACGTCCGTCCCGGTGCTCTCCAGCCAGGCGAGGAGCCTGGGCAGCCGGGCGGTGATCGAGTTCACATTCCAGGTAGCAATCCGCATGCCCACAACCTACCGGGCGGGTACGACAACGCCCGCCGACCCCAGGTGCGGCCGCCGCAGACGAACAGACAGCCCGGCACGCAGGCCCGCAGGCCCGCAGACAGGGCGCGATAGGCAGGCTACCTTGCAAGTTTCCCTGCTCGAAAGTTAGCCTGTCGAAGCATCTCCCCCGGATCCGCAAGGAGCACCCCCATGCCCGCCACCACTCTCGACGAGCGCACCGCCCTCGTCCTCATCGACCTCCAGAACGGCATCCTCGGCCTGCCCACCGTGCACCCCGCCGACGCCGTCCTGAAGAACGGGGTCACGCTGGCGGAGGCTTTCCGCGCCAAGGGCCTGCCCGTCGTGCGGGTCCGCGTCGCCTGGTCCCCCGACGGCGGCGACCTGCCGGTGAGCCGGTCGGCCGCCCCGGGGCTCACCCAGGCGCCGCCCGCCGCGTTCTCCGAGTTCCCGGACGAGCTCGGCCCGCTCGGCGACGACATCGTGATCACCAAGCGCCACTGGGGCGCCTTCACCGGGACGGAGCTGGACCTCCAGCTGCGCCGCCGCGGAGTGACCCAGATCGTGCTCGCGGGAATCTCGACCTCGATCGGCGTCGAGTCCACCGCCCGGTCCGCGTTCGAGCTGAGCTACCACCTCACCGTGGTCGAGGACGCGACGACGGACACGGACGCCGCCTCCCACGAGCACAGCTTCGGCAAGATCTTCCCGCGGATCGCGGAACTCGCCACGACCGACCAGGTCGTCGAACTCCTCGGCCGGTAAAGGAAGTTCGCGGGCGGGAAACGCTCAGAGCGTCGCGTACTCCTCCGGCGTCAGCCGCAGGTTGTCCGTGCCGCCGAGCGCCCCGATCTGCCCGTCGTAGATGGGCCACGCGAGGTCGGTCAGCAGCGCGTCGTGAATGTCGTACGCGCGCTGCGGACCGACCTCGCGGAGGTAGTCGATGACCTCGGAAATCTTGTTCCAGGGGGCCATCACCGGCACGAGGAGCGTCTCGACGGGCTGGTCGGGGACGGTGAACGCGTCGCCCGGGTGGAAGACGCGACCGTGGTCCAACAGAAAGCCGACGTTCGTGATGCGCGGGATGTCCGGGTGGATGACGGCGTGCAGTTCGCCGTGGACCTGGATGTCGAAACCGGCCGCCTCGAACGTGTCCCCGTGCCCGACCGTGTGCACCCGCCCCGGGAACGCCGACGAGATCTTGTCGGCCACGGACTTCAGGGTCCAGATCTCGGTGGCCGGGTCGGCGTCGAGAGCCGCCCGCAGCCGGGCCTCGTCGAAGTGGTCGGCATGCTCGTGCGTGACGAGGATCGCCTCGGCGCCGACAGCCGCGTCCTCCTCGCAGAAGCCGCCCGGGTCGATGACGAGCGTCCGCCCGTCCTTCTCCAGGCGGACGCAGGCATGGATCTTCTTCGTGAGCTTCATACGAACCATCCTGCGCTCCCCGCCCGCGTCCGGCCCCTCCCGGCGCCCGTCTTCCACTCCTGCGGCCGCTACTCCTGCGGCGTGGTCTCCTCGCGGATCACGGCCTGGGCCACCTTGAACGCCGAGTTCGCCGCGGGCACACCGCAGTACACGGCGGCCTGGAGCAGCACCTCCTTGATCTCGTCGGCGGTGAGGCCGTTGCGCAGGGCGGCCCGGGTGTGGAAGGCCAGCTCGTCGAGGTGGCCGCCGGCCACGAGCGCGGTGAGCGTCACGCAGCTGCGCATGCGGCGGTCGAGGCCGGGCCGGCTCCAGATCTCCCCCCACGCGTAGCGGGTGATGAACTCCTGGAAGTCGCCGGAGAAGGCGTCCGAGGAGGCCAGGGCCCGGTCGACGTGCGCGTCGCCGAGCACCTCGCGACGCACCTTGAGACCCAGGTCGTGCCGGTCGGGCCGGGTAGCCGCCTCGGGCTGGCTCTCCGTGGGGCCGATCTCCGCGACGGGGGCGACCGGCGGGGGCGGCGGCGCGAGGACGGGCTTGACGGGCGCGGCGGGGATCGCGTGCTGCCCGGTCTCGTACGCGGGCTGCCAGGCGGTGGAGAAGTGCCGTACGAGGAGGTCGGTGACGGCGGCGGGCTGCTCGACCGGGGCGAGGTGCGAGGCGGCGGGCACCACGGCGAGCCGGGCGTCCGGGATGCCGGCGACGAGCGTGCGCGCCTGGGCGGGGCCCGTCACCTGGTCGTCGGAGCCGACGAGGACGAGCGTGGGGGCCCCGATGGAGCCGAGCTCGGCCCGTACGTCGAAGGACGCGAGCGCCTCGCAGGCCGCGATGTAGCAGCCCGGGTCGGTGGTGCGCACCATCTGCACGGCCCAGTCGGTGATGGCGGGCTGGGCGGCCGCGAAGCCGCTGGTGAACCAGTGCTCGGGGGAGGTGCGGGCGATGGGGTCGAGGCCGTTGCTACGGACGATCACGCCGCGCTGGCGGAACTCGTCGGCGGTGCCGAAGCGGGGCGAGGCCGCGATCAGCGCGAGGGACGCCACGCGCTGGGGGTGGCGCAGGGCCAGCTCCGCGCCGATGGCGCCGCCCAGGGAGCAGCCCGCGTAGCCGAAGCGCTGCACGCCGAGTTCGTCGAGCGTGGCCAGGAGCCGTGCGGCGAGGTCGGCCACGGAACCGGCCGGATGGGCGGGGGCGCCGCCGTGCCCGGGAAGGTCGAAACGGAACACCCGCCACTGCCGGGCGAGCTCGGGTACCTGCCGGTCCCACATGTGCCAGGTGGTGCCGAGCGAGGGCCCGAGGATGAGCACCGGGGCGTCGTCCGGGCCGTCGAGGCGGTACTGGAGGGCAGGTGTCTTCGTCTCACTCACTTGCTCCACGCTATCCAGTCGCTCTGTGAGGGTTCGGGGCGGGGCCCGTGAGTGTGCACAGGATGTACGTCTGGGGCTGATGGTGCAGAGGGTTCGGGGAGACGGCGTGAAGGCCGCCGACGGCGAGGGGCCGTGGGCGGCGCCGGGCACGCGCCGGAGCTACGGCGTCGTCGTCGACACCACGTACACGAAGGGCTTCGCGGGGTTCGCGCGGTTCACCACGATGTCCAGGGTCGGCTCGGGGTTCTTCTGTCTGTGCGTGAGGCCCCAGTACGGGCCGGGCCCGTCGAAGACCCAGCCGACGACCTTCTGGTTGCGCGGGCTGATGGCCATCTCGTCCTTCTTCAGCTGGGACGAGCTGGTACCGATGGTCTTCAGGAACTTGTCGAGTCCCGCGTCGGTCGTGCGGAAGCGCGCGTAGAGGCGGCTCGTCCTGAGGTTGTTCGTCTCGTAGTACGCGACGCCCTTGGCGGAGGAGACCGGGATCGGCACCTGGTACAGCCGGCGCTGGACCTTGGAGGGCCAGCCGATGGTGAGGCCCGTCGCGGAGTACTTGGCCTCCTTGTCCTTGCCGCTGCTGCGGCTCTGGTCCGCGGAGATCACCAGATAGCCGGCGGGCACGCCGATGAGCAGCACGATCGTGAGCAGCGTGAGCGCGCGGCGGCGTATGACCCGCCGGCGGCTCTCAGGGGGGCGCTGCCCTTCGTCGGGGGACGAGGGCTGGCGGGGCACGGTCATTACTTGGGTCCCTGATTCTCGCCGGCGGCGCTCGCCGGGCTTTGCGGGCCGGGGCCGAAGTCCTGACCCTGGTGGTAACGCTCGTAGCGCTCGTACCGTTCCACGCGACGGCGCTTGGCGCGGCGGAAGCGGCGGGCCACGAGCCGGGCGAGGTCCGCGGCGCCGACCATACCGGCCTCGGGTCCGAGCTGGGCGCGGGCGATGCGGGCCTCGGGGCGGTAGCCGCGGCCGGTGAGGTGGCGCTTGAAGGCGTCGCGGGCCGGGCCGATCAGAAGGTCGTCGGCCGCGGAGACGCCGCCGCCGATGACGAAGCAGGACGGGTCGAGGGCGGCCGCGAGGTTCGCGATACCGACGCCGAGCCACTGGCCGATGTCCTGGAGCAGTTCGATGCACATGGCGTCGCCCTCACGGGCGAGCTCGGTGATGAGGGGGCCCGTGATGTCGGGAACGTTGCCCTTGACGCGCTCGATGAGCCCGTACGCGACCGGGGAGTCCGCCGCGGCGAGTTCGCGGGCCTCGCGCACGAGCGCGTTGCCGGAGCTGTACTGCTCCCAGCAGCCGCGGTTGCCGCACGGGCAGCGGTGACCGCCGGGGACGACCTGCATATGGCCGAATTCACCGGCGACTCCGAACTTGCCGCGCTTGACCTGACCGTCCTCCAGGATCGCGCCACCGATGCCGGTGCCCAGCGTGATCATGACGAGGTGGTCCTCGCCACGGCCCGCGCCGAACCGCCACTCGGCCCAGGCGGCCGTGTTCGCGTCGTTGTCGACGAGTACGGGGACGGAGAGACGGCCGGCGAGACGGTCGCGCAGCGGCTCGTTGCGCCAGGACAGGTGCGGGGCGAAGAGGACCCGGTTGCGGTCGGCGTCGACCCAGCCGGCCGCGCCGATGCCGACGGCGTGCACGTCGTGCCGGTCGGAGAGGTCGAGCACCAGCTCCGTGATGGTGTCCTCGACGACCTTGGGGCTCTTGGACTTGTCCGGCGTCTCGGTGCGCAGGGTCTCCAGGATGTTGCCGTCGGCGTCGACGACACCCGCCATCACCTTCGTACCGCCGATGTCGATACCGACGGTCGGGACGCGGGGCGCCGTCAGGTGCGAACGGCGCTCACGCGTGCCGACGGTCCGCAGGACGGTGGCTCGTGCGGAGCCGCGGTGTGCGAGGTCGCGGTAGGTGCTCATCGCGCCGATTGTGCCATTTCGCTGTCGCGGGAGCGTATTCGCGCGGTGCCGGTCACTCGCGGTGGGCGGGACGCCACCGCGGGTCCGACCGCGGCCGCGGACTGTTCTCGGCCGGGCGTGCCCGGGGGCGGAGCCGCAAGATGTCACAGCCCCGCGCCCCTTTCGGGGGCGCCTTGCTCAAGGGGCGTCCCGGCCCTCCAGCTCGTGGCGCAGGTCGTCCAGTTCGCTGCCGCCCGCCATCTGTCGGGTCAGTTCGTCGAGGGTGATCTCGTCGCGCGCGTAGCTGCCGAACATCGTGCCCCTCTTCAGGAGGACGAAGCGGTTGCCGACGAGGTAGGCGTGGTGCGGGTTGTGCGTGATCAGGACCACACCGAGGCCCGCGTCGCGCGCGGCGGCGACGTACTTGAGGACGACGCCGGACTGCTTGACGCCGAGGGCGGCGGTCGGCTCGTCGAGTACGAGGACCTTGGCGCCGAAGTAGACGGCGCGGGCGATCGCCACGCACTGGCGCTCGCCGCCGGAGAGCGTGCCGATGGGCTGGTCGACGTCGCGCAGGTCGATGCCCATCCGGAGCAGCTCCGCGTGGGTCGTCCGGCGCATCAGGTCGACGTCCATGCGCTTGAACGGGCCGGAGCCCTTCGTCGGCTCGGAGCCGAGGAAGAAGTTCCGCCAGACCGGCATCAGCGGGACGACGGCGAGGTCCTGGTAGACCGTGGCGATGCCGCGGTCGAGGGACTCGCGCGGGTTGGCGAGCCGCGCCGGTTCGCCCTCGATGCTGAAGGACCCGGAGTCGTGCTTGTGCAGACCCGCGATGATCTTGATGAGGGTCGACTTGCCCGCGCCGTTGTCGCCGAGGACACAGGAGATCTCGCCCGCGTGCACGACGAGGGAGACGTCTTCCAGGGCCCGGATGTTGCCGTAGTACTTACTGACGCCGTCGAGCTCCACCAGCGCCGTGCGGTCTGCGGTCTCGGTCATTTCGTCGCCTCCGCGCGCTTGCGGACCCACGCGTTGAGCAGGGTCGCGAGGAGCAGCATCGCCCCGAGGAAGAACTTGAACCAGTCCGGGTTCCACTCGGCGAACACGATGCCCTTGCTCGTCATGCCGAAGATCAGGGCGCCGATGGCCGCGCCGACCGCGGACCCGTAGCCGCCGGTGATCAGGCAGCCGCCGATGACGGCCGCGATGATGTAGATCAGCTCGTTGCCGACTCCCTCGCCGGACTGCACGACGTCGAACGAGAACAGCAGATGCTGCCCCGAGATCCAGGCGCCGAGGGCGACGCCCATGTACAGGCCGATCTTGGTCTTGTTGACCGGGACACCGACGGCGCGGGCCGCGTCCTCGCCGCCGCCGACCGCGTAGATCCAGTTGCCGACGCGGGTGCGCAGCAGGATCCAGGTGGCGACGACGACCAGGGCGAGCCACCACAGGATGGTGATCTTGAAGTCGACGCCGCCGATGGTGAGCGTGGAGGCGAAGACGTCCTTCGCGGAGGAGAAGCCCTCCATGTCGGAGATCGACTTGGTGGAGACGGTGCCGCTGATCAGCTTGGTGAAGCCGAGGTTCATGCCGGTCAGCATCAGGAACGTGCCGAGCGTGATGATGAAGCTCGGCGGGTCGGTGCGGGTCAGCATGACGCCGTTGAAGACGCCGATGGCGAGCGTGACAAGGAGCGAGACGCCCACGCCGACCCAGACGTTCGCCGTCATCTGGTAGCTGAACATCGACGAGACCAGCGCGGACGTGGTGACCATGACGCCGGCGGAGAGGTCGAACTCGCCGCCGATCATCAGCAGGGCCACGGGTACGGCCATGATGCCGATCGTCGACGACGCGTACAGGACCGTGGCGAGGCTGGAGGCCCGCAGGAAGCTGTCCGCGAAGACCGCGAAGAAGAGGAACACGGCGACGGCGCCGACGACCGAGCCGAGTTCGGGTCGGCCCATGAGCTTGCGCAGCGGCGACGTCCTCAGGAGGCGCTCGTCCGTCAGCGGCGGGGTCTGTGGTGCGGCGGCGCTCATCGGGTCCCCCGCTTCGCGTACTCCTCGAGCTTGGCCGCCTGGTCCTTGGTCACGATCTGCGGCCCGGTGAGGACCGGCTTCCCGCCGCCGAGGACGTCCGCGTTGTAGCGGTAGAGCCAGAGCAGGTCCACGGCCTCGTAGCCCTGGAGGTAGGGCTGCTGGTCGACGGCGAAGCCGAGCGTGCCGTCCTTCAGGCCGGCGGCGACCTTCTCGTTGAGGTCGAAGGTGTCGATCTCGGCCTTGCTGCCCGCGTCCTGCTTGGCCTTCACGGCGGTGGCGGCGAAGGGCGCGCCGAGCGTGACGACGGAGTCGATGGACTTGTCGGCCTGGAGCTTGGCGCCGATGGAGGACTGGACGTCGGGCATGTTGGTGCCCTCGACGTACAGGTTCTGCATCTGGCCCTTGAAGGTCTCCTTGGCGCCGGCGCAGCGCTGCTCGTGACCGACGTTGCCCTGCTCGTGCAGGACGCACAGGGCCTTCTTGCGGCCGCGCTTGTTCAGCTCCTCGCCGACGGCCCGGCCCGCGATCGTCTCGTCCTGGCCGATGTGCGTGAGCGCGCCGAACTTCTTGGACTCCTCCGAGCCGGAGTTCACGGTGATCACGGGGATGCCGGCCTTCTCGGCGCGGGCGACGGCGGCCTTCATGGCGTCGGGCTTGGCGAGCGTGACGATCAGGCCGTCGACCTTCTTGTCCACGGCCGCGTCGACGAGCTGGGCCTGCTGCTGCGCCTCGTCGCTGTGCGAGTACAGGAAGTTGATGTTGTCCTTGACGGCGGCCTGCTTGGCGCCGCTCTGGACGATGTCCCAGAAGGTGTCGCCGTCGCCCGAATGGGTCACCATCGCGACGGTCCAGCGCGGGGTGTTCACCGCGGCCTTGCCCTGGGCCGAGGCCGCCTTCCTGGCGTCCTCCGCCCGCTTGCCGCCGGTGCTGCTGCACCCCGCCAGGGTGAGACCGACCGCCCCTGCGAGGGCGATGCTCACCCAGCTCCGAAACCGTGCCACGAGGCCGTGCCCTTCTTCTGGTGCCTGGTTCTGCGGGGCCGGCGGACCTGCCCCGGGGGCACGACGACCGGCCCCAAACGTCCAAGTATCAGGCACCGGGATCACGCGTCCGTTCACCGGGTACCGCGCGCGGTGTACTTCTCGAGCTTCGGCACGTCCTTCTCGGTGACGATCGCCGGGCCTGTCAGGACGGGCTTTCCGCCGCCGATGACGTTGGCGTTGGTCCTGTAGAGCCACAGTTCGTCGACGGCGAGGTAGCCCTGGAGGTAGGGCTGCTGATCGACGGCGAAGCCGACGTCCTTGGCCTTGAGACTCTTGACCACGGCCGCGTTCAGGTCGAAGGTGTCGACCTCCGCCTCGCTGCCCGCGTCCTGCTTCGCCTTGACCGCGACGGCCGCGACGGGGGCGCCGAGCGCGACGACCGCGTCGATGTCCTTGGCCGCCTGGAGCTTGGCCTCGATGGACGACTGGGACGAGGGGGCGTCGGTGCCGTCCACGTTGAGGTTCTCGACGGTGCCCTTGAAGGTCTTCCTGACGCCGGCGCAGCGCTGCTCCAGGGAGACGTTGCCCTGTTCGTGGATGACGCAGAGCGCCTTCTTGCGGCCGCGCTCGTCGAGTTCTCTGCCGACGGCCTCGCCGGCCACGGACTCGTCCTGCCCGATGTGGGTGAGCGCGCCGAACGCTTGCGAGAACTCGCCGCCCGAGTTGATCGTGACGACCGGTATCCCGGCGTCCTTCGCCTTGGCGAGCACGGCCTTCATGGCCTCGGGCTTGGCGAGGGTGACGACGATCCCGTCGACCTTCTTGTCGATCGCCGACTGGACCAGCTCGGCCTGCCCCTTGGCCTCTTTGTCGTTCGAGTAGAGGAACTGGACGTTGTCCTTGGCCGCGGCCTGCTCGGCGCCGCTCTGGACGATGTCCCAGAAGGTGTCGCCCTCGCCGGAGTGGGTGACCATCGCGATCTTCAGGCGGGGCGTGCCGACGGACTTGCCGCCGGTGGAGCCGTCGGCCTTGTCCTCGGAGGTCTTGCCTCCGGAGCTGCTGCATCCGGCCGCGAGTGCGACGACCGCCATGAGGGTTGCTGCCGTGCGGGCTGTGCGCATGGTGTGCCACCTCTCTCCTCGCCGCCCGTGTGCGGCTGGAGGAGTTCTAGCGGTGGGTACCCGACACCGTCAATGACTTTGTCATAACATTCTTACGGCCTGTCTTCGGTGGCACGTCCACGGCGCTTCGGCGACGCCGTTACGGCCGCACGAGGAGCTGGAACTCGAAGGAGTAGCGGGACGCCCGGTACATGTGCGACCCGAACTCGACAGGTCTGCCGGTGTCGTCGAACGTGGTCCGCTGCATCGTCAGGAGCGGGGCGCCCGCGGGCTCGGCGAGCCGCTCGCCCTCCTCCACCGTGGCCGCGCGGGCGCCGACGGACTGGCGCGCGCTGTGCAGGGTTATCCCGGCGGCGCGCATCAGCCGGTAGAGCCCCGTCGCCTCCAGCCGCTCCGTGTCGAGCGGGAGCAGCCCGGTGGGCAGGTGGTTGCAGAGGTACGCGACCGGGTCGCCGTGGGTGAGCCGCAATCGCTCGACCCGGTGCACCTCGTCGCCCTCCCCCACCCCGAGCGCGGCCGCGACCTCGGCGGACGCCGGCACGAGCGTGTTGGCCAGGACGCGGGTCTCGGGCTTCTGGCCGGCCGCCTCCAGGTCGTCGTAGAGGCTGCTCAGCTCCAGCGGGCGCTTGACCTGGCTGTGCACGACCTGGGTCCCGACGCCGCGGCGGCGGACGAGGAGACCCTTGTCGACGAGGGACTGGATCGCCTGGCGCACGGTGGGCCGGGACAGACCGAGCCGGCCCGCGAGTTCGATCTCGTTGCCGAGCAGGCTGCCGGGGGTCAGGGAGCCGCGCTCGATCGCCGCCTCCAGCTGCTGGGAGAGCTGGAAATAGAGCGGGACCGGACTGCTGCGGTCCACGCTGAGCTGGAGCGACACGGTCGGATCGACTACTGGTTTGGCCACGGGCCGAGCGTAGTCGCAAGCAATGTTGACGGGAAGTCGTGAAGTTCGGTTGTCCGGACAAACCGTTGACAGCGGGTTCCCCGGGCGGCACCTTGACTGCATGCGCATCGGACTTATCGGGACGGGCCGTATCGGCACCTTTCACGCAGCAGTTCTGGAGCGATACCGCGAGGTCGGCTCGCTCGTCGTCACGGACGCCGACCCGGAGCGCGCCGTCGCGCTCGCGGACCGGATCGGCGCGACGGCGGCACCCACGGTGGACGAGATCTTCTCGTGGGGCGTGGACGCGGTGGTCATCACGGCGGCGACGTCCGCTCACGGCGAGTTGATCGGGCGAGCGGCGCGGGCCGGGCTCCCGGTGTTCTGCGAGAAGCCCATCGCCCTCGACCTGCCGGGCACACTGACCGCGCTCGCCGAGGTCGAGCGGGCCGGGACGGTGCTCCAGCTGGGCTTCCAGCGCCGCTTCGACGCGGGGTACACCGCGGCGCGCGAGGCGGTGCGCTCGGGCCGCCTCGGCCGGCTGCACACCGTACGGGCCATGACGAGCGACCCGGCGCCGCCACCGGCCGCGTATCTGCCGCTGTCCGGCGGCCTCTACCGGGACTGCCTCGTCCATGACTTCGACATCCTGCGCTGGGTGACCGGCCGCGAGGTGACGGAGGTCTATGCGACCGGGTCCGACGCAGGACCCGCGATGTTCCGCGAGGCCGGGGACGTCGACACGGCGGCCGCCGTCCTCACACTGGACGACGGCGCGCTGGTCACGGCGACGGCGACGCGCTGCAACGGCGCGGGCTACGACGTCCGCATGGAACTCTCCGGCGAGCTGGACACCGTCGTCGTCGGCCTCGACGACCGCACGCCCGTCGCCTCCACCGAGCCCGAGGGCCCGCCCGCCGCGTCCAAGCCCTGGCCCGGCTTCCTGGAGCGCTTCGCCCCCGCCTACGAGGCGGAGCTCGTCGCGTTCGTCGACGTGGTGCGCGGTGAGCGCGAGAACCCGTGCGACGGGCGCGAGGCCCTGCACGCGCTGCGGATCGCGGAGGCCTGCGAACTGTCCCGCAGGGAAAGGCGGTTGGTACGGATGGAGGAGATCCCCGGGGGCTGATCCCCTCGGGCTCCTCGGCGGGCCCGGCTCAGGCCTCCCCGCGCGCCGTCGCGATCAGCCGGTCGAGGACCGCGGGGTCCGCCTTCACGCCGTCGTGGGCGTGCGCGTCCGAGACCCAGGCGCGCAGCCCCCGTACGAGCTTCGCCGTCTCCAGGGACTGCTCGCGGTCGACGAACATGTCGTCCTGGTAGACGGCTGCGGCGACCGGCACCTCGTTCGCGGCGAGCCGGTCGAGGTCGTACAGGGCGGGCCAGTCCGTGCGGCGGGCCAGGCGCTCGGCCGTGTCCTTGAGGGGGACGAGGGCGGGGTCCTCGTCGAACTGCCAGGGGTAGATCATCTCGCCGGTGAAGCGGAGGGCGTCCGCGGCGGCGCCGGTCCCGGCTGTGCCGGGGGCGTCGAACTGCGGGAACTCGTCGCGGATCCGGTGGGCCGACCAGTCGGTGGCGCGGCCGCCCTGGGCGTAGATCGGCTCGTGCAGGACGGCGTAGAGGGGGCGCGGGGCGAAGGAGACCGTGGCGTCGACGCCGCGCAGGAACGGGTCGGACAGGGCGGGTCCGCGGGCGCCGTCGACGAACGCGGTCTCCAGCAGGTAGTGGAGTGCGTCGAAGCCGGCCGAGGTGCCGAAATTGATGCCCATGGTCTGGAAGCGGCGCACGGTCAGGCGCTCCCCGCCGGGCAGCCGGACGTCGTGGTCCGCCAGATGCGCGGCAACCGCGTCGGCGAGCCGCTGGTCGCCCGGATAGCGGGCGAAGTAGCGGTCGTTGTGCGCGAGGGTGCGGCGGTACGCGGCACGGTAGACGTCGTCCGCGTGGCCGGTGAGCGTGGGCAGGCCCCCGGTGATGAACACCTGGCCGAGGCCCTCGGGCGCCAGGCTCAGATAGGTCAGGGCGCAGAACCCGCCGAAGCTCTGGCCGAGGACGGTCCAGGGGCGGTCGCCCTGGAGGTGGCGGCGCAGGAGTTCGGCGTCGCGCACGATCGAGTCGGCGCGGAAGTGGGCGAGGCGGTCGGCCGGGTCCTCGACGGCGGCGAGCGTGGTGCGGTCGGCCGGTGCGGAGCGGCCCGTGCCGCGCTGGTCGAGGAGGACGACCCGGTGGTCCTCGAGGGCGCGGCGCAGCCAGGCGCCGGCCGCGTTGGGCCGCTCGGCGCGGCCTCCGGGTCCGCCCTGGAGCCACAGGAGGCGGGGCAGGTCGCGGCGTTCGTGCTCCTCGGCGACGACCTCGCGGGCGAACAGGGAGATCGCCGGGCCGTCGGGGCGCGCGTGGTCGAGCGGCACGTCGAGGGTGTGGTCGTGGCAGACGAGACCGCTGTGGCGGTAGGTGATCATGGCTGGCTCCAGGAGGTCGTACGGCAGCGGGGCGCCCCTGGCGAGGGACGCCCCGGTGGGGTCGGTCAGTAGCCCTCGACGCCCAGCTCCTTGCAGATGGCGACCAGTTCAGGGTGCACGTACACGCCGTCACGCTCTATGCACTCGCCGTCGAGGTAGATCGACGGGCCGAGGACGGAGCCGTCGGTGTGGGCGGCGGACACCCAGGGCTCGCCGCCGATCCAGGCGCCCTTGGTGCCGATGCCGAGCTCGACGCAGCCGAAGACGCGCTCGTCCTCGACGATGCGGCCGGTCGGCGCGAGGACGCCCGGGTTGAAGCCGAGCGACCAGTGGGCCACGCGGTACATGTTCGGGTCGTCCCAGGACTCCATCCAGCGGCGGAAGACGTCCGCGTCCTGACCGCCCTCGATCTTGGTGACGATGCCCTTCTCGACGGTGCAGCGCACCGGGGAGCGCAGCAGACCGAGCTGGTCCGGCGGCCACAGCGCGCCGTCGAACACGAGGACGCCGTCCTGGGTCTCCTCCAGGGGGTTCCAGGAGATCTGCCCGGAGAGCATGACCGTCTCGCCCGGCTTCTCGGCGGGCTTGCCGCGCAGGTTGATGGGCCGGTCCCCGTTGCGGCCGGTGATGTCGGTGCCGTTCGCGGAGGTGATGCGGACCTCGTCTGCCTGCTCCAGGAGACGGACGAGGGCCTTGCCCAGGCGGATCACGCCGTCGAAGTCGGGGCGTCCCACGGTCGCCACGAGCATGTGGACGTCCATGGCCGTGAGGTTGGTGTAGCGGCAGCCGTTCGCCATCGCCGTACGGAAGGCGTCCGAGTGCATGACGTAGGAGACCGCGAACTCGATCCACACGTCCGCGTCCGCGATGGCACCGGCGACCGGGCGCGGCGGCTCCATGGAGGAGCTGGGCATCGTCTCGTACCAGACGACGACGGGGTGGGCGCCCGCCGCGGCGACGGCCTGCGCCGTCGCGTCGACGACACGGCGGTCGCTGCTGGTGTCGCCCGTCAGGACGACGTGCTCGCCCGGCTTGACCAGCATGACCTGCTCGACCAGCTTGCGGGCGGCGAGGGCGAGTTCGAAGCTCAGGTACTCGCCGCGGGGTTCGAGGCGGCTGAACATCTCCATGGGGGTGCTTCTCCTTGCACTTGCGGTACAGCGTGAACTGCGGTGGTGGGAAAGGGCGTTCAGCCGGCCTTGACGATCTGGGCCGAGTCGCCGAGTGAGCTGCCCGCGATGAGGCCGGCGCCGACGAGGTTGAGCTCCTCGTCCGCGCGGGGTCCGCGGATCCTGCGGTAGACGACACGCACGGCGAGTGCGGCGAGGACCAGCCAGCAGGCGTTCGGGGTGAGGATCAGGAGGCCGGTCGCCAGCATCACGCCCATCTGCCGGCGGGGGCCGCCGAGCAGCTGGATCAGGGCTCCGGGGATCGCCCAGAGCAGCATGGTGCGCAGGACCCCCGGGTCCCCCAGGCCGTGCTTGACCGTGTCCGCGTACACCTTGGCGACGGGCGGGATCAGGCCCTGGCGGAAGTACGACTGCCACAGGACGGCGACCACGACGAGGGCGGCGGCGAAGCCGATGAGCGCGGCACGGAACTGCTCGCGGCGGCCCTCGCGCTCGTAGGGGTCCCAGGGGCTGTGGTCACGGCGCAGGAGCCAGCCGGCCTTGAGGTCGTAGCCCATGTCGGCGAAGGCGGGGCCGGTGGCGGACACATAGCCGACGAGGAGGGCGAGCGGCACGGACGGGATGCCGATGAGCAGGCCGAAGACGAGGAAGATCAGGGTGACGGCGAAGGACGGGAACCAGCCCGACTGCATCGCGGCGAGTCCGACGATCAGCTCGTGCACGAGGGCGGCGAACGCGGCGAACAGGACCCAGCCGACGAGGCCGAGGGGGCTCATCTCGCCGATCAGTCCGCCCGCGACGGCGAGGACGACGGCTCCGCCGGTGAAGAGGGCGTAGCCCCGCAGGAGGGTGCGGCGCAGCGTGCGCTCGTCGACGGTGAAGGCGGTCGTGGGGTCCGCGGCGGGGCCGCCGGGCGCCTCGGGCCCGGCGAGGGCGGTCGTCCTGGAGGGGCGGCGGCGCATGAGCAGCCGGACGGCCTGCCCGAGGGCCACGACGCCCGCCCCGACCATCACGCCGTGCGGTACGTAGCCCGCACCGAGGTCCGTGTGGAACAGGTCGGGGCTGAACTCCCGCAGTCCCAGGCCGACACCGAACATCAGCAGGGCCCAGACGTTGCCGAGGAAGGCGACACCGGCGGCGGACAGGGGCAGGCTCAGGAGGGTGCCGCCGAGCCCTACGAGGGTGCCCGCGCCCAGGACGAGGGCCCGCTTGCCGCCCTTGTCACCGGCCTTGATGGTCTCGGCCGCGGCGGTGCCGGGCGGCCAGGCCGCGTCGGCGGGCAGCAGCCGGGAGCCGAACGCGCGGTAGAGCACCCAGGTGTCGATGAGCAGGCCGATGAACGCGCCCGCCAGCATCGGCCAGACCAGGTCCTCGCGGCCGAAGACGTACGGCACCGCCACCGAGGTGAGCAGGGCGTTGGCCGAGGCGAAGGTGGCGGCGGAGATGGCGCTCTGGGCGAGGTTCTGCCGGTGCACCGAGCGCATCTTGCGCAGCCCGGCGACGGGAATGCGGCCGACCAGCATGGCGATGAGGGCGCCGACCACGGAAGTGTTGGCGGAGATGCCGAGCTTGGCGACGAGGTCGGCGCCGATCAGCGCGCCGACGACGGAGAGCGCGGCGAGCACGACGAGGACGACGGGTTCACGGACGCGCGGGTGTCCGGAGCCGGGGCTGTCCCCCGGGGGTGGTGCGGCGTTGGCGGTGGTGACTGAGGTGTGGTGCGACACGGGACACCCCTTTGCGGGCAGGCGGGACCGGGCGGCGTGCGCGGGGCGGCGCACGACGCGGGGACAGGTGGGGACGGGTGGAGACGGGTGGAGACGGGTGGAGACGGGTGGGGACGGGTGGGGACAGGTGGCGAGGCAGATGCGGCGGGTGTGGCAGTTGCGGTGCGGGGCCGGAGCCGCCGGGTGACAGCGGCCCGAGCCGGCCGGGAGCGGCGGGAGGCGTCAGGGGCCGAAGGCGGTCGTGGCCTCGCGTGCTCCCTCGACGACGAGCCGGGTGATCCGGTCGGCGTCGCGCACGATGCGGTGCGAGGGCCCGATGACCGTGAGCGACGCCGCGACGGTGCCGTCCTGGAACACGGGTGCCGCGATGGCAGCTACCGCCTCGTCGTACTCGCCGAGGCTGACGCTGTGGCCCTTCTCCCGTACGTCGCCATAGACGCGGAGCAGGTCGTCGAAGTCGGTGACGGTGTGGTCGTTGAAGCGCTGGAGCGGGGTCGCGCCGAAGATCTTCCGGATCTCCGCCTCGGGGTAGTGGGCGAAGATCGCGTGTCCCGAGGCTCCGGCGTGGCCGGGCATGAGGGCGCCGACTATCGCCGTGTAGCGGACGGGACCGGTGCCGTCGACGGCTGCGGCACAGCGGTAGCCGCTGCCGTTGGGCACGTTCAGGACGACGCTCTCCCCCGTCTCGCGCAGCAGCCCGGCGAGGACGGGCCGGACCAGGGACGGCAGGACACCGCTGTGCTCCCCGACGCGGGCCAGCCGGGACACGGCGGGCCCGAGTCGGTAGCGCCGTGTCGTACTGTCACAGGTCAGGAAGGCGCGCGCGGTGAGAGTGGTGAGAATGCGCTGGGCGACGGCCTTGTCCCAGCCGTGTTCCCTCGCGATCTCGCTCACACCCCATTCGGGGCGGCGCTCCGTGAAGGAGAGCAGTGCGAGCAGGGCGCGATCGGCACCCTGGAGGACTCCGGGTCCACCGGTCTTCGGGCTGTTCTCGGTCATGGCCCGCTCCTCCTGACGCCTGGTTCTCACTCCGGTTCGGTGCGCTGAGCGCAACGTCGTTGCGCTCAGCGGCGAGAACTATGGGCGTGCGGCATCGCGGGTGTCAAGGGTTTCCAGCCCTCGAATGAAACTGGGGTGAACGCCGTCGGCCGAGCCCTGCGCGACCGGCGGGATCGGCTTTGCGGGATCGGCGGTATCGGCTTTGCCGACGGTATTGGCTTTGAGCGACCGGTCTATGCGACCGGCGGGATCGGGTTTGTACGAGTGACAGGCTCGCGCCCGGACGACCGGCGGACTCAACTCAGTGCGACCGGCAGGCTCGCTCACCGGACAACCGGCAGCTCAGCCCCGCACCACGCGCAGGCTCACGTCCCGCCCCACCCGAGAGGCTGAGCCCCGCACCACCCGCAGACCCACGCCCCGGACAACCCGGCAGGCTCACCCCGCACCACCCGGCGGGCTCAGCCCCGCGCCACCGGCAGGATCGTGCCCTGAGCGACGGCGCACAGCTTCTCCGTGCCTTCGTCGTCCACGGTCGACAGGTCGCAGCGGACGACGGCCTGGCGTCGGCCGCCGTGCAGGACCTGGGCGCGGGCGATCAGGGTGCGGCCCGCGGCGGGGCGGAGGTACTGGATGGAGAAACCTCCGGTGAGCACGCCCGCGCCGAGAACCGTGCCGCCCGCGAACGTCAGCGCGTTGTCGGCGGCGTAGGACAGGACCCCACCGTGCAGGAACCCGTTCTGCTGGTGCAGGTCCGGTCTGATGTCGACCTCGATGGTGGCCGCGCCGTCACCGAACAGGGTGAGCCGGGCGCCCAGGAGACGGCTGAACGGCTGGGCGTCCAGGACCTTCGCGGCCAGGGCGAGGTCCAGCTCCGGGGTGCCGTCGTTGTCGCGTGATGCGGTCATGGAGATCTCCGGGCAAGTCGGCGGGACGGGTACCACCGGCCGGCCGTGCCGCGCGCGGGGGCGTCGGTCACCAGCGGACCGGCAGGCTTCGCACGCCGCGTATCAGCATGCCGGGCAGCCAGTCGTCCGCCGGGCCGTCGAGGGCGAGCGCGGGGGCGCGGTCCAGGAGTGCGCGCAGGGCGATCTGGCCTTCGAGGCGGGCCAGCGGAGCGCCGAGGCAGTGGTGGAGGCCGTGTCCGAAGGCGATGTGCCCCCGGGCGTCGCGCCGGATGTCGAAGCGGTCCGGCTCCGGGAAGCGCTCCGGATCGTGGTCGGCGGCGGCCAGGCCGACGAGGACGGCGGAGCCGCCGGGGATGACCGTGCCGCCGACCTCGGTGTCCTCGACCGTGAAGCGGTACGTCGCGTTCTCCACGGGGCCCTCGTACCGCAGCATCTCCTCGACGGCGCCGTCGAGGAGAGTCATGTCGGCGCGCAGCGCGGCCAGTTGGTCCGGATGGGTCAGCAGGGCGCGCACACCGCTCGCGATCAGGTTCACCGTCGTCTCGTGGCCCGCGATGAGGAGGATGAAGGCCATCGCGCACAGCTCGTCGGGCGAGAGCCGGTCGCCGTCCTCCGCGGTCGTGCGGATCAGGGCACTCAGCAGGTCGTCGGCGGGGGCCGACGCCCGCTTGTCCTCGATCAGGTCGCGCAGGTACGCGGCGAGTTCCACGAACGTCGCGTACTCGCCCTCGCGGTCGCTCGGCGCGACCACCTCGTTCGACATGCGCCGGAAGTCGGCGCGGTCGATGTCCGGGACTCCGAGGAGCTCGCAGATGACCGTGAGCGGCAGCGGGAAGGCGAACGACTCGACGAGGTCGGCGCTGCCGTGCGGGAGCATCGCGTCGAGCAGGTCGTCGGTGACGCGCTGGATGCGCGGGCGCAGCGACTCGACGCGGCGCGCGGTGAAGGCGCGGGTGACGAGGGAGCGCAGGCGCGTGTGGTGCGGCGGGTCGGTGATCAGCAGATGGATGCCGATCAGCTCTTCGTCGAGGCCGGAGAAGCCCAGCTTGGCGGGGGACTTGACCAGGCGTGGGTCGGTGAGCGCGGCGCGCGCCTCCTCGTGCCCGACAATCAGCCACGCCTCGCCGTCGTCGGCGGGCTTGGGCAGCAGCACCCGGTGCACCGGGCCGCGGGCGCGCAGCTCCTCGTAGACGGGGTACGGATCGGCCGTGAAGCCCGCGTACGCGCCCAGATCGATCGCCTCGCCCATGGCACCGCCCCTCGCAACGACCCTGCTCCTCGGCTTCTGCTGAATCTAACTCGCGCCACTGACGATCGGTTCCCGTGACGTGATCGCCGCGCCGCCCTCGGCGAGGAAGCGCGCGAGCGGCAGGGTCGCCGCTCCGACCGTCACGGCATCGGGTCCGAGGCGCCCGATCTCGATCGTGGTCTGCGCGTACGGGTGGCGCAGGGCGTACGCGGCGGCCGCCCGCCGGACCGGTTCGAGGAGGCGGGGACCGAGGAGGAGCCCGGCCCAGCCACCGACGACGATGCGCTCGGGGTTGAAGAGATTGACGAGGTCGGCGATGCCCGCGCCGAGGAACTCCGCTGTCTCCTCGAGGAGTTCACCGGCGTCGGGGTCGGCGAGGAGTTCGGCGAGCGCCCCTTCCTCGTCGGTCGAGGTCCGCCGGCCACCGCTCTCGCGCCATCGTTCGAGCAGCGCCTCGGCGCCCACGTACGCCTCCAGACAGCCGCGCGCCCCGCACCGGCAACGGCGCCCGCCGACCTGGAGCGTGGTGTGGCCCCACTCCCCCGCGCTGCCGGACGAGCCCTGGTAGGGGACGCCCTCCGCGATGACGCAGGCCCCGACGCCGGAGCCGATGAGGGTGACGACGGCGGTGCGGGCACCGCGGCCCGCGCCGAACCACATCTCGGCGAGACCCAGTGTCTTGGCGCCGTTGTCGACGAACAGGGGTACTTCCGCGGGGAGTTCACCGAGATCACGGAGCATCGCTTCGAGGGGGACGGCGTCCCAGCCGATGGCCTGCCCGTGCACGACGGCTCCGACGGCGCCGCCCGCGTCGGAGGCGTCGACGATGCCGGGCACGCCGACGCCGACGCCGATGAGAGCGCCCGGGGCGACCTCCGCCGCGCCGAGCACCTTCGCGAGGCCGGCCGCGACGATGCGTGCGACGTCCTGCGCGTCATGGTGTGCGTCGGGCAGCGGGGCGTCCACGCGCGCGAGTTCGTTCAGGGTGAGGTCGAACAGCTCCACGCGCACGCGTGTCTCGCCGATGTCGACGCCGACGAGGTGGCCGCAGCGCGGGGCGACGCGCAGGAGCGTGCGCGGTCTGCCGCCGTCGGAGTCGACCGACCCGGCCTCCTCCAGGAGGCCGTCGGCGACGAGTTCGGAGACGACGTTGCTGATGGACCCCGAACTGAGTGCGGTGAGGGGGCCCAGCTCCTGTCGGCTGAGGGGCCCGTCGAAATAGAGCTTGCGCAGCACCGTGGCGCGGTTGTTGCGTCTGAGGTCACGCACCGTGCGCCGGCGTGGTCCGGCCATCGTCATCCTCCCCCGTACGGCGGACCCTGGGCGCTGTTCGCCCGCGCCCGGGTCACGTCTGAATTTACCCGTGCCGCGCAGGTCAGTCGTCCAGGAGTCCCGCGTCGTGCGTGAGGAGGGCGATCTGGACGCGGTTGTTCAGACCGAGCTTCGCGAGGATGCGGGAGACGTGAGCCTTGACGGTGGCGACACTCATGTAGAGCTCGGCGGCGATCTCCGCGTTGGCGGCGCCGCGGCCCACGGCGATGGCCACCTCCCGTTCGCGGTCGGCCAGTTCGGCGAGCCGTTCACGCGCGCGTGCTCTGCGGTCCTGCTGCGGGTCGGGGCCGGTGGCCCGTGTGACGAGCTGCCGGGTCACGGTCGGCGACAGGACGGGCGCTCCGGAGGCGACCCGGCGGACCGCCTCGACGATCTCGGCCGGCGCGGTGTCCTTGAGGACGAAACCCGCGGCCCCGGCGCGCAGCGCGCGCAGTACTTGTTCGTCGGCGTGGAACGTGGTGAGGACGATGACCTCGGGCGCGTCGGACCGCGCCCGCAGCGCCTCGGTGGCGGCGAGCCCGTCCACGTCCGGCATGCGGATGTCCATGAGGACGACGTCGGGACAGGTCCCGGCGACCAGGGAGGGGACCTCCGAGCCGTCGCCCGCCTGGCCGACGATCTCGATGTCGGGCGCGCCCCCGAGCATGAACGAGAGGCCCGCGCGCACCAGCGGGTCGTCGTCGACGAGGAGCACCCTGATCGGTTCCACCGAGTTCATCCAGTCCCGCCTTCCCGCCGTCGTACCGCAGCCGTCACCATCACCGTCGCCGCCGCCACCGTCCCCGGGGGCCACCGTAGCGAGGCGGTGATCACCTGGTCCACGGGTGGCCGCCGCGGGCGGGGGTCACCCGGGCCACGGCAGCCACGCCTCAATCGCGAAGCCTCCGTCGTCGGCGGCGCCGTGGCCGAGGCTGCCGCCGGCCAGGGTCGCGCGTTCCGTCAGACCGATCAGGCCCTGCCCCGAGCCCGGCACGTGCGGGACCTCGCCGGGGGGCGGCGGGTTGCGGACCGAGACGGTGACACCGTCGCCCGGCGCGCCGAGGACGAGGACCTCGACCTCGGCGCCCGGGGCGTGTTTGCGGGCGTTGGTCAGGCCCTCCTGGACGATGCGGTAGGCGGTGCGGCCGACGGACGCGGGGACGACGTCCGGGTCGGTGACCCGTTGGTCGAGGACGATCTTCATGCCCGCCTCGCGGGACTCGGCGACGAGGGCGTCGAGCGCGGCCAGCGTCGGCTGGGGCCGCCCCGACTCCTCGCCGTGGTCGTCGGCCCGCAGGACGCCGATGATCTCGCGCAGGTCCTGGAGCGCCTCGTGGGCGCTTTCACGGATGACGCCGGCCGCGCGGGCGACCTCCTGCCGGGGCGCGTCGGGCCGGAACTCCAGGGCGCCCGCGTGGACGCTGAGCAGCGTGAGCCGGTGGGCGAGCACGTCGTGCATCTCGCGGGCGATGGCCTCGCGGGCGAGGCGCTGTGCCTGCTCGGCCCGCAGTCCGGCCTCGGTCTCGGCGCGCCGCGCCCGGTCGCGCAGCGACAGCAGGAGCTGACGGCGGGAGCGTACGAACATGCCCCAGCCGACGACGGTGACCGTGAGGATGATCGTGAAGGCGACGGAGACGACGTACGGCGAGTCCGGGTCCGGCCGGATCCAGAAGAAGAGCGGGATCAGTGCGCAGGAGGCGCCGGCGACCCAGGCGACGTATCGGAAGGGGCGGTGCACGGCGAGGGTGAAGACGGCGACCAGAGTGGCGCCGCCCGCGCTGTTCGACACCATGCTGACGGCCGACAGCGCGACGGCCAGGCCCAGGGGCCACCGCCTGCGCAGCCACACGCAGGCGCAGGCGAGCGCGCCGAGCCACTGGTCGAGGGCGGCGAGGCCCTCGGAGGTGTTCGGGTCGTTCGAGACGGAGTGGGCGCCGAGCAGACCGATGCCCACGGCGACGCCGAAGCAGGTGAAGTCGACGACCCAGTCGCGCAGGGTGCGGCGCCTGCGGCCGGGGCGGCCGTCCGGGTCCAGGTCGAGCTCGTCGGCGACGGCCGAGGGCAGCATGTTGCGCCGCCATCGGTACCTCTCCCCCGGTGGGGCCGTCCCTGTCCGTTCCTGAACCTCCATGGTCGACAAATCTACGCACCTGGGGCGTCCGGGACCGCCTCGTCGGGCGGACCGTGGACGAAAGTCGCGGCGGCAGCTACTTCGGTAGCCGTGCCCGTCCGGAAGTCGCGTCCTGCGGCGGGACACGCCTCGCCCCGCGGCCGATGTGCGTGGGAGGTCCGCGGGGCGAGGTTGTCACCTATGAAGAAGGTTCTGGAGTTCATCGGCGCGATCGCGCTCATTCAGGGCGCGGTCGGCCTGCTGCACGAATTAACCGGGTGGCTGAGCTGGGGCGTCATCCAGCATCTCGGCTTCCTCGACGGCTACGAGGTGTACGGGAGCATCGCGCTGATCGTGCTCGCGTTCGCCCTGTTCGCCGCGTCGGAGAGCATCAAGGGCTGACGGCGCCCGCCGGCGCGGGCGGTTCAGCAGCCGTAGTCGACGAGGTCGAACGTCGCGTAGTGGTCGCCGGTGTAGTAGTCCTCCTGGGACTGCTCACCTGTGACGATGCGACGGGCGCCGCGGGTCGGGGAGCCGGGGGTGATGACCGTGTACTCGTGGTAGTAGCCGGTGGACTGCGAGGGCAGGACCCCTTCCCGGTTCTGGAAGACGGTGCCGTCCTGGTCGTACGGGTAGGGGCCGCCCTGCTCGATGAGGTCGAGGGTGTCGTGGGCCTGGGAGGGCAGCGCCGAGTAGCAGATGTCGCCGACGGCGGTCACGGAGTACGTGACGGGGGCCGGGGCCGCGGTGGCCGAACCGGCGAGGACGGGGCCGCCGATGAGCAGGGCGGCGGCGAGGGCAGTGACACTGGCGATTCGTGGGGGGATTCGCATGGCCCCTAGTGTGACGCGCGTAGAGCATGTCGTGTCAATGTCAAGTCAGCGGAGTTTTCCGGAAGTTAACCCATCGGAGGTGCCACTTCAGGCGCGCCCAGGGCGCGTTCGAGGCCCGCTCGGGGCGCGCTCGGGGCGCGCTCAGGCGGTGGTTCAGGCGGTGGTTCAGGCGGTGGTTCAGGCGGTGGCCCGACGCCCCCATGCCGTCCCTGCCAGCACGAACACGGCTCCCAACAGGCCCAGCGGTCCCAGGCGTTCGCCACCGATGACGATGCCGGCCGCCGCGGCCCACAGCGGCTCCGTGCCGAGGAGCAGGCTCACCCGGGACGGCGACGTCCGATGAACCGCCCACATCTGCACGAAGAAGGCGAAGAGCGTACAGAAGACGGCCAGGAACACGAGTCCCGCCCACGCGCGCGCACCGAAGTCCGCGGCCGCCTCCCACGGCGCGGCACCGGCCCCTGGCGCTGCGCACAAAAGCGCGAACACGACGACGGACGAGCCCAGTTGGACCGTCGTCAGGAGCAGCGCGTCCGCGCCCCGGACGGACTGCATCCGGGCCATGGCGAGGACGTGGACGGTGCGGGCGAGGGCCGCGAGCAGCATCAGGAGGTCGCCGGCGGACGGCGCCGTGAAGCCGCCGCCCTGGGTGAGCAGGACCACGCCCGCCACGGAGAGGGCCGCCGCGGCGAGGAACGTCCGGGACGGCCTGGTCCGGGTCACCGCGGCCTCGGCGAGGGGCGTGAAGATCATGGTGAGGCTGATGATGAGGCCCGCGTTCGTCGCGGACGTGTGCACGACACCGTAGGTCTCCAGAAGGAAGATGCCGCTGAGGATCAGCCCGAGGAGTCCCGCTCCGCGCCACTGCGCGGCGCACAGCCCGCGCAGCGCGCCCCACCCGACCACCGCGAGCGCCGGCAGGACGGCGCCGAAACGGAGCACGAGCACCGCGAGGACGGTGGTCTGTGTGGTGATCCCTTTGGCCGCGAGATAACTGGCGCCCCAGACGACGGCCACGAGGAGCACGGGCAGGTCGGTGAGCCAGGCGCGACGGGGCGCGGTGACGGTGAGCGTGGTCAAGGTGCGGTCTCCGGCGGCGTACGGCGGGCGTGGAGACGGCGGCGGCTCGCACGGGGGCGGCTCACCGTACCCGCGGCAAGATCGTCCGGGCCAGCGCTTTCCACCCACCGGGCCAGGGGCGGGGCTTTCGTCCGATCCGGACGAGAGGCCCTGGCGCCCACCTCCGCACCCGGATCTCCAGCCGCGCCCGCACCGCACCCGCACCCGCACCCGCACCCGCACCCGCACCCGCACCCGCAAGGCAACGGTCTGCCCGCGTGGCCGGGGCGGCGGCATAGGTGTCCGTTTGCCGCCAGCAGCAGGGACCGCCCGTCCATTTACTTGAAGTCATAACGACCGATGACTTCAGGAGGACCCATGAACGGCAAGGCGGCACTCGTCACCGGTGGCAGCCGTGGGATCGGCGCGGCGACCGCGCTGCGGCTCGCCCGTGAGGGCGCGGATGTGGCCGTCACCTACGTGAACGGCAAGGAGGCGGCCGAGGAGATCGTGCGCCGCGTCGAGGCACTGGGGCGGCGCGGCCTCGCCCTGCGCGCCGACTCGGCGGACGCCCGCGAGGCGGCCGGCGCCGTGGAGCAGGCGGCGAAGGCGTTCGGCAGGCTCGACGTGCTGGTGAACAACGTGGGCCTGGGGGTGCTCGGACCGCTGGAGGGCTTCTCCCTCGCCGCGATCGACCACGCGCTCGCGGTGAACGTGCGGGGTGTCCTGCTGGCTTCGCAGGCCGCCGCGGCACGGCTGTCCGAGGGCGGCAGGATCGTCACCGTCGGCACCTGCATGACCCAGCGCGTACCGGGTCCCGGCGGGACGGTGTACGCGACGACCAAGGCGGCCCTGATCGGCCTGACGAAGGCGCTGGCGCGCGAGTTGGGCGGCCGCGGCATCACGGCGAACATCGTCCACCCGGGCCCGATCGACACGGACATGAACCCGGCGGACGGCCCTCACGCCTCGGGCCAGACGGCCTCCGTCGCCCTGGACCGGTTCGGCACGGCCGAGGAGGTGGCGTCGATGGTCGCCTATCTCGCGGGCCCCGAGGCCACATACATCACGGGCGCGGAGTTCGCCGTGGACGGCGGGCACGCGGCGTGACGTGATGCGCGCGGGGGCGTACCGGTGCTGTCGGGCCGGTACGCCCCCGCGCGGGTCTGTGCCCGGGCGTGCCTTCACATTCCCCGCCGCCCCGCGGGCGGACGGCAGGGAGGTGAGGACAGGCCCCGGCGACGGGATCAGCCGCCGAGCTCCTGATGGCGGGCCGTCAGGCGGGCCGTGCCCTCGTCGGTCAGCGAGCCGAACAGGCGCAGGCGGGAGATGCCGCCGTCCGGGTAGATGTCCACGCGCGCGTGGGTACCGACCGCGGGGGTGTCGAGCACGAAGCGGTGGTTGGTGTCGGGCTGGAGGCGTGTACGGGGCAGGACCTCGACCCACGCGTCTTCGTCGGTGGACTCGCCGTCACGCACCGAGACCGAGGCCCAGCCCGCGGAGTTGCCCTTGAGGTACGCGGTGTCGATCTCCAGGGCGCGGATCTGCGACTGGGCGACCAGGCGGTAGCTGATCCAGTCGTTGCCCTGGTCGCGGCGGCGGCGGGTCTCCCAGCCGTCGTCCATCTTGCGGGAGCGCCCCGGCTGGATGGTGTTGCTCGCGGGCGAGTAGAAGAGGTTGGAGGCGTCCTCGGCGCTGCCGCCGTTCTCCAGGGCGACGACGTCGAAGGTGCCGAGCGTGGCGAGCCACTTGGGGTCGGGCACGACCTCGCCGTGGACGCGCAGGCGGGCGATGCCGCCGTCGGGGTGCTGGTTGACCCGCAGGTGCGTGAAGCGCTGCTCCACGTCGACGGCGAAGCCGTTGGCCGCGTGGCCGCCGACCGCGGTGCGCGGTACGAGCGTCGTCCACTTGACGTCGCCCGACAGGAGCTCCTGCGGGGTGGGCGCGCCCTCGACGGACGCGGCCTCGACGGAGACGGCCTGCGGGTAGTTGCCGCGGAAGTGGGCGGTGTCGACGACGATGCCGCGGATCACGCCGGGGGCGCCGAGCCGGACCAGCGCCCAGTCGTGGTCCTCGGCGGTCGGCCACGGGTGGTCCGCGCCGGTGCCGCGGCGACGGCGGGTCTCCCAGCCGTCCATGATCTTGCCCTTGTGGCCGAAGTGCTCGGGGTCGAACTCGGCGCGCTCGGGCACGAGGAGGTTCTCGCGCTGGGCGAAGAACTCGTCGTTGGCGGCGATGACACCGGCGCCGAGCTGTCGCGCGGCGAGGTCGGCGTACTGCGTGAACGGGAAGTCGGCGGTGCGGTAGTCGGCGTAGGGGTCTCCGCCGCCGTAGGGGTTCGCGTCGCCGGTGAAGCTGGGGATCGCCGTCACAGTGATCAGTTGTTCCTTTCGAGGAGCCGGCCGGCGGGAGCGGTGAACTCGCCCTCGGCGACGATGCGTTCACCGCGCAGCCAGGTCGACTTCACGACGCCGTGCAGCGTCTTGCCCGCGTAGGCGGTGACGCGGTTGCGGTGCTGCAGTTCGGCGGGGTCGACGGTGAACGTCTCCTCGGGGGCGAGGACCGCGAAGTCGGCGTCGCGGCCGGCGGCGACGGCGCCCTTGCGGTCGTCGAGGCCGACCAGCTCCGAGGTGCGCGCGGACATCCAGCGCACCACGTCGTCGAGGGAGTGACCGCGCCTTCGGGCCTCGGTCCAGATGGCGGAGAGGCTCAGCTGGAGGCCGGAGATGCCTCCCCAGGCGGTCGCGAAGTCGTCGGTCTTCAGGTCGGCGGTCGACGGCGAGTGATCGGTGACGACACAGTCGATGGTGCCGTCGGCGAGCGCCTGCCACAGCAGGTCCTGGTTGGCGGCCTCACGGATGGGCGGGCAGCACTTGAACTCGCTCGCGCCGTCCGGGACTTCCTCGGCGGTGAGCGTGAGGTAGTGCGGGCACGTCTCGACGGTGAGCTTGACGCCCTCGGCCTTGGCCTCGGCGATCAGCGGCAGCGCGTCGGAGGAGGACAGGTGCAGGATGTGGACACGGGCGCCGATCCGCTTGGCGGTGTCGATGAGGCCCTTGATCGCGACGTCCTCGGAGATCCGCGGCCGGGTCGCGAGGTAGTCGTCGTACTTGGGACCGCTGTGGTGCGGGGCGACGTCCAGCTCGTGCGGGTCCTCTGCGTGCACGATGAGCAGGCCGCCGAACCCGGCGATCTCGGCCATGGAGGCGGTGAGCTGGTCACCGTTCAGGTGCGGGAACTCGTCCACGCCGGACGGCGAGAGGAAGCACTTGAAGCCGAAGACGCCGGCGTCGTGCAGCGGGCGCAGGTCCTTGACGTTGTCGGGCAGCGCGCCGCCCCAGAAGCCGACGTCGATGTGCGCCTTGGCGGCGGCGACGTCCTGCTTGGTGCGGAGGTTGGCCGCGGTCGTCGTCGGCGGCAGCGAGTTGAGCGGCATGTCGACGATCGTGGTGATGCCGCCGGCCGCAGCGGCGCGGGTGGCCGTCCAGAAGCCCTCCCACTCCGTGCGCCCCGGGTCGTTCACGTGGACATGGGTGTCCACGAGGCCGGGCATGAGGACATCGTCACCGAAGTCCTCGAGCCGGGCGCCGGCCGGTACGTCCGCGTCGTGCGGAAGGACGGCCGCGATCTTTCCCCCGGCGACGGCGACCGACGCGGGCCGCGTGCCTTCGGGGGTGATGACGCGGGTCGAGCGCAGGACCAGTTCGACGTCGGACACCCGAGCCCCTCTCAGTAAATTCAACGTTCTGTTGAAGGAGTTTTCACCCCGGTCCAGGGTCCGTCAAGACCCGTCTCGTACGGGACGACGTCGTCCTGGACGTTTCCACAAAGTGGAATTAGAATTCCGTAAGCCAGAACGTAGCTATCTACGACGACACCGTCAAGGGAGCACGGGTATGGCCCGGCGACACCCGGACAAAGACGCCCTGACCGGCCGGAACAACCCGGGCCGTGCCACACCCCCCGCGGTGACCGCCGGGTAGGCTGCAGCCTTGCCCTTCCGCCCCGAAAGGAACGCGCCCGTGCCGACGTCAAGCGCCAGCACCAAGTCCTCTGGCCCTTCCGCCCCGACCGGCGGAGTCCAGTCCCTCGAGCGCGCCTTCGACCTCCTGGAGCGGATGGCCGACGCCGGGGGCGAGGTGGGTCTCAGCGAGCTCTCCGCGAGCAGCGGCCTGCCCCTGCCGACGATCCACCGACTGATGCGCACACTGGTCGCCTGCGGGTACGTGCGCCAGCAGGCCAACAGGCGCTACTCGCTCGGCCCCCGCCTGATCCGCCTCGGCGAGTCCGCCTCGCGCCTGCTGGGCACCTGGGCCCGCCCCTATCTCGCCCGCCTCGTCGAGGTGACCGGCGAGACGGCGAACATGGCGCTGCTCGACGGGGACGAGATCGTGTACGTCGCGCAGGTGCCGTCCAAGCACTCGATGCGGATGTTCACCGAGGTGGGCCGCCGCGTCCTGCCGCACTCGACGGGCGTGGGCAAGGCCCTGCTCGCCGACACCCCGGCCGACGAGGTGCGCGCGCTGCTCGCGCGGACCGGCATGCCGGCCGCCACGGAGAAGACGATCACGACGCCCGAAGGTTTCCTCGACGCGCTCGCCCAGGTGCGCAGCGCCGGGTACGCGGTCGACGACAACGAGCAGGAGATCGGTGTGCGCTGCCTCGCCGTCTCCGTGCCCAACTCCCCCACGGCCGCCGCGATCTCGATCTCGGGCCCGGCGGGACGCGTCACCGACGCGGCGACGGAGAAGATCGTGCCGGTGCTTCAGCAGGTCGCCGAGGAGCTGTCGGTGGCGCTGTCGAGCTCCGGGGTGGGCGTGTAGGGCCTGTCGTCACATTCCCGTCGTCCGCCCGAGGGGCGGGCCCGGCGGCGTCCGGTGCGTGCGATCGCAAGGCGCCGGAGAGCCCTTGTAGCGGAGCTACCAGGGCTCTCCGGCAACGCCGCATGGGGGTCCCCCCTGCTCGAGCAAAGCCGAGAGCTAGGGGGAGTGCGTGCCAGACGCCGCCGGGCAGACGGGAACGTGACGACAGGCCCCGGCACCGCCCGCAACGTCGCGGGACGGGCCGGCCGCCGTGAGCCGCCCGTCCACCATTTCGCACACCTCGTCCGCCACCGCGAGATGCGCCCGGTCGTGAGTGACCAGGACCGTCGCGGTGCCGCGCTCCCTCGTGAGGCGGGCGAGCAGGTCCAGTACGGCCGCCCCTCGCTCGTGGTCGAGGGCGCTCGTCGGCTCGTCCACGAGCAGGACCGACGGCTCGTTCATCAGGGCGCGGGCGATGTTGACGCGCTGGCGCTGGCCGCCGGACAGCTGGTGGGGGCGACGGCGCGCCTGGTCCGTGAGCCCGACCGCGGCCAGCAGCTCCCCCGCCCGCTCCCGCACCTCGCGCGGCCTGCGGCCGTCCAGATGGGCCATGACCTGGAGCTGTTCGAGGGCGGTCAGGGACGGCAGCAGATTGGGCTGCTGGAAGACGATGCCGAGGGAGCGGCGGCGCAGCTCGGCGCGTTCGGCGGGGCCGATCGAGCCCGTCGGCGTGCCGCCCACCGTCACGGACCCGCTGTCGGGCGTGACCAGCGTCGCCGCGACCGCGAGGAGGCTGGACTTGCCCGAGCCGGACGGGCCGACGACGGCGGTGACGGTGCCGGCCGGGACGTGCAGCGTGACCCTGTCGAGCGCCGTGATGCGGCCGTCGCCGTCCGGGTAGGTCAGGGTGATCTCGTCGAGGTCGAGGCTCATCGGGCGCTCCCGAGTGCGGTGAGGGGGTCGACGGCGGTGATGCGCCGGATGGACAGGGCGGCGCCGGCCGCGCCGAGGACCGTCATGACGGCGGCCGGGCCGAGCGTGGTGAGCGGCTCCATGACGAACGGCACGCCGTCGGGCACGAACACGGCGATGAGCGCCGCGAGCGCCGTACCGAGGGCCGTACCGCCGACGAGCATGACCACGGCCTGCCCGAGCGCGTCCCTGAGCAGATAGGGCGTCGAGGAGCCGAGTGCCTTGAGGACCGCGATGTCGCCGCTGCGCTGGATCGTCCACACGGTGAAGAACGCGCCGATGACCATCGCCGAGATGACGAAGAGGAAGCCCCGCATCAGCTGGAGCGAGCCGTTCTCGGCCTGGTAGGACCCTATGGCCTCCAGCGCCCCGTCCACGGTCCGCGTCTCGGTGCCCGCGGCACGGTCCGCGGCGCCCAGGTCCGCACCGCCCCCGGTGCGCAGAGCGATCACGGTGGCCTGCTCCCCGTGGCGCTGCCCGCTCGGCGCCACGCTCTGCCAGTCGCCGAGGTCGATCCAGACGACAGGCGTGTGGCTGTACGAGGCGTCGCCCGCGACCGCGCTCACCGTGAGGGACGTACCGGACAGGGCGATGCGGTCGCCGGGCCCCGCGCCCAGATCGTCCGCCGCCTGCTGCGAGAGGACGGCCGTGCCGGGTGCCGTCGTGTCGGGCGCGAGCCCCGAGCGGGGCCGCACGCCGAACGCGGACACGGCCGCCGTGTGACGGCCCGCCTCGGCGTTGACGGTGCTGATGCCGAGCGGCTGCGCCGCGTCCACCCCGGGGCGCGCGGCGAGCGCGCGCCACTGCTCGGCCCCGACCGTCGACCCGGTGAACGACACCGCCTGGCCGTCCGGGGGCCGGGCGAAGGCCAGGTGGTCGGCGGACAGCCCGGTCAGCGCCGAGGTGTTGTCCCGGGCCAGGCCCGCGGTCAGGCCGGACAGCAGGCCGACGAGCAGCGTGATCAGCACGACCACGCTCCCCATCAGCGCGAACCGGCCCTTGGCGAACCGTAGATCTCTCCATGCGACGAACATGGTCCCCAGCCTGCGGCCGGGCCCCCGTCCCGGGCATCGCGCCACAGCACGCTTCACCCGAATCGAAGGAAGGAGCCGCCTTTCAAACTTTCGGTTGACCGCGGGCCGGGGTCTTCTGCCTACGCTGGAGACGGTATGGATCCACGTTCCCTGACCCCCGTTCTGCGCGTCCTGCGCCTGTGCCTGCATCTGCTGATGGCCGGGCTGCTCATGCTGGTCGCCGGCCGGGCACTGGCCGGCGACTCCACGGGGGCGGGCGCCGTGGTGGCCGCCGCGGTCGTGATGGCCGTCGTGTACGGCGCGGGCCCGCTGATCCCGGACGTACGGGCCACGCGGGCCGGAGCCGCGTGGTGGCTCGGGGCGCTGTGCGCGGTGTGGCTGGTGCTCCTCGCCCTCTCCCCCGACGCCCTGTGGCTCGCGTTCCCGCTGTACTTCCTCCAGCTGCATCTGCTGCCCGCCCGCTGGGGCGTGCCCGCCGTGACGCTCACCGCGGGCGCGGCCATCGCCTCGTACGTACGTCATGGGCAGCCGCTCAACCCAGGGGCCTTCATAGGGCCTCTCCTCGGCGCGGCCGTGGCCGTGGCGACGGTCATCGGCTACCAGACGCTCTACCGCGAGAGCGAGCGCAGACGGCGCCTGATCGAGGAACTGATCGCGACGCGCGCCGAACTCGCCGCCGCGGAGCGCACGGCGGGCACCCTCGCCGAGCGGGAGCGCCTGGCCCGCGAGATCCACGACACCCTCGCGCAGGGCCTGTCCTCGATCCAACTCCTGCTGCGCGCGGCCCAGCGCGCGCTGCCACCGCAGTCCCCGGCCGCCCCGCACATCGAACAGGCGCGCGCGGCCGCCCAGGACAACCTGGCGGAGGCCCGCCGTTTCGTACGGGCCCTGTCGCCGCCGGACCTGGAGAACGGGTCACTCGCCGGGGCCCTGGAGCGCCTGTGCGCGACGGCTCCCGGGCTCACCGTCCGCTTCACGGAGAGCGGCACGCCGGCCGGGCTGCCGACGCCGTACGAGGTCGCGCTGCTGCGGATCGCGCAGTCGGCGCTCGCGAACACCGTGCGGCACGCGGACGCGCGCCGCGCCGAGATCACCCTCAGCTTCATGGACACGGCCGTGGCGCTCGACATCGTGGACGACGGCCGCGGCTTCGACCCCATGTCGGCCCCGGCCGGTGACGGTGGGTTCGGCCTGCCCGCGATGCGCTCACGCGCCGAGTCCCTCGGGGGCACGTTCACGGTGGAGTCGGCGCCCGGTCAGGGCACGGCGGTCGCGATCACGCTGCCGCTCCCGGCGGGAGGGACGACATGAGCATCCGGCTCCTGCTCGCCGACGACCACCCCGTCGTACGCGCCGGGCTCCGCGCGGTCCTCGACGCCGAACCCGACTTCGAGATCGCCGCGGAGGCCGCCACGGCGGAGCGGGCCGTGGAGCTCGCCGCGGCCGGCGGGGTCGACGTCGTCCTCATGGACCTCCAGTTCGGCGCCGGGATGCACGGCTCGGAGGCGACCGCGGCCATCGCGGCGAGGCCCGGTGCGCCGCACGTCCTCGTCCTGACCACGTACGACACGGACGCGGACATCCTGGCCGCGGTGGAGGCGGGCGCGTCCGGCTATCTGCTGAAGGACGCGCCGCCGGAGGAACTCGCGGCGGCGGTCCGCACGGCGGCCTCCGGCCAGTCCGCGCTCGCGCCCGCGATCGCGCACCGCCTGATGGACCGCATGCGGGCCCCGGCCGAGGCGCTCAGCCGCCGCGAGCTGGAGGTCCTCCAGCTCGTCAGGGACGGCCTGTCGAACCAGCGGATCAGCAAGGAGCTGTTCCTCAGCCAGGCGACGGTGAAGTCCCATCTGGTGCACATCTACGCCAAGTTGGGTGTCGATTCGCGCACGGCGGCGGTCGCCGCGGCCACCGCCCGCGGCCTGATGCGCCGCTGACCCGCCGGACCCCCACCACCGCGCATCCTGATGTCACCGCCGCAGCCCGCGGCGTCCGCAGTGGCACGGGCACCGTCAGCACCGGCCGACGCGCGCGCCCCGCGACCGCGCCGAAGGTCCGCCCCGCGCCCAGCGGCCGTCACCTCACACGGGCTCGTGCGGCGCTGCCCCCGTTCACCCTGCCGGACCCGCCGCCGCGAAGTCGTGTGCGCTCGCCCGGCGCAGCGCGCGCAGCTCGTGCCGTGCCAGTGGCGGCGCGGGCACGGTCAGGACCGGGCAGCCGGCGTGTGCGACGACGTAGCGGTGGATCCGTCCACGCCACATGCGGCGGGCGTGCACCCCGATGACGAGCAGGTCGTCCGGGCCGGTCACCGCGTCGCGCAGGGCCCGGCCCGGCCTGGCCCTGACCACACGGCGTACCAGGTCCACGTCCCGGGGAGGCCCGCCGAGGGCTTCGGCGAAGGCGCGGTCGAGGCGGGTGCGGGCCTCGCCGTGCCAGTGTTCGGCCCACTGCCGGTCGGGGCGGCGGGCGTACATGCCCTCGCCCTCGGGCGGTTCCCAGGCGAGGACGGCGACGAGGACCCGGCCCGAGCGGCGCGCCTGCTCGGCGGCCGCGCGCAGTGCCGCGAGGCCGCCGAGCGAGCCGCTCACCCCGACGACGACCTGCCCGGCCACGTTCTCGGAGCGCCGGGCCGCGACCCCGCTCACGACGTGCTCCCCTTGCGCCGCTTCCTGTTCACGAGCGCGCGCACCCAGGTGCCCGCAGGGCGCACGGTGCGTGCTTCCGCGCGACGCTGCATCTCCCGTTCGAAACGGTCCGTGACACAGCCCGTCCCGTATCCGTCCATGGCATGCCTCCTCAGCCGCTCCCCAGGCCAAAGCCCCTGACCTCTGTCGAGTCTGTACGCTGATTGGCCTGGACAGCAGGGCCAATAACGGAGAGTTGGCATGGCAGGCAATCGAGTGGTCCACGCCTTGAACACGCCGGGCACGGACAGCATGAACAGATCCCTGGGCAGCCGCCGCCTCGCCGCCCTCCTCGTGGTGACCGCCGGGGAGCGGCCCGGCTACCGCGCCCTCGCCCAGGGCGTGCGCACCCTGCTGCTCGACGGCCGCATCCCGCTGCACACCCGGCTGCCCGCCGAGCGCGAGCTGGCCACGGCACTCGGTGTCAGCCGCGCCACGGTCACCGCCGCCTACGACCTGCTGCGCGAGGGCGGCTACGCCCGCAGCAGGCGCGGCGCGGGCACCTGGACCGAGCTGCCCGAGGGGCAGCGGCCCGCCAGCGTGGCCGTCTTCCCCGCGGGCGACGACGTGATCGACCTCGCCGTCGCGGCGCCCGGCGCGCCCGAGGCGGAACTCGCCGACGCGCTCGCTGCCGCGAGCACACTGCTGCCCCGGCACGCGTCGACGCCCGGCTACCACCCGTACGGGCTTCCCGAGCTGCGGGCCGCGGTCGCCGAGCGGTTCACGCGGCGCGGCCTGCCGACGCTCCCCGAGCAGATCCTCATCACCTCGGGCGCCCAGCAGGCGGTGTCGCTCACCCTGGGGCTGCTCGCGAGGGCGGGCGACCGCGTCCTGGTCGAGAACCCGTCGTACCCGAACGCCCTGGACGCGCTGAACAGGGGCGGGATGCGGGCCACGCCGGTGCCGGTCACGGACGGCGGCTGGGACACGGACCTGTTCGAGTCGGCGCTGCGCCAGACCGCGCCCCGGCTCGCCTATCTGATCCCGGACTTCCACAACCCGACCGGGCGGCTGATGCCGCGCGAGCAGCGGGTGCGGCTCCTCGAGGCGGCACGGGCGACGGGGACCTGGCTGGTCGTGGACGAGACGGTCGCCGACATCGCCCTGGACGTGCCGGCGCCCGCGCCCTTCGCCTCGCTGGCCTCGCACGGCGCGGGCGAACAGGTCGTCACCGTCGGCTCGTTGAGCAAGACGCACTGGGGCGGCCTGCGCATCGGCTGGGTGCGGGCCGGGTCTCGGCTCATCACGGAACTGGCCACGGCACGGGTGCCGTTCGACATGTCCGGTTCCGTGCTCGACCAGCTCGTCGCGCTGCGGCTGCTCGACCGGATGGACGAGATCCTGAGCGAGCGCCTGCCCCGGATGCGGGCCCAGCGGGACGCGCTCGCCGAGGACCTGGCCCGTGAACTTCCCGAGTGGCGCTGGCAGTTGCCGCCCGGAGGCCTGTCGCTCTGGATCGACCTGGGCCGCCCGGTCGCCTCCGCTCTCGCCCGGGCCGCGCTGCGGCACGGGGTGCGCATCGAGGGCGGCTCCCGCTTCGGCGCCGACCCGGGCACGCACGAGCACCGGCTGCGCTTCCCGTACACCCAGCCGCCCGAGGTCGCCAGGGAGGCGGTGCGCCGCCTGGCGCAGACGCTCGCGGACGGTCTCGGCACGACGGGGGACGAGCCGGGCCGGCCCCACTGGGTGGCCTGACGCCGGGCCGAGGGGCCGTCAACTCGCTCACGAGGTCGTCGCTCACGAGGTCAGTGAAGGGGTGGCCCGCCGAACAGCTCCACCGCGTTCCGTACGTCGCCGAGGCTCTTCGCCAGGGCGCTGACCGAGCCGATCGCGCCCGTGATGAGCAGCAGCGAGCGGCGCAGGCGCGGGATCTCGGGCAGGCCCCCGGCAGCCATCGCGTCCAGGGCGGCCAGTTCGTCCTCGGCGACCGCCCGGTCGGGGAACTCGGCCGGATGGCCGGCCAGTTCACGGCGCAGCCTGGACACCGCGGTGCGTAACTCCGTCACCCGCGGATCCTCTTCGCTGACCGCCACCAGCTTCTGCCCCACGCTCCGCAACACCGCTCTCCCCCCTCGCACGCCTTTGTGCGACCGCAGACGTGCGCGTTCCGCACGCTGTACGCCTTCCGCGGCCCCGGCGGGGCGTCGGCCGGACTCGCCGCATCGGGGTCGCCGGCCAGTAAACGCCACTTTCTGCCGCGCCCGCCACCGTGCCGACCGAATTCCGGCCTCACGAGTGTCCCGGGGGTCGGCGCGCGGGGCGCCCGGTGAGGTATCCAGGCTTCATGACACACGCAACGGATGACGCTCCGGTGACGGGACTGCTGCTCGCGGCGGGCGGCGGGCGCAGGCTCGGCGGGCGGCCGAAGGCGCTCCTGACGCACCGCGGGCGCCCCCTGGTGGAGCACGCGGTGGCGGTGCTGCGCGCGGCCGGCTGCGAGCGCGTCCACGTCGTGCTCGGCGCCGCCGCCGACGACGTACGGGCACGGGCGGACCTCACGGGGTGCGTGCTCGTGGAGAACCCGGCATGGGAGGAGGGCATGGGGTCGTCACTGCGGGCGGGCCTCGGCTCGCTCGCCGAGACGGGGGCGTCGGCCGCGCTCGTACTCCTGGTGGACCAACCGGGCATCGGGGCGCCCGCGGTGGCCCGGGTCCGGGCCGCGTACCGGTCGGCGGGGTCGCTCGCGGCGGCCGCGTACGACGGGGAACGCGGGCATCCGGTCCTGTTCGGGGCGGAGCACTGGCCGGGGATCGCGGCGAGCGCGGCCGGGGACCGCGGGGCGCGCGCGTACCTGAAGGAGCACGCGTCGGAGCTGACGCTCGTGGAATGCGGCGATGTGGCCGATGACTACGACATCGACACGGAGGCCGACCTCAAGCACCTTGAATGAGTGTGAGTAAGGGACATGAACGGGGCGTGAGGAGCCTGGCACCCAGCGCCACGTTATGTCGACCCGAAGAATCTCGACGTCAACAAACCATTGAACTTCCACAATGAGGAAACTAGTATCCACTGTTCAGAAGGGCCGGTCCCCCCGCGCGGGGTCCGTAGTCGTATCCCGGCGCCCACGGCACTCGGTGCCGCCCGCGCCCGTTCGCTGAAGGAAGTGACAGCTCATGTCCGCACCAGCGCCGTCCCCGCTGGCCATCGTCGACGCAGAGCCCCTGCCCAGGCAGGAAGAGGTGCTCACGGACGCGGCCCTCGCCTTCGTGGCCGAGCTGCACCGGCTGTTCACGCCCCGGCGTGACGAGCTCCTCACCCGCCGCGCGGAGCGTCGCGCCGAGATCGCCCGCACCTCCACGCTCGACTTCCTCCCGGAGACCGCTCATATCCGCGAGGACACCACCTGGCGCGTCGCGCCCGCCCCGGCCGCGCTGAACGACCGTCGCGTCGAGATCACCGGTCCCACCGACCGCAAGATGACCATCAACGCCCTCAACTCGGGCGCCAAGGTCTGGCTCGCGGACTTCGAGGACGCCTCGGCCCCCACCTGGGAGAATGTCGTCCTGGGCCAGGCCAACCTGATCGACGCCTACACGCGCAACATCGACTTCACGGACGAGCGCACCGGCAAGTCGTACTCCCTCAAGGGCGACGACGAGCTCGCGACCGTCGTGATGCGCCCCCGCGGCTGGCATCTGGACGAGCGCCACCTCACGGACGGGGCCGGCCGTCCCGTTCCCGGCGCGCTCGTCGACTTCGGCCTCTACTTCTTCCACAACGCCAAGCGTCTGATCGAGCTCGGCAAGGGCCCCTACTTCTACCTCCCGAAGACGGAGTCGCACCTGGAGGCCCGCCTCTGGAACGAGATCTTCGTCTTCGCGCAGGACTACGTCGGGATCCCCCAGGGCACCGTCCGCGCGACCGTCCTCATCGAGACGATCACGGCCGCGTACGAGATGGACGAGATCCTCTACGAGCTCCGCGACCACGCCGCCGGCCTGAACGCGGGGCGCTGGGACTACCTGTTCTCCATCGTCAAGAACTTCCGTGACGGCGGCGCCAAGTTCGTCCTGCCGGACCGCAACCTGGTCACGATGACGGCCCCGTTCATGCGCGCCTACACCGAACTCCTCGTCCGCACCTGCCACAAGCGGGGCGCGCACGCGATCGGCGGCATGGCGGCGTTCATCCCGTCGCGGCGCGACGCCGAGGTCAACAAGGTCGCGTTCGAGAAGGTCAAGAACGACAAGGACCGCGAGGCCGGCGACGGCTTCGACGGCTCGTGGGTCGCCCACCCCGACCTGGTCCCGATCGCGATGGCGTCCTTCGACGCGGTCCTCGGCGACAGGCCGAACCAGAAGGAGCGCCTGCGCGAGGACGTGTCCGTCGCGCCCGGCGACCTGATCGCGATCGACTCCCTCGACGCCCGGCCCACCTACGACGGCCTGGTCAACGCCGTCCAGGTCGGCATCCGCTACATCGAGGCGTGGCTGCGCGGCCTCGGCGCCGTCGCCATCTTCAACCTGATGGAGGACGCGGCCACCGCCGAGATCTCCCGCTCGCAGATCTGGCAGTGGATCAACGCCGGTGTCGTCTTCGAGGGCGGCGAGCACTCCGGCACGACCGTGACGGCCGACCTGGCCCGCGAGGTCGCGGCCCAGGAGCTCGCCGACATCAAGGCCGAGATCGGCGAGGAGGCCTTCGCGGCCGGCAAGTGGCAGCAGGCCCACGACCTCCTCCTCCAGGTCTCCCTGGACGCGGACTACGCGGACTTCCTGACGCTGCCCGCGTACGAGCAGCTCGCCGGCTGAGTCCTGCCCCGCACCACCCGAGCCCTCGGCACCGCACAGCGCCGGGGGTTCGGTCGTGTCCGGGACGGATTCCTCCCGAGCGGCCGAGGTCAGCCGAGGTGGACGGACCAGTCCTGTTCGGCGGCCGGCTTGCCGTGCAGGTCGGGGACGCGCTTGAGCCAGTCCGGGCGGCCCTTCTCCGTGTCGGCGGCGCGGCGCGCGTCGGCGGCCGCGAGCTGGTCGCGCGACGGGAAGTCCGTGGGCAGCCAGGCGGCGGAGGTACGGGCGCGGGCCGCGAGGTAGGAGACGTAGGCCGCGCGGACCTCGTCCGGCGAGGTGAAGCCCGGCTCGTCGGTCAGCCACGCGTCGGGGACGAGGGCGGTGATCTCGCGGAGCATCTCCTCGGTGACGAGGGGGGCCAGCTCCGCGTCGGCGGCCGCCGTGTCGGGCCCGTAGGCACCGAGGGCGTGATGGCGGAAGTCGTACGCCTTGCCGGGCGCGGACGCGTCCCAGCGGTGGTGGAAGATCAGGGCCGCGCCGTGGTCGATCAGCCACAGCTTCGGCTCCTGGATGCCGAAGGTGGGCCAGATCATCAGGTTGGAACTGTGGATCGTGCGGTCCACATTGACCGTGAGGGCGTCGAGCCACACGATCTTCCCGGCCTCCAGAGGGTCGACCGTGAAGGCGGCGGCGACCTCGGGCGTGAAATCCTTCGCGCCCGGCAGGAAGTCCATTCCGAGGTTGAGCCCGTCGCTCGCGCGCAGCAGGTCCTGGACCTCCTGGTGCGGCTCGTGGGCGGCCACCTCGGGGTCGAAGTGCGTGAGGACCAGCTCGGGGAAGCGCAGGCCGAGGCGGCGCGCGAGTTCACCGACGACGATCTCCGCGACGAGTGCCTTGCGGCCCTGCGCGGAGCCGGTGAACTTCACGACATAGGTCCCCAGGTCGTCGGCCTCGACGACCCCCGGCACGGAGCCGCCGGTCCGCAGGGGGGTCAGATACCGGACAGCCGTCACTTCTCGCAGCACACCGGCCAGCCTAACCGGCGGCTCCCACGACCGAGGGGTGGCCGGGATCGCACCGTCCGGGGTCCGGGTCCGCGCGGCGCCCGGCGGCTGCCGGTAGCGTCGTCCCGACTGCGGAGATCTTCCTGCGCCATCTCCCTTGCGCGGGACCGAGGACGGGGACGGGGACGCATGGTGGACGGTGGCCGGGTCGCGGTCGTGGGCGGGAGCATCGCCGGGTGCGCGGCGGCTCTCGCAGCCCATCGCGGGGGCGCGGACGAGATCGTCGTGTACGAGCGGGCCGCGGGCTCCCTCGCGGAACGTGGCGTGGGGCTCGCGGTGCACGACGCACGGTACGCCGAGCTGGAGTCGGCCGGGTACATGAACGCGGGCATGCCGTGGGTGGGCCTGGTGCGCCGTCGCTGGTACGTGCGCGCCGGGGACGGCGGGTCCGCGAGGGACACAGTGCTCGGCCGCGAGATCGCCACCATGCCGTTCCCGTTCCGTACGTACAACTGGGGGCCGCTCTGGCGCGAGCTGCGCCGGGCGGTGCCGGCGGGCGTCGAGTTCCGGACGGGTGCGGCCGTGGCACGGGTCGAGGCGACGGCGGGCGGGGCCCGCGTGCACCGCGCGGACGGCGGCGCCGAGGAGTTCGGCCTCGTCATCGGCGCGGACGGCTATCGCTCGGCGGTCAGGGCCGGCGCGTTCCCCGACGTACAGCCCCGGTACGCGGGATACCTGGCGTGGCGGGGCGCGTTCCCCGCGCAGCGCCTCGCCGAGCCCGGGCTGTGGGCCGAGGAGGACTGCGCGTACGTCGTGTTCCCCGGCGGGCACCTCATCGTCTACCGGATCCCGGACGGCGGCCCGGCCGGCGGTCGGCGCGTGAACTGGGTTCTCTACACGGCTCCCCCGCCGGGCGTCGACGCGGCGCTGCGCGTCGACCTGCCGACGAGCCTGCCGCCCGGCACCCTCACCGACGCGCTGCGCTCCCACCTCGCCCACGTGGCCGAGGAGTTGCTTCCGCCGTACTGGGGCGACCTGGTCCACCTCACCGCCCCGGACGAGCTCTCGCTCCAGCCCATGTACGACTTCACGGCCCCGCGGTACGCGACGGGCCGGTTCATGCTGACCGGGGACGCGGCGACGGTCGCGCGTCCGCACACGGGGGCGGGCGCGGTGAAAGCTCTCCAGGACGGCGCCGCTCTCGAATCGGCGTTCCGCGCCGCGTCCTCCTGGGACGAGGCGCTCGCCGCGTACGACGGCTCCCGCACGGCGGCCGGCGGGGCGCTGGTCGGGCTCGGGCGGAGCCTGGGCCGGGCGCTCGTTCAGGAGACCCCGGACTGGCGGAAGTTGGACCAGGCCGGGCTCGAGGCATGGTGGGCACAGGCGGACGGAACCGGTGTGTTCGGCGGGAAACAGCTGGATTCCGGCACCGGCCCGCATCCCCGCTGAGCACTCGTTTTGTTGTGTGCGTACGTTGATCCATAGGATCCGGCGATGATCATAAGAAAACGGCTGGCGGCGGGAACCTGTGTCCTGTTCGCCGCCCTGACCATGGGGCTGACGCCCGTCGGCGCCTCTGCGGCGGACAACCCCGACGGGCAGCCCACGGCCGCCCCGAAGGTCGAGCTCGTGCTCGACGTGAGCGGTTCCATGCGGGCTCGCGACATCGACGGCGGAAGTCGCATGGCCGCCGCCAAGCAGGCGTTCAACGAGGTGCTCGACGCGACGCCGAAGGAGGTCGAGCTCGGCATCCGCACGCTGGGCGCCAACTACCGCGGCGAGGACCGGAAGGTGGGCTGCAAGGACACCGCGCGGCTCTACCCGGTCGGCCCGCTCGACCGCACCGAGGCGAAGACCGCCGTCGCCACCCTCTCGCCGACCGGCTGGACGCCGATCGGTCCCGCGCTCCTGAAGGCGGCCGACGACCTGAACATCGACGCCGGCAGCGACGGATCGCGCCGCATCGTCCTCATCAGCGACGGCGAGGACACCTGCCAGCCGCTCGACCCGTGCGAGGTCGCGCGCGACATCGCGGCCAAGGGCATCAACCTCACCATCGACACGCTCGGCCTGGTCCCGGACGCCAAGACGCGTGACCAGCTCAGCTGCATCGCCGAGGCCACCGGCGGCACCTACACCTCCGTGCGGCACACCGACGAACTCACCGACCGCGTGGGCCAGTTGGTGGACCGGGCGGCCGACCCCGTGGTCAACCCCGTGGCCGTCGAGGGCGCCAAGGAGTGCACCGGCGCGCCGGAGGTCAAGCCCGGCCTGTACACGGACCGCGAGACGTTCGGCGAGCACCGCTTCTACCGCGTGGCCGTCGCCCCCGGACAGGAGCTGCGCGCCTCTGTCAGCGTCGCCGCGGACCGCGCCGTCGACAAGGACTACGGCGTGCTGCTGCGCGCCGTCACCGAGCACGGGCGTGAGATCGTCCGGGGCTCGGAGGCGGGCGACGGGCGTACGGACGTGATCTCGACAGGTCTGCGCTACCCGAAGCCCGAGCAGGACGACGACGAGGCGGCGACCGAGACCGTGTGCCTCCAGGTGTCGAATTCCTACTCGGCCCCCGCGTCGGTCAAGACGACGCCGGGCCTCCCGGTCGAACTGACCGTCGACGTCGTGGACGCGCCGAGCGCCGCGTCCGACGTGGCCGCGTTCGGCCTGGGCCGCGGCTGGTGGCTGCTCGGCGCCCTGGTGGTCACCGGCTTCGCCGCGGGTGTGCTGTGGGGCTGGATCTCGCGCTGGCGGGTCGCGGTCTGGAGGACCAACTGATGCGTACGACCAAGCTGTCGACGACGGCCGGACTCCTCGGCGCGTGCGCGCTGACCGCACTGCTCGGGGCGGGTACGGCGTTCGCCGGCTCCGGCGACTCCGGCTCCTCCGGTGACGACAGGGCCCCCACCGAGGCGGGCACGTCGTTCCGTACCGCGCAGGAGGTGCAGCAGGGCCTGCGGGCCACCGCGGACGCCTCCACGGGCGACTACCTGTACTGGTCGTTCCCGGCGGACGCCGGGCAACGGCCCACGGTCAAGGCGACGGTGAAGCTGCCGGACTCGGCCGCGCGCCCCTCGGGCGCGACGTGGCGGATCGACGTGTACGACGGGCTGAGACGCCGTCAGTCCTGCATGTACGGGACGCAGTCGAGGGCGGCGGCGCAGGACGCGACGTCGGTCGGGCTGTCCTGCACGCTGCGTACGGTGCGGGCCTGGTCGGAGCAGTGGGCGAACGACCCGCTGCCCGGCACGTACTACGTCCGGCTCACGGCGGCCGTGATGACACCCTCGGACCAGGGGCTGCCCGTCTCGACCGAGGTCGAGGTGACCTCCAAGGAGGTCGGCGGCTCCTCGGCGGTGGACGGCTCGCTCGCCGCCCCCCTCGTGCCGGGCTCGACGACGCAGGAGGCCGCTGCCGCCTCCGACGACGCCTCCGACGACGCCTCTGCCGACGCCTCCGACGAGAAGAACGGCTCGTCGGCGAGCCAGGCCCTCGCGACGGGTGAGCCCGAGGACGGCTGGTCCTCCGGCTGGTGGTCGGACCGCTGGGTCTGGACGGCGGCGGGCGGCATCCTGGCGGCGCTCGCCGGTATCGGCGGCTACGCCCTGACGCGCGGCACGGGCCGCCCGTCCCGGGTACCGCCGGGCATGTGACACCCCCGCCCATGGCGCCCGCGCACACCAAGTGCCGGGTGCCATGGGCGTGTCGGCCCCCGCCTCACGCCACCCGCAGCGCCTTCGCCAGGGCGCCGTCCCCGGACACGGCGACATGGCCGGCGCGGGCCGCCTCCTCCAGCGTCAGCTCGCCCCGCACCACGGCGACGCAGGTCTCCGTCCCCAGGACGAGCCGCGCCTCGGGCTCACCCGCGACGGGCCCCTCACCGTAGACAGGCCCGTCCGCGCCCGCGCCGCCGACCCGCACATGGAACTCCCCCTCGTCGAGGCGCACTTCCACCACACCCTCGCCACCCAGCCGCTCCAGATGGCTCAGCAGAGGCAGGGCGAACCAGTGCGCGCGCACCGCGTCCGTCGGCCCGCGCTCGTCCAGAGCGGGTGCACCCCACTCCCCGAGCGCCTGGAGCACCGGCAGCAACTGCCGCCCGCGCGGGGTCAGTTCATAGACGTATGCCGAGGCCGGCGCGGGCAGCCTGCGGCGCTCCGCGACGCCCTCGCGCTCCATGTCCTTCAGGCGCGAGGCGAGGACGTCCGTGCTGACGCCGGGCAGGTCGGCGTGCAGATCGGTGTAGCGGCGCGGCCCCGCGAGGAGTTCACGGACGATCAGGAGCGTCCAGCGGTCCCCGACGGCGTCGAGGGCGCGGGCGGCGGCGCAGTACTGGTCGTAGCTTCGGCGTGGCATGGCTCGCAGTCTATGCAACTTGTTGGACTTTCCAAGCAGTCACTTGGTAAAACCAAGTCACACACGTCACGGGCAGTCCGGGAGGGCACCACATGGAGTTCCGGCAGTCGAGCAAGCTCAGCGAGGTCTGTTACGAGATCCGCGGCCCGGTGATCGAGCACGCCAACGCCCTTGAGGAGGCGGGCCACAGCGTCCTGCGCCTCAACACCGGCAACCCCGCGCTCTTCGGCTTCGAAGCGCCCGAGGAGATCGTCCAGGACATGATCCGGATGCTCCCCCAGGCCCACGGATACACCGACTCACGGGGCGTCCTGTCCGCCCGCCGCGCCGTCGCCCAGCGCTACCAGGCAATCGGCCTCGACGTGGGCGTCGACGACGTGTTCCTCGGCAACGGCGTGTCCGAGCTGGTCACCATGGCCGTACAGGCACTCCTGGAGGACGGCGACGAAGTCCTCATCCCCGCACCGGACTTCCCGCTGTGGACGGCCGTCACCACGCTCTCCGGCGGAAAGGCCGTGCACTACGTGTGCGACGAGTCGGCCGACTGGTACCCCGACCTCGACGACATGGCCGCGAAGATCACCGACCGCACCAAGGCCGTCGTCATCATCAACCCCAACAACCCCACGGGCGCGGTCTACCCGAAGGAGATCGTCGAGGGCATCCTCGACCTCGCCCGCCGGCACGGCCTGATGGTGCTCGCCGACGAGATCTACGACCAGATCCTGTACGACGACGCGGTCCACCACAGCGCCGCCGCCCTCGCCCCCGACCTGGTCGTCCTCACCTTCTGCGGCCTCTCCAAGACATACCGCGTCGCGGGTTTCCGTTCCGGGTGGCTGGTCGTCACGGGACCGCAGCAGCACGCCCGCGACTACCTGGAGGGCCTGACAATGCTCGCCTCCATGAGGCTGTGCGCCAACGCCCCCGCCCAGTACGCCATCCAGGCCGCGCTCGGCGGCCGCCAGTCCATCCGCGAACTGACCGCGCCGGGCGGCCGGCTCCTCGAACAGCGCGACAAGGCCTGGGAGAAGCTCAACGAGATCCCGGGCGTCTCCTGCGTGAAGCCCAAGGGCGCCCTGTACGCGTTCCCGCGCATCGACCCCAAGGTCCACCCCATCGTCGACGACGAGAAGTTCGTCCTCGACCTGCTGCTGCGCGAGAAGATCCAGGTCGTCCAGGGAACCGGCTTCAACTGGCCGCGCCCGGACCACTTCCGCATCCTCACCCTCCCGTACGCTGACGATCTCGACGCCGCGATCAGCCGGATCGGCCGCTTCCTGAGTGGGTACCGCCAGTGACGTTCTGCACCACCTGCGCCCTGCCGAGCCTGACGCAGTTCGCCTCGCCCGAACTCGTCGAGGCGATCGTGGAGGGCGGCCACGACCGCGCCGACGACCCCGCATGGGAGACCTCGGGCGCGGCCACGGCGGAGGACTACGCTCTGTGGTGCGGCCATCTGTGCGGCATGACGTGCCTGCGCATGGCCCTCGGCCCGGACGCGCCCAGCCTCTTCGACCTGCGCGACGGAGCGCTCAAGTACGGCGCGTACACGGTGGACACGGAGGGCGGCATCCACGGCCTGATCTACGCACCGTTCGCCGAGTACGCCCGCGAGGAACTCGGCCTGGACGCGACCGTCCACCGCACCCTGACGGTCGACGAGATCGCCGGGCTGCTCGATCAGGGCCGTACGGTCATGGCCTCGGTCCACTACGGGATCCGCCGCCCCCGGCGGCCCGCGCCCGGCCGGGGCGGACACCTGGTCCTGCTCACGGCCCGCGAAGGCGACCGCCTCCACTTCCACAACCCGTCGGGGATCAGCCCCGAAACCCGTTGCGCGGAACTGCCGTCGGCGACGTTCGAGAACTTCTTCGCGGGGCGGGGCGTCTCGCTGGGCCGGGCATGGAGCGGGTCCGAGGGCGTAGCCGGCCCCCGGACCCCATGAATGCCGCTCACATCACACGCCGACTCGCTTGAGGACCCGGGTCAGTGTCAATGCCCTGCGTCCTGCCTTTGGACTACCGCCCATCGAGCTGGGCGGGCCGGATTCGAACCGGCAATTCGGGGCCTGGGGCCCGGGTCCGATCGATGCGGCGATGAGCGGCGCATACTGAGTCTGGAGCAGGAGTCTGAGATTGATGGCGGTCCGCGTGTGCTGTGCGGACCGCACCGTCACGACAAGCTTCAGCTTCAGCTTTGCGCTCCTCGCGCACCCCGGCCGCCGGCTCTGCGGCGCCCGGGGAGTCTTGAATGTGCCGCTGGATCAGCCGAAGAGGTAGCTGAACACGGGGTCACCCGCCCGCTGGTCGTCGACCTCCGCCGCGTTCGCCTCCTCGCGGGCGAACTTGACGGCCTGCTGGAGCCTCTCGATCCGCTCGAGCAGTTCGTTCACCCTGCGCGCGGGCAGCGCGCCGGAGAACTTCACGGTCGTCCAGTACCCGACGGGCACGTCCTCGTAGTAGACCTCGACCTGCGCCGGGTGCTTCTCGGTCGCCTCGGCCTTCACGTGGTTGCGCGGCACTTTCTTGGTGCGCAGCGTCCGCACCGGCTCCGTCTTCCAGTCATCCGTCGACGGGTCCTGCGTCCACGCCTCGGAGGCGTCGAGCACGGGCAGTTTGCGCACGAAGGCGTTGAGGTCGACGAGCTGCTTCTCCAGGAAGAGCAGGTACGCGACCGGCACCTGGCTCAGGACGGCCCGTCCGTCGACCGTGACATCGGCCCGCGCCTCGCAGTTCGCCCAGTCCTTGGTGGCAGTCACATCGAACAGCCGGGTGAGCGTCTTCGCGGTGTCCCGCAGCACGTGCTCGGCCCTCACCTGGACCCGCGTCGACTCGGGCGGCAGCTGCTCGCCCTCCTCGTCCTTCGGCTGGTAGGTACGCGAGATCCCGGCCAGGAGCGCCGGCTTCTGAAGCCCGTGATGGGCCGCCGTCAGGTCCTGGTGTGCCTTGGACTTGACGCCTTTCTCGACTGCGATGATCTGATTGAGTTTCGTTGCCACGCGAGAACGGTAGTCAGGCACCGCACTTCGAATCGAATGGTTTTTCCCCGGACCACGAGGAGCAACTCACCATGGATGCGGCGCTGATAGCCGTGCTCGGCACCCTGCTCGGTTCCGTCGTCACCCACTTCTTCCAGGCGCGGTCCACGGAGCGGGTCGCCGGGCTCGCCCGTGCCGAGCAGCTGCGTCAGGAGCGGATCTCCAGTTACAGCGCGTTCGCCGGGGCCCTGTTCGACTACCGGCGCAGTCAGAACGACCGGTGGTTCCGGGCGCAGGAGGTGCCGGGTTCCTCCCAGGCGGAGGAGGCCCGCTTCGCGTCGTACGAGGCACGGATCAGCGCGCGACAGGCGCTGGCGCGGCTCCAGTTGGTGTGCGACCAGGCAGACACTCGTCAACTGGCCGAATCAGCGTTCGAGTTGGCGAACTGTCTGCACGAGTCGGTGGACGAGGAGGACCGGGACCGGCGGTCGCGGCGGTGCAAGGACGCCCTGACGAGGTTCATCGAGTCGGCGGCCCCGAGCGTGCGCTGACCGTGTCCGACGCCGCGATGAGCGATCACCGGTCCCGGTGGGCAACACCTGTGCATGACAGACAGACCGCTGCTCCTCCTCGACGTCGACGGGCCCCTCAACCCGTACGCCGCCCGCCTGCCCCGCCTGCGCGGATACACCGCTCACCGCTTCCACCCGGCGTCCTGGCTCTCGCGCCAGACACCAGGCTCCCGCCGCCACCGCCGCGGCTTACGGGTCGTGCTCCACCCGTCCCACGGCCGGCGCCTGGTCGGCCTGCCCTTCGAACTGGCCTGGGCGACCACGTGGATGCACGAGGCGAACGAGATGATCGGCCCGGCGATCGGACTGCCCGCCGCGCTGCCCGTGATCGAGTGGCCCGAGCTGTTCGCCCGGGACCCCGACGGCCTCTACTGGAAGACCCGCCCGCTGCTCGACTGGGCTGCCGGACGGCCGTTCGCCTGGGTCGACGACATGATCACGGACCTGGACTCCCGCCATGTCACCGCGCACCACGACGCTCCGGCCCTGCTCCTGCGCATCCACCCGCGCCACGGGCTGCGTGAGAGGGACTTCACGACGCTGACGCGGTGGGCCGCCGCGTTGTGAACCGTCGCACTCGGCCTCCGCCGGCCCGGCCCGTCAGCGGCCGAGCAGCGCGGTGAGGGCGCCGACCGGGTCCGTGTCGGGCGTGCCTCTCGGCCACCAGTCCTCGCGGCCGGGGTCCGACTCGTAGCCGTACCAGAGGCCTTCGCGGCCGAGGCGGAGCTGGAGGTTGTCGGTCGAGAGCCTGTTGCGGTGGGGGCGGAAGTGGGGGAAGTCCGCAGCGATGAGGGCCGGGCGGGCGCGGTCGAAGGGGCCGGCCGGCGGGTCCCACTCCCCTTCGAGGACGTCCAGGCCCGCGAGTCCGCCCTGGCGCCAGGCGGCGACGGCACGGGCCAGGTCGGTGGCCGTGCGTCCCGTGCCCTGGGCGAGAGACTTGTACAGCGTGCGCGTGGACGCCGCGAGGCCGGAGCCGGGGTGGGCGGCGGCGAGCCGGACCGCGTCCTGCCAGGGGGTGAGTCCGGCGATCGGGTCGATGCCCCGCGTGAGGAACGTGTGGGCGCGGGCCGCGGCCTCGGTGGCGAGGAGGTCGAGGGCGAGCGGGTCGGGGGCGCCGGACGCGTGCGGGTAGACGGGCGGGCGGCCCGGGTGCGCGGGGGCCGGGAACGGCGGGGGCAGGAGCGGCAGGGTACGGGGAGCGAGGGCTTCGCGGGCCTCGACCGAGGGCAGTGCGGGGGCCGTGGCGGCGCGCTCTCCAGCGGCGCGCGCCGCGTTGCGCCGGGTCAGGTCGGCGAGGAGCTCCTGTTCGCCGCGGCCACGCAGCAGGAACAGGACGAACGGGTCCTCGTCGAGCAGACGCGCCGTCTGGTAGCAGAGCGCGGCCGCGTGCTTGCAGGGGTGACCGTCGTCCGGGCAGGAGCAGTCGGGGATCAGGTCACCGACGGCGGGCAGGAGGTCGGCGACGGCGGCCAGCGCGTGCGGGACGTCCTTGTCGAGGAGCGCGGCCATGTGGTCGGGGCGGGCTGCCGCCGCGTCGAGGATGCGCTCCCAGTCGTCGTCGTGGAGGGTGCGCAGACGGATCTCCGTGCGGTACGGCCGGGGGCGTGAGCCGTGGACGTAGGCCATGACGCGGCCGGGGGTCGCGGTGATGGCGTCGACGTGTCCTCGGTCGGCGTAGGCGCGGCCTCGGGTGAGGCGGGCGGTGTCGAGGGCCGTGTCCACGAGGGCGTCCACCCACGCGTTCCCCCACCAGGTCAGCGCGAAGGCGTCGGCCGTGCGGGTGCGGGGCGGCAGCGGCGGGAAGGTGCGGCGGCGGTCGTCGACGCGGGCGCGGGCCTGGGTGTGCGCGCCGGCGCGGCCCGGTGTGTGGGGGGTCATGCCGCCCTCCTCAGGGAGACGAGGTCGGCGAGCTCCCGGTCGGTCAGCTCGGTCAGCGCGGCTTCGCCGGAGCCGAGCACGGCGTCGGCGAGGGCCTTCTTGGCGGCGAGCATCTCGGCGATGCGGTCCTCGACGGTGCCCTCGGTGATGAGACGGTGGACCTGGACGGGCTGGGTCTGGCCGATGCGGTAGGCGCGGTCGGTGGCCTGCTCCTCGACGGCCGGGTTCCACCAGCGGTCGAAGTGGACGACGTGGCCCGCGCGCGTGAGGTTGAGGCCGGTGCCGGCGGCCTTCAGGGAGAGCAGAAAGACGGGGACCTCGCCGGACTGGAAGCGGTCGACCATGCGCTCGCGTTCGGCCACGGGCGTTCCGCCGTGCAGGAGCTGGGAGGGGATCGCGCGGGCGGCCAGGTGGGTCGCGAGGAGGCGGGCCATGGACACGTACTGCGTGAAGACGAGGACGGAGCCGTCCTCCGCGAGGATCGTGTCGAGGAGTTCGTCGAGCAGGGAGAGTTTGCCGGAGCGGCCGGTGAGGCGGGATCGGGGGCCGTCCGCCTCTTTGAGGAACTGCGCCGGGTGGTTGCAGATCTGCTTGAGCGATGTCAGGAGTTTCATGATCAGGCCGCGGCGTGCGATGCCTTCGGCGGCCTCGATCTCGGCCATCGCCTCGCGGACGACCGCCTCGTAGAGCGAGGCCTGCTCGCGGGTGAGGGGGGCCGGGTGGTCCGACTCGGTCTTGGGCGGCAGCTCGGGAACGATGCCGGGGTCGGACTTCTTGCGGCGGAGCAGGAACGGCCGCACGAGGCGGGCCAGGCGCTCGACGGCCTCGGCGTCCTCACCGGTCTCCACGGCGCGCGCGTGGCGGGCGCGGAAGGACTTGAGCGGACCGAGCAGCCCGGGGGTCGTCCAGTCGAGCAGGGCCCACAGCTCGGAGAGGTTGTTCTCCACGGGCGTGCCGGTGAGCGCGACACGGGCGGGCGACGGGATCGTGCGCAGCGCCTTGGCGGTGGCGGAGAAGGGGTTCTTGATGTGCTGCGCCTCGTCGGCGACGACCATGCCCCAGGTCTGCCCGGCCAGTTCGGCGGCGCGGGTGCGCAGGGTGCCGTACGTGGTGAGGACGAAACCGCCGTCCAGGCCGTCGAGGGTGCGGTCGGTGCCGTGGAAGCGGCGGACCGGGACGCCGGGGGCGAAGCGGGTGATCTCCCGCTGCCAGTTCCCGAGGAGGGACGCCGGGCAGACGACGAGGGTGGGTGCCGTCTTGTTCCTGCGCAGGTGGAGCGCGATGAGGGTGACCGTCTTGCCGAGGCCCATGTCGTCGGCGAGGCAGCCGCCGAGGCCGAGCGAGGTCATGAGGTCGAGCCAGGCGAGGCCGCGCAGCTGGTAGTCGCGGAGCGTGGCGTGCAGGCCGGCGGGCTGGCCGGCGGCGGCGGGGCCTTCGACGAGGCGGTCGCGCAGGTGGGCGAGGACCCCGGTGGGGACGGCCTCGACGCGCTCGCCGTCGATCTCGGCCTCGCCGGTGAGGGCCACGGCGAGGGCGTCGACGGGCTGGAGCAGCCCCAGTTCGCGTTTGCGGGCCTTGCGTACGAGGTCGGGGTCGACGACGACCCACTGGTCGCGCAGCCGGACGACGGGCCGGTGGGACTCGGCGAGTTCGTCCATCTCACGCTCGGTGAGCGGGTCCCCGTCGAGCGCCAACTGCCAGTTGAACTTGAGGAGTTCCTCCCCGTCGAAGAACGGGGTGCCGTCGGTGGCGGAGCCGGGCGCGGCGGCGCGCACCACGGCGGTGGCGGTGAGGGCGCGGGCCAGGTCCCTGGGCCAGTGGACCTCGACGCCCGCGTCCGCGAGGCGGGCCGCGGCCGGCCCCAGGAGGTCGAGGAGTTCACCCTCGGAGAGCGCGAGGACGTCGGGCACGTCACGCTCCAGGACGCGGCCGAGCGGGGGCCAGACGCGGGCGGCGCGGCGCAGGGCGAGAACGGCGTCGATCCTGGCGCGCGCGCCGAAGTGCGCCTCGCCGTCGCCGGCCCAGAGCCGCGCCGCGTCGACGACCTGGGTGGGGTCGGCGAGGCTGTGCACCTGGACGAGGGCGGCCCCGGCCCGCCGCCGCTCCTCGGCACCGGCGCTTCCCGGGCCGTCCTCACCGGCGGATGTGTCGGCGGGGTCGGGGGCGTCGTCCGTGTCGAAGAGGGTGAAGTTCGACAGGTCCAGGCGCAGGGAGACCCGCACGCCCGCGTCCATGCCGGCCGCCGCCTCGACCGCCCAGGCACGCGCGCGGGGCAGGTGCTGCGGCGCGAAGGAGGCGAAGGGCGCCCCGGCCGCGAAGGGGGCGGCGGGGCTGCGCGGCAGGGAGTCGGCGACCGCGTCGAGGAACGCGCGCACGAGAGCTTCGGGCTCGGGCAGCCGCAGCGGCTTGGAGCCTGCCACCGGCGCGGCATGGGCCTCGTACGGCATGGCGGCGGCGATGGCGCGCAGCTGTGCGATGTCGTCCGCGTCGAGCGGGCCCGCGCGCCACGCGTCGTGATCGGAGGCCGTGAGGCCGGGCAGGAGACGGCCGCGGCCCACGAGGTGCAGGGCGTGCAGGGCGGCGGCGCCCCAGCAGGCCGCGGCGGGATGGGCGCCGGGCGTGTGCCGGGCTCGCACGAGCAGGGGCAGGGCGTCGGTGACGGGCATCCGGACGGCGGGGACGGTCCCGCTGCGGGCGCCCGCGCCGTGCGGCCGGACGACGGTGAGCGGGGTGGCGCCGGGCAGGTCCGTGCCGTCCGGGTGCCAGAACGCGACCGTGCTCTCGCGCGGCAGAGGCGCGGGGAGGAACACGGCGGCCGCGGAGACGGTGACGCCCCTGTGGTCGGTCTGCTCCGTCATGGCCGGGCTCCTTTCCCCGATCGGCAGGCTTGCGTTCGCCGTGGTCGGTGCGGCGCGTGTCACCCCCGTCCGGCGGGAACGGTGACGTCTACGACCTTACGGGCGGGGTCTGACAATCAAGGCCGGGCGTCCCTCCCGCACCGCGTGTACGGTTCGAACGACGGCCCGTGCAAGATCGCCGGGCCCGACCGACGGCAGCCTCGGAGAGAACAGGACGGTCGCATGGGTGACCTGCTGCTGGTCCGGCACGGCGAGACCGAGTGGGCCCTGTCCGGGCAGCACACGAGCTGGACCGACATCCCGCTGACGGAGAACGGCCGCGAGCAGGCGCGCAGGCTCGCCCCGCTCATCGGCAGCTATCACGTCGGTGCCGTCTTCTCGAGCCCGATGGTGCGTGCGCACGAGACCGCGAAGCTCCTCGGTCTCGGGAACGTACGGGTCGACGCCGACCTGTGCGAGTGGGACTACGGCGCCTACGAGGGCGTCACCACGCTCGAGATCCAGCGCAACCGGCCCGGCTGGTTCCTCTTCACCGACGGGGTCGCGCCCGGACCTCCGGAGCACCCCGGCGAGAGCCCCGAAGAGGTCGGGGCGCGGGCCGACCGGATGCTCGCGAAGGTGGACGCCGCGCTCGCGGAGTACGAGGGCAGCGTCGTCCTCGTCGGCCACGGCCACTTTTCGCGGGTCCTCACCGCTCGCCGGCTCGGCCTGACCCCGGCGGACGGGGCGCACTTCCTGCTGGCTACGGGCACCGTGAGCAGGCTGAGTACCGAGCACGGCCGTCCGGTCGTCGCCGGGTGGAATCTGCGGCCCTGACACGCCTTCGGCCCCGGCCGTTGTCAGACCCGTGCTGCACCATCGGAACGTAGGGAGCACGTACCGGCCGAGGGACGGAATCAGGGGGTGGCGTCATGACCAGGCCGCTGTCCGCCGCGCAGCGGCGCATCGTCGAGGAGGCCCGACCCGGTCACCGGACGGCTGAAGGGCGGCGACGCCCAGCTCGCGCGCCTCGTCCTGATGAAGCTCGCGTTCCGGCACCCGCGCCCGCCGCACGACCACTTCCTGACACCGGCCGGACACCGGATACGGGAGGCGGGGGACGAGACGGAGCGCGCCGAGCGGCTCCCGCCGCCGGAGCCGTCCGGCGGCGGTCCGTTCGCGGCGCGGGTGGGCGGAGAGGCGCCGGGCCCTCACGGTCCGGCGCGGGCGCGCGAGGTGCGCAGCGCCTGGCAGGGGCTCGTGGAGATGCGTCGCATGACCAATCCCGACGGCGCCACCGACCGTCCGTGCGCCTGGGAGCGCGGCCATCTGGTGCAGGCCGCCGCCCTCGCTCTGGAGGCGGCGGGCTGCCGGCCCGCGGAGGGTACGACCGGGGACGGCTACAGGGTCGGCGGCACACCACAGCCGGAGGCCGTGGCCGTGAAGGGGCACGGGCCGGACGGAATCGCGGCCTGCGCCGCCGCGTTGGAGCGGGCGGGGTGGCAGGTCAGCGAGCACGCGGAACCCCGCACCGGGGGCCGGTACTTGCTGGCGTCACCGAGAAGAGCATGACGATCAAGCACCAGCCGAAGCAGCAGACCAGGTAAGCGTCGAAGGGGACATCGTGGCCGAGCCGTTCACCGTGCGCATTCAGGTGCGTGGGTACGAGACCGACTCGCAGGGGCACCTCAATCAGAGCGTGTATCTGCAGTACGCGGAGCACGCGCGATGGGCGCTGCTCCAGCACGGCGGGATCCGGCAGGCCGACCTGCTGGCGAAGGGGGTCGGCCCGGTCGCCCTGGAGACGACCATCCGCTACCGCCGCGAGCTGCGCGCGGGCGACGAGGTGGACGTGAGCTGTGCGTTCGTGTGGGCGGAGGGCAAGACGTTCCGGATCGAGCAGTCGGTGCGCAGGACCGACGGCACGCTCGCGGCGGAACTGACCGGGGTGGGAGGCCTGATCGACCTCAAGGAGCGCCGGCTCGTGGCGGATCCGCGCGAGTACTTCCGGGCACTCGCGTCGGATCCACGCGCCTTCGGCCTCTGATTCCGCAAGGAGCACACGCTTCCCGAACAGGCCCTCCCCCTCCTGGGCAGGACCTCCCCTTCCCGGCCGGCACCTCCCCTTCCCGGGAGGGCCTCCCGCCCAACAGCTCTACAGGAATGCCTCCTTGTGCTCCTCGGCCCACATGGCGAAGGTGCGGGGCGGGCGCCCGAGGACGCGTTCGACGTCGTCCGTGACGATCGCGTTGTGACCGGCGCGGACGTAGGCGAAGCCTTCGAGGACGCTGTCCACGGACTCTTCGGCGATGCCCGCGGCGAGCACGTACTCGCGGGCGGACTCCGGGGGCAGTTCGACGGTCTCGACGGACCGGCCGGCCGCCGCGGCGACGGTGGCCGCCTGGTCGGGCACGGTGAGGAGTTCGGGCCCGGTGAGGGTGTAGACACGGCCGTCGTGCCCGTCGGCGAGGAGGGTCTCCACGGCCGCCTCGGCGATGTCGCGCGGGTCGATCACACCCTGGGCACCGTCCCCGAACTGGTTGGGAACGGGCCTCCCCGCGCGGATCTCCGGCGCCGACCACAGGAAGTTCGACGCGAACGTCGTGGGACGCAGCACGGTCCACTCCATGCCGCTCGCCCGGAGCGCCTCTTCACCCGGGGCGTGCCACATGCCGAAGCGTCCGGCGCCCGGCTCGCCCGTGCCGATCGCCGAGAGCTTCACGACCCTGCGCACGCCCGCCGCCACGGCCGCGTCCAGCAGCGCCTTGTCCTGGACGCCGGGCCCGGAGCCCGAGCCGGGCAGGGTCACCATGAAGACGGCCGTGGCACCGGCCACCGCCGCGTCGAGCGTCCCCGGGTCGTCGAGGTCCCCGCGGACGACCTCGGTGGCGGGTCCGAAGGCGGCGCGGTCCGGCTCGCGGGTCAGGGCGCGGTGCGGGACGCCGCGCGCGACGAGGAGGCGGGTCACTTCACTGCCGATGGTGCCGGTGGCACCGGTGATGAGGATCATGGCTTCGACGTTGCCGGTCAACGGGCTGTCGCGGCTAGGAAATTCCGGCACAGTCGGCGGCCCCCGGGCGGCACAACCCCCGGTTAACGTGGAGGGGTGACCACGCTGCGGGACAGGACGGCCGAACAGGCCGCGACGCCGGACCACACCGGCACCAGCGCCTCCGGGCACTACAGCACCCCCGGACGCTACGGCACCCCTGTCGCGCCGCCCGAGGCGCTGCGGCCGTGGATCACCGAGATCGACTCGATCAACTCCGTCGACGCCCCGGCCGTCGGTCAGGGGGACACCGGGCCGATCACCCATGTTCCGGACGCGGCGACGCGGCTCGTGTTCCGTGTGCTGCCGGACGGCGGCACCGACGTGCTCGCCGTCGGGCCGCGCGCCAAAGCGTCGTACTACGAGGAAAAACGGCTCCCGATGTGTCTGCAGCTGCGGTTCCGGCCCGGTGCCGCGCGCCCTCTGCTCGGGATGTCCGCACGCGAACTCGTGGGCCGGGCCGAGTCGTTGGAGTCGCTGCCGGGCGAGGCGGGCCGACGGCTCGCGCGCGGGCTCGCCGCCCTCGGGCCCGCTCCGGACCCGGAGGCCGTGCTCGCGCGCATGGCGGAGATGCTGCCGGACGGCCTCACGCCTCGCGACCGGGGCGAGCGTGCCCGCGACGGCCTGGTGCGGGCGGCGGTCGAGGCGCTGTCGACGGCCCCGGGGCGTGACCGGCCGGGGACGGTCACGGAGGTGGCCCGGCAACTGGCAGTGAGCGAGCGCCAGTTGCGCAATCTCTTCGCGGACGGCGTCGGCCTGTCCCCCAAGCACTTCGCTCGGATCGACCGGGTGCGCCACGTGCTCGCCGGGGCGCCCACCGAGGGGAACCCGCGGTGGGCGGGACTCGCGCATGCCACCGGTTACTACGACCAGTCGCACATGACGGCGGAGTTCCACGCGCTGTTCGGCGTACCGCCGACGGCATTCGTCTCGGGACGACTCCCGGCCGCGCGCCCCTGCGGCCCGGGCCACTGACCCACCCGACGCCGCACCCCCTCCCCGCCACATGGAGAACCGCGGTCCACGTGCAGGAACGTCTGCGCCGGCACGGAACCCCCTCCCTCGAACCCCCAACTCGCCTCCGCTTGACGGGTATACGTCACCCGAAATCTCTGGTAGGAAACCTTCCTAACAGTTCGCGGAACAACGAGCTCCCCCCATGGAGGTCCCGTGCACACCCCCCACATCCGCACCTCGCGTCGCACCCTGCTCGCCCTGATCGGCGCCTCGCTCGTCTCGGCCCCGCTCCTCACGACCCAGCTCGCGACGGCCACACCCCTCTCCGCCGGCGGGCTCGACGACCCGGCGAAGAAGGAGATCGCCATGAAGCTGGTGTCGAGCGCGGAGAACTCCTCGCTCGACTGGAAGGCCCAGTACGGCTACATCGAGGACATCGGCGACGGCCGCGGATACACCGCCGGGATCATCGGCTTCTGTTCCGGCACCGGCGACATGCTCGACCTCGTGGAGCTCTACACCCGGCGCAAGCCCGGCAACGTCCTGGCGAAGTACCTGCCCGCCCTGCGCGAGGTGGACGGCACCGACTCGCACGACGGCCTCGACCCCGACTACCCGCGCGACTGGGAGGAGGCGGCCGAGGACTCCGCGTTCCAGCAGGCCCAGAACGACGAGCGCGACCGCGTGTACTTCGACCCGGCGGTCGCGCAGGGCAAGTCCGACGGCATCGGCACGCTCGGGCAGTTCGCGTACTACGACGCCATCGTGATGCACGGTGACGGCGACGACGCGACCGGCTTCCGCAGCATCCGCAAGCGCGCTCTCGCCCAGGCGAAGCCGCCGGCGCAGGGGGGCGACGAGGTCGCGTACCTGAACGCGTTCCTCGACGCGCGAGTGTGGGCCATGAAGCAGGAGGAGGCCCACAGCGACACGAGCCGCGTCGACACCGCGCAGCGCGTCTTCCTGAAGAACGGCAACCTGGACCTGGACCCACCGCTGGACTGGAAGGTCTACGGGGACAGTTACCACATCGGCTGACAACTCCACGTGCGCGGCGGCGCGTTCGACACCTGCGAGTGCCGGGGGCGCCGCTCTCGCGCAGGCCGAACAGTCGACATCACGCTCGGCCAGAACGGTCCGCCGTGACACATGGGCATCGCGAGCGCCGTCCCGCCGGGCCTCGCGGTCGTCGTCGCCGGCATCGCGAGCCCGGCGGAAGTCGCCGTGGGAGGAGAAGCGACGGTCAGTGCGGGAGGGCCGGTTCGGGCGCCGTGGCCGAACTCGCCTTCCTGCCCAGGTGATTGAAGAGAAGGTTGAGGCTGACCGCCAGAATGCAGCCCGTCGAGATGCCCGAGCCGAGAACGATCTGCGCCCAGTCGGGGAAGGACGCGTAGAAGGAGCCGTTCACCGCCGGGATGAGGCCGACGCCGATGGTGACGACGGCGATCAGGGTGTTGTCGCCGCGCTGCAGGTCGGCGCGGAGCAGCATCTGGATGCCCGAGAGGGCGATCGAGCCGAACAGGAAGAGGGAGACGGCGGCGAGGACCGGCATCGGGACCACCGCGATCAGCGCGCCCGCGGCCGGGCTGAGACCGATGAGGATGAGGATCGCGCCGGACAGGGCGACGACGAAGCGGCTGCGGACGCCGGAGATCACGACCAGGCCGATGTTCTGCGCGAACGCCGAGTTGTGGAACCCGTTGAAGAAGGGGCTGACGGCCGAGCCGAGTGCGTCGGCGCGCAGACCGCGGGCGATCGTCCTCTCGTCGACCGGCCGGTCCACGATCTTGCCGAGCGCGATCATGTCGGCGGTCGACTCGGTGAGGATCACCAGCATCACGACGCACATGGAGAGGATCGGCGCGAGGGAGAACGACGGCGCGCCCCAGTGCAGCAGGCTCGGGAGGCCGAAGGCGTCCGCTTCCTCGAGGGCCGAGAAGTCGGCGAGGCCCATCGGGATCGCGAGCAGCGTGCCGAAGACCAGTGCGATGAGCATGGCGATCTGCTTGACGAAGCCGGTCGTGAACTTCTGCAGGAGCAGCATGACCAGGACGGTCGCCGCCGTCAGGGCGATGTTCTTCGGGTCGTTGCGGTGCGAGTGGGCCGTCGGGTCGACGATCCAGCCGTAGGCGACGGGGAACAGCGAGACGCCGATGAGGGTGATCACCGAGCCGGTGACCACCGGCGGGAAGAACTTCACCAGGCGCGAGAAGTACGTGGAGACCAGGAAGCCGAAGAGGCTGGACACCAGGATCGCGCCGAAGACGACCGGCATGCCCGCCTGTACGCCGCCCTCGGTGGCGAGGATCGTCAGCATGACGCCCACACCGGCGAACGAGACCCCGTTGACGAACGGCAGGCGCGAGCCGATCAAGTTGCCGATGCCGAGCGTCTGGAGGAGCGTCGCGAGGCCCGCCATCAGGAGGCTGCCGGCCATGAGTACGGCGGTGTCCCCCGCCGACATCTTCGAGGCGACCGCGATGACGATCGGCACGGAGACCGCGCCCGCGTACATGGAGGCGACGTGCTGGAAGCTCGCGACCAGCATCCGGCCGGGAGGCAGGATCTCGTCCACCGGATGCACGTCGGACACGGCGACCGCGTCGGACACTTCGGACTCGGCGTGCGCGTCGAGAACGCCGCGATCGTGGCGCTCGCCGGGCACTTCGCGCCCGTCCCGTACGGCCTGCACGTCAGGGGTGTCATTCATGGGTGGCGCTTCTTCCGTGCTGTGACGCCGGGGCCGGTCCCGTCGCGCTGCGGCTCACGCGGGACCGGCAATCCGGGTTAACTGGAAAGTAACTTCCGCCATACGGTCGGCGGCGTCACGCACGTTACGTCAGTGCACCCCTGCTGCGGAAGACCCTGCCGAGGTGGAGGACCCGGCGACCGTGCGCGTCTCGGCGATCTCACCGCCGGGTTCCATCGGGGCCGTCACGTCGTCCGCGTCCCCGCTGCGGCCGATGTGGTTGAACAGCAGGTTGAGGATCACCGCGGCCACACAGCCCGTGGAGATGCCCGAATCCAGGATGATCTTCGCGGTGTCCGGGAACGCGTGGTAGAACTCCGGGGCCGCGATCGGAATGAGGCCGACGGCCAGCGAAACGGCCACGATCAGAACGTTGTTGTCCCGCTCCAGGTTCGCCTTGACGAGCGTCTGGATGCCGCTCGCCGCGACCGAGCCGAAGAGCACGACGCCCGCGCCGCCGAGGACGGGGCGCGGCACGACGGCGATCAGCGACGCGGCCATCGGGCACAGACCCATCAGGACGAGGAAGCCTCCGCCCGTGGCGACGACGTACCGGCTGCGGATCTTCGTCATCGCGACGAGGCCGATGTTCTGGGCGAACGCGCTGCACATGAAGCCGTTGAACAACGGGCTGAGCGCCGAGCCGAGCGTGTCGGCCCGCAGGCCGGCCGCGATCGTCTTCTCGTCGGCGGGACGCTCCACGATCTCGCCGAGCGCCAGCATGTCGGCCGTGGACTCGGTCATCGAGACGACCATGACGACGCACAGGGAGACGATCGCCGCGGCGGCGAACTGCGGGGCGCCGAAGTGGAACGGCGTCGGGAAGCCGATGACGTCCGCGTCGCCGATCGGGCTGAAGTCCGTGACGCCGAAGGGGATCGCGACGAGGGTGCCGATGATCAGGCCGAGGAGTACGGCGATCTGCTTCACGAAGCCCGTGGTGAACCTGCGCAGCAGCAGGACGATCACCAAAGTGATGCCCGCCAGCGTGAGATAGGTCGTCGAACCGTAGTCCTTCGCCGCGGGATTGGGACCCTGGGCCCAGCCGAACGCGACGGGCATCAGCGACACGCCGATGAGGGTGATGACCGTGCCGGTCACGACCGGCGGGAAGAACCGCACCAGCTTGCTGAAGAAGGGGGCGGCGATGAAGCCGAGGACGCCGGCGACGATCACGGCCCCGAAGATGACGGGCAGCGCGTCCTTCTTGTCGTCCGTCGAGTTGACGACCGCGATCATGGGCGCGACGCCGGCGAAGGTGACGCCGTTGACGAACGGCAGCCGGGCGCCGATCTTCCAGAAGCCGAGGGTCTGGAGGAAAGTGGCGAGCCCCGCGGTGAAGAGGCAGGCGCCGGTCAGGAAGGTGAGCTCCTTGGGCGACAGGCCCACGGCGGCGCCCACGATGAGCGGCGGCGCGACGACGCCCGCGTACATGGCGGCGACGTGCTGGAGGCCGGTCGTCGCCATCTTCAGCGGCGGCAGCTTCTCGTCCACCGGGTGTTTGCCCGCCGGATGTTCGGTGTGCCCCTCGGATATCTCCTCGGGGGTGGTGCCTTGCTTGGTGAACCTGGGCTTGATGGCCACAGCGGCTCCTCCGGTTGTTTTCCAGTGCCTGGGCGGCACTCGCTTCTGGGAGGTGGTACGACGTGCAAGGACTTGCCGGTATTCGGTTGTGGGTACTGCGCCCAGGTAGTGCTCACCGCCCCGGGATCGTGAAGTGTTGGGCCACGATCCGGGGCGGCACTTGAGCAGCCCGCTCGGCAGCTCAAGTCCGGTCGGGGGCCGTCCCCCCCGACCGGAGTTCTAGGGTTGTGGATGGCCGCCGGGCCGCCGCGACGCCGCGGAGATCCGGTGGCCACCCGCTATGCCTCGGCGGTGATCCGCGCGAGGCGCTGTGCCTCCTGACGCGCATCGCGGGCGATGGCGTCCTCGTCGGCGTGCAGCAGGCGTCCGTCCTCGACGACCGGCTTTCCGTTGACGAGGGAGAGGGTGACGGGGGCCGCGGCGCCGAAGACGATGGCGGTGACCGGGTCGGCGATCGAGGAGTGCCCGATGCCGTCGATCTTCCACAGGACCAAGTCGGCGAGCTTGCCCGCCTCCAGGGAACCGATCTCGGCGGCGCGGCCCAGGACCCGGGCACCGCCGGCGGTGCCGAGCCGGAGCGCCTGACGGGCGTTCAGGGCGGCCTCGCGGTGGGCGCCGAGCCGGTTGATGAGGAGCGCGTTGCGCAGCTCGGTGTGCAGCTCACCCGACTCGTTCGACGCGGTGCCGTCGACACCGAGACCGACGGGGACGCCTGCCTTGAGCATGTCCGGGACGCGGGCGATGCCGGCCGCCAGACGGGCGTTGGACGACGGGCAGTGCGCGACACCCGTGCCCGTACGGGCGAAGGCGGCGATGTCCGAGTCGTTCATGTGGACGCAGTGCGCCATCCACACGTCCTCGCCGAGCCAGCCCGTCGACTCGAAGTAGTCCGTCGGGCCCATGCCGAAGAGCTCGTGGCAGAACTTCTCCTCCTCGACCGTCTCGCTGCCGTGGGTGTGCAGCCGCACCCCGAGCCGGCGCGCCAGCTCGGCGCCCTGCTTCATGAGTTCGGTGGACACGGAGAACGGCGAGCAGGGGGCGACGGCCACCTGGGTCATCGCGCCGAAGGAGGCGTCGTGGTGCTGGTCGACGGTCTCCTCCGTGGCCGCGAGCGCGCCCTCGAGCGTCTCGACCGCGAAGTCCGGCGGCAGGCCGCCGTCCTTCTCGGAGCGGTCCATGGAGCCGCGGGCGAGGGTGAAGCGGACACCCATGTCGGAGGCGGCGCCGATGATGGCGCCGGACAGGTCGCCGGAGCCCTTCGGGTACACGTAGTGGTGGTCCATCGCGGTGGTCACACCGCCGCGGGCCATCATCGCGAGAGAGCCCTGCGCGGCGACGCGGGCCATCTGCTCGTCGATGCGCGCCCACGTCGGGTAGAGCGCGACCAGCCAGTTGAACAGGTTGTGGTCCGTGGCCAGGCCACGGGTGATCCACTGGTAGAAGTGATGGTGTGTGTTGATCAGGCCGGGCGTGACGAGATGCCCGGTGCCGTCGACGCGGCGCACGACGTTCTCCAGGCCCGCGGGTGCCTGGCCCGCGCCAATGGATTCGATCTTGTTGTCGGCGACGACCACGTACCCCGAGGCGTACTCGGTGTCGTCGGCGTCGACCGTCGCGATGGCCGCGTTCTCGATGACGATGCGGGAAGGGGCTGCCGAAGGTGCCATGGTGCTTCCTTCATGGATGAGTGGCGATTGGGCACGGCAGGACCCTAGGAGGATTTGAGTGCCGCGGCGGCGGTGGCGCGGCCGCGGGTGCCGAGATGGTGAAAGAACAGGTTCAGCGATACGGCCACCAGGGCGCCCGCGCTGATGCCGGAGCCGAGCACGGTCTGCGCCCAGGCCGGGAATTCGGCGTAGAAGGTGGGCGCGGCGAGCGGGATGATGCCCGCGCCGAGCGAGACGGCCACCAGGATGATGTTCGAGCTGTCGTCGAGGCCGGCCTCCGACAGCGTACGGATGCCGCTGACGGCGATGGAGCCGAAGAGGACGATGCCCGCGCCGCCGAGGACCGGCATCGGCACCGTGGAGACCACCGCGCCGAGCACCGGGAAGGCGCCGAGGACCAGGAGCGCGCCTCCCGCGGCGGCGACCACGTAACGGCTGCGCACCTTCGTCAGCGAGACGACGCCGACGTTCTGGGCGAAGGCCGAGGTGGGGAAGCCGCCGAAGACGGGGCCGAGAAGCGTGGCGAGGCCGTCGGTGCGCAGGCCGCGGGTGATGGTCCTGCCGCTGGTCTCACGGTCGCAGATCTCGCCGATGGCGAGCATTCCGGCGCTGGACTCCGTCATCAGGACGAGCATCACCAGGCAGAGCGAGAGGATCGCGGCGGGCTGGAACTCGGGCGTGCCGAACGCGAACGGCGTGGGCAGCGCGGCGACCGGGGCCGACCCGAGGGCACCGAAGTCCGCCATGCCGAACGGGATCGCGGCCAGTGTGCCGATCAACAGGCCCAGAAGCAGGGCGACTTGCTTGACGAAGCCGCGCCCGAAGCGCTGGATCAGCAGGATCACGACGAGTGTGAAGGCGGCGAGTCCCAGGTACTTCATGTCGCCGAAGTCGGCGGCGGTCTTGTCGCCGCCCTGCGCCCAGGCGACCGGGACCGGCATCAGGGTCACCCCGATGAGGGTGATGACGACGCCCGTGACGAGGGGCGGGAAGAAGCGCAGGAGCCTGCCGAAGAACGGGCCGATCGCGAGACAGAAGACGCCGGCGACCATCACCGCGCCGTAGATGGCGGGGAGTTGGTCACCGCGGGCGTTCGTCTCGGCGATGGCGAGCATCGGGGCGATGCCGGCCGAGGACGCGGCGTTGACGAAGGGCAGCCGGTTGCCGACGAGTCCCTTGACGCCGAGGGTCTGCAGGAGGGTGGCCACGCCCGCGATGAGCAGGCTGGCGGCGATGAGGCGGGTCTGGCCCGCCGCGTCGAGGTGGACGGCCTGACCGATGATGAGCGGGGGCGTGACGACGCCCGCGTACATCGCGGCGATGTGCTGGAGTGCCGCGGGGACGAGCCGCGAGGGGTGGAGCTTCTGGTCAACCGGGTGGACGGTCAAGTCCTGTGCCATTGACGTCTCCTGAGCTGCAGTAAACTGCTCGTCTTCCTACGGGAGGGCGGTCAGGGCTTGACCGTCATGAGGCCGTACGGCCGAGTGAAAAGACCCTTGGGGCGGAGTCACTGCTGTTCCCTCCGGTGATGTCACCGGTCGTTCCGGGAACTCGGCCCCCGGGGCCCGTGCAGGGCCCCGGGGACATCGGTCGCCGTCAGAGGTTGGTCATGTCGACCGGGATGTGCGGCTCGCAGCCGTCGCGCAGGATGGTGGCCTCGATCAGGCCGTAGGGGCGGTCGGCCGCGTAGTACACGGCGCCGTCCTTGGCTTCGTTCTCCAGACCGAAGGCGGAGAGGTCCTGCCGGAAGTGGTGCTTGTTGGGGGCGGAGAAGCGGATCTCGTCGATCTCGCTGCGGTTGTTGATGACCCGCGAACCCATTTGGTACAGCGTCTGCTGGAGCGAGAGCGAGTACGTCTCCACGAACGCCTGGAGGATGTGCTTCTTGGACTGCTCGTAGGACTTCTCCCACTGCGGCATGCGCTGCTCGTCGGAGGTCCAGTTGTGCCGCCACCACGTCGACAGGGACGTGGCGAGGATGCGGTCGTAGTCTTCCCGGAGCGTCGTGTACTTGTCCTTGATGTAGCCCCAGAACTCGGAGTTCGTGGAGTTCATCACGGTCAGGTCCTTGAGCCCGGACAGGACTTCGAACTTCTCGCCGTCGTACGTGATCTGCGCGAGGCGGGTCTCCTGGCCCTTGCGGACGAAGGAGTGCTTGACCTCGTCGGCGCCGATGAACTTGGAGTTGCCGTCGGAGCCGGCGATGCGCTCCCAGGCGTACTCCTCGATGCGGATGCGGGCGCGGTGGATGGACGGCTGGCTGTCCACGAAGTGCCGGGCGAGGTGGATGCCGTACTGCTCGGCCGACTCGATGCCGTACTCCTTGGCGAACGCGAAGCAGGTGTTCTTCGTCGTGTCCGTCGGAAGGCAGTTGGCGTTGGAGCCGTTGTAGTGGACGTCGTCGAGGTCGCCGGAGAGGGCGACGGAGACGTTCAGGTCCTTGATGTGGTGGGTGTCGCCGTCCCGCGTGATCTTGACGACGCGGTTCTCTGCTTTGCCGTACTGGTTCTGGCCGAGAATCGTGGGCATGTCTGCTAGCTCCCTCGGTAAACGGAGTAGCCGAACGGGTTGAGCAGCAGCGGTACGTGATAGTGCTCGCCCGGCTTGACGGCGAACGTGATCGCCACCTCCGGGAAGAACGCACCGCTGTCCCTTACGCGGGGGGCGTCCTGCTGCGCCTCGGCTTGCTTCTTTTCGAAGTACGTCTCGACGGCGAAGTCGAGGCGTACGTGGGTGGTGCCCTCCGGCAGTGCCGGCAGGTCCTTGCAGCGCCCGTCCGCGTCGGTCGCGGAGCCGCCGAGCGCCACCCACTCGGCGTCGCTGCCCGAGCGGGCGGCGAGCGAGATGGCGACGCCCTCGGCGGGGCGTCCGATGCTGGTGTCGAGAATGTGCGTCGACACCGACGCGGTGGTCGCGGTGCTCATCAGTCCTTGTCCTCTTCCACTTCTACGTCTTCTTCGGCGAGGCGGGTCAGGCGGATACGGTTGATCTTCCCCAGTTCGGTACGCACGATCTCGCGTTCCGTCCCGGTGTCGTTCCCGATCCTGGCCTTCAGCGCGTCGCGCATCTGCTCGCCGGTCGCCCCGGTGGCACAGATCAGGAAGACATGACCGAACCGCTCCTGGTACGCCAGGTTCAGTTCGAGCATCTCGGCCTTGAGCTCCTCGGAGGCGCCGGCCATGCCCCGCTGCTCGCGGGACGAGGTCGGGTCGCCCGGCTTCGGGCGGCCGATCGGGGGGTGCCCCGCCATCGCCTCGGCGAGATCCTCCGCGCCGAGCTCGGCCATGGCGGCGTCGCTCGCGGCGAAGAGTTCCTCAGTGGTTTCGAAGGGGCGCTGGGCGAGGAGCCTGCTCCCCCACGCCGAGCTGGCACACACCTCGTGGAGCGCGGCAGCGGCCGCGTTCTCGTGAAGCGCGTTGAACCGGGAAAGCCCCGGCATCGGACGTGAAGTCACGGGAAGCCTCCGTGGCCTTGTGCTGGACGGGCTGCGGATAGCTAACGCCCTCCGAAACACCACGTCAACACTTTGTTGAAAACTCGGAGTTACAAAAACCGCCGCCCGGTATCCGGACGGCGGCTGGTTCGACACCTTGGCGTGCTAGTGGGCGGCCTACTCCCCCTTGGCCGCGTTTTCCCTGTTCAGATAGTTGTAGACGGTGAACCTGGACACCCCGAGCGCCCCGGCCACGGTCTCCACTCCGTGCCGCACGGAGAAGGCGCCTCGTGCCTCCAGTATCCGTACGACCTCCTGCTTGGCCTTGCGGTCGAGAGCCGACAGGGGCATGCCCCGCCCGCGCTCCATGGCCACCAGGATGTGATCCAGGGAGTCGGCCAGCTGGGGCAGCCGTACGGCGATGACCTCGCGCCCCTCCCAGTGCAGGACGACGTCGTCCTTGCCGGCCTCCTGCGGCGGCAGCATCTCGCCCCCCATGGCGTCCACCAGCGGCTTCACCGCGCTGACGAAGGGGACGTCTCCTGTAGCGGTCACTTATCGCCCTCCCCCATCACATTGACCTGGAGCGAGACGCGGGTGGCGCCGGCCGCCAGGGCCTGGCGCAGCAGCGCGTCCACCGCACCGAGCACGGCGTCCGCCTCCCCTTCGGCGGTGTTGCCGAAGGGCCCGACATCCACCGCGTCCAGTTCGGCCTTCTGGATGACCTCGCGGGCGACGACCGCGTGGGGCGGTGCCTCGTCGAGGTCGAAGGGCTCGGTCGTGAACTCCACTCTCAATCGCACGGGGTCAACCTACTGCCGCGAGCTGTTTTTCCGGCAGCCCCTCTTGACAAGAGCGAAGCATCCCCGGCAGTCTTCCATCAAGCAGAAACGAACTTCCGCAATACGGAACTCGACATCGAGTGCCGTACGGATCTCGATACGGAAGGGAGCGCCGACCCCCATGGGATTCGCAGACCAGCGCTTCAACGTCAACCTGTCGATCCTCTTCACGGAACTCCCGCTCCTGGAGCGCCCCGCGGCCGCCGCCGCGGCGGGCTTCACCGCGGTCGAGCTGTGGTGGCCCTGGGTCGACGCCCCCACCCCCGAGCAGTCCGAGCTCGACGCCCTCAAGAAGGCGATCGAGGACGCGGGCGTACAGCTCACCGGGCTCAACTTCTACGCCGGACAGCTGCCGGGCCCCGACCGCGGCGCCCTGTCGGTCCCCGGCGAGGAGAGCGACAGGTTCCGCGCGAACATCGACATCGCGGCGGACTTCGCACAGTCCCTCGGCTGCAAGGCGCTCAACGCGCTGTACGGCAACCGCGTCGACGGCGTGGACCCGGCCGCGCAGGACGAGCTCGCCCTGGAGAACCTCGCGCTCGCGGCCCGCGCCGCCGACCGCGTCGGCGCGATCCTCCTGATCGAGGCACTGAACAAGCCCGAGTCGCCGCTGTGCCCGATCGTGAGCGCCCCCAAGGCGATCGAGATCGTGGACAAGGTGAACGCCGCCACGGGCCTCGGCAACGCCAAGTTCCTCATGGACCTGTACCACCTGTCCATGAACGGCGAGGACCTGCCCGCGGTGATCGAGCAGTACACCGCGAAGACCGGCCACGTGCAGATCGCCGACAACCCGGGCCGCGGCGCCCCCGGCACCGGTTCGCTCCCGCTCGAGGAACTGCTCGACCAGCTGGCGAAGACAGGCTACGAGGGCTACGTCGGCCTGGAGTACAAGCCCGGCGACAAGCCGAGCGCCGAGGCCTTCGACTGGCTGCCCGCCGCGGCCCGCGCCGCGCGCTGAGCGCCATACGGCGCGCCAACTCACCTACGTACGACCGCAGTTAGAGAGGCACCCTCATGAGCAACCTCCCCAAGATCGCGTGGATCGGACTCGGCATCATGGGCTCCCCCATGTCCGAGAACCTGATCAAGGCTGGTTACTCGGTGACCGGCTTCACCCTCGAGAAGGACAAGCTGGAGCGGCTCGCGGCCGCCGGCGGCACCGCGGCCGGCTCGATCGCCGAGGCCGTCAAGGACGCCGACGTCATCGTCACGATGGTGCCCGCCTCTCCGCAGGTCGAGGCCATCGCGTACGGCGAGAACGGCATCCTCGAGAACGCGAGGTCCGGCGCGCTGATCGTCGACATGTCGTCGATCACGCCGCAGACCTCGGTGGACCTCGCGAAGGCCGCCAAGGACAAGGGCATCCGCGTCATCGACGCCCCGGTCTCCGGTGGCGAGGCCGGCGCGATCGAGGCCGTTCTGTCGATCATGGTCGGCGGCGAGCAGGCCGACTTCGACGAGGCCAAGCCGCTCCTCGAGGCCCTCGGCAAGACCATCGTGCTGTGCGGTCCGCACGGCTCGGGCCAGACCGTGAAGGCCGCCAACCAGCTGATCGTCGCCGTGAACATCCAGGCGTGCGCCGAGGCCGTGGTCTTCCTGGAGAAGTCCGGCGTGGACCTGACGGCCGCGCTCGACGTCCTCAACGGCGGCCTGGCCGGCTCGACCGTCCTGACCCGCAAGAAGGACAACTTCCTGAACCGGGACTTCAAGCCCGGCTTCCGGATCGACCTGCACCACAAGGACATGGGCATCGTCACCGACGCCGCCCGCAACGTGGGCGCCGCCCTGCCCGTCGGTGGTGTGGTCGCCCAGCTCGTCGCCTCCCTACGCGCCCAGGGCGACGGCGGCCTCGACCACTCCGCGCTGCTGCGCGGCGTCGAGCGCCTCTCCGGTCAGCAGGTCTGACCCCCCGGACTTCCGGGCCGTGGCGGCGCTGACACCTGTCCTGTCGCGCCCAGGCGTCGCCACGGCCCGGAACCATGCCTTTCAATTCAACAAACTGTTGACCACAACTTCAACAAACTGTTGACGTAGCTGTTCAGAGCCTCTTACGCTCCGGTTCACCGTCAGCAGTCCCAGCAGTTCCGTACGGAAGGTCACCCTCGCCACCATGTCGAAGCGTGTGCTCACGACCGAGTCCGGCGCTCCTGTCGCCGACAACCAGAATTCCGCCACCGCCGGCGTCGGTGGCCCGCTTCTCCTCCAGGACCAGCACCTCCTCGAGAAGCTCGCTCGCTTCAACCGCGAGCGCATCCCGGAGCGTGTCGTCCACGCGCGCGGTTCCGGCGCGTACGGCTACTTCGAGGTGACGGACGACGTCACCGGCTTCACCCACGCCGACTTCCTCAGCACGGTCGGCAAGCGCACCGAGACGTTCATCCGCTTCTCCACCGTCGCGGACAACCTCGGCGGCGCGGACGCGGTCCGCGACCCGCGCGGCTTCGCGCTGAAGTTCTACACCGAAGAGGGCAACTACGACCTCGTCGGCAACAACACCCCGGTGTTCTTCATCAAGGACCCGATCAAGTTCCCCGACTTCATCCACTCCCAGAAGCGCGACCCCTTCACGGGCAAGCAGGAGGCGGACAACGTCTGGGACTTCTGGGCGCACGCCCCCGAGGCCACGCACCAGATCACCTGGCTCATGGGCGACCGCGGCATCCCTGCCTCGTACCGCCACATGAACGGCTACGGCTCGCACACCTACCAGTGGACGAACGCCGAGGGCGAGGCCTTCTTCGTCAAGTACCACTTCAAGACGAACCAGGGCATCCGCTCCCTCTCCGGCGAGCAGGCCGCCGAGATCGCGGGCAAGGACCCCAACTCGCACCAGACGGACCTGCTCCAGGCCATCGAGCGCGGCGTGAACCCGTCCTGGACGCTGTACGTGCAGCTCATGCCGGTCGCCGAGGCGGACGACTACCGCTTCAACCCCTTCGACCTCACGAAGGTGTGGCCGCACAAGGACTACCCGCTGCAGCGCGTGGGCCGCCTGGTCCTCGACCGCAACCCGGACAACGTCTTCGCCGAGGTCGAGCAGGCCGCGTTCTCCCCGAACAACTTCGTGCCCGGCATCGGCCCCTCCCCGGACAAGATGCTCCAGGGCCGCCTGTTCGCCTACGCGGACGCGCACCGTTACCGCCTGGGCGTCAACCACACGCAGCTCGCGGTGAACGCGCCGAAGGCGACCGCTGCCGACAACTACGGCCGCGACGGCCTGATGGCGTCGAACGCGTACGGCCGTGACCGCAAGAACTACGAGCCCAACTCGTACGACGGGCCCGCCGAGACCGGCCGCCCGCTGTCGGCCCCGCTCGCCGTCGCCGGCTACACCGGCACGCACGAGGCGCCCGCCCACACCAAGGACGACGACTTCTTCCAGGCGGGCGAGCTGTTCCGCCTCATGTCGGAGGACGAGAAGTCCCGCCTGATCGCCAACATCGCCGGTGGCCTCTCGCAGGTCTCGCGCGACGACGTGATCGAGAAGAACCTGGCTCACTTCCACGCCGCCGACGCCGAGTACGGCAAGCGCGTGGAGGAAGCGGTCCGCGCCCTGCGCGAGGACTAGCACCCGAGCCGCGTCCGGGGCCTGACGGGAGGTCAGGCCCCGGACGCGAAGCCCGCGCCACTGTGCAGACCCGGATGAGGGGTGGTCACACGGCGGTGCGGGCGGTCCGCCCCAGGCGGACAGGCACGGTCCGCGGCGGCTCTGCGAGCCAGTGCGGTGGTCAAGATCCTTGCGGCTCCTTCTCGACCTGAGGGAAAGGCAGCCGCCGGGGTTCATCCCAGGCCGCCGCGGTACCGGCCACACCACGGAATCCGCCCGGCGGCACGCATGCATGTTTCGCCAGTCGCGTGCCTTCGGGCGGCACCAACTCCCTTCGGGGACAGCTCCCTTCAGGGAATCCTCCCTTCGGGGGAGGCTCGCTTCGGGGGAAGCGCAGAACGCCGAGTACGGACGGTCCCGTACTCGGCGTTCTTGCGTTGCTCAGGACGCGCCGCCGGCCGCCCGCGCGATCAGCTTCTCGCGCAGCACCGTCCACTGCGCCGTCATGTCGTGCACCAGACAGAGGTCGCGCCGCCGCGTCCAGGCCTGGCCCGACTCGGGTCGTACGTGCCCGGCATCTCGAAGCCGGCGGGCGCGTACGCCGTCATGCCGCGGTCGTGCGTGGTCTGCACACAGCGCTTGACGTGGTCGCGGAATCCGATGACGCCCGCCGTACCGATGCCCTCCGGCAGCTTCTCGCTGATCTCCACGACCCGGGCGGCGACCCCGTCCGTGCTCAGGTAGGCGAGGGCGCCGTCCGGCGCGACGACCGGCTCGATCGACGTCACCCGGGTCATGCCGTACTTGGACTTCAGGAAGCGCGATCTCCCACTGCGCGTACACCGGTACGTCCCTGCGGGCGCGCACACGGGCGACGGTGTCCGCCAGTTCCTCGTTGACCGGGCCCGGCTCGTACATGACCTTCGTGGGGTCGCCGCCCCCGGCAGGCGGACGGTTGCCGAAGCCGTGGGCGACGAGGAAGTCGATCCGGTCCAGGGCCGCCGTCGGCGGGTGCCGGTCGAAACCGATGTCGTGGACGTGGGGCTCGACGGCGCGGGCGGTGGCCCGGTCGTCGAGTGCGTCGCCGAGCGCGGCCCGCATGTTCTTCCTCAGCCGGTCGTCGCCGTGCGAGGGGACGGGGGCCGCGCCGAGCAGGGCGGGGGCGGCGGCCGCTGCCGCGATGCCCGCGGCGAATCCACGTCGCTCCATGACCGGATCGTCGCCGTCCAGGACGGCTCACCGCGCCGACACCGGGCAGCGGGCGGGTGTCGGCGCGGTGTCGTACGCGAGTTCCGGTGACATGCCGAGGGGGCGGTCCACCCCCCATCGGGTGGACCGCCCCTGGTCGGACCGGCAGACGCCTGATCAGGCCGTCAGCGGCCGGATCGCGGTCGGCGCGTGGCCGGGCTCGGTGGCGAGCTCCTCGAACTCCTTGACGGCGCTGATGTCGGCCGTCGGGCTCATCGAGATGTTCGTGATGCGCTCCAGGATCGCCTCGACGACGACCGGCACCCGGTACTGCGCGGCGAGCTTCTTGGCCTCCTCGAAGGCCGGCAGGAGCTGGTCGGGCTCGGTGACGCGGATCGCCTTGCAGCCGAGGCCCTCGGCGACCTTGACGTGGTCGACGCCGTAGACACCGAGCTCGGGGCTGTTCTGGTTCTCGAACTCCAGGTTGACCTGGAAGTTGATGTCGAGACCGATCTGCGCCTGGCGGATCAGGCCCAGGTAGGCGTTGTTGACCAGGACGTGGACGTACGGGATGCGGTGCTGCGCGCCGACCGCCAGCTCCTCGATCATGAACTGGAAGTCGTAGTCGCCGGAGAGCGCGACGACCTGGGTGTCCGGGTCGGCGGTGGCGACACCGAGCGCGGCCGGGATGGTCCAGCCGAGCGGACCGGCCTGGCCGCAGTTGATCCAGTGGCGCGGCTTGTAGACGTGCAGCATCTGCGCGCCGGCGATCTGGGAGAGGCCGATGGTGGTGACGTAGCGGGTGTCGGGCCCGAACGCCTTGTTCATCTCCTCGTAGACGCGCTGGGGCTTCATCGGCACGTTGTCGAAGTGCGTGCGGCGGTGCAGCGTGCCCTTGCGCTCCAGGTGGGAGGCGACCCACGCGGAGCGGTCGGGGAGCTTGCCCGCGGCCTTGAGCTCGCGCGCGACCTCGACGAACAGCTCGAGCGCGGCCTTGGCGTCGGAGGCGATCCCGTAGTCCGGGGCGAAGATCTTGCCGATCTGGGTCGGCTCGATGTCGACGTGGACGAACGTGCGGCCCTCGCGGTACACGTCCAGCTTGTAGCCGGTGTGACGGTTGGCCCAGCGGTTGCCGATGCCGAGGACGAAGTCCGACTCCAGGAACGTGGCGTTGCCGTAGCGGTGGCCGGTCTGCTGGCCGACCATGCCCGCGTTCAGGTCGTGGTCGTCCGGGATGGTGCCCCAGCCCATGAGGGTCGGGACGACCGGCGTGTTGGTGATCTCGGCGAACTCGACCAGGAGGTCGGAGGCGTCCGCGTTGATGATGCCGCCGCCGGCGACGATCAGCGGGCGCTCGGACTCCAGGAGGAAGGAGATCGCCTTCTCGATCTGGGCACGGGTCGCGGCCGGCTTGTAGACGGGCAGCGGCTCGTACGTCTCCGGGTCGAAGTCGATCTCGGTCTGCTGGACGTCGATCGGCAGGTCGATGAGGACCGGGCCGGGACGGCCGGAGCGCATCAGGTGGAACGCCTGCTGGAAGACGCCGGGCACCTGGGCCGCTTCGAGGACCGTGACGGCCATCTTGGTGACGGGCTTGGCGATCGAGGCGATGTCGACGGCCTGGAAGTCCTCCTTGTGCAGGAGGTGGCTGGGCGCCTGGCCCGTGATGCACAGGATCGGGATGGAGTCACCGGTGGCCGAGTAGAGGCCGGTGATCATGTCGGTGCCGGCCGGGCCCGACGTACCGATGCAGACCCCGATGTTGCCCGGGTTGGTACGGGTGTAGCCCTCGGCCATGTGCGAGGCGCCCTCGACGTGGCGGGCCAGCGTGTGGCTGATGCCGCCGACCTCCTTGAGGGACTTGTAGAAGGGGTTGATGGCGGCACCCGGCACGCCGAACGCGTTCGTGACGCCTTCGCGCTTGAGGATCTCAACTGCCGCGCTGGCAGCGGTCATACGAGCCATTGAGTTCTCCTGCTTCGGCTGTCGGATTCGCGCTCCCGTCGCGCCCCGCGGCGAGCTGTGAGTCCGTGTCGTCTTCGTACTGTCTTCAGCTTCTAATTTCCACATTGCGGAAACTAGGTTCTGCTATATGGAAGCAATGTAGGCGGCAGCCCTCCGACCGTCAAGGGAGGGCCTCTCTCCGACGGATCCGGAGGGATCTCGCCCGACTCCCCGCCACGGCCGGGGAGTTTGGAGGACGATGGGCACCGAGGGCGGGAAGCCATCGCGTGAGCCCGGGTGCGAAGCCCCGGGCCGATGCCGGGAGTGGGTCATGGCTCAGAACGTGCCGGTGCGGTGCCCCGCCTGCCGGCGTGAACAGGTGTATGTGCCACCGGTCTATCCGTGCTCGTGCGGCGCGCCCGTCGTGGCGCCGCTGCGGCGCGGGGCGGCCGCGGAGCCGGTCACGCACCGCACCTGGCTCGACGACTGGGTGACCGTGCGGTGCGGGGCCTGCGGGCGCCGGGACCGCTGGCCGCGCCCGGAGCTCGGCTGCGCGTGCGGCACGGTGCTGCGGATCCCGGTCGAGGGCGATCCTGCGCCGAGCCACGACGCGTCACCGGACTCCGACGCGGTGGGCGGCGCGACCTGGCCGGGACCCGCGCATCCGCCCATGGCCGACGGTCCGGATCCGGCCGGTACGACGCGACCGGGGCCCGCCCACATTCCGCTGCCGCCCACGGCTCCCGTCCCTCGCCCCGCGTTCCGGCCGGTGGCCATCCGCACGGCGCGCGACGCCGTGACCGCCGTCGCCCTCTATCTGCGCTGGCTCGGCTACCGGGACGTCCGCCGCGCCGACCAGCGCCCCTCGTCGGGCATCGGCCTCGCGGCCCGCGGCGTCGTCGCCCAGGTCGAGCCGTCGGTACGGCCCGCCACCCTGCGGGACGTGGAATGCCTGTGGCTGACCGGGATGACGGAGTCCGCGGTCTGCGTCTACTTCTCCCTCGCGGGCTACGACGAGGAAGCACGCACCCGCGCCGACGAACTCGATGTCCCTCTCTTCGTCCTCGACCTGGCGGGCGTGCCCCAGCCGGTCAACAATCCGGCGGACGAACTGATAGCGGCCGGGGCGTAGGCCCTGCCGGGCTCCGCCTCAGGGACGGGCACGCGGGCGGGGTCTCACCCGGGCCGACCGCGCCCGGGTGAGACCCCGCAGACATCCGTACGATCCACGCGCCTCAGCCGGCGTCGTCCCCGTACCCCTCCCGCAGTTCGATCTTGCGGACCTTGCCGCTCACCGTCATCGGGAACGCGTCCAGGATGCGCAGCCGGGCCGGCGTCTTGTAGTGGGCCAGCCGGTCGCGGCAGTACGCGCGCAGCTCCTCCAGGGTGAGCGTGTCCTCGGGGTCGCGGAGGATGACACAGGCCAGGACCTCCTCCCCGTACCGCTCGTCGGGCACGCCCACGACCTGGACGTCCGCGATCTTCGGGTGGGCGTAGAGGAACTCCTCGATCTCGCGCGGGTAGACGTTCTCGCCGCCTCTGATGATCATGTCCTTGATGCGGCCGACGATCTGGACGTAGCCGTCCTCGCGCAGGACCGCGAGGTCGCCGGTGTGCATCCACCGTCCCGGGTCGATGACCTCGGCCGTCTTCTCGGGCTCGTCCCAGTAGCCGAGCATCACGCTGTAGCCGCGTGTGCACAGCTCGCCCGGCTCGCCGCGCGGCAGCGTCACGCCGCTGACCGGGTCGACGACCTTGACCTCGATGTGCGGAAGGACGCGGCCCACCGTGCCGGTGCGGCGCTCCAGGTCGTCGTCGCGCCGCGTCTGCGTGGAGACGGGCGACGTCTCGGTCATGCCGTAGCAGATGGACACCTCCGCCATGTGCATCTCGGCGACGACCCGCTTCATGACCTCGACGGGGCACGGCGAACCCGCCATGATGCCGGTCCGCAGCGACGACAGGTCGTACGTCGCGAAGTCGGCGAGGTTCAGCTCGGCGATGAACATCGTCGGGACGCCGTACAGCGACGTGCACCGTTCGCGCTCGACCGCGTGGAGCGTGGCGACGGGGTCGAAGGACGGGGCGGGGATGACGATGCAGGCGCCGTGCGACGTGGCGCCGAGGTTTCCCATCACCATGCCGAAACAGTGGTAGAAGGGCACGGGCAGACAGACCCGGTCCTGCTCGGTGTAGCCGACCGTCTCGCCCACCCAGAAGCCGTTGTTCAGGATGTTGTGGTGGGAGAGCGTGGCACCCTTCGGGAAGCCGGTCGTGCCCGAGGTGTACTGGATATTGACCGGATCGTCACAGCTCAACTCGGCTTGCCTGGCCTCGAGTTGCTCCACCGTCACCGCTGCCGCGCCCGCCGTCAGGGCGTCCCATCCGGGGTCGCCGATGAAGACCGTCTCGCGCAGCTCGGGGCACCGCTCCCGCACCTGCCGGACGAGGGCCCGGTAGTCGCTGCCCTTGTGTTCGGTCGAGGCGATGAGGATCGAGACGCCCGCCTGCTTGAGCACGAACTCCAACTCGTGCGCCCGATAGGCGGGGTTGATGTTCACCATGACCGCGCCGATGCGCGCGGTCGCGTACTGCACGAGGACCCACTCGGGGCAGTTGACCGCCCAGATCCCGACCCGGTCCCCCTTGAGGACACCTCTGGCGAGCAGTCCGCGCGCCAGTTCGTCGACGTCCGCGCCGAACCGGGCGTAGGTCCAACGGCGTCCGGACGGCACGTCGACCAGCGCGTCACGGTCGGGGTGGGCGGCCACGGCCCGGTCGAGGTTGCGGCCGATCGTGTCGCCGAGGAGCGGGGCCGGGTCCGTCCCGTGCGCGTACGACAGGGGCGGGGTCTCGGTCGTCGTGAGCGATTCGCGTGTCATCGGAAGTCCTCCTCGCGGTACTCGGCCGTGGAACCCCGCGCCGTGCGCTCGCGCAGCTCGATCCGCCGGATCTTGCCGGAGACCGTCTTCGGCAGCTCCGCGAACTCCAGGCGCCGGACACGCTTGTAGGGCGCGAGGACCTCTCGCGAGTGCTCGAACAGCAGCTTCGCCGTGCCGGCCCCGGGTTCGTACCCCTCGGCGAGGACGACGTACGCCTTGGGGACCGCGAGCCGCAGCTCGTCGGGAGCGGGCACGACCGCCGCCTCGGCGACCGCCTCGTGCTCCAGGAGCGCGCTCTCCAGCTCGAACGGGCTGATCTTGTAGTCGGAGGCCTTGAACACGTCGTCCGAGCGGCCGACGTACGTGAGATAGCCGTCGGCGTCACGCGAGCCGATGTCGCCGGTGCGGTAGTAGCCGCCCGCCATCGCCTCGGCCGTGCGGTCGGGGTCCTCGTGATAGCCGGTCATCAGGCCCACGGGGCGCTCGGACAGGTCGAGGCTGATCTCGCCCTCCTGCGCGCCGGGTTCGCCCGTGACCGGGTCCAGCAGCTCCACCTTGTAGCCGGGGCTGGGGCGCCCCATGGAACCGGTCTTCAGCTCCTGGCCGGGGCTGTTGGAGACCTGCACGGCCGTCTCCGTCTGCCCGAACCCGTCCCGGATGGTGACCCCCCAGGCGCGCCGCACCTGCTCGATGACCTCGGGGTTCAGCGGCTCCCCCGCGGCGACGACCGCGCGCGGCGGCGTCGCGAGCTGTGTCAGGTCGGCCTGGATGAGCATGCGCCACACGGTGGGCGGGGCGCAGAAGGACGTGACGCCCGCGCGCTCCATGACCTCCATGAGCCGGCCCGCGTCGAAGCGCGTGTAGTTGTAGAGGAAGACGGTCGCCTCCGCGTTCCAGGGCGCGAAGAAGTTCGACCAGGCGTGCTTGGCCCAGCCGGGCGACGAGATGTTCAGATGGACGTCCCCGGGACGCAGGCCGATCCAGAACATGGTCGCCAAGTGCCCCACGGGATACGACACATGGGTGTGCTCGACGAGCTTGGGCCGTGCGGTCGTGCCGGAGGTGAAGTACAGCAAGAGCGGGTCCTGCGCGAGGGTGGCGCCGTCGGGCTCGAAGGTCTCGGACGCGTCGTCGGCGTCCTCGTACGAGAGCCAGCCGTTCGTCGCGCCCGCGTCGCTCGCGCCGACCACGGTCCGGGTGAAGTCACCGGGGACCTCGGTGAACTTCTCGACGTCCTCGGGCCGCACGATGACGTGCCGGGCCCGGCCGCGGTCGACGCGGTCACGCAGGTCGGCGGGGCCGAGCAGCGGCGTCGCGGGGATGACGACGGCCCGCAGCTTCATCGCGGCGAGCATGATCTCCCACAGCTCCACCTGGTTGCCGAGCATCAGGAGGACCCGGTCGCCCGCGCGAACTCCCTGGCCGCGCAGCCAGTTCGCGACGCGGTTCGAGCGGCGGCGCAGCTCGTCGAAGGTGAAACGGCCCTCGCGACCGTCCTCCTCGACGATGTGCAGGGCCGTCTTCCCGTTGCCGTCGGCGACGGCGTCGAACCAGTCGAGGGCCCAGTTGAACCGCTCGGGGCGCGGCCAGGCGAAGCCCTCGTACGCGGTGGTGTAGTCGTCCGCGTTCCGCAGCAGGAAGTCCCTGGCCGTGCGGAACTGCTCGGTCGGGCTCGGATCCGTACCGCTGGTCGCCGTCGTCATGTGTCCTCCTCATTGCGGACCGTGCGTGCCATCGTGTAATCCGTGACGCAGATCTCACCACCCCCGGACGGGGGTGGTGTACGACCCGCTCTCTGGAGGGACACGGCGAGTGAGCGCAGACGGGGCCGACGCGGTGGAGATGCGGGCCGCTCTGGTGCGGCTGCGGCGGGGCACCGGACTGCCCGTCGCCTTCGGCGGACTCATGGCGGGCGGCCCCGTGACGGGCGGCGCCGGCTCGGTGCGCATCGGCGAACTGAGCGGCGCGGTGACGGGCGCGCTGCGCGGTCTCGCCATCGCGACGGGCAACGGTCTGGGCGGCAAGGCGCTCGCCCTGTCCCGGCCGTGCGCCGTCACGGACTACCCGGTGTCGCGGCACATCAGCCACGAGTACGACGCGGCGGTCGAGGCCGAGGGCCTGCTCTCCGTCCTCGCGGTCCCCGTCGTCGTGCGCCGCCGGGTCCGGGGCGTCCTCTACGGTGCCCTGCGCACCGCCCAGCCACTGGGCGATCGCACACTGGGCGAGGCGGTCGCGGCCGCGCGCGACGTGGAACAGGCCCTGGTCGTACGGGACGAGGCACGCTCGTTGCTGGCGGCGGTGGCCGGAGCGGGAGCCGCCGGTTCGGTCGCTGGTGGGGTGGCCGGGTCGGTTGCCGGTACGGGTGGCCCGGCGGCCGGTCCGGGAGCCGGCGCGGCGGTCGGTGCGGCGGCGTGGGAGGAGGTGCGGGAGGCGCACGGCGCGCTGCGGGCGCTCGCGCCTCGTGTCGTGGATCCCGTACTGCGCGAGGAACTCCTCGCGGTGTGCGGGCGGCTCGCCTCGGCGACGGCTCCGCCACGGGTACGCGACGTGGGCCTCACGCCACGCGAGACGGACGTCCTCGCGTGTGTGGCCACGGGCGCGACGAACGCGGTCACGGCCGAGCGGCTCGGGCTGCGGCCCGAGACGGTCAAGGCCTATCTGCGGTCGGCGATGCGGAAACTGGGCGCGCACACGCGCCTGGAGGCGGTGGTGGCGGCACGGAGGGCGGGGCTGCTGCCTTAGCCGTTCCTCGAGGGCCACGCTCTCGGACGTCGGGAGCACTGCCCTGCAGTGCTCCATGGACGGGCAAGGGGGGTGCGGGACATGCTGGGGACCATGGTGTCCACCGACCGGTATCTCGCCTTCGCGGCGATGTCGCTCCTCGTGATCGTGATCCCTGGGCCGAGCGTGCTGTTCGTGATCGGGCGCGCGCTCGCGCACGGCCGGCGGACGGCGGTCGCGACGGCGCTCGGCAATGTCGTCGGCTCGTACGTGCTCGTGATCGCCGTGGCGCTCGGCATCGGTTCCCTCGTGGAGCGCTCGGCAACGGTGTTCATGGCGGTGAAGCTGGCGGGTGCCGCGTATCTGGTCCTCCTCGGCGTGCAGGCTTTCCGGCACCGCAAAGAGATGAGGGCCGAGGACATCCGGGGGCCACAGGGCCCGCCGCGCGGCGATCTGCGTACGGTCGCGGACGGCGCGCTCGTCGGGGTCACCAACCCCAAGGGCATCGTCTTCTTCGCGGCGGTCCTGCCGCAGTTCGTGGACCACTCGGCCGGTCAAGTGCCCGCGCAGATGCTCCTGCTGGGGCTGATGCCGATCTCGATCGGCCTGGTCACGGACACGCTGTGGGGCCTGACGGCGTCCGCCGCGCGTACCTGGTTCGCCCGGTCCGACCGGCGTCTGTCCCTGATCGGCGGCACGGGAGGCTTCGCGATGATCGGCCTGGGCGTGACGGTCGCGGCGACGGGCCGCGCCGACTGAACCCCGACGGTCGGCCCGGCGCCTCGGCTGCCGCCGGCCGGGCCGTACGGTCCCGCACCTGAGGCCGCAGGCGCCCGCGCCGCCCGGCGTGCGCGCGGTGGCCTCGGCCTCGTGCGGCGCCTCAAGCCACCGGCCCCGCCGGACCGCCTGTCTTCCTGCCTTCCTCCTCCCCTGCCTTCCTCCTCCCCTGCCCTCCTGCCCTCCTGCCGGAGAGGGGCCCACCTCGCATTCGCTCTCCCCGACGATCACCCCGCACCGGCCGTATTTGGGCCATATATCCTGCACAGTGGCCGAAGTGACAGCCGTTTCGACACGCAAGGCGGAGACATGGCAGAGCGGCGGGCCCGCCCCGGAGCGGAACCGAGGAAGTACACGTGGCGCCGCACCGCCGGACAGCCGCCGGTGAGCCCGCCCGAGAGCAACGCCACTTCACCCTCGCCCGCCACGCCCGCGAACCCCGTGTCGGAGACGGGCAGCGTGGTGCAGGCCGCGCTGTACCGGGACGGAGTACGGGTGTCGTCGCCCGCGACGCTCGCCGAGACGTTCCGTGAGCTGGGCCAGCAGCCGGACGGCATGGCGTGGATCGGCCTGGCCCGCCCGACCGAGGCCGAACTCCTCTCCCTGGCAGGCGAGTTCGACCTCCACCCGCTCGCGGTCGAGGACGCGCTGGAGGCACATCAGCGGCCGAAGCTGGAGCGGTACGGCGACACGCTGTTCGTCGTCCTGCGCGCCGCCCGCTACCTGGACGCGCCGGAGGAGGTCGAGTTCGGGGAACTGCACGTGTTCGTCGGCGCGGACTTCGTCATCACGGTCCGCCACGGCGCGGCGCCCGACCTGTCCGGTGTGCGCCGCCGCATGGAGGACTCCCCCGAGCTGCTGAAACTCGGCCCCGAGGCGGTGCTCTACGCGATCCTCGACGCGGTGGTGGACGGCTACGCCCCGGTCGTCGCCGGCGTCCAGACGGACATCGACGAGATCGAGACGGAGGTGTTCACCGGTGCGCCCGAGGTCTCCCGGCGCATCTACGAACTCTCGCGCGAGATGGTCGAGTTCCAGCGCGCGACCCGCCCCCTGGTGGGCATGCTGCACGGCCTGATGGCGGGCTTCGCCAAGTACGGCACGGACGAGGAACTCCAGCGCTACCTGCGGGACGTGGCCGACCACGTCACGCACACCAGCGAACGGGTCGACGGCTTCCGCCAGGCTCTCGCGGACATCCTGACGGTGAACGCGACGCAGGTGACCCAGCAGCAGAACGCGGAGATGCGGGCACTGGCGGAGGCCGGCTTCGAGCAGAACGAGGAGATCAAGAAGATCTCGTCCTGGGCGGCCATCCTCTTCGCCCCGACGCTGGTCGGCACGATCTACGGCATGAACTTCGACCACATGCCGGAGCTGAGCTGGGGGTTCGGCTACCCGTTCGCGATCCTGCTGATGGCGGTGGTGTGCGTGAGCCTGTACTTCATCTTCAAGCGGCGGGACTGGCTGTGACGACGAGCGGACCGGCGACCGCCGGCGTGCCGTAGTCGCCCCGGATCGGGTTTTCCTCGCCGGGGAAGTCCCGCACGCGGGCGTCCTCCACAGGATGGTCGGCCTGGAAGGCGACCGCGAAGGACACGGCCACGCAGATCCGGGCGACGGCGACCGGGGTGAGTGCCGACGCCGCGCGGGCGGCGGGATCGAACCCGGAGCCGATGTGCCCGGGGCGCCACATCACCGCGGCCACCGGCGAGGCCGGCGCGATGAAGGTGCTCACCGTCGATCGGCGGCGTTCGGGGAGCCACTGACTCCGACGGATGTCGTCCCGCGCCGGCAGTGCCCCGTTCGCGGCCGTCTTCCGTCGTCCGTCAGGCGGGGGGTTCGTCGTCGGTCCGCTCGGTGCGGCCGAGCGCGAGAGCGATGACCAGTCGCCAGTTCACGGCCCGTGCGGGTGCGACGGTGCCCGGACGGTCACGCGGCACCAGGACCCGCAGGGCGCCGGCGCGCAGCGTGCACACGACCGGGGTGGGCATCTGCAGCGCCTCGCCGTCGACCGCGACGGGGATCTCGCCCGTGCCGGCGGTCACCTCGACCCGCTGTGCGGTCATGACGGTCAGCCCCGTGGACTGCGTGCCCCGCACGGCCAGGTCGGCGGCCTGCGCGGCGTCCTCCACCCGGATCCCGAGCACGCCCAGCTCGCCGTCGTCGAGACTGGGCCGACGGCCGCCGGCGCCGATCTCGTCGAGTGAGGCGTACGGGTTGTTGCTGACCAGCAGTGCCTGCCGGGCGCGGAGCACGGTGCCGTCGACCTGCGCGTCGAGGCGTCGCACCCCTTCGCCGAGCAGCAGGTCCGGCATGAGGGACAGCACCGTGCCCGCCTTGTCGTCGCGGTACTCGGGCCGTTGCACGACGTCGGCGTACACCCCGAAGGACACGGTGTTGACGAAGGCCCGGCCCCCGACGTCGCCGAGGTCGACCCGGAGCTCCTCGCCGTCGGTCAGCGCGCCGAGGCAGCGAGAGGGGTCGGAACGGTCGAGGCCCAGGTCCATGGCGAAGTGGTTGCGGGTGCCGGCCGGGACGACGAGGAACGGCAGGTCGTGCTCGGCGGCGACCGCCGCGACCAGGGCCTGGGTGCCGTCGCCGCCCGCGACACCGAGCAGGTCCGCGCCCTCTGCCACGGCCCGCCGGGCCAGCGCGGCGACGTCGGCCGGGACGGACGGGTCGAGCAGGATCACCCGCGCGCCGAGTTCCTCCGCACGCTCGACCAGCCCGAAGCGGCCGACCTTCCCGCCCCCGGACTTCGGATTCATGATCAGGACGGGCCGGTTCGGCGGGGGCACGGCGCTCGCCCGCCACGGGCGTTCGGGACGCGACCTGCGCAGCGCCGCCCGGGCGAACGCCGCCGCCGCGGCCCAGCACAGGTACAGGCCCAGAGCCGTCAGCCACAGACGGTCGTGCGCGAAGACCACCAGGACGGCGACGGGTGCCAGGACCGCGAGGAGCGCCCCGAGCAGCCGCACCGCGCCGCGGTGTGCCACGAACCACCAGACGCCCGCGGCGCAGGCGACCAGCCCGAGGAGCCCGGACCCGACGATGACGAGCCCGCCCTCCCCCAGTGCGAGCACGAGCACGGCCACCGAACCCATCGCCGCGAGCACGGCCAGACGCGCCAGCAGCCGCGCGGCCCCACTCTGTTCGGGGCCCTGCGCACCCATCCTGCCCATGATGTCCTCTCCGTGCCGTCGCCGGCCGCGAGCCAGGTCCGAGACATGGCGCCGGCCTGCGCACTCCCGTACCGCACAGCATCCCAGCGGGCCGTGAGGCGGCCCCGTACACCGCGCTGAGACGGGCAAGAACAAATGAATCCCTCTCCACGTGCCGCCGTCGCCGCTCCAAGGCGTAGGCGTGGAGGGGCTGTTGGGGACGGCAGGAGCTCCGGACGCGGACTGCCACGTCACGTCACCCCAGGTCGAGGAGCCCCTTGTGCGAGCCGCCGAAGCCCCCGTGCTCGTCGAGCAAGGTGATCTCCAGCAGCCAGTGGGCCTGCCAGCCGTCCTCGGCCGTACGGCGCAGGGGGCGGTCGTTCGCCGGGGAGATGTACGCGTCGGACCGGGCGCAACGGGCGTCCGTTCCCACGATGTGGCCCGCATGACGTCCGCCCAGTGTCCAGCCCGCCTCGGTCGCCAGGGTCCGGACCTCGGCGTGCAGACGGCTGCCGGTCAGGGTCCGGTCCGCGTGGAACGCCTCGCGGGCCGCCGTGAACAGCCTCGGGAGGTCATCGCTGAGGCGGCGTCTGTCCGGGTCCTGGCCGATGACGACCGTACGTACGAATCCCGATGCGTAACCGGCGAGGACCGGGCCGAGGTCGGCGATCACGATGTCGTCCTCCCCGATGATCCGGTCCTCCGGTGGTTCCTGGCCGGCCGGCAGGGCGCAGTGCGGCCCCGATCGCACGGCCCGCCAGGAACCGCACGTGCGCCAGGCGGGTGCTTCCCGCGCCAGGGCGCCGATGCGGTCGCTCACCTCACGTTCGCTGCTGCCCGGGGCGATCAGACCCCGGGCGGCGACCTCGGCGAACAGGGCCTGGGCCATCCGCTGGCCCTCCACGAGGCCCAGGGCGCGCAGCCGTTCGTCCATCCGGTCGGGTGCTGCCATGCTGCGGTTCCTCTTCCGTTCCGTCCGGACTCCGTTCGGCCCGGGTCAGGCGCCCGGAACGGACCGGTGCCGGTCGAGGGCGAGCCAGACACGGTCCCGGGTGACCGGCATCTCGGTGAACCGGATGCCGGTGGCGTCGCGCAGCGCGTTGGCGAAGGCGGGGGCGACCGGGTTGAACGGGCTCTCGCTCATCGACTTGGCGCCGAGCGGGCCGATCGCGTCGGTGGTCTCCATGAAGTGGACCTCGGTGCGCGGGACGTCGGCGTACTGCGGGAGGCGGTAGCGGCGGAAGGCTGCGGTCGTGACCTCGCCGCGGTCGTCGACGCGTACCGTCTCGAAGAGCGTCGCCCCGAGCGCCTGCGCGACGCCTCCCTCGACCTGGCCGCGGCACTGCATCGGGTTCATGACCTTGCCCGCATCGGCCGCGTGGACGCTGCGCAGGATGCGGATCTCGCCGGTGTCGGGATCGACGGCGAGGCGGAACCACTGGGCGTTGAAGGCGACGGAGCGGGGCGATCCGCCCCAGTGGCCGTCGGCGGCCACCTCGTCCGTCGCGCCCTTCGCCTCGGCCGCCTCGTACAGCTCCTTCAGCGTCACCACCCGGCCCGCGCAGTCGACGGCCTCGGCCCCGAGCACGCACAGGTGCCGGGCGACCCCCGTGTGCCGGGCGGCGAAGGTCCGCAGCCGTTCGGCGAGCGAGCCGGCGGCGAGGAGGACGGCCTTGCCGGCCACCACCGTGCCCGCGGAGCCGAAGGCCCCGGTGTCGTGGCGGACGACGTCGGTGTCGGACTGCCGGACCGTGAGGCGGTCCTCGGTGGTGTTCAGGGCGCCCGCGGTGATCTGCTTGTGGACGGTGGTGGTGCCGTTGCCGAACTCGGCCGTGCCGACGGCGATGTCGTACGTCCCGTCGGCCAGGAGGGACACGCGGGCGTCGGCGTAGTGCCCGCCGGGCGGGCCGGTCGCGATCATGGCCATGGCCGTGCCCTGCCCGACCAGCCAGCCCTCGGGGGCCTGCTGGGCGCTGGTGTCCTCGGCGATCGCCTTGCGCACGACCCCCAGGCACTGGTCGAGACCGTACGAGGCGATGTGGAGGTCCTCCTCCTCGCCGATCGGGCTGAGCATGTGCTCGCCGGGGCCGATGATGTTCTTCTCCCGGAAGACGAGGGGGTCCATGCCGAGCCGGCGGGCCAGCTCGTCCATGACCGATTCGACGGCGAAGGTGACCTGGCCGAGGCCGTAGCCGCGGAAGGCGCCGGCCGGGACGACGTTCGTGTAGACGGAGAACGCGTCGACCTTCTTGTGCGGGGCGCGGTAGACGGCGAACGACTCGCCGACGCTGTGGAACATGACGGCGGGGCCGTGGTTGCCGTAGGCGCCGGTGTTGGCGACGACGCGCATCTGGATCGCGGTCAGGGTGCCGTCGGTGCGGGCGCCGACCTTGATGCCGACGGTGAAGGGGTGGCGGGTGGTCGCTCCGTAGAACTGCTCCGCGCGCGTGTACTCCAGCTTCACCGGCCGCCGCAGCTTCAGCGCCGCCAGCGTGACGACGTCCTCGGTCAGCATCTCCTGCTTGCCGCCGAAGCCGCCGCCCACGCGCCCGGCGACGACGCGCACCTCGTCCTCGGGCAGCCCGTACAGGGCGCACAGGGCGCGGCGCGTCAGGAACGGGGTCTGGGTGGAGGAGCGGACGGTGAGGCGTTCGCCGGTGCCGTCCTCCTTGGGCTCGAAGTACGCGACGCAGCCGTGGGTCTCCAGGCTGGCGTGCTGGACGCGCTGCGTGCGGAAGGTCTCCTCGTGGACGACGTCGGCGTCGGCGAAGCCGTCCGCGACGGAGCCGATCTCGCCGTGCACTTCGCCGGCGACGTTGTTCTCCACGCGGGAGATCCGTACCTCGGGGCCCTTGCCCTCGTGGATGACGGGGGCGCCGGGGGCCATCGCCTTCTCGGGGTCGGTGACGTACGGGAGTTGCTCGTAGACGACGTCCACCCGTCGGCAGCCCTCCTCGGCGGCCTGTTCGCTGTCGGCGACCACGGCGGCGACGCGCTGGCCGACGTGGCGGACGGTGTCGTCGAGGACGCGGGTGTCGTCGGGGTCCTCGGTGGGATGCTCGTGACGGGCCGAGGAGTACAGGGTCTCGGGGGCGTCCTCGTGGGTGAGGACGGCGTGCACGCCGGGCACGCGCAGGGCGTCCGCGGTGTCGATGGAGACGATGCGGGCGTGCGGATGCGGGGAGCGCAGCAGCTTCATGTGGAGGAGGCCGGGCACCTCGACATCGAAGGTGTAGCGGGCGGTGCCGGTCACGACCTGGGGGCCCGCGGGCGCGCCGAGGCTCTTGCCGACCGCCTTGCCCGCGCAGGGGCGTTCGGTGTGCCGCACGCCCCGCACGGAGTCCTCGATCGCGCGGTAGCCGGTGCACCGGCAGATGTTGCCCTTGAAGGCGCGGGGCAGGTCGTCCAGTTTGCCGTCGTCGTGTTCGGTGCCCCGCTCGGCTTCGAGGGCGGCCGTCGTCATCAGGAATCCGGCGGTGCAGAAGCCGCACTGGAACCCCTGGGCACCGAGGAACTTCTGCTGGACGGGGTGGAGTTCACCCTCCGGGGAGGCGAGCCCCTCGACGGTCGTCACGGAGCGGCCCTGTGCCCGTACGGCCGGGTACAGGCAGCTGTGGACCGGCTCCCCGTCCACATGGACCGTGCAGGCGCCGCAGTCGCCCGCGTCACAGCCCTTCTTCACCCCGAACCAGCCGCGCTCGCGCAGATACGTACGCAGACACTGGCCCGCCCGCGGCTCGGTGTCGAAGTGCTGGGCGTTGACCTCGATGTCGAAGCTCATCGTGCACCGTCCTGGGAGAGCCGGGTCAGTTCGTGGCGGACTTCCTCGGCGAGGCGGAAGCCCATGTGCCGCCGCCACTCGGGCAGTCCGTGGATGTCGTCGAACCAGTCGTCCTCGCCCACGGCCGCTTCGATCGCCCGCCGGAGTTCGCCCTTGTCGGGCGGCAGCGGGAACCAGAGGCGGAACGGCCGTACGGTCGCCGCGCTGATCGTCACCGCCATCGACCCGTCCACCGGATCGAGCGTCCCGATGACCAGCGCTCCCGAGCGGCCGAGCCCGTACAGCGACGCCTGGCGGAAGGCCGTACGGCAGCCGAGTGCCCGCGCGGGCACGGTGACCGAGCGGAGCAGTTCGCCCTCGCCGAGGTCCTTGCGGCCCGCGCCGGTGATGAAGTCGGCGACCTTCACGGTCCGCCTCACCCCTGCCTGCGACTGGAGCAGACAGGTGCCGTCGAGTGCGGCGGTCAGCGAGATCATGGGTCCGGCCGGCAGCCCGTTGCACAGGTTCCCGCCCACGGTCGCCATGTTCCAGATCTTGAACGAGGCGAGAAAGGCACGACAGCACTGCTCGATCAACGGAGCCGCCGGGGCCCCGAACTTCCGCCCGAACCGGGAGAGTTGGGCGATGGTGCACGTGGCCGCGATCTCCAGCGAGCCGTCCTCGCCGAGGGTGAGGGACTCCCAGCCCATGCGGCTCAGATCCACCAGGCGCCGCAGATGGGGCTGCGGCTCGGAGAACAGGTACGTGCCCCCGCCGAGCCAGGCGTCGCCCGGTTGCCAGGGCTCGCGCAGCCGCGCGTCACGCACTTCCTTCACCGTGTTCAGATCCATGTCTCCAACCCCCCTCAGCTGCTGCCTCACAGCCAGTGAAGCCGGGAGCGGGGCCGGAAACGACTGGTGCACCACACGGAAAACGTCACCCCCGCGCCGTGGGCATTGGTTGAACGACCAAGCAGCTTTCGGTTCCGGCACACCGGCAATACGAGCGGAATCTGTCCGCAAGAGCTGCCAGGGTGGCTTGAGGGACGCCTACGCACCGTCCCGCGGACCTCGCCCGCGCACACGCACCCTGCTACGAACGGAGCACCCCCGTGAGCCGCCACATCCAGGTCACCTTCGACGCCCACGACCCGAGGGCGCTGTCGTCGTTCTGGCGCGACGTACTGGGCTACGTCCACCCCGGGCCGCCCGGCGTCGAGGTCCCCGAGGGCGCCGACCCGCTGGCCGCGTGGGACGACTTCCTCACGCGGATCGGCGTACCGGAGGAGCAGCGCAACACGCGGTCCGCCATCGAGGACCCGGAGGGGCGGGGTCCGAGGCTGTTCTTCCAGCAGGTGCCGGAGGACAAGGCCGCCAAGAACCGCGTCCACCTCGACGTCCGCGCGGCCCCTGGTCTGGAGGGGGAGGAGCGGATGACGGCGCTCGAGGCCGAGTGCGCCCGGCTCGTCGCCCTCGGCGCCGCGCGGGTGCGCCGCGACGAGCCCGCTCCCCCGCTGAGCACGGGCTACATCGTGATGACCGACCCGGAGGGAAACGAGTTCTGCCTGGACTGACGCGTCACGGCGGTACTGCGCGGGGCCTACCTGCGTCCGGGGCGCAGTGCGTGCTGGGCGGCGAGACGGACGGGGGCGTTCTGGGCTCCGTAACCGCGGTACCCGCCGTCGCGCTGGACCACTTCGAAGAAGACGCGGCCGACCGTCTCCGTGTAGAAGTGCCGGAAGGTGCCGTGCTCGTCACGGTCGTAGAGGATGCCGAGCTCCCGGTACGCCTCCGCCTCGCCCGGGGCGAACTCGAAGCGCGCCGCCAGGTCGTCGTGGTAGTTGGGCGGTACGGGCAACGGGCGCCCGCCCGCGTCCTGGAAGGCGCGCGCGGCGGCGACCACGTCGTCCGTCGCCAGGGCGATGTGCTGGGCGCGGCCGGCGTCGTCGGCGGGGCCGGGGCCGATGCCGAGGGCGATCCGCACCGTGCCGTCGTCGTTCGTGACGGCGCGGCTGCGCAGCAGCCCGTAGGGGTCGGCGACGTCGACGCTCTCCTCGGGCTCGAGGCCCAGGACCGTGCGGTGGAAGAGAGCGGCCTCGTCGAACTGGTGCCAGGGCTGGGTCAGGGCGAGGTGGTCGATGCACAGGACGGCGCCCCGCGGATCCGGTTCTCCGGCGCCGTCGCCGGTCAGGGGCGGGAAGTCCTCCCTCCAGTTCGGCAGGCCCGCCCGGTCCGTCGCGCAGAAGAAGATCTCCACGCCGTCGGGCGCCGCCACCGCGTCCAGCGGGGCGTCCTCCGGTGCCCGGTAGCGCGGCAGCACGGGGGCGAGGAGCGACTCGGCGCGGGCCGCCGCCCCCGCCGGGTCGGGGGATTCCAGGCCGAGCGCGGCGAGGGCGAGCCCGTCGCGGTGGCGGACCGGATCCGTGGTGACGAGGATGCGGGCCTCGCCGCGCTGCCACAGTTCGACGGGCTTGCTGCGGTGCCTGGCCGTCCGGGCCAGGCCGAGCGCGCCGAGGAGTGCGGACACGGCACCGGCGTCCGGGGTGGTGAGTTCCGCGAAGGCGAAGCCGGTGGGCTGGACCGGCGCGGGCGGCGCCGCGATCTGTGCGGCCTCCTGGAGGAGCATCAGGGAGCGCCGGGCGTCGACGGCGGTGGGGCCCGCGTCGGCCTGCCGGAAGACGTCGTTGAACACTTCCAGCGAGAGCGGGCCCGTGTAACCGGCGTTGATCACGTGCCGGACGAGTCCGGTCACGTCCAGGCCGCCCTGCCCGGGAAAGCAGCGGTAGTGGCGGCTCCACTGGAGCACGTCCATCGCCATCAGCGGGGCGTCGGCGAGCTGGAGGAAGAAGATCTTCTCGCCGGGGATGCCCTCGATGCCCTTGGGGTCGCAGCCGCGGGCGAGGATGTGGAAGCTGTCCAGACAGGTGCCGAGCGCCGGGTGCCCCGCCGCCTCGACGATGCGCCAGGCATGGTCGTAGGTGCTGACGTGGCGGCCCCAGGCGAGTGCTTCGTAGGCCACGCGTACGCCGTGTTCCTGCGCCGACTCCGCGAGCCTGTGGAGGTGTTCGGCGGCGAGCGCGTCGTCGTCGACGGCGAGGGGCGAGACGCTGGAGCACACCAGGACGGTGTCCGTGCCGAGCCGGTTCATCAGCCGGAACTTGTGTTCGGCGCGGCGCAGGTTCCGCTCGAACTCCTTCGGCGGCACTGCTTCGATGTCCCGCATCGGCTGGTAGAGGTCGATGGTCAGGCCGAGGTCGGCGGTGCGGGTCCTGATCTCCTCGGGGGTCAGGGGACTCGCGAGGAGGTCGTTCTCGAAGATCTCCACCCCGTCGAATCCGGCGGAGGCGGCGGCGGTGAGTTTCTCGGTCAGGGATCCACTGAGCGAGACGGTGGCGATCGAGGTGCGCACGACGGTGCTCCTTCGGAGGGGACGGGGTGGGGGTGGGCGCGTCGGCCGGGGCGGGCGGGTCAGCCCCGTGCGGCCGCCGCGCCCGCGAGTTCGGCGATGTCCGCGAGCATCCGCGCGCTGTCCGGCTCGCGGCGTGTGAAGAGCCGGAACGCGTCGGCGGCCTGGAACACCGCCATGCCCGCCCCGTCGAGCGTGGCGCAGCCCAACTCCCTCGCGGTGCGGAGCAGTTCCGTCTCCAGCGGCCGGTAGACGACTTCCGCGACCCACAGGGACGGGCGCAGGAGCCGGGCGGGGAGCGGGAGTCCGGGGTGGGCGGCCATGCCGGTGGGCGTGGCGTGGACGAGGCCGTCGGCGCGGGCGAGGTGCTCCTCGATACGGTCCTGGGTACCGGCGGACGCGCGGCCCTCGCCGAAGTGCCTGTTCAGCGACGTGGCCAAGGCCGCGGCGCGTTCGGCCATCGCGTCCACGACGGTGAGGTGGCCGCCGCCCAGCGTGAGCACGGCGTGCGCGACGGCCGCGCCCGCGCCGCCCGCGCCGAGCTGCACGACCCGGTCGAGCGGGGCCTCGGGCAGGCCACGGGCGAAGGACGCTGCGAATCCGGTGACGTCGGTGTTGTGGCCGACGGCGCGCCCGCCCTCGAAGACGACCGTGTTGACGGCGCCGAGCGCTTCGGCCTGTGGGGCGAGCTCGTCGAGGTGCGGGATGACGAGCTGCTTGCAGGGGTGGGTGATGTTCAGGCCGTCGTAGCCCACGGCCCGGGCCGCCCTCACCAGGTCGCCGACCTGGTCGGGGGTGGCCCCCAGGGGGTCGATGTCGATCAGCCGGTAGAGATAGCGCAGGCCCTGACGGTCGGCCTCCCGCTCGTGGAGCGCGGGGCTCAGCGAGGGGCCGATGCCCGAACCGATCAGACCGACGAGGCAGGAGTCCTGAGGCACCGTTTCTCCTAATGTACGAACTGGTTCGTTAGTGATACCAGGAACGCGGCATCCTGGAAAGGGCAGCCGGCCACCGGCCCCGGCGCTGCTTCTACAATCACCAGCACCGAACCGACCCGGAGGAACGCATGGCCACAGTCGAAGAGCCGACGCGACCCGCCGGACGGATCCGCGACGCCGCCCGCACCAAGGCCGAGATCCTCGACGTCGCCACCCAGGAGTTCGCCCGCGCCGGGTACACGGGCGCCCGCGTCGACGAGATCGCGGCCCGCACCCGCACCACGAAGCGGATGATCTACTACTACTTCGGCGGCAAGGAACAGCTGTTCACGGCGGTTCTGGAGCACGCGTACTCGGCGATCCGGCAGGCCGAGCAGGAGGTCGACGTCGACCACCTGGACCCGGTCGCGGCCATCCGCCGGCTCGCCGAGCTCACCTTCGACCACCACGAGGCGCACCCCGACTTCATCCGCCTGGTCGCGATCGAGAACATCCACGAGGCGGAGCACATCGCCGCCTCCGAACAGCTCGGCGCGCTCAATTCGCCCGCGATCGAGGTGATCCGGCGCATCCTCGACGCCGGGCGCGCGTCGGGCCTGTTCACGGCCGACATCGACGCCGTCGACCTGCACGCGATGATCAGCTCGTTCTGCTTCTTCCGGGTCTCGAACCGGCACACGTTCGGCGCGCTCTTCGGCCGTGACCTGGTGGCGGCGGAGCAGCGCGAGCACTACCGGACCATGCTCGGGGACATGGTCATCGCCTATCTGACGGCGGACCGCACGGACGGCTGAGGCCGGGCGCCGGGCGGGCCGCCCGTGCGGAAGTTTTCGCGGCCCACCCCTTGACACACGGGTAACGCCAGCGCAACATCCGTAGCCATCCGCTACTAACTACCCAGTGGGTTAATTAGCCGCATCGCCCCACCCCAGGGCCGCGAAAGACACCACGACACCACCCCGCACCCCTCCGCTCGCTTCACCGCCGAAGCGTCCCCCTAGGAGTACGCCGTGACCGTCCCCTCCCCCGGCGCCGCCGCGCCGCCACGGGCCCCCGAGGGCCAGCCGCGCAAGGCAGCGCTCGCGGCCTGGACCGGCAGCGCCCTGGAGTACTACGACTTCTTCATCTACGGCAGCGCCGCCGCGCTGATCTTCCCCAAGGTCTTCTTCGACGAGTCCGACCCGGCGAACGCGACGCTGCTCTCCCTCGCCACCTTCGGCGTCGCCTACGCCGCCCGCCCCGTCGGCGCCTTCTTCCTCGGCCACATCGGCGACCGGCTCGGCCGCAAGAAGATCATGGTCTTCACGCTGATCCTCATGGGTCTGTCGACGTTCCTCATCGGCTGCCTGCCGAGCCGCGCGCAGGTCGGCTCCCTCGCCCCCCTCCTGCTCGTGCTCTGCCGTGTCCTGCAGGGCGTCTCCGCCGCGGGTGAACAGGCGAGCGCGAGCTCGATGACGCTGGAACACGCACCACCGGGCCGCCGCGGCTTCTTCACCAGCTTCACCCTCAGCGGCACCCAGGCCGGCCAGCTCATCGCCACCCTCGTCTTCATCCCGGTCGCGGCCCTGCCCGAGGACCAGCTGCTCTCGTGGGGCTGGCGCGTCCCGTTCTGGCTGAGCGTCGCCGTCGCCGTCGTCGGGTACGCGATCCGGCGCTCCCTGGAGGAGACCCCCGCCTTCGCCAAGCAGGCCGCGACCGAGGGCGTCGTGAAACTGCCGCTGGCCGTCCTGCTGCGCGACCACTGGGCCGACGTCCTGCGCGTCGTCGCCGGGTCCCTGATCGCCTCCGTGAGCACGATCTTCACCGTGTGGGCCCTGTCGTACGCGACGAGCGACTCGGTGGGCATGGACCGGACCGGGATGCTGTGGGTGGGCGCCCTCGCCAACGTCGCCGCCCTCGGCGCGATCCCGCTCTGGGCGAAGCTCTCGGACCGCATCGGCCGCAGGCCGGTCTACCTCGTGGGAGCGGTCGGCAGCGCCGTGCTGATGGCCTGCTACCTGTGGGCGATCAGCACGGGGTCGTACCCGCTGGTCCTCGTCCTCGGCATCCTGACCTTCGGCGTCGTGTACAGCGCGGCCAACGGCATCTGGCCGTCCTTCTACGGCGAGATGTTCTCGACCCGGGTGCGGCTCTCCGGTATGGCGATCGGTACGCAGATCGGCTTCGCGGTGGCCGGGTTCGCGGTGACGTTCGCCGCGCAGATCGCGGGTCCCGACGGCGACGACTGGTCCGCGGTCGCCCTGTTCACCGCGGCGCTCTGCGTCCCGCCGGTCATCGCGGCCCTCACCGCGCGCGAGACGCACCGGGTGCCCGCCGAGCAGCTCGGCCTGAGCCGGCAGACCGAGGCCGCCGGCCGCGTACCGACCGGGGTCTGACCCGACCTCTCTCGCCCGGACCTCAACTGCCCTGCGCCGCCCCGCACTTCACCGCCGAATTCATACCGCGCCGAAGCGGTCCCGGTGCGGCGGCGGCGCCGTAGGGTTGATCTCCCGGCCACAGATGGGGGATGGCATGCAGCGCTACGAACGGCTCCGGCAGATCCGGCGGCTCGACCCGGACCGGGACTGGCTGACGATCTACCGGCTGACCGCCACCTACGAATTCCCGTGGGACCTCACGCGCGCACTGGAGCTGGCGCTCTACCGCACCTACGCCGTACCGAGCATCGGCCGGCTGCTCGACCGCACGGCCGAACTGACGGAGCGCACGCAGAAGCGGTACGACGACACCTCGCTGCTGCTCGACACCGTCGTCGAGCACGGCTTCGACAGCATCCAGGGGCGCACGGCGATCCGCCGCATCAACCAGATGCACCGGAGCTACGACATCAGCAACGACGACATGCGGTACGTGCTGTGCACGTTCGTCGTCGTGCCCAGGCGCTGGATCGACACCTACGGCTGGCGTCGCCTCTCGCGCCACGAGGTGATCGCCTCGGCGCACTACTACCGCGCGCTCGGCCGGCACATGGGAATCCAGGACATCCCGGAGTCCTACGAGGAGTTCGAGACCTGCCTCGACGACTACGAGGCCGAGCACTTCGGCCGGGACGAGGCCGGACGGCGGGTGTCGGACGCGACGCTCACCCTCATGGCGTCCTGGTATCCGGGCCTCCTGGAACCGGCGCTGAAGAAGGCGACGGTCGCGCTGCTCGACGAGCCGCTCCTGCGCGCCTTCGACTACGAGACGCCGAGCCCGCTCACGCGCACCCTCGTCCGGGGCGCCGTCCGCCTGCGCGGCCGCGCGGTACGTCTGCTGCCGCCCCGCCGCGCGCCGCACCAGGCCCGCCAGAACTGGGAGATCAAGAGCTACCCGAAGGGCTACCGCGTCAGTGAGCTCGGCACGTTCCCCACGCCGGGCCTGCGCGGCTGCCCCGTCCCGCACGCGGCGCCGCCCGGCGAGGGCTCAGGCGATCACAGGCCGCCCCCGCGCACGACATGACTGCACCGCGTGTACGAGCATCCCGGCCTGATCCCGCTCCTGGCGGCGCGTTCGAAGACGGCCGCCGTCGTGTCCGCGCCGTGCTTGTGCGGGAAGTGCTGACTCGTACTCCCTCCTGAAGGAGGAAGTTTCCGGCCGTCCCGCTCGTTGCCGTGCCGCTGCGCGGCGCGTGCCTGGGGCGGGATTCCGTGACTTCCTGTTTCTTCGCGCTGCGCCAGAACGGATTCTGGTCCTACCGGCGCTCCGCAGGCCGATGCCGCCGGTCCGGCGGCCGCTTTCACATTCCTGGCCGCATGGCGGTCCCGGTCACGCCGGGTGCCGTAAGCGGGGCAGATCCACTCGCGTACAAGAAGACCGCCCCCTGGCTGCCCCGGCCCCGCGTGCCCCCACCCTCCTCTCGGCCCCCCCCAACCGCCAGGCGTCGCGCCAGAGGGACACCGTCCGCAAGGGCGCACGCGCTGCCGATCGTGCGCGCACGCCCGGTCCGACCCTGCCCGCCGCGTCCACGGGGCGGATCAGCACGCATCGCAAGGTATCGCAGCAGGCCAGACCCCTATACACCCCGACTATACATAGCGCGTATACGCGCTATGTATAGTCCTCGCATGCCTACCGCGATTCAGAAGATGAGCAAAACCAGGGCCGCATTCCGCGCCGCCGCCGCGCTCTGCACCGCCGCCGCCCTGACCTTCGGCCTGAGCGGCTGCACGTCGTACGACACGACCTCCCCGAGCGGAGCCAGGGCCGACAGGAGCCGCGCGGACGCCGAGAACGCGGGGGCGTCACTGGGGACCGTCGACTGCCGCAAAGCGAAGTGTGTGGCGCTCACGTTCGACGCGGGCCCGAGCGAGCACAGCGCGCGGCTGCTCGACATCCTGAAGGAGAAACACGTTCCCGCGACGTTCTTCCTGCTCGGCAGGAACCACATCGCGAAGTACCCGGAGCTGGTCAGACGCATGGAGCGCGAGGGGCACGAGGTCGCGAGCCACACCTGGGACCACAAGATCCTCACCGACATCGACGACGCGCGGATACGGGAGGAGTTCGAGCGGCCGGACGACGCGATAGAGAAGCTGACCGGAAAGCGGCCGACGCTGATGCGGCCGCCGCAGGGCCGCACGAACAACCACGTCAGCGAGCTCGCCGAGAAGGAGGGCCTCGCCCAGATCCTGTGGAGCGTGACGGCGAAGGACTACACGACGAACGACTCCGCCCTGATCAGGAAGCGCGTCGTCGACCAGACGAAGCGCGACGGCATCATCCTGCTGCACGACATCTACCAGGGCACCGTGCCCGCCGTGCCCGGCGTCATCGACGAACTCAAGGCGAAGGGCTACGTGTTCGTGACCGTCCCGCAGCTCTTCGCGCCGGGGAAGGCCGAGCCGGGCAAGATCTACAAGCCCTGAACCGCCTTCCCCCGCATCGCACGGGTCCCTACAGGGTGACCCTCAACTCGCGGTAGCCGTAGCCGATGAAGGACTCCACGTGCGGGGCCGCGCCCTCACTCACGTCGAGAGCCAGGCCGGGGAAGCGCTCGAACAGCGCGGGCAGCGCAATCGCCGCTTCGAGGCGGGCGAGCGGGGCGCCGACGCAGAAGTGGACCCCGTACCCGAAGGCGAGGTGCTCCTTGTCCACGCGCGCGATGTCGAAGGATCCCGCGTCGTCGCCGTGGCGGAGCGGATCGCGCCCGGCCGAGGCGTACGTCGCGAGAATCGGGTCGCCCTGGGGGATCTTGACGCCGTCGGGCAGCTCGATGTCCTCGACGGCGTACCGCAGCGGCAGGTTGGCGATCGACGGCGCCCAGCGCAGGGTCTCCTCGATCACGTCGCTCCAGGGGATCTCGCCCGCGCGGACGCGGGCCAGCTGGTCGGGGTGGCTGAGCAGGGCCTGCACGGCGTTGCCGATGAGGTTGACGGTCGTCTCGTGACCGGCGCCGATGACGAGCAGCAGCGTGTCGATGAGCTCCTGCTCGGTCAGGCCCGAGCCGTCCTCCTCGTCGCGGGTGGCGATCAGGACGCTGGTGAGGTCGTCGGCGGGCGCCTCACGCTTGAGGGCGACCAGGCCCCCGAGGAGCTCCTGCACCTCCTGCCAGACGGCCATGGCCTGCTCGGGCGTGACGGTGGTGTCCATGATGCCGGCGACGAGGCGGGCGGCATCGGCCCGCCGGTCCTCGGGCAGTCCGAACAGCTCGCAGATGACCTGCATCGGCAGCGGGTGCGCGTACGCGGCGCGCAGGTCGGCGCGGCCGTCGGGCGACTGGGCCATCCGGTCGAGGAGGCCGGCGGTCAGCTCCTCGATGCGGGGGCGCAGGCCGTCGGTGCGGCGCTTGGTGAACGCGGGCGAGATCAGTTTGCGCAGGCGGCGGTGGTTGCTGCCGTAGGCGGTGAACATGTTGGTCACGCCCACCCAGGAGTTGACCCAGGTCTCGCGGAACTCGCCGCTCATCCACGCGGGCCAGTGCTGGTTGGGGTCCTTGGACACGCGGTCGTCGGCGAGGAGCTGCTTGAGCACCGCGTACCGGGTCGGGGCCCAGGCCCGTATGCCGCCCGGGAGTTCGACGAGTGCGGCGGAGCCGCGCGTGCGCAGCAGGTCGGCCTCCGCGTGGAGGTCCCGGCCCGCGGGGTCGATGACGTGGGGGGTGTGTGCCATGGGGCGCTCCAGCCGGCGTGAGGAGATCATGATCAAATCGGCACAACAGATCGTAGGGTCTTGGGAGTTGGGAAGCACGGAGATCCGGCACGCGCCGGGCGGCACCGCGAAGGGCGCCCGCGGTTCTAGGATCCGGGCGTGGCCTTCTTCCGAATCACCCGTGAATCGCCGCTTTCCGCCGCCGAGGCGTGGCGCCGCATGACGGACTGGGAGCGGCACGGGGACGTCGTCCCCCTCACCCGTGTCAGGCTCGCGACCCCGCCCCCGACCGGCGAGGGCACCGTCTTCGTGCCGCGGACCGGCGTCGGGCGCCTCACCTTCGACGACCCGATGGAGGTCGTCGACTGGGCACCCCCGTACGGCGATTCGGCCGGGCGGTGCCGCCTGGAGAAACGCGGCACGTTCGTCACGGGCTGGGCCGAGATCGAGGTGGCGCCGTACGGCGCCGGGTCCCTGGTCGCGTGGCGCGAGGAGATCCGCGTGAGCCCGCTGCCACGATGGTGCGACCCGCTGCTCGCGAGGGCGGGCCGCATGCTGTTCGGCCGAGCCGTCAACAGACTTCTGCAGTACGGCAGTTGAGACCGCGCGTCGGCCGCCCACCCACCCTCCGCGGATCGCGCCCCCTGTCCCGACTGCTCACCCTCTCCCGATGACGCGTCTGGCGCCCGCGAGGACCGCCGTCGCCAGTGTCCAGCCGGACACCATGAGGAAGACGGCGACGGCCTTGCCCGCGCCCTGCGGGTCCCAGGACCCGCGGTAGCCGAGGCTCGCCACGGGGACGAGCAGGTCGACGCTGTACAGGACCGGGTCCCAGGTCCGCTGCCCGGAGCCGCCGACCGCGCGCGGCTCGTGGTACGCGAACCACAGGGACCCCGCGGCAGCCAGGGAGATCAGCCAGACGAGCGCCCGGCGCGGGGCGTAGCCGTAGCCGAACAGCAGGTCCTGGACCAGGCCCCAGACACGCCCCGAAAGCCGGTCGAGGCGGCGCACATGGCGCTCCCTCGCGTGCCGCACGACGCGCGCGGACCGCTCGTCGCCCGCGCTCTCGTAACTCGTCGCCAACTGCTCGAAGGAGCCCGCGCCCGCGTTCGGGTCGCGGGTCAGCCAGCCGATGCGGGTGCGGACGTCGAGAGGCTCGGCGGTTTCGAGGCGCTTGTACGTGAAGCCCTCGACGTTGAGCCGGCCCGGGGCGGGCCATGTGGCGGCCGAGTCCACGAGTACGTCGACGGCCGCGTCCTGGAGCACCACCGCGCCCGCCGGTGGTTCGCGCAGATCGAGGCGGAGCCGTGGCACCCGGAGCCGGCTCAGGAGCAGCGCGCCCGAGGGTCCGCCGACGACGCTGTCGTGGAACGTCACGACACCCTCGATCGCGGCGGCGCGCAACAGCACCTGCCCGGCGCTGCGGAAGCCCCAGTCGGCGTACAGGCCGCGCCCGCAGGCGAGTCCGGTGCCGTCCAGGCCGCCGACGTCCGCGCCGTGGAGGTTGAGGGCGTAGGAGATCTGGGCGTCCCGCAGATAGAGGGCGCCGGAGGCCGTGAGGCCGCGCGCGTGGACCGAGCCCGACACGTTCAGGCGGGGGGCGAGCAGGGACCAGGGGCCCGAGTCGGCGACGGTGAGCTGTTCCACGACGAGGTTGCCGCCCATGCGCGCGTCGGCCAGTTCGAGCACGGCCGAGGCGGAGTCCTCGGGCAGCCGACGCGGCACGCGGGCGCCGTCTCCGGCCGCGGGCGGCCCGGTCAGCGGCCGGGGCACGGGCGTTCCGCTGCCGAGCGTGGCCCCGGACAGCCGCAGGTCGCCGTCGACGGTGATCCGGTTCGCGTGCAGGGCAGGCGCCTTCGACCCCGACAAGTCCAGTGCGCCGACGGTGAGTTCGGCGAAGCGCAGGGGCTCGTCGAAGACGCAGTCGACCATTTCGAGCACGGAGTCCACGCGGCAGCGGGACAGGTCCAGCCGGCCACGTACGCGCAGCCCCTCGAATCTGAGCGGGCCGCCGGTGCCGGCCTCGTGCCCGGTGATCTCCTCGCGCAGCCGTGCCGCGTCGACCGTGTCACCCGGCGCCGGGCGCCACCTCGGGCGCCTGCTTCCCCTCAGACGTACCATCGCCGTCTCCCCCTTCTCGTCCTCCTCGCAGGAGATATCACGCGAGGGCGAACACGCGCGCGGTCCTTGCGGTGATACTGAATTGATGGACGGCTCCCCCCAGTTCGCCCGGTTCGGTGCGCGCACCGCCGCGCTGCTCGACCAGTGGCAGCAGCAGAACCACCGCCCGCTGACGGCCCTGGCCTGGCTCGACACCGGGGGCAGCGGCGCGTCCCTGGCCTCCGTGTTCGTCCGGGACAGCGACCCGGGGCGCACCGCACGCCGGATGATCATCAAACTCTGCTCCCCGGACGGCGACTCCTCGATGGAACCGGGGCGGCTCATCGCCGCGAGGCGGTCCCTGCCGAACGGCGACCCCTCGTTCCCCCGCGACCATCTCGTGGAGCAGCTCTACGATCCGATGCCGGTGGACGACGCCTGGCTGATGTTCCAGGGCTTCGCGGGCAACGACGAGAGCATGGTGACGCTCAGCACGATCCTGCGGCAGCGGCGCATGCCCGGGGTGGCGGCGCAGATCACGCGGTCCCTGCTGGCCGACTGGAACCCGGACGAGAAGTCGGACGGGGAGATGACGGCGGCCGCGTTCGTCTCCGAGCTCCTCGACCAGCGCCTCGAACCGGCGGAACCGCTGGCCGTCTGGGTCCGCGACGCACTGGGCCTCGACCTCGAAACCGCCTGGATCCGACCGGGCCGCGCGAACGCCGCCCTCTTGCCCAACCCCGTACACCTGAGCGGCAGTTGCCCCCTCGCGCAGCACACCCTCGACTATCCGATGCGCGGGCGGGCCCACGGCGATCTGCACCCGGGCAACATCATGGTGCCCAAGGAGCCCGACGCGGACATCGGCCGCTACGTCCTGATCGACCTGTCGCGGTTCGACGAGCGGGCGCTGCTCGCCCGTGACCCCATGCATCTTCTGCTCTGCCTGGTGGCCGACTTCCTGCCGCACATGTCCGACGACGCCCGCGCCGAACTCCTCGACCTGCTCGTCGGCCGGGACACCCCCGGTCTGCTGATCCCGCAGGGGCTCGCCCGGACCGTCGAGGAGGTGCGCAGGGCGCCGGACGGCTGGCTGCACCAGCGCACCATCTCGGGCCAGTGGACCGGTCAGTGGCTCCTGTCGATGCAGGCGTGCGCGCTGATGTTCACGGCCCGCGTCCGGTACGACGCGCGCGACAGGTGGTGGTTCTTCCGGCTCGCGGCGGAAGCGGCAGGCGCCTATCTGGGGCCGGCCGACGCCTACGAGCCGGGTCAGGTGAAGGTCGTGCCGGGGCCACGGGAGGCCGAACCGACGGTGATGGAGGCGGTGGCGGCAGCGGTGAAGCTGCCGCGACAGGTGAACCCGGCCGAAGCGAAGCCCGGGACGGAGCCCGCGCCCGACCCCGTGCGCATCCCCGCACCCGCCTCCACGCCCTTACAGGAGTCCGTCGCGTCCGCCGCCCCCGCAGCCGACGGCACATCACTCCCGGACACAGCCCCCGGGACTCCCGTGGAAGAGCTGCCGGACGCGCTCCCGGCGCTCCTGACCGACCTCCGCAACACCTTCGCGGACCGGCTGGGAGAGCTCAGGCAGTACGAGGCGGGGTCGGTCACCGCCAGGACTCTCGGGCTCATCAGGGAGCAGGCCGACCGGGGACAGGCCGCCGTCGAGGCGCTCCTGACCGCGCGCCACGACACCCTCGGCGAAGAGGCCCGCGACCACCTCGACACGGTCCTCGGCCGGCTCGCCCGTGTCACCGAGGTGGCGAACGCGCCCGGCTTCTCGTACGGACAGCCCTTGTTTCTGCGCGACTTGGCTCATCGGGCGCTCGTCGTGGCGCTCGACACGCTGCTCGGATCCACCCGGGAGGCGGAACTCAGCCTTCAGGCCGGTCGGCCCGGTCAGGGCGGTCAGGGCGGTCAGGGCGGTCAGGGCGGTCAGGGCGGTCAGGCCACTGACCCGATCCGCCCGGAGGGCGACCGCACACCGTCGGGGTGAATCGGCGTGTGGGCGCCCGTCAGCGCGACCCCGCTGCCGCCGCGCCGGTTGGCGACGATCTCCGAGGCGATGGACAGCGCCGTCTCCTCGGGGGTGCGGGCGCCGAGGTCGAGACCGATCGGCGAGCGCAGGCGCGCCAGTTCGAGCTCGGTGACACCGACGTCACGCAGGCGTTCGTTGCGGTCGAGGTGGGTGCGGCGGGACCCCATCGCGCCGACGTAGGCGACGGGCAGGCGCAGCGCGAGCTGGAGGAGCGGGACGTCGAACTTGGCGTCGTGGGTGAGGACGCACAGGACGGTGCGTCCGTCCGTCCGCGTGCGCTCCAGGTACTTGTGGGGCCATTCCACGACGATGTCGTCGGCGTCGGGGAAGCGGGCCGGCGTCGCGAAGACGGGGCGCGCGTCGCACACCGTCACGTGGTAGCCGAGGAACTTGCCGATCCTGACGAGCGCCGCCGCGAAGTCGATGGCCCCGAAGACGATCATGCGGGGCGGCGGGACGGACGACTCGACCAGGAGAGTGAGGGGCTGACCGCAGCGCGAGCCGCTCTCGCCGATCTCGACCGTGCCGGTGCGTCCGGCGTCGAGGAGCGCGCGGGCCTCGCCGGCCGCGGTGCGGTCCAGTTCGGGGTGGCCGCCGAGACTGCCCTCGAAGCCGCCCGCGAAGCCGCTCCCGGGGTCGCCGTCGTCGTGTACGAGGAGGGCGCGGCCCATGAGTTCGGCCGGTCCCCGGGTGATGCGCGCGACCGCCGCCGCCCTTCCTCGGGCGGCGGCGGACAGCGCCGCCGCGAGCACCTCCCGTCCCGGGGTGTCCGCGCGAACCGGGGTGACCAGGATGTCGATGATTCCGCCGCAGGTGAGCCCCACGGCGAAGGCGTCGTCGTCGCTGTAGCCGAAGCGTTCGAGGACGGTCTCGCCGTCCTGGAGCGCCTGTTGGCACAGTTCGTAGACGGCGCCCTCCACGCAGCCGCCGGAGACCGAGCCGATCGCTGTGCCGTCGCTGTCGACGGCGAGTGCGGCTCCCGGCTGCCGGGGCGCGCTCCCGCCGACGGCCACCACGGTGGCCACGGCGAAGTCGCGTCCCTGCTCGACCCACCGGTGCAGCTCTTCGGCGATGTCCAGCATCTCTAGGTCTCCTTCTCGGTTGCGTGGAGGGCGCGGGGCCCTCTCGGGCCGGGCGTCAGTGGACGCCCAGCCATCCTTCGATCGGGTTGAGGGCGAAGTACACGAGGAAGATCACCGTGAGGCCCCACATGAAGGCCCCGATCTCCCGTGCCTTGCCCTGGGCGATCTTGATGGCGACCCAGGAGATGACGCCCGCGGCCACACCGGTGGTGATGGTGTACGTGAAAGGCATCAGGACCACGGTCAGGAAGACGGGGATCGCGGTGGCGCGGTCCGCCCAGTCGACATGCCGGGCGTTCATCATCATCATCGCGCCGATGACGACGAGCGCGGCGGACGCGACCTCCTGGGGCACGATCGCGGTGAGCGGGGTGAAGAACAGACAGGCCGCGAAGAACAGACCGGTCACGGCGGACGCGAGGCCCGTGCGGGCTCCTTCGCCGACGCCGGTCGCGGACTCGACGAACACGGTCTGGCCCGAGCCGCCGGCGACGCCGCCGATGGCACCGCCCGCTCCGTCGATGAACAGGGCCTTGGACAGGCCGGGCATGCGGCCCTTGTCGTCGGCGAGCTCGGCCTCGGTGCCGACGCCGATGATGGTGGCCATCGCGTCGAAGAAGCCGGCGAGCACGAGGGTGAAGACGATCATGCCGACGGTCATCGCGCCGACCTTGCCCCAGCCACCGAACTCGACGTGGCCGAAGAGCGAGAAGTCGGGCGTGGAGACCGCGCTGCCGTGCAGCTCGGGGGCTCCGTTGGCCCACTGCTTGGGGCTGATCACGTCGAGCGCGTTGAGGATCACCGCGACGACGGTGCCGGTGATGATGCCGATGAGGATGGCGCCGGGGGTGTTGCGGGCCTGGAGCATGAAGATCAGGAGCAGGGTGCCCGCGAAGAGCAGCACGGGCCAGCCGGCGAGTTCTCCGGTGGGGCCGAGCGTGAGCGGGGTGGCCTTGCCGACCTGTACGAAGCCGGACTTGTAGAGGCCGATCAGGGCGATGAAGAGGCCGATGCCCATCGTGATGCCGTGCTTGAGCGCGAGCGGAATCGCGTTCATGATCATCTCACGGAGGCCGGTGACCACCAGAAGCATGATCACCACGCCGTACATCACGCACATGCCCATGGCCTGCGGCCACGTCATCTGGGGGGCGACCTGTGAGGAGATCACGCCCGAGACGGAGAGACCGGCGGCGAGCGCGAGGGGCACCTTGCCGACGAAGCCCATGAGGAGCGTGGTGAAGGCCGCGGCGAAGGCGGTGGCGGTGATGAGGGCCTTCTGGCCCATCATGTCGCCCGCCACGTCCTTGCCGGACAGGATCAGGGGGTTGAGCAGCAGGATGTACGCCATGGCCATGAAGGTCGTGACGCCACCGCGCACCTCACGCGCGACGGTGGATCCTCGTTCGGATATGTGGAAGTACCGGTCGAGCCAAGACCTGCCGGCCGACGGACGCGAGCCTGCGCCCGCGTCTTCGGCGGTGGTCTTCGGCTCCAGAGACTGCTGGGTCATGGTGCCTACTCCCAAGGTTCACAGGGACACCCGCACGAACGTGGTTGGAGATCGCGGGATTTGGGATGGTGCGTGGGCTGCACGACCCGGGGGACGGCCCGAGACGAACGGGGTGATGCGTAGCTGCGCTGCGCAAGAAACCGTGCTGCTGGTGATGAGCTGATGCCTGTACTGCTGGAGGTGCCTGTGGTGCTGGAGGTGCTGGTGGTGCTACTGGTGCTGGTGGTGCTGAAAAGGACCGCGAGCGGTGCGGTACTTGTGCGGTACTCGAAGGCTCCGGACGGTGCGGGCTGGGAAGTGTGACGTTCCTGGGAGGCACGCACCGTCCGGAGAGCTGTCAGGCCGGGCCCGTTCCCGTGAGGTGCTCGGGGCGTACCGGGGTCCGGTTGAGCTCCAGGCCCGTCGCGTTGCGGATCGCCGCGAGGACGGCCGGCGTGGACGACAGGGTCGGGGCCTCACCGATGCCGCGCAGCCCGTACGGGGCGTGGTCGTCGGCGAGTTCGAGCACGTCGACGGGGATGGTCGGCGTGTCGAGGATGGTGGGGATCAGGTAGTCCGTGAAGGAGGGGTTGCGCACCTTCGCGGTCTTCGGGTCGACGATGATCTCCTCCATGACCGCGACGCCGAGGCCCTGGGTGGTGCCACCCTGGATCTGGCCGATCACGGACAGCGGGTTGAGCGCCTTGCCGACGTCCTGCGCGCAGGCCAGTTCGATGACCTTGACGAGGCCGAGCTCGGTGTCGACCTCGACGACGGCGCGGTGCGCGGCGAAGCTGTACTGGACATGGCCGTTGCCCTGCCCGGTGACGAGGTCGAACGGCACGGTCGGGCGGTGGCGCCACTCCTCCTCCAGCTCGACGACGTCGTTCTCCAGTACGTCGACGATGTCGGCGAGAACCTCGCCGCCGTCGGTGACGACCTTGCCGCCCTCCAGGAGGAGTTCGGCAGTGGCCCACGCCGGGTGGTAGGTGCCCTTCTTGCGGCGCCCGATCTCCAGGACCTTCTCGCGGACCAGCTCACAGGCGTTCTTGACGGCGCCGCCGGTGACGTACGTCTGACGGGACGCGGACGTCGAACCCGCGGAGCCGACCTGGGTGTCGGCCGGGTGGATGGTCACCTGCGCGACGCCCAGCTCGGTGCGGGCGATCTGCGCGTGGACGGTGACGCCGCCCTGGCCGACCTCCGCCATCGCGGTGTGCACGGTCACCACGGGTTCGCCGCCGATGACCTCCATGCGCACACGGGCGGTCGAGTAGTCGTCGAAGCCCTCGGAGAAGCCGACGTTCTTGATGCCCACCGCGTAGCCCACACCGCGTACGACGCCTTCGCCGTGTGTGGTGTTGGACAGACCGCCGGGCAGCTGGCGCACGTCGGAGCCCTCGGAGGACTCCCACTGGCGCTCGGGCGGCATCGGCATCGCCTTGATGCGGCGCAGGAGTTCGGCGACGGGCGCCGGCGAGTCGACCGGCTGGCCGGTCGGCATCAGGGTGCCCTGCTCCATCGCGTTGAGCTGGCGGAACGCGACCCGGTCCATGCCCACCTCGTCGGCGAGCTTGTCCATCTGGGCCTCGTACGCGAAGCACGCCTGGACCGCGCCGAAGCCGCGCATGGCGCCGCAGGGCGGGTTGTTGCTGTAGAGCGCGATCGCCTCGATGTCGACGTCGTCGACGACGTACGGGCCGACCGCGAGGGACGAGGCGTTGCCGACGACCGCCGGGGAGGCGGACGCGTAGGCGCCGCCGTCCAGGACGATCCTGCACTTCATGTGCGTGAGCTTGCCGTCCTTCGTCGCCCCGTGCTCGTAGTGGAGCTTCGCGGGGTGGCGGTGGACATGGCCGAAGAACGACTCGAACCGGTTGTAGACGATCTTGACGGGCTTGCCCGTGCGCAGCGCGAGGAGGCAGGCGTGGATCTGCATCGACAGGTCCTCGCGGCCGCCGAAGGCGCCGCCGACGCCGGAGAGCGTCATGCGGACCTTGTCCTCGGGCAGGCCGAGGACGGGGGCGATCTGCTTGAGGTCCGAGTGCAGCCACTGGGTGGCGACGTACAGCTCGACGCCGCCGTCCTCGGAGGGCACGGCGAGGCCGGACTCCGGGCCGAGGAAGGCCTGGTCCTGCATGCCGAAGGTGTACTCGCCCCTGACGACGAAGTCGGCCTTCTTCGCCGCCTCGTCGGCGTTGCCGCGGATGATCGGCTGGCGGTGCACGATGTTCGGGTGCGGGACGTGACCGATGTGGTGGTCGTCGCGGTTCTCGTGGATGAGGATCGCGTCGGGCGCGGTCGCGGACGCCTCGTCCGTGATGACCGGCAGCTCCCGGTACTCCACCTTGATCTTGGCGGCGGCGCGGCGCGCGGTCTCCGGGTGGTCGGCGGCCACGAGCGCGACGGGCTCGCCGTGGTGGCGGACCTTGCCGTGCGCGAGGACCGGGGTGTCCTGGATCTCCAGGCCGTAGTTCTTCACGGCCGTGGGCAGGTCGTCGTAGGTCAGGACGGCGTAGACGCCGGACTGGGCGAGGGCCTCGGAGGTGTCGATGGAGACGATCTCCGCGTGGGCGACCGTGGAGCGCAGGATCTGGCCCCACAGCATGTCCTCGTGCCACATGTCGGACGAGTACGCGAACTCGCCGGTGACCTTGAGGGTGCCGTCGGGACGGAGCGTGGACTCGCCGATGCCGCCCTTGGTCTTGGAACCCTGCGTGATGTTCGTGGGTGTACCGGTGGTTCCCATGGTCAGACCGCCTCAGACTGACGGGCGGCCGCGAGGCGGACCGCGTCCATGATCTTCTCGTAGCCGGTGCAGCGGCAGAGGTTGCCGGAGAGCGCCTCGCGGATGTCCGCGTCGGTCGGGCTCGGGTTGTGCTCCAGCATCTCGTCGGCCGCGACGAGCAGGCCGGGGGTGCAGAAGCCGCACTGGACGGCTCCGGCGTCGATGAACGCCTGCTGGATCGGCGAGAGCTCGTCGCCCTCGCCGGTCTGCGAGTCGCTCGGCTTGGACTGCCACTGCTGGGCGTCCTGGAGGGAGGTGCCCGCCTTGCCCGCGTCGTCGCCGCAGGCGCCGCTCGCGCAGCCCCCGTGCTGTGCACGCTGCTTGGCAAAGTCGGCGAGGCCCTCGACGGTGACGACGTCGCGGCCCTCGACCTGGCCGGCCGCGACCAGGCACGAGCAGACCGGCACGCCGTCGAGGCGGACGGTGCAGGAACCGCACTCGCCCTGCTCGCAGGCGTTCTTGGAGCCGGGCAGCCCCATGCGCTCACGCAGGACGTACAGGAGGCTCTCGCCCTCCCACACATCGTCGGCTTCCTGCTGACGGCCGTTGACCGTGAAATTGACGCGCATTACGCGACTCCCTCCGTGCTTGCGGCGGTGCCGCGGTACGACTCCCAGGTCCAGGTCAGGGTGCGGCGGGCCATGATGCCGACGGCGTGCCGGCGGTAGCTCGCGGTGCCCCGGACGTCGTCGATCGGGTTGCAGGCGGCCGAGCAGAGGTCCGCGAACTGCTTGGCGACCGAAGGGGTGATGATCTTGCCGTTGTCCCAGAAGCCGCCCTCTTCGAGCGCCGCGTTCAGGAACTCCTCGGCGGCCTTGGCACGGACCGGGGTCGGCGCGGCGGAGCCGATGCCGGTACGGACCGTACGGGTCTCGGGGTGCAGCGCCAGGCCGAAGGCGCACACGGCGATGACCATCGCGTTGCGGGTGCCCACCTTGGAGTACTGCTGCGGGCCGTCGGCCTTCTTGATGTGGACGGCCCTGATCAGCTCGTCGGGGGCGAGCGCGTTGCGCTTCACGCCGGTGTAGAACGCGTCGATCGGGATACGGCGCGAGCCGCGTACGGACTCCACCTCGACCTCGCAGTCGGCGGCGAGGAGCGCGGGGTGGGCGTCACCGGCGGGCGACGCGGTGCCGAGGTTGCCCCCGACGCCGCCGCGGTTACGGATCTGCGGCGAGGCCACCGTGTGCGAGGCCAGGGCCAGGCCGGGCAGCTCGGCGCGCAGATTCTGCATGATCTTGGTGTAGGGGACGGAGGCGCCGAGACGGACGGTGTCCTGTCCGACCTCCCATTCGCCGAGCTCCCCGATGCGGTTCAGGTCAAGGAGGTACTCGGGGCGCCGGTGGTCGAAGTTGATCTCGACCATCACATCGGTGCCACCCGCGAGCGGCACAGCGGTGGGGTGCTCGGCCTTGGCGGCGAGCGCCTCCTCCCAGCTGGCGGGGCGAAGGAAGTCCATGAGCGGCTCTCTTCTTCGTGATCTCGTGGTCGGTCGTTCGAACGGATCGAGCCACGGGATGTGCGGACCTCGAAGGCTCGTTCATGTGCTGTTTACGTGGAGTGGGCTCAGTACACAGCGCGGCACTCCGCCGTGGTCAGTCACGGAAACCATGAAGGAGTTGGCTGGCCAACCTGGACGTCTTGTAGATTCATATAAACGGCGGTCACCGGAAACCTCACCGCTTCCCCCTGGAAACGCAGAACCACGCGCAACACGGACGCGGTGCCGGGGAGCGGCCCCGGCCGCCTCACCTTCAGACAAGCACAATCTTCGAGACAGATCGGCGGCAACGAGATGCGGCTGCGCGCCCTACTTGATACAGACGCGCTGGGCCTCAGGCTGCTCGGCGGCGAGGACGAACTCGACCGCACCGTGCGCGGTGTGATGACCACGGACCTGCGGGACCCCAGCCGCTACCTCTCCGGCGGCGAGCTGGTCCTCACCGGACTCGCGTGGCGCCGCGACGCGGCGGACGCCGAACCGTTCGTCCGCATCCTCGCGACGGCCGGCGTGGCCGCGCTCGCGGCCGGTGAGGCGGAGCTCGGGGACATCCCCGACGACATCGTCGAGGCCTGCGCGCGCCACCGGCTCCCGCTGTTCGCGGTGAACGAGTCCGTCGCCTTCGCGACGGTCACCGAGCACGTCGTGCGCCAGGTCTCGGGCGAGCGGGCCGGTGACCTGGCCGCCGTCGTCGACCGGCACCGGCGCCTCATGACATCCGGTCCGGCGGGCGGCGGTCCCGACGTCGTCCTGGACCTCCTGGGCACCGACCTCGACCTGCGCGCCTGGGTGCTCTCCCCCGCGGGCCGGGCCATCGCCGGGTCGAGCGCGGCGGGCCCCGAACTGCCCACCGCCGTGTGCGCCCGCCTCGCGGCCGAGCACCTGGCGGCCACCCGCACCGGGCGGCGCGGGCCGCACCGGGTGACGATCGAGGGGGGCGGCGCGAAGCGTCTCGACGAGGGGCGGCGGCCGGGCGACGGGTCGGGAGGCACGACGTACTCGCTCTTCCCGATCCGCAGCGCGGGCCGCGGCGCGACGCCGGGCTCCCGCGACGTGCGCGAGACGGTCCTGTCCGACTGGCTGCTCGCCGTCGAGGCGGACGCGAGCGACTGGCCCGAGGAGCGACTCGACCTGCTCCAGGGCGTGACCCAGCTGATCGCCGTCGAGCGGGACCGGCGCGACGCGGCCCGCACCGTGCGCCGCCGGCTCGCGCAGGAGGTCCTCGAACTGGTCCAGACGGGCGCCGCCCCCGCCGAGATCGCCGCACGCCTGCGCGTCGCCGCGCCCGTGCTGCTCCCCGGCCTCGGCGCCGCCCCGCACTGGCAGGTCATCGTGGCGAAGGTCGAGTGGGACGGCGGCGACGTCGAGGGCGGCCCGGTCGCCCAGTCGCTCCTGGAGGAGATCCTCGTCGACCCCCTGTCGGCCGGGCCCGAGCCGTCCGACCGCATCGCCGTCGCCCACAACGGCGACGAGGCCATCGCCCTGGTGCCGCTGCCCGCCGTGCCGGACGAGCACGACGGGGCGGAGACGGGGCTGCACGCCGACGCGCTCCTGGACTTCGTACGCGACCCGCTGACGGCGGGCCTCGCGGACGACGGCCGGCTCACGCTGGGCGTCAGCGCCGCCGTGCACTCGGCGGAGGGGCTGCGCGGGGCCCTGGAGGAGGCCCGGCACGCCCGGCGCGTCGCCGCGGCCCGCACGGGGCGCGTGTGCGCCGCGGGCCACCAGGAGCTGGCCTCGCACGTCCTGCTGCTGCCGTTCGTCCCGGACGACGTGCGCCGCGCCTTCACGGCCCGCCTCCTCGACCCGCTGCGCGACTACGACCGCAAGCACCGCGCCGAGCTCATCCCGACCCTGGAGGCGTTCCTCGACTGCGACGGCTCATGGACGCGCTGCGCGAGCCGTCTGCACCTCCACGTCAACACGCTGCGCTACCGCGTCGGGCGGATCGAACAGCTCACCAACCGCGATCTCTCGCGGCTGGAGGACAAGCTGGACTTCTTCCTGGCCCTGCGTATGAGCTGAACTCGGGCCCCCTGAAGGGTGTTTCGAACCCCGTCCGCCACCCCATGCGTTTGTGAAATCTTTCACCCACCCCCTTGGCCGAGTGTGCCCATCCGTGCTGAGATGCGCGCACGACAGCTCGGCTCAATGGTGTGCTCGGGGAGGGCAACGTGGCGCATACCGCCATGTCTGGTTCCGGAACGACTGCAGGGGACGATCCACTCCAGACCGCGGTATGGCGGCTGCGCTCGCGCGCCTGCTGGACCGACGCGGCCGCGCTGCTCGAGCGGCTCGCCGCGACGGACGCGCGGGCCGCGCTCCAGCGGGCCGCGCTGCTCGGGGAGCGCTGCCTCTACACCGAACAGGGCTGGGCCGCCGCGGAGGACGCACTGCGCGCCGCCGAGGCCCTGGCCCACAACGACGGCGAACGCGGCGCCGCGGCCTGCGAGCGCGGTCAACTCGCCTACTCGGCAACGCTGTTGGGGGTGCGCGACCGGGCCGACGAGGCGCGCTCCGCGCTCGGCCGGGCCGCCGCGCTGCTCCCGCCCGGCGCCCCGGGACGCGCCCTGCTCGACTTCCGGCGCGGCCTGATGGCGGAGAACCTGTCCGACTCGCCGCAGGCGGCCAGGGCCGCGTACCGCAGGGCCCACGCGGGCGCGACGGCTCACCCCGATCCGCTGCTGCTCTCCTTCACCTGGCGCCATCTGGCCGGACTCGCCCTGCGCGACGGCGAGTTGGCGGAGGCGCGGCACGGCTTCGCCGAGTCGCTGCGGATCCGTGAGGAGCTCGGCTACCTGGTCGGCACGGCCCCCGCGCTCACGTCCCTGGCGGAGGCGGAGCCCGATCCGGAGGCGGCGGCGCGACTGCGCGCGGAGGCGTCCCGCCTGTTCCGCCTTCTGGGCGGCGTCCCGACGTGGCTTGCGGAGCACCTGCCGACGGCGGCCTGACGCCCCGAGGCTCCGCCGGAGGCCCTGGGGTCTTTCGTTTGCATCAGGCCGCCGGACCAGGCCTCCGGATCAGGGAGCCGGGCCCGGCGCCGTGCAACACAAGGCGGCACAAGCAGCCCACCCGGAACGTCAGCGACCGACCACGAGGCCACAGGGCGCGGCGCCGCGCCCCGCGCGAGCCCGGCACGACCCGAACGAAAGGCGGCCCTAGTCCGCCGCTCCGGCGAAGTGCTCCCGCACCAGCGCCTGCACCACCGCGAGGTCCTGGGCCTCCAGCGCCGCGAGAAGTGCCATGTGTTCCGCGGCGTCGGCCACCAGGTCGGCGCGGCGGGACAGCGGTCCGCCGCCGGGCAGGGGCCACTGCGAGCGGCGGTGCAGGTCGTCGGCCACCTGGACGAGCTGTTCGTTGCCGCCGAGGGCGAGCATCGCGCGGTGGAAGGCACGATCCGTCTCCGCGTAGTGCGCGCGGTCGCCGCCGGCCGCCGCGACGGCCGTGGCGTCGGCCAGGGGCCGCAGCTCGGCCCAGTGCGCCGCCGGCACCGTACGGGCGAGCCGCAGCACCACGGGCACCTCGATCAGCGCCCGTACCTCGGCCAGCTCGGCGAGCTCGCGGGCGCTGCGCTCGGTGACGCGGAAGCCGCGGTTCGGCACGACCTCGACGGCGCCCTCGCGGGCCAGCTGCTGCATCGCCTCGCGCACGGGCGTCGCCGAGACGCCGAGGCCGTCCCCGAGGGCGGGCGCGGAGTAGACCTCGCCGGGCACGAGGTCGCCGTCGACGAGCGCGGTGCGCAGCGCGTCGAGCACCTGCCCGCGCACGGAGGTCCGCTCGACGCGGGGACGCGGCAGCGGCGTCTCGCTGTGGGTGTGCTCGCCCCGGGTCTGCTCGGGCACCTGGTGCCACCCGGCGGCGCCCCGCTGCTCGGGAACGCCCGCGGGCAGCACTGAAGCGGCGCTGTCGGCGCGCGTTCTGGCCTGCTCCACCCAGGTCCTCCCCGGTCGTCGGTAATCCGCGGAATTCGTCCAACGCAGAACCATAGGCCGCCGGACCCTCAGTTCAAACCCCCGACCGTTCGGGTAAGGTAAGGCTTACCTGCAAACGATCGCGATTCGGTGGTCCCCTGCATGCCTTTTCCCGCCTCGGCCCCCGCGGCCACCAGCGCGCTCACGCCCGCGTACACCCGGCTGACCGAGGTGTTCGCGGGTCTGCGGATCACCGAGCTCGCCGAGACCGAGCGGCCCCCTCAGGGCAGCGGCTGGGTCGCCGCCGCCCGGCTCGCGGAAGGCGGACCCGCCCTCGACGCGTTTCTCGCGTGGGACAACGCGCAAGTGCTCAAGGACTACGGGCGACAGGCCCGCCCGGACGTCGTGGCCAGCTTCGGGCTGCACCGCTACGCCTGGCCCGCCTGCCTGCTGGTCACGGTGCCGTGGTTCCTGGACCGCCGCGTCCCCCGCCTCCCCGTGACGAACGTCGCCTTCCAGCGCACGCTGGGGCGGATGGCCGTACGCGTCACCGACTTCGCCTGCCTGCCGGGCGACCCGGCCGCCGCGCTGCCCGGCGCCCACGTCGTGCCGGACGAGGAGGCGCTGCGGGCCGAGGTGCGCGCGGCCGTCGCCGACCACCTGGGCCCGGTGCTCACCGGATTCGGACCGCGGATGCGTCGCGGCCCGCGCGCCCTGTGGGGCATGGCGACGGACGAGATCGTCGAGGGCCTCTGGTACATCGCCCACCTGCTCGGCGAGGAGCGCCGGGCGATGGAGGAGCTGGAACTGCTGCTGCCCGGCACGACGAAGCCGTACGTCGGCAAGCCCGCGTTCCGTGAACTCACCGGCCCCGAGGGGCAGTCGCTGCCGACCCGCGACCGGGCGAGCTGCTGCCTCTTCTACACGCTGCGTCCCGAGGACACCTGCGTGACGTGCCCCCGCACCTGCGACGCGGACCGAGTGGCGAGGCTGAGCGCAACCGCCTGAACGTGACGACGGCAACCCCCTCACCCTGAACCACCCTTTCGGGTGGCGCTATTCGAACTCGACTTCCCTCATTCTCATGGGAGTTCGAGCGCATGCCCGCTTCGTACGCCCCCTCGCACTCCAATGGCGTTCTCTTGTCCCGAAACTCCTTGCGCACCGGCGGCCTTGAGCCAATATGGCGGCCGAAAAGCCCTACCGCGACGCAAGGGACCCCAGATGAGACTGACCGACATATCGCTGGACTGGCTGCTTCCCGGCGCCGTGCTGCTCCTGGGCCTGCTGGCGGCGGTGGCGGTCCTCGCGCGCAGCAAGCGCGCCGGGGAGAGAGCGGCCGCGTCGTCCGACGACTCGTGGGAGCGCAGCGAGGAACGCCGCAGGCGCAAGGAGGCCGTCTACGGCACCGCGTCCTACCTGCTGCTGTTCTGCTGCGCCGCCGTGGCCGCCGCGCTCTCCTTCCACGGGCTTGTCGGCTTCGGCCAGCAGAACCTGAACCTGTCCGGGGGCTGGGAGTACCTCGTCCCGTTCGGCCTCGACGGCGCGGCCATGTTCTGCTCCGTGCTCGCGGTGCGCGAGGCGAGCCACGGCGACGCGGCGCTCGGCTCCCGGATACTCGTGTGGACCTTCGCGGGCGCCGCCGCCTGGTTCAACTGGGTGCACGCGCCGCGCGGCATCAGCCATGCGGGCGCCCCGCACTTCTTCGCCGGCATGTCACTGTCGGCAGCGGTGCTCTTCGACCGCGCGCTGAAGCAGACACGCCGTGCGGCCCTGCGCGAACAGGGCCTGGTGCCACGGCCGTTGCCGCAGATCCGGATCGTGCGGTGGCTGCGCGCGCCCCGTGAGACGTACGGCGCCTGGTCGCTGATGCTCCTCGAGGGTGTGCGCACCCTGGACGAGGCGGTGGACGAGGTGCGGGAGGACAAGCGGGAGAAGGAGCAGACCCGGCTGCGCAGGCGCGAGCACGAGAAGCTGGAGCGGGCCCAGCTCAAGGCGATCAGCCGGGGCCACCCCACGCTCGGCGGGCGCGGAGGACGCCAGGTGGACGTGCAGGCCGCCGTCGCCGCGGGGGCCGGCACAGGGCAGGCGGGCTCGGAGCCTGCCATATCGGAGGACCCGCCGCCCTCACTGCAGGAACAGCTCCCGCTGCGCGCGCGTCCCTCCCTTCAGGCCGTCAGAGGCGGCCCTGAAGCCGGCTCGCCCGTCACGGTCGACCTCACGGCGGAGGACGACACCCAGGCCCTGCCGCGGCTCGACTCACTGGAGCGGAAGCTCAAGGACCTCGAGCAGCAATTCGGCTAGGGCCTGTCGTCCCATTCCCGTCGTCCGCACGAGGGGCGGGCCCGGCGGCGTCCGGTGCGTGCGATCGCAAGGCGCCGGAGAGCCCTGGTAGCGGAGCTACCAGGGCTATTCGGCAACGCCGCATGGGGGTCTCCCCTGCTCGAGCAAAGCCGAGAGCCAGGGGGAGTGCGTGCCAGACGCCGCCGGGCAGACGGGAATGTGACGACCGGCCCTAGGGGCGCCCGAAGGGAGTTCGACGGGACGGGCGTGCCGTTCCGGGCGGCGGTCCCGCGGTGTCACGCGGGGCCGCCGTCCAGTTCGAACCAGACCACCTTGCCCACACCCAGTGCCCGTACGCCCCAGGCGTCCGCGAGGGACTGCACCAGGAGGAGGCCCCGGCCGTTCGTACCGTCGTCGGCGACCGGTACGCGCAGCCTCGGCCTGCGCCCCACGAAGTCCCTGACCTCCACCCGGAGCCGCTTCGGCCCGACCGTGGCCGTGAGAACGGCGTCGTGGTCGGTGTGCACCAGGGCGTTCGTCACCAGTTCGCTGGTGAGCAGCTCCGCGGTCTCCGACCTCTCCGGCGGGCCCCACTCGTCCAGGAGTTCGCGCAGTGCGCGCCTGGCCTCGGGCACCGCCCGCAGGTCGGACCGCCCCAGCGTGCGCCTCAGCAGCGCGCCTGCGGCGCCGTCGTCCGTCGTGCCATCGTGCGTCGCGCCATCGTCCGTCGTGCCGTCGTTCGCCGCCCCGTCGCGCCCTGGCGCTTCCTCCGTCGGGGGGCGTCCGGCCACCGTGGTGGGAACGCGCCCTCGTACCAGCCGTTTCATGACCCCCGCCCGCACACCGATGACCTTGACCCTTCTCCTGCGACCACGCTCGAACGCGTACACGGGAATGCATGCCCCACACGCATGTCCGCACTCCTGCGGATTCATCCACCAACGAACTCGTCGCCCCGGCGGTGCTACGGGCGCGGCACGTTGCGGATGTTGGAGCGGGCCATCTGCACCATGCGGCCGACGCCGCCGTCCAGGACGATCTTGGAGGCGGAGAGCGCGAAGCCCGTCACCATCTCGGCGCTGATCCTGGGCGGGATCGACAGGGCGTTGGGGTCGGTGACGACGTCGACGAGGGCGGGGCCCTTGTGCTTGAAGGCGTCCTTGAGGGCCCCGGCGAGCTGTTTCGGCTTCTCCACGCGCACCCCGTACGCCCCGCACGCCCGGGCGACGGCCGCGAAGTCGGGGTTCTTGTTCGTCGTCCCGTAGGACGGGAGCCCGGCCACGAGCATCTCCAACTCGACCATTCCCAGGGAGGAGTTGTTGAAGAGGACGACCTTGACCGGCAGTTCGTACTGGACGAGCGTCAGGAAGTCGCCCATCAGCATGGAGAACCCGCCGTCGCCCGACATCGAGACGACCTGGCGGTTCCGGTCGACGAACTGGGCGCCGATCGCCATCGGCAGCGCGTTGGCCATGGAGCCGTGCGAGAACGAACCGATCACGCGGCGGCGGCCGTTGGGCGAGATGTAGCGCGCCGCCCAGACGTTGCACATACCCGTGTCGACCGTGAACACCGCGTCGTCGGCGGCGAGTTCGTCCAGCACGGAGGCGACGTACTCGGGGTGGATCGGGACATGTTTCTCGACCTTCTTCGTGTACGCCTTGATGACGCCTTCGAGCGTGTCCGCGTGCTTCTTCAGCATCTTGTCGAGGAAGCGCCGGTTCGCCTTCGGCTGCACGCGCGGGATCAGACAGCGCAGCGTCTCGCGCACGTCGCCCCACACGGCGAGGTCCAGCTTCGAGCGCCGGCCGAGGTGCTCGGGCCTGACGTCGACCTGGACGATCCTCACGTCCTTCTGCGGCAGGAACGCGTTGTACGGGAAGTCCGTGCCGAGCAGGATGAGCAGATCGCACTCGTGCGTCGCCTCGTACGCGGCGCCGTACCCGAGCAGCCCGCTCATGCCCACGTCGTACGGGTTGTCGTACTGGATCCATTCCTTGCCGCGCAGGGCGTGCCCGACCGGCGACTTGATCTTCTCGGCGAACTCCATGACCTCGGCGTGCGCGCCCGCGGTGCCGCTGCCGCAGAAGAGGGTGACCTTGGCCGCGTCGTCGATCATCCCGACGAGCCGGTCGATCTCGCTGTCGCCGGGACGGATCGTCGGCCGGGACGTGACGATCGCCGTCTCGATCGACTTCTCGGGGGCGGGCCGGTCGGCGACGTCGCCGGGCAGCGTGACGACGCTGACGCCCGACTGGCCGACCGCGTGCTGGATCGCCGTCTGCAGGACGCGCGGCATCTGCTGCGGGTCGGAGATCATCTCGCTGTAGTGCGCGCACTCCTGGAAGAGCCGGTCCGGGTGGGTCTCCTGGAAGTAGCCGAGGCCGATCTCGCTCGACGGGATGTGCGAGGCGAGGGCGAGGACCGGGGCCATGGAGCGGTGGGCGTCGTAGAGCCCGTTGATGAGGTGCAGATTGCCGGGCCCGCAGGAGCCGGCGCAGGAGGTCATCTTCCCGGTGATCTGCGCCTCCGCCCCGGCGGCGAACGCGGCGGTCTCCTCGTGCCGTACGTGGATCCAGTCGATCGCGGAGTTGCGGCGGATCGCGTCGACGACCGGGTTCAGGCTGTCGCCGACGACGCCGTACATGCGCTTGACGCCCGCGCGGACGAGGATGTCGACGAACTGCTCGGCGACGTTCTGCTTGGCCATGACTCACGCGCCCCTTCACGAACCGGGTCCTGAGGACACTCCTTTCCCCATGAATCCACAGCAGGCGCCGTTACGCCTCCCAAACGGCGGCGGCGGTGCGGTCGTCCGCGTACCCCTTGACCCGTACCTGCGTGTCCGCGAGGAACGCGGTGAGGCCGGGCGGGCCGCTCCCGTCCCAGCGGCGCGTGAGGTGCCCCGACAGCTCCGGTTCGCCGCGCAGGGGCTCGGCGAGGCCCGCCGTGCACAGCAGGAGCGTGTCCCCCGGACGGGCGACGGAGGCCCGGAAGCGGAACGGGTCGCGAGGCTGCTCGGGAGCCGGCTCGTACGGGCTCGGGGGCGTGGTGATCCCGAGGTCCATGGTCAGGCGGTCGCCGTCGGGGGTCTCCGGCGACGGCGAACCGTAGCCGACGACGGGGGCGCCCGACACCTCGGAGACCTGCGGCTCGATGTCCTGCCACTCACCGTCGCGCAGCCGGAACAGGCCGCCCCCGCCGACGCCGAAGAACACCCGGGTGCGGCAGCCGGGGTCGGCGGGGAGCAGGAGGCAGCGCAGGCTCGCCGTGTACTCCTCCGGTTCGAGGCCCTGCTCGGCGGCGCTCGCCCTGAGTCTGCCGAGGCTGCGGTCGGTCAGGCGGTGCAGGCCCGACTTGAGGTCGCCCCGGTGGGCGGCGCGGATGTCCTCGGCGAGCCTCGCGTGACTGCGGCCGACGGCGCGGCCGATCCACTCGCAGGCCTCGGCCGCCGCGCGGTGCGCTCCGGGTGCCGCGCGGGCGCCGGTGGCCATGGCGACCAGGACGAGGGCGCCGGGGCCCGTGCCGAACCGGGCGGTGAGCAGGCAGTCGCGGCGGGGCTCACCCCGGTAGCGCGCGGAGTCGCCGCGCACCGACACCGCGCGCAGGGTGGAACTCCCGTACCTGGCGCCGTCCAGGACGGTGTCGGCGACCAGGTCGTCGAGGGTGTCGGGGTCGGCGGGCGGAAGCGCGGTGGGTTCGGCGTCGTAGGTGGGAGGGCCGTCACCCACGTAGGGGATGAACAGGGGTTCGAGGCGGGCCTCTGGCTCTTCGGCGACGACCTCGTCCTGGCCGCGGCCGGGGCCGGCGTCGGGGACCGCGCCGGGGGCGTGCGCGTCTGCGTCGGGCGCGCGGAGCTCCGGCGCGGCGGCGGGAGGGGGCGGTGGTGGCCGGTGGCCGGGCGGTGGTGGCCCGGGCGGAAAACTCCGGGGGCGCCCCGGAGCGTGCGCCGGAGGTTCCCACGGGGCCCGCGGGACACCCGGATCCGGCGGCGGCTCCACGGGCCGGGCGGGCGCCGGCGTCGATGGCGGTGGCGGTGGCGGTGGCGGTGGCGGTGGCGGTGGCGGTGGCGGTGGCGGTGGCGGCACCATCCGCTGCTCCGGGACCGGTGCCCGCTCGGCGACCTGCTCCGGAACCGGCGCCCGCTCCGTGCCCTGCCCCGGGACCGGCACCTGGCCGGCGACCTGCTCCGGGACCGGCGCCTGGCCGGCGATCTGCTCCGGGACCGGCGCCCGCTCCGTGCCCTGCTCCGGGACCGGCACCTGCTCATCGCCGCGTTCAGGCCCCGTCCCCGCCGCCGACACCGTCCCCGATGCCGAGGCGAAGCGGTCGTCGAGGGTGTCCGGGGCCGGGGTCGGACCCGTGTCGTCGGTGGAGTCGTCGTACAACTGCCCCCACCAGTCGTCGCCTTGACCGTGTCGGCCGGAGTTCCTCTCCCCCTGCTGGCTCATGCCCTTATTGTCCACCGCGCGGGCCGTACGAAAACGGGACACTCGAAAACGACCAGAAATGGCCCGGAACGACCTGGCTTGAAACGAAAAAGGCCCGCCGGACGACCCCACCCCCCACGGGAAGGACGCCCGGCGGACCGGCTCGTTCGGTGATCAGCGCACGTCGTAGGCGCGCGTCACCGTCTGTTCGACCGAGTTGCCGTTAGAATCGGTCAGTTGGGCCTTCAGGGTGACCTGCTTGCCGGAGGCGCCCGCGTGGTTCACGGTCGCGCTCCACTTGCCGTCGGTCTGCGCGGTCGGCGCCTCGGTCCAGGTGGTGCCGCCGTCGTAGGAGTACGACAGCTTGACCGAGGTGAGCTTGCCGGGTGTGTAGCCGGCGTGTCCGGTCGCGGTGAGGGTGATCCGCTGGCCGTCCGCGGCAGGGAGCGTCTTGAGGTCGTCCTGCGGCAGGGCGTAGTGCGGGAAGAGCAGCGGGATGCCCTGCGAGTAGACGTCCTCCTCCAGGTGCGAGCGGAACGACCAGGTCGTCTGCGTCTCCGGGGAGCGGTTCCAGGCGCCGAAGCTCTGCTTGAAGGTGTGCAGCGACAGGTCGTACGAGGCGTCGTCGGCCGGGACGTCGAACACACCGAACGGGTAGGGGCTGTGGCTGACGAGCTCACCGTCGCGCTTCAGGTCCATGGATCCGAAGTCACCGAAGCTTCCCTGGACGCCCTGGTGCTCGCTGTCGCCCCAGAAGCCGGGCGCGACGCCGATCAGGTTGCCCTGGCGTTCGGCTGCGAGGGCCGGCTTGCCCGCCTCGTCGAGGGGTGTGGTGGGCGCGAGCACTCCGCCGTACCACTCCTCGGTGCGGTGCTCACCCTTCTGGTAGGTGCGCACCGGATCGATCATGAACTCGCCCCAGGGGAAGCTGCTGGAGACCTGGTGGCCGAAGCCGGTGGTACCGGGCGAGTAGAGCTCGGTGCGCCGTGAGGGCGCCGCGACCGTCTCGAAGTCGCCGAAGTAGGCCGACAGTCCGCTGGGGCGCGTGACATTGGGGATGTCCAGGTAGTCGGTGGGGGTGCCCATCGCGCGGTACGTCGCCTTGTTCTCGGCGAGGTCACGGTCGCGGACGGTGTAGGTGCGCGCGCTCTGTACCGGGCCGGTCTCGGGGAAGGCCAGGTTGTACATGTACGGGCTCTTCGCCGTGGCCTTCCAGTGAAGGGTCACCTCGCCGCCCGCGATGCGGGCCAGCAGGTCGGCGGCCTCGTCGGACGGGATACCGATGACGGCCAGAGGGCCGCCGATGAAGCCGACGGACGGGTAGAAGCGGCCCGGGACCGAGCGGTACGCGAGGACGGCGGTGGCTCCGGCGTCCTTGGCCGCCTTGGACACGGCCGCGGCCGCGCCGCTGTCGGCGAGCTCGACCAGGGCGATCTTGCCCTTGACCCCGGCCGCTGCGAGCTCGGCCGCCGTACCGGACTTGGCGTCGACGACCTGTGCCTTGCCGGTGCCGTCGAGGTTCGCGGAGTTGGTCGCCCCGGCCACCGCGTGCAGCGCGGGGCCGCCCACGACGCCGAACTCGGCGAGCTGCGGGGCCGCCGCCCGCCAGAAGCTGTCGAACTCGAAGGTGCCGTCGGTGGCCCGGCCCTCCACGTCGGCGTAGTAGCCGGCGATCGTGCGGCCGCCCGCCGCGGTGCCCGCGTGCAGCCAGGTGTCGTCCCAGCTGCGCGCGAACCCGAGGGTGGCGCCGCGTGTCTCGGAGGCCCGGTCGGTCTTCACCGTGAGCCGGCCGGCCTGGCGCGCGTCCAGGACGACGGTGGTGTCCTTCTTGACCTCGACCTGCGGACGGGCCAGGTAGGAAAGGGAGTTGATGAGGGTGCCCTCGGTGTCGGGCGTGGTGACGAAGCTGGACAGGAAGTAGCGGCCCGGGCGCACCTGGTACGTCTGGTCGGCCGCGCCCTCGTTGAAGCGGCGCTCGCCGCTGGCGTCGTCGGTGCCGATCAGGTCGACGGACGACTGCCCGGCGGCGGGCGCGCCCGAGCGGTCGACGAGCTTGACGCGGAGCGTGACCGTCTCGGGCTGCACGTACAGCGAGAAGGGCGTGGAGACGCCGACGCCGTCGGCGGTGGCGAGCACGCGGCCGGTGACGTCGCCGTACTGGGCGGCCTTGAGCGAGGCGGTGGGGTCGATCTTCAGGGGGACCTTGACGGTCGCCCCCGCCGGGACGGTGACCGTGCGCTCGCCGAGCCTGGCGACCGAGGAGCGGACGGCGGAGCCGTCGTTGCCGGTGACACCCTTGACGTCCAGGTTCAACCGCACCTGCTTGTCGGTGGTGTTGGTGTAGGGCACGTCGACGGTGGTGCGGTCGCTCGCGTCCTGCGGCCAGTTGAAGCTGCCGCCCTGGACGGCGCTCGCGCCGAGGACCTTCTCGTCGATCGCGGCCTTCACGTCGAGGCGCCCGCCGCCGGTCTCGCGCACGTCGCCGGGGATGGCCGCGTCCGCGGAGGACACGAGGGCCGACTTGATCTGCTGCGCGTTCCAGTCGGGGTGGCGTTCCTTGACGATGGCGGCGGCGCCCGCGACGTGCGGGGTCGCCATCGACGTACCGCTCATCGACTGGTACGCGTAGATGCCACGGCCGCCCGCGGCGGCGGCCGAGATGGCGACGCCGGGCGCCGTGATCTCGGGCTTGAGGGTGTGCGAGCCGTAGGCGGGGCCGCGGCTGGAGAAGTTCGCGGTGGAGTCGTCGCTGTCGACGGCGCCGACGGTCAGGACGCTCGGGGCGCAGCCGGGTGAGGAGACCGTGTTGTTCGCCGGGCCGGTGTTGCCCGCCGCGATGACGAAGAGGGTGTTCTTCGCGGACTGCGCGAGTTCTTCGGTGGCGGTGGCCATCGGGTCGGTGCAGTCGGTCTGCGCGGGGTTGCCGAGGCTCATGGAGACGACGTCGGCGCCCTGGTCGACGGCCCACTGCATACCGGCGATGATCCACGAAGTGGCGCCGGAGCCCGAGTCGTTGAGGACCTTGCCGTTGAGGAGCGTGGTGCCGGGGGCGACGCCGCGCTGCTTGCCGTCGCTCGCCGCGCCGGTGCCGCCGACGGTGGACGTGGTGTGGGTGCCGTGGCCCTGGTGGTCGCCCGTGTCCGCGGAGTCGGTGAAGTTCTTCGACTCGGCGACGCGCCCCTTGAGGTCGGGGTGGTCGGTGTCGACACCGGTGTCGAGGACGGCGACCTTGGTGCCCTTGCCGTCGTAGCCCGCCGCCCACGCCTCGGGGGCGTGCACCTGCTTCGTCGACTGGTCGAGGCTGGCCCGCACCTTCTGGTCGAGCCACAGCTTCTTGAGGGAGCCGGCGGCCCGGGAGCGCTTGTCGGTGACGTCGGCCCAGAAGTCGGCCGCCTTCTTCTTGTCGGCCTTCAGCGCCACGCCGTCGACGGGGTCGAGCACGAGGCCGCGCTCGGCGCCGCGCGGGGCGGCGGGCGCGCTGCGGGCGACGTCGACGGACTTGTCGTAGACCGCGATGAGCGGCAGCGACTTGCTGTGCGCGTCGTCGTAGCCCTGGCGGACGAGGCCCGTGACGTTGAAGAGCTCCTCGTCGACGCGGCCGTCGGCGATCGCCTTGACGGCGCCCGCGGGGTAGACGTAGAGGTCCTGGCCCGACGTCCGTGTCTGCACGAGCGGGGCGGTGCCGTCCTCGCCGGGGAGCGCGGTCGCCGCGCTGTGGCCCGAGCCGTCCTTGGTCACCAGGATCCGGTCGCCCGTGACGAGCGTGACGACGGAGCCCGACGCCTCCTTCGCGGCCGCCTCGCTGCCGACGAGCGGTCTCTTGGCGTCCTGCCGTGGTGCGGCCACGGTAGGCAGGGCCGCGGTGACGGCCAGGACGACGGCGGTCGCCGCCACCGAGGCCGTACGCGATATCGCGCGCATCGCTCTCCCTCTCCCCAGGTGAAAGCGCAGGTGAATACGGCGCAAAGGCCCTATTCCCGGCGGATGTTGGTGCTGCGGTGGCGCCACATTGGCAGAGAGAGCGGTGGTGCGGGGAAGATGGGGCGCGGCGGGTTTGCGCCGTGGCCGTTTCCCGCCACGGTGCCGCCGGAACCGAGGCTCGGGGAGGGGCATCGCCGCATGCTGGGTGCGATAGGTCTGGACGAGATGCACGAGAGCGCCTACCGCGCGCTCGTGTCACTGGGCGCGGCCGACGTGCCCGATCTCGCGGGGCGGCTCGCCCTCGCCGAGTACGAGACCGAGCACGCGCTGCGCAGGCTGGAGCGGCACGGGCTCGCGGCCCAGTCGTCCGCGCGGCCGGGGCGCTGGGTCGCGGCTCCTCCGGGCGTCGCGCTCGGCGCGCTCCTGACGCAGCAGCGGCACGAGTTGGAGAAGGCGGAGCTGGCGGCGGCGCTGCTCGCGGAGGAGTACCGGGCGCAGGCCGCCGAGCCCGCCGTGCACGATCTGGTCGAGGTGGTCACGGGCGCCGCGGCCGTCGCACAGCGGTTCCTCCAGCTTCAGCTGGGCGCGACGGACGAGGTGTGCGCGCTGGTCACCGGCAATCCGATCGCCGTCTCGGGGATGGACAACGAGGCGGAGGAGCAGGCCACCAGCCGGGGCGTCGCGTACCGGGTCGTGGTGGAGCGCGAGGTGCTCTCGATGCCGACGGGGCTGACGGAGCTGTCGGCCGCGATCGGGCGGGACGAGCAGGTACGGGTCGTGGACCGGGTGCCGACGAAGCTGGTGATCGCCGACGGGGCGCTCGCGATGGTGCCGCTGACCTCGCGCGCGGCGGAGCCGGCGGCGCTCGTCGTCCACGCGAGCGGGCTCCTGGAGTCGCTGTCCGGCCTGTTCGAGGCGGTCTGGCGGGACGCTCTGCCGCTGCGGCTCGGCGAGAGCAGCCGCGCCATCACCGAGCAGGAGCCGGACGGCCCGGACGGCACGGACCTGGAGATCCTCTCCCTTCTGCTGGCCGGGCTCACGGACGCGAGCGTCGCCAAGCAGCTCGACCTGGGGCTTCGCACGGTCCAGCGCAGGGTGAAGCGCCTGATGGAACTGGCCGGGGTGACGACGCGGCTCCAGCTGGGCTGGCATGCGTACGAGCGGGGCTGGGTGGCTCGGGACGCGCCGGCGGAGCCGCGCGGGGAGCACGTCACGGAGGGTTGAGTTCCGCGGCCGGAAGCCGTCGGCGGTGGCGGAGAGTGAAGCTCAGCGATCTGCGGGTTCCGTCGTTGTCCGGCACTCTTGGCAGATGGGCGCCTGGGAACTCCTGCTGGTGGGAGTGGTGATGCTGCTCGGCCTGTGCGGGGTGCTCGTACCCGGGGTGCCCGGGTCGTGGCTCGTGTGGGCCGCGGTCCTCGTGTGGTCGCTCCAGAACCCGAACGGGCTGGCCTGGGGTGTTCTGGTCGGCGCCACCGCCGTCCTGCTCGCCGCCCAGGTGCTGCGCTGGCAGCTTCCGCCACGCCGGCTGCGGGAGAGCGGGGCCACGCGCCGCACCGCGACATGGGCGGGAGTCGGAGCCCTCATCGGCTTCTGCGTGATCCCGGTGATCGGATCGATCCCCGGGTTCATCGGAGGTATCTACCTCTGCGAGCGCCTGCGCCTCGGCCGGCACGGTGACGCCGTCGCCTCCACACGGACCGCGATGCGCGCCGGCGGCTCCAGCGTCCTGGCCGAACTCTTCGCCTGCCTGCTCATCGTGGGCGCCTGGATCGGGGCCGTGATCTGGGGTTAGGCGTTCTTGTTCATGTATGCGTACAGCATCCACGTAGCGCGAGTCACATCGGATCTCTCCCGGCATATTGACGGACTCTCGTCACATCTCTAGCTTGCCGCAGGGGATAGCTCCGATGAATCGACGTCTGCTTCGACACGTGGAGGCCGCGCCATGCCAAGACCGTCCAGAAGGACCGTGCTCGCCACCGGATCCACCCTCGCCGGGGCCGCGCTGACGGGCGGGCTGCCGTCGCAGGCCACCGCCGCGACCGCCGCCCCCGGCGCGACCCCCGCCACAGCGGCGAGCGCCCCCTCCGAGGACGCCTGGCGCACCGTCCTCGACGACGCCGACCTCGTCTGGCAGAAGATGCCGAAGACCTGGTACGAGGGCCCGTACCTGGGCAACGGCCTGCTCGGCTCCGGGATCTACCAGGAGCCCGGGAAGAACGCGATCCGCTTCAACGTCCAGCACTCCGAGGTCCAGGACCACCGCCCGGAGTTCGGTTCGCTGTTCGGTCTGGCGCGGCTGCCCATCGGCTACTTCACGCTCGAACCCGTCGGCGCCGTCACCGGCCTCGACTGGCGCCTGCGCCTTCGTGACGCGGAGCTGACCGGCACCCTCACCACCGACAAGGGCACACTCACGATCCGCGCCCAGGTCACCAACGCGCTCTCCGTCCTCACCGTCGAGGTCACCCCGTCCGAGGGCGAGCGCGGCTTCGCATGGGTCTTCCACCCCGCGCAGTCCATCAGCCCGCGCGCCGCGTTCCAGCCGATCCCGGCCGGCTACGAGGGCAATCCGCCCGCCGAGTCCGGTGAGTACGACGGTGTCTCCACCTCCGTCCAGCCGCTCCTGTCCGGCGGCCAGTACGTCACCGCCTGGCGCGAGCGCACCCGCGGCGAGCGGCGGACGCTGTACGTGAACGTGGCGCACTCCTTCCCGAAGTCCACCGCCCGCGACCGGGCCGTCTCGACGGTGCGCGCCGCCGCCCGGCTCCCCTACGACGCCCTCGCCGTGACCCACCGCGCCTGGTGGCGCGCGTACTACCGCAAGAGCTTCCTGTCCGTCCCCGACGCCCGGATCCAGCGCTTCTACTGGATCCAGCTCTACAAGACGGCGTCCGCCGCCCGCCGGGACGCGCCCGTGATGGCGACCAGCGGCCCCTGGCTGGAGCCGACCCCGTGGCCCGCGACCTGGTGGAACCTCAACGTGCAACTGGAGTACTGGCTGATCCACGGCTCGAACCACCTCGAACTCGACGCCGTCACACGGGCGCTGGGAGAGTTCCGGGACAACCTCAGCGCCGAGATGGCCGCCCCGTACCGAGCCGACTCGCTCGGCATCCCGCGCACCACGGACATGCACCTCGTGAACGGCGGCGCGACGAGCAACGCACAGGGGTACGGCGTCGGCATCCCCGGACAGGACCCTCCGACCCCCGAGGTCGGCAACCTCACCTGGGCGCTCCACAACGTGTGGCTCAGCTACCGCCACACCATGGACGAGAAGATCCTGCGCGACGTGCTCTTCCCCCTGCTGCGCAAGGCGATCAGCTACTACCTGCACTTCCTGGAGCCGGGGGCCGACGGCAAGCTGCACCTGCCCGCGACGTTCTCGCCCGAGTACGGCGGAAACACCCGCGACTGCAACTACGACCTGATGCTCCTGACGTGGGGCTGCCGGACCCTCCTGGATGCGGCCGAACTCCTCCGCATCGACGACGAGTTGGCTCCCCGCTGGCGCGAGGTGCTCGCCCGGCGCGTGGCCTACCCGACGGACACGAACGGCTTCATGATCGGCGCGGACATCCCCTTCGCGAAGTCCCACCGCCACTACTCGCACATGCTCGCGGTGTACCCGCTGTACGAGCTGACCGGCCGCACTCCCGACGAACTCGCCCTGATCGAGAAGTCACTGGCCCACTGGGTCGGCTTCGAAGGGGCCCTCCAGGGCTATACGTTCACGGGCGCGGCCTCGATGTCGGCGCTGCTCGGCAAGGGCGAGGACGCGCTCAAGTACCTGGGCCAGCTGATGTCCCGCTTCATCCAGGCGAACACCATGTACAAGGAGTCGGGCCCCGTCATCGAGACGCCTCTGTCGGCCGCCCAGTCCTTGCACGACATGGTGTGCCAGTCCTGGGGCGGCGTGATCCGCGTCTTCCCGGCCCTGCCCGCCGCCTGGCAGGACCTCACCGTCCACAACTTCCGTACGCAGGGCGCCTTTCTGCTGACCGCGGTGCGCGAGGGGGGCACGACGCGCTGGGTGCGGCTGGTGAGCGAGGCGGGCGCGCCGTGCGTGGTACGGCACGGGATCGCCGGCGCGGTCGACGTACGCGACGGGCGGGGCAGGCCGCTTCGCCACGAGGACGCGGGCGACGGGGCGATCCGGATCACCCTGGGCAAGGGCGACACGGCGCTCGTCACGGCGCGGGGCGACCGCCCCGACCTGAGCGTCGGGCCGGTCACGGCGAACGCGCCGGCCGCGCGCTGGGGACTGCCCGCCTGACGCGAACCCACGGCCGGTGTCCCGGTCCTGCCCGGCTCCGGGCAGGACCGGGACACGCGCTCCCGCCACAACGGGAGCACAAATCCTTGTCCTACCCCTAGGAGATACCGACTGGACGGTATTAACCTCCCCGACCATGCACGCGCTGGCGTGTGTCTCGACAGCAGGGAGGCATGATGTCGGTTTCGTCACCGGCGGACACGGCGCGGCCCACCAGCCGGCCGTTCCCGTCGGCACTGAACGGCCTCGGCGGCAGACGGCTCGACCACTACCCCGAGAGCGGCCCCCGGTACTGGTACCTGGCGATCGTCGTGCTCGCCACGATCGTTCTCTACTACCAGCTGTACATCCAGTACGCGGTGTCGACGGCCATCATCAGCCACTACCACATGACGTTCCTGTACTTCGTGTACATATCGGTCGCCGCCAACGCGGTGGGCGCCTTCTCGTCCCTGGTGGCCGGTCTCGCCGACCGCTGGGGCCGGGCGAACATCGTGGTCTACGGCCTGCTCCTGGTCGGCCTGCTCACCACGTTCGCCCTGCCCAACGCCCCGGGCAAGGTGAGCTATCTGGTCGTCTACTCGGCCGTGTCACTCGTCGAGGGCATGATCCTGGTCGCCACCCCGGCGCTCATCAGGGACTTCTCGCCACAGCTCGGCCGGGCCTCGGCGATGGGCTACTGGACGATGGGGCCGATCATCGGCAGCCTCGTGGTCACCGCCGTCACCTCCCGCACCTTCAGCGGGGCCACCACCTGGCAGGACGAGATCCGCTACGCGGGCATCAGCGGCCTCGTCGTGTTCGTCGTCGCGCTGTTCGGACTGCGCGAGCTCGCCCCGGCGCTGCGCGACCAGATCATGGTGAGTCTGCGCGACCGTGCGCTGATCGAGGCGCGGGCCAAGGGGATGGACACCGAGGCGGCGCTGGGCGGTCAGTGGCGCCAGATGCTCCGCCTCGACGTCATCGGCTCCGCCGTCGCCATCAGCGTCTACCTCCTGCTGTACTTCGCCGCCGTCGGCAACTTCGTGCTCTACTTCGCCACCACCTTCGGGTACTCCCCCCAGCGCGCCAACGCCCTGCTGAACTGGTACTGGGGAGCGAACGCGATCTCCCTCGTCCTGGCCGGCCTCTTCTCCGACCGCCTGCGCGTGCGCAAGCCCTTCATGCTGCTCGGCGCGCTCGGGTCCATCGGCTTCACGCTGGCGTTCACCCTGCACGCCACCCAACCGCACACCGGCTACTACACGTTCGCCTTCATCGTGGCGGGCATCGGCGTCACCAGCGGTATCGCGTACTCGCCGTGGATGGCGAGCTTCACCGAGACGGTCGAGCGGCACAACCCGGCGGCCACCGCCACCGGTCTCGCCGTGTGGGGCTGGATCGTGCGGATCACCGTCGCCCTGTCCGCCGCCTTCGTGCCGCTCGTGGTGAGCACCGTGACCCCGCTGATCGAGCATGGAGCGGAGGTCAAGGCGGCGTCGGCGCAGGCGGCTCCGGCCCTCGCCGTCACGAAGGCCCACCCGAAGGTCTTCGCCGAACTCGACTCCTACGCACCGGGCAAGGTGCCCGCCTCGCTCCTCGCCCAGGCGCAGAAGGAGGTCGGCGCCGAAGGGCTGAGGACCGTGCAGAAGGCGGCGCCGCAGCTGAAGATCCTGCGGGAGCACGGGCCCGAGGTCCAGCGGGCGAGCGCGGACAACGCGCACGCGTGGCAGACCTGGTGGTGGGTGTGCCTCGGCGGGCAGGTGCTGTTCCTGCCGTTCATCTTCGTGATGACGGGCAGGTGGCGGCCGCGCGACGCCCGCCGCGACGTCGAGGAGCACGAGGAACTCGTGGCCCGGCAGGTCGCCGAACTGAAGGAGGGCGCCGCGTGACCGCCCCCACTCAGCTGCACGCACTCGGAGCGCTCGAACAGGCTGCCGCCGTCCGCAAGGGCGAGGTCGGCCCGGTGGAACTGGTCCGACACCACCTGGACCGGGTGGAGCGCTACGACGAGCGGTTCGGCGCCTTCCTGACGGTGACGGCCGACGCCGCTCTGGCCGGGGCGGTGGCCGCGCAGGAGCGGCGCGCGGACGGGGACCTGCCACCGCTGTTCGGCGTACCGACGGCGGTCAAGGACCTGGTCGACACGGCCGGCGTACGCACGACGTACGGGTCCAAGGCCTTCGCGGACCATGTGCCGGAAGCCGACGCCTACACCGTGACGCGGCTTCGCGACGCAGGCACGATCAGCCTCGGCAAGACCAACACCCCGGAATTCGGCTGCTGCTGCTACACCGACAACGAGGTGACGGGTCCGGCCCGCAACCCGTGGGACCCGGCCCTGTCCGCCGGGGGATCCAGCGGCGGGGCCGCGGTGGCCGTGGCGCTCGGCCTCGTGCCGGTCGCCCACGCCAGCGACGGGGGCGGCTCCATCCGGATCCCGGCGAGCGTCTGCGGCCTGTTCGGCATCAAGCCGTCGCGGGGCCGGGTCAGCTCGGGCCCCGCCGGGATCGAGGTCAACGGCCTCTCCGTACAAGGTCCGTTGGCGCGCGGCGTGCGTGACGCGGCGGCCCTGCTCGACGCGCTGGCGGGCCCCGAGCAGGGCGACCCGCACTGGGCGCCGCCGCTGCCGCCGGGCGAGACGTTCCTCTCCCACGCCGAGCGCTCCCCCGGGCGGTTGCGCATCGGCCGGTACGCGCGGCCCGCCGCCGAAGGCGTGACGGTGGATCCCGAGTGCGTGGCGGCCTGGGAACATGCCTCGCGCCTGCTCGAGGATCTCGGGCACATCGTGGAGGACATCCCGACGCCGTTCGGCCCCGAGATCAGCGGCCACTTCGTGACGGCGTGGGGGGTGCAGTCGCTCGGCCACGCTCTCGACGCCGGTGCGGAGGAGCTGCTGCGGCCGGTGACCCGGGCCTGGCGCGCGTTCGGGCGCGGGGTCAGCGGCGAGCAGCTCGCGGCCGCGATCACCGGGATGCAGCGCGCGGCACGCCACGCCGTACGGGCGACGTCCGGCTACGACGCCGTGCTCACCCCGACCCTGGCGACGCTGCCGCAACCGCTCGAGTTCTTCGACGAGTCCGGCGACCCGCTCGACAACCTGCGCCGTCAGAGCGCGTTCAGCGCGTTCACCAGCCCGTACAACATGACGGGCCAGCCGGCGGTCAACGTCCCCCTGTACTGGACCCCGCAGGGCGGCATCCCGGTGGGCGTGTCCCTGGTGGGCCGCCCCGCCGACGAGGCCACCCTGATCGCCCTGAGCGCGCAGCTGGAGGAGGCGCACCCCTGGCACGACAGGTACGCAACGCTGCTCTCGTAGCCGAAGGAACGCATCGGGCAACAGCCCTGGGGCCGGGGCCCGATGCGTGGCGGGGGCGATCGTGTTTGGCTGAGGCCATGACCGAATTCAGCGAGGCCGAGATCGCGTATCTGAAGTCCCAGCGCCTGGGACGGCTGGCCACCGTCGATCCGAAGGGCCAGCCCCAGGCGAACCCGGTGGGGTTCTTCCCGCAGGACGACGGGACGATCCTGGTCGGCGGATACGCGCTCGGGACAACGAAGAAATGGCGCAACCTCCAGGCGAACCCGAAGGTCGCGCTCGTCGTCGACGACATCCTCAGCCTCGAGCCGTGGAAGGTGCGGGGCGTCGACATCCGGGGCGAGGCCGAGCTCCTCACCGGCCCGCACCACCTGGGCCCGCACTTCAGCGAGGAACTCATCCGCATCCACCCGCGCAAGATCCACAGCTGGGGCCTGGACGAGTAGAAGCGACCAGGAGAAGCGACGGCGCTACAGGACCCCCTCCAGGGACAGCAGCTGCTGCTTGCGCTCCAGGCCGCCCGCGTAGCCGGTGAGGGAGCCGTCCGCGCCGATCACGCGGTGGCAGGGGCGGACGATGAGGAGGGGGTTGGCCCCGATCGCGCCGCCGATGGCGCGGACCGCGGCGCGTGACGCGCCGATGCTCGCGGCGACGGCGCCGTACGTGGTCGTCGCGCCGTACGGCACGGCGTCCAGCGCCGCCCACACCTTCTCGCGGAACTCGGTGCCCTCGGTGCTGAACTCCAGGTGGAATTCCTTGAGTTCACCGGCGAAGTACGCGGTGAGCTGCCTTTCGGCGTCGACGAACCGCTCAGGGGCGCGCCGCCACCCGGGCTGCACCGTGCGCCCGCCCTTCTGCCCGGGTACGGACAGTGAGGTGAGGGCGCCCGACTCGTCGCCGGTGAGCAGGAGTTCACCGACGGGGCTGTCGAGCACGGTGTAGTAGACGGTCATGACTGCTGCTCCAACTGTCGCTGTGTCCAGAGGTGTTGCTGTGCGTACGTGCGCCAGGGGCGCCAGGTGTCCGGTACGCGTTCCTGCCCCGGCCCGTCGGGCAGGGCCACGTCCGGGTCGGCCAGCGACCGCATGCGGACGAGGGCGGCGGTACGGGCGTCGACGCCGGGCAGGGCGCGCAGGGCGGCCTCGGCGTCGTCGCGGTCGGCGCCCGGATCGAGGCGCAGGGCGCCGGCGGCGAGGGCCGTGGCGAGCGCCCCGACGGGGCCCGGCTCCCCGGCGAGGTCGTCGGGTGAGGGGAAGACATGGGTGAGGGTGCCGCAGGGCGCGTCGACGGCCTTCGCGTACCGCTCGACGAGCCGCGCCGACCGTGCCCGCCCGGCGAGGAGCCGCACGGCCAGCTCGTCGGGGTCGGCCGCGCCCGGCGCGCGCAGGCCGGGCCGCGCGGCAACGAGCGGTGCGAGGCGCGGGTCGGCGCCGAGGCGCTCGTCGATCGCGTACGGGTCGCTGTCCAGGTCGAACAGGCGCCGCAGGCGTCCCACGGCCGTCGTCAGGTCGCGCAGGTCGGTGAGGTGGATGCGGGCGTCCAGCCAGCCGCCGTGGTGCGCGGCGCGGCTCGCGGGCGTCGACCTGGTCCGCTCGTCGACGGAGACGACGCCCGTGCCGTACGGCAGGCGCAGGGTGCGCCGGTAGACGCGGGCGCCCGGCGTGCCGGTCATCTCCTCGACGCCGTCGAGGGCCTCGCGGGCGAGGGTGTCGAAGAGGGGGCGGGCCTGGTAGGGGCCGCGGTGGGCGAGGCGCAGGGGGATACCGGCCGCGGTGGCGGTGGCACGGGTGGCGGGGGCCTCGGCGCGCAGCTCCGTGGGCGTACGGGCGTAGACCGCGCGGATCGTGTCGTTGAACTGGCGCACGCTCGCGAAGCCCGCGGCGAACGCGATCTCCGTGATCGGCAGGCCGGTCGTCTGGAGCAGGACGCGCGCGGTGTGGGCGCGCTGGGCACGGGCCAGGGCGACGGGTCCGGCGCCCAGCTCGGTGGTGAGCTGGCGCTGCACCTGGCGGGCGCTGTACCCGAGGCGCACCGCGAGTCCCGCGACGCCCTCGCGGTCGACGACGCCGTCGCCGATCATGCGCATGGCGCGGCCCACCACGTCGGCGCGTACGTTCCAGTCGGCCGACCCCGGCACGGCGTCGGGGCGGCAGCGCCGGCAGGCACGGAAACCGGAGCCCTGCGCCGCCGCGGCGGTGGCGTAGTAGCGGACGTTCTTCCGCTTGGGGGTGACCGCGGGGCAGCTGGGGCGGCAGTAGATGCCGGTCGTCTCGACGGCGAAGAAGAACTCGCCGTCGAAGCGCGCGTCGCGGCTGCGCACCGCTTCGTACCGCGTGTCCTCATCGATCATCACGCCCTCCAGTGTGCGCCTGCGCGCCGCCGGGGGCTGGCGGAATTCGGACAGGGCGCTGGGGCGCGGGGATGCCGCGGCCTCCGCCGTCCCGTACGGGACGGCGGAGGCCGCACGCGGGGCCGGCTCAGCCGAGGCGCCCCCGCTTGGCCTCCATCGCGGCGCGGCCCTGGGCGCCGCGCATCTTCCAGACGCGCCGCATCTCGTCCCGCAGGCGGGCGTCGGTGCGGGCGGCGAGCCGCTGGTTCTCGCGCAGCAGCTTGCGGTAGCTGTCGAGGCGGCGCGGGGGCAGCGTCCCGTCGTCGAGCGCGGCCAGCACGGCGCATCCCGGCTCGGCGTCGTGGGCGCAGTCGTGGAACCTGCACCCCTGTGCCAGGGCCTCGATCTCCGAGAAGACCTGCCCGACGCCGGCCTCGGCGTCGAAGAGCCCGACGCCGCGCAGCCCGGGGGTGTCGATCAGGACGCCGCCGGTCGGCAGGACCAGGAGGTTGCGGGTGGTCGTGGTGTGCCGGCCCTTGCCGTCGACGTCGCGCACGGCGTGCACGTCCATGACGTCGGCGCCGAGCAGGGCGTTGGCGAGCGTCGACTTGCCCGCTCCGGACTGGCCGAGGAGCACTGACGTCCCGTCGAGGACCGCGCCGAGCACGTCGATGCCGTGGCCCTGCTCGGCGCTGACCGCGAGGACCTGCACGCCGGGCGCCGCCGTCTCCACGTCGGAGACGAGGTGCGCGGTGGTCGCGGCGTCCGGCACCAGGTCGGCCTTGGTGAGGACGACGACGGGCTGGGCCCCGGACTCCCACGCCAGGGCGAGGAACCGCTCGATACGGCCGAGGTCGAGCTCGGCGGCGAGCGACACGGCGATCACGGCGTGGTCGACGTTGGCCGCGAGGATCTGGCCCTCCGACCGCTTCGACGAGGTCGACCGCACGAAGGACGTGCGGCGCGGCAGATACGTGCGGACGTAGCGGGGATCGCAGCCGTCCGCGTCGACCACCGCCCAGTCGCCGGTGCAGATGACCCGCAGCGGGTCGTGCGGGGTGACGAACTCCGTGTCGGCGCGCACGGGTCCTTCGGGCGTGACGATGTCGCACTGACCGCGGTCGACACGGACGACGCGACCGGGCACGAGGCCCTGAGCGGCGTACGGGGCGAACGCGGCGGCCCAGTCGTCGTCCCAGCCGAAGTCGGCGAGAGGATGCCGGGACATGTCAGTGGAGAAAGGGGAGTTCAAGGGGTGACCCTTCGCAAGGGTGGCCCCGGCGCGCGCTCACAGGCGCGGGAGAGGTGGTTCGGTCAGCCGGTGGCCACGGAGGTGGGACGAACGGGCTTCTGGACGCGGGCGGCGCCCTGCGTGACGGCATTCATCGAAGTCCACCTCCTGGCTTCTCGCGTGTGTGCGCACACCACTGCGTGGCGGGCGTCGCCGAGCGTACGGGACGGGACGGGCGGGGCGCCAAGGATTATTCCCGGCGGGTCGCCCCGCCGGCCTGAGCCTCCGTTGCGACACCGCTCCTCGCGCCCCAGAAATCGGCCAGGAGGGCAAGCAGTGACGTCCGGTCGAGGTTCGGGTGGAGGCTGTAGATGACCTGGCCGAGGCGCAGCGCCACCGCCACCTGTTCACCCGGCTGGAGCCGCAGGCGCTCCATGACGTCCGCGGCCGTGAACGGCAGGCGCCGTCCGATCTCCGCGAGGAGCGCCTGCTCCATATGGCGGCTGGTCACCTCTTCGAGGTCGGCGGTCGCGGGGACCAGGGACAGCGCGTCCGACCAGCGCTTGCGGTAGCGGTCGCGGATCTGGACGAGGTCGAGGCCTTCGCAGCCCAGGTCACCGGCCGCCCGCTGAAGAGCTTCCAGGTAGTCGACGACGACGTCCGTGCGACTGAGACGGTCCCGCCACTGGTTGGCCATGCTCACGCTGTCGGGGTGCTGCTCGACGGCCCGCGCGATGCCGATGGCGACCTCCAGGTAGGCGAGCGCCGATTCGAGCAGCTTCGCCAGGCACGGTTCCCACTGGGTGGGCCCCGGGACCCGCGACCCGCAGGCATCCTTGAACCAGGTGTAACAGGTGTCCCGGGTCGCACGGTCGCGCGTGGAGCCGGGGTCGAGGTTGTGGGCGAAGAACGTACGCAGCCGGCCGAGCGCGTACGTGAACCGGCCGGCCTCCTCGGCGTCCGTGCCCACCCGTCCGGCCTGCGCCAGAAGGTACTTGAGGCTGGTCCCCCACGCTTCGACGAGCCAGGAACTGAGCCAGATCGTCGTGGTGACGAAGCCGTGCTGCGGGCTGGACAGGTCGGGCCGCGGCGCCGTGACATCGTTACCGACTCGACAGGACGTCAGCGCGTCACAGAGTAGTTCCAACTCGGCTTTGCGTGCGTCCAGTTCGGCGAGGGTGACGAGCAGTCCGGGGGGTGCGAGGGCCAGTTGCCGGCCGGTTCCGCTCACCGTTGCACCGGCCCGGCGGGGGTCCGCCTCACCTGTGCCGGGATGCCGGTGACGATGGTGGGACCTCGCCGGTCACCGGGCCTGCGAGCGGGCTCCAGGAGCAGTCCGCGCAGGTTGAAGGCGACGTAGGCTTCGGACAGGGCCTGCCCCTGGGCCGGGTCGCTGATGCCGAAGTCGTAGGGCTGGAAAGCCACTTCGCGCCCGAGCTCCTCGACCCAGCACAACCCCTTGCGCTGGTCGGGGTCGACGCGGCGCACGACGGGGTGGTACCTGCGCGGGTTCCCGCCGGGCTCACTGGCCAGGTACATCACGACGACGCGCCGACGGTAGGCGTAGGACTGCTGGTCCGCCCTGCGGAACGAGTCGAAGGCGGACGACACCTGGCCGAGATGGAAGAGCGCGAGCGCGCGCATGAACTCGACGCGCATCAGGGACAGTTCGTCCGCCGCCTGCAGCCGGCCCGCGAGTTCCAGGCACTCGGACCAGTCCCGCTGCGTGAGCGGCAACGTCAGACGTTCGCCTCCCATGAACCGGTAGCCGGTCTTGGCCAGCCAGAACAGGTCGACGAGGAGGCGGATGCAGCGCTTGTCGTTCACGGCCTCGGCGTGGGTGCGCAGGTGTTTCAGCGCGACGAGGATCCCCTCTGGATCCGGTTCGTTGCGGATGAGGCCGCTCACCCTGAGCGCGTACAGATAGGCGGCGAGGGGCGCGTCGTGCCGCGCGAGCTCCTGGAGACGCTCGTCGGCGACTTGGTCGTCACCCGCGATGGTCGCGATGTCGGCGAAGCGCGCGTTGTACTTGGCCTCCTGCTTCGGGCTGAGCTCACCGACGTCGATGAGCAGCAGCCGTGAAAGGCATTCGGCGAGCAGCATGGTGGCTTCGCGCTGAGGCAGGGCTTTCTTGTCGAACACGTCGACGGTGACCCAGCACAGGACGTCCACCGGGTAGTACTTGTCGGTCGCCTGGCTCATCGAGTCGGTCGTGATGCGCAGCACCCGCAGGACGAGTTCGACGACTTCGGTCTCCGGCATCGGCGAGGGCACGGAACCGTTCGGTCCGCTGCGCAGCAGCTCGTAGATCTTCGCTCCGGCGACACTGGCCTGTTCCACCATCAGGTTGGCGCGGACACCGGTGCGCGACGAGGACGACAGGGTGGCGAGGGCCGACTCGACGACCAGCTCGGCCCGTTCAAGGACCTCGGCGCGCTGCTCCACGTTGGGCTGCCGGTTGCGCTGCGCGAACTTGACCCACTCGCGGCACAGGTTCGTCTCCAGCAGGGCGAGCCGCGGATTGGCGATCACACTGGCCCCGTTGGCCTGCGCGATGGCGTCCGCCATGCGCAGGAAGTGCTGGGCGTAGCGCGCCTCCTGCTCCCCCTGCGGGCCGATGCGGTTGAGGAGGTCGACGGCGAACTGGACCTCGGGGCCGCCGACGTAGGTGCTGTCCGGGCGGATCGCGGAGAGTACCTCGGCGATGGCCTTGATCTCGGACTCTCCGCTGGTCTGCTCGGCCGTGACGAGGATCTGCGCCTCCAGCTCGTTGCGGGCGGACAGCAGGTAGTTGCCGTGCCGGTCCTCGAGCCAGCGGACGAGGTCGACCTTCCCCAGGAGTTGGGGAAGGTTGCGCACGCCGTCGCGTCCGACGACGCGCAGGGCGAGTTCGAGGGGGATGGACTGACCGTGGCGGGAGGCCACGAGGACGACGTTGACGAGCCGCTCGTACGGGCCGCGGAAGGCCTCCGAGCCCGAGGAGTCGCCCATCTCGCTGAGTGCGGCCTCCAGGTTGTCGACCAGACCCGCCTTCTCCAGGGCCGCTGCCATCGCGGTCGGCGGTACGTACTCGGAAGACGTGCTGATGGCGGAGGCCAGGGCAGACTCGGTGTGCCGCAGTTCGAGCACGAGGCCGCCGCTGACGGGGCCCCGGCTCTCCGGGAGCAGCCGGTAGAGGGCCGACAGGAAGGTCTTGTCCTTCTGGATCAGGTTCTTGTCCCGGTCGGGAATGGTGATCCCGAGGGATTCGAGGTGCTGCGAGAAGCGGGTCATCTCGGCGCCGCTCAGCGACGCGGGGGCCTGGACGACGTGCCGGGCCGCCTTGCCGGTGTCGTCGGTCCGGTAGCAGCTGCCGACCAGCACCGCGCGGCGGCCCCGCGAGTCGAGATACTTGGCGAGCCGGAAGTACTCGTCGGGGTCGACCATGCCGTCCCAGACGAGGAGCGTGGTCGGGATGGACACCTTCTCGGCCCACTCGCAGAACGAGTCGATCGCCTCGAAGGAGGGGCGGTTCGCTCGGCGCGGTATGTGTACGACCGCGTGCTGCCCCTCCCGTGCGATGGCGTGCGCCAGCGACGCCAGGGCGATCGTCTTGCCGCTGCCCGTCTGCCCGCGCAGCAGCAGCGGCCGTTCCAGGAAGCCGCGGCTGGCGAGCGCCGCGTCGACCCGGTCGCGCAGCACACCCTCGTAGTCCCGGCGGAACGGCAGGCCGCCCGCGACCGCCGACCAGATGTTGGACGACTCCGTCGCGCCGAGGAACTCCCGGAACTTCAGATAGCGCAGCTCGTGCGACTGGGCGGGCGGTGCGGTGAGGAGGTCCACGTCGAGCGGCTGCCCGAAGGAAGCGACTGTGTTCCAGATCTCGCGCGGCACCTCGTGCAGTTCTCGGCCGTGCCGGATCTGGTGGCCGCCGGTGTCGAAGCGCTGGAGGTCGGTGAGGCGCCCGCGTCCCCTGGCGTCCTCGACATAGCTCGCGAAGTCCTCGGCGTGGGTGACGAGGGTGCCCTCCTCGACCGCCGCCGCGATGTACTCGTCCTCCAGCTCCGCGGACGTCGCCGAGAACAGGTGCGCCTGCTCGTGGCCGAGACGGTGCAGGACCCCGTACAGGTCCTCGGGGCTGAACCAGTCGTCGACGCCCCATGCCTCGATGACCAGCACGCCGCGTGGGGTGATGAGTTCGTCGGGCAGGCGCTGCGCCAGGGCGCGCGCCTCCGACTTGCGGGCACCGAGCGCGAGGCGGCCGGTGGGCGGCTGATTCTCGGGCGGCTGGTCGGCGCCGCCGAAGAGGAGAACGGCCTGCACCTGGCTCGTGCTGCGGGGCGCGGACGGGCGGAACGCTGATGAGGCCACGGGCTGCACCTGGCGCCACTCGTTGCGCAGGGCCCGCACGAACATCGAGTCGACCGCGGTGCTGAACACTCCGTTCCACGGGAGGCCGGCCACCAGGTCGAGCCAGGCGGGTGTGGTGAGTTCCGAGGCGGCCGAGGACAGCGCGGACAGGACCGCTTCCTTGCGGTCCTTCTTGACGCTCAACAAGACTTGATACAGGTCGAGTCGGCCGGTCGAGTCGGCCGCCGCGCGCGAGACGGGTCCGACGAGCGGATCCTCACCGCTCTCCAGGCCCAGGTATTTCTGCCCCAGGAGGAGGAAATTGGGACCCTGCTCGAGACGGTTGACCAGGTCCTCGTAGTGAGCGCTCATCGCTCTCCTCACGAACGGCGTGCCCGACCTGCCCAGCATAGAGATCGCCGGATCGGCACGGCGCGAGTCGACGGAATCGGAATCGTCGTCGACAGCGCTTCCCGCGACTACTTACCGCCCAGTAATATCGCGGGCGTCGCTCCAGATCTCCCCAGGAGGCCCCCGTGCCCCGATCACCTGCCGGCCCCGGCACCGACACCCGTAACGGTTCCCGCTCCGGCCCGACGGCTCGCTCCAGGTCCCGTTCGTCGTCCACGCGCACGTCACTCGCGCTCGCCGGGCTGCTCGCCGGTGCCGGAGTGACGCACTTCGTCGCCCCGAAGCCCTTCGACGCCACGGTGCCCCGCGCGCTGCCGGGCTCCGCGCGCGCGTGGACGTACGCGAGCGGTGCCGTCGAGCTCGCGCTCGCGGCCGGTATCGCGCTGCCGTGGACGCGCCGCAGGGCCGCCCAGGCCACGGCCGCGTTCTTCGTGGGCGTCTTCCCCGCCAATGTGCAGATGGCGGTCGACTGGCGCGACAAGCCCGCGCCGCTGAGGACCGCGGCCCTCGCGCGGCTTCCCCTTCAGGTGCCGCTCGTCCTGTGGGCGCGCGGCGTGGCCAAGGCCCAGGAGGCCGGATCATGAGCAAGCGCGTCGAAGCGGGCGACACCGTCGAGGACTTCACCCTGCCGGACGAGAGCGGAACCCCGACGCGGCTGTCGGAGCTGCTGAGCGAGGGCCCCGTCGTCCTGTTCTTCTACCCGGCGGCCATGACGCCCGGGTGCACCGCCGAGGCCTGTCACTTCCGGGATCTCGCGGCCGAGTTCGCGGCCGTCGGCGCGCGGCCCGTGGGGGTCAGCGCCGATCCGGTCGAGCGCCAGGCGGAGTTCGCCGGGAAGCACACGCTCGGCTTCCCTCTGCTCTCGGACGCGCAGGGCGAGGTGCGCGAGCGGTTCGGGGTCGCGCGCGGCTTCTCGATCGCGCCGACGAAGCGGGCCACGTTCGTCCTCGGACAGGACCGCGTCGTCCTCGAGGTGGTCCGCAGCGAGTTCCGCATGAGCGCCCACGCCGACCGTGCGCTCGCGGTGCTGCGGGAGCGGGCGGCCTGACCACAGCCGGACCGGGCGGGCGGCCTGCCGTCACCGCACCTCGGCGACCACCGGGACGCCCCGCCGCCCTCCTCGGGCTTCACTGTGGCGACCCGGCCGGTCGCGTACGCACTCGGTGAACTCGCCCTGCTCCTGGGCCGAAAGGACGATGCCGCCGCCCGTCTCGCGCGGGCGACGGCCGTCGCCGACCGGGGGCACCGTCCGTGCGGGCGAAGCCGCGGCTAGCCGGCCGGGGCGGTCTCCGGCGCGAGACTGTCCATGAACGAGCTGACGGAGAACACGGCGCGGCCGGCGCCCGCGGGGCCGTAGCCGGGGGGCGAGGACAGGCCGTACTCCTCCATCGTGGAGCGGTAGGCCTCCAGGAGCCGGATGTGGTACTCCAGCGGCGCGCCCTGCGGGTTGGCCTTGCCGAGCGGGGTCGTCGGCTCGGGGCACCACGTGGTGAAGCGGGGCGTGATGCCGTGCGACATGAAGAAGCGCAGGCCCTCGGTGGTGGAGGCGATGGCCTCGTCGACGGTGGTGAAGCCGGAGGGCTCGGCCATCTCGACGCCGGCCACGAAGTTCGGGATCACATTGCGCGCGCCGAAGACGTCGGCCGAGTCGAGGATGCGCTTGTGCCACTCGTCACGGCCGACGTAGCGCTCCTTGCCCGGGCAGTACAGCTCGAACAGGCGGCGGTCCCACACCTCGTAGTTGGGGTGGTAGATCTGCACGCCGTAGTCCTTGAAGCGCTGCACGTCGTCCTTGGGCAGCGCCTGGGCGACGACCTTGCCGATCCAGCGGCCGGGGAAGTGCTCCTCGATGGCCTTGGCGTACAGGCCGTAGAAGTCGGCCTCGTCGCGGCCCTGGAGCTTGGAGGTGATCGCGCCGCCGGTGAGCGTGTAGGCGGTGGACGCCTTCGTGGTGTCGTACTTGTCGATGATCTGGAGGGCTTCGAGGACCTCGTCGACGTCCTTGACGCCGGTGTACGGGCGACCGGCCGCCTTGTGCTGGCGCCAGTTGTGGTTGATGTCGCAGTACTGGCACTCCTCCTTGGCGCCGAAGTACTGGCAGACGCGGAAGACGGTCAGATAGATCAGGTAGCCCCACTGGATGGTGGGGGCCACCTCCATGACGGACTTTCCGTTGGAGAGCTTGTGCCGGTAGTACTCCGGCATCGGCGGGACGCCGACGTCCGAGATCCGCTTCCCGTCGAGGTAGAGGCCGAGCATCCCGTCCTCGTCGGCCGCGACCCGGTAGGGCGACGACGGGTTCACGCGGACCGAGACGACCGTGCGTCGCAGGTCGTACGGGCCGCCGGTGAGGATGATCTCCTCCGGCGGGCGGCGCAGCGCGGCCTCGCCGAGCTCGGGGAGCGTGCCGTGGTCGAAGGAGAAGATGAAGTACGACTTCGGCTTGACGTCACCGGACTCGTTGTCGCTGAGCGCGGACTTGTCGAACGCCACGCCGCCGCGCAGCAGGTCCTCCTTGAACACCGCTTCCCGCGGTACGTGCGGGAAGCGCTCCATCAGGTCCTCGACCAGTGCCGTGCGGCTCTGCATCCCGTACTCCTCGCTCCCAGATTCAGTGCTCGAGAACTCACGGTATGCCCCCGCTTGCCGGTCAGCCCTGCCGGGTCCCCGCGCGCGCCACGATGTGGGCCGGGGCGGTGATGCCGGGCGGCAGCAGCGGGTCGGCGGTGGGCGCGCCCCAGCGGGAGGTCAGGGGCAGGGTGCCGGCCCACAGGCCGAGGGCGGCGTCGGGCCCGTCGCCGTCGTCGGGCGCACCCGAGCGGATCTTGACGGAAGCCTCGTCGAGGGGCAGCACCAGAAGGGTGGTGGCGGCCAGTTCCTTGCGGCTGGGCCGACGGGCGTACGTCCACTGGCCCGGGGTCGCGTGCTCGGTGAGGCGGCGCAGGCCCGCGAGTTTCTCGTCGGGGTCGGTGACCGTGCGCGGTACGCCGTGGATCATCGCGCTGCGGTAGTTCACGCCGTGCTCGAAGACGGAGCGGGCGAGGACCAGGCCGTCGACGTGGGTGACGGTCACGCATATCGGCGCGTCGGGTTCGGCGGCAAGGCTGCGGCTCGCCACCGATCCGTGCAGGTAGAGCCGGGTGTCGTCGCGGCCGTAGACGGTGGGGACGACGACGGGGCGGCCGTCGACGAGGACGCCGAGGTGGCAGACGAACCCCGCGTCGAGGATCGCCTCGAGGTCGGAGCGTTCGAGGCTGCCCTGCTCGCGGAGCCTGCTGTGGCGCGTGCGGTCGGTCTGCGGGAGCGTGCGCGACAGCGTTGTCGCGTTCTCGGTCTGGGTCATGCGGTCGGACGGTACTCCGTGGCGGTCACCCCCTCGCGGGCGGGGACTTTCACCAACCCCTTTTCAAACCCCTTGTCGAAAGGCCGCGGGCGGCCGTAGCGTCGAAACGGGCGCAGGAGGGGGACACGGTGAAGCGCACTTCCCGGGACATCAGGACGGCGAACCGGTACGCGGTGCTGCGCCACCTCGTCGCCAAGTCCCCCGCCTCCCGGGGCGAGTTGGCGGCGGCGACCGGGCTCAGTCAGGCGACGGTCGCCACGCTCGTGGGGGAGCTCACGGCGCTCGGTCTGCTCGTCGAGGTCGGTTTCGAGGAGTCCGCGGGCGGGCGTCCTCGCTCGCTGGTCGCGGTGGACGCGGCGGGCGGCGCGCTCGTCGGCGTCGACGTGGCGGAGACGTACGTGCACGCGGAGCTCTTCGATCTCGCGCTGGGCGTCGTGGCGCGCGCCGAGGAGGAGCTGCGGCCCGGCGAGTCTGCACCCCAGGAGGTCGTCGGCCGGATCGCCGCGGCGGTGGGGACCGTGGTCGACGCCGCGGGCGCGCGCCGGCCGCCGCGGGTGCTCGGGGTGGGCGTCACGATGCCGGGGCAGGTCGACCGCGAGCGAGGCGTCGCGGTCCGCGCCGCGAACTGGGGCTGGCGCGACGTGCCGCTCGCCGCGCTGCTCGGCGAGCGCCTCCCCTACCCGGTCCACCTCGACAACCCGCTGCGGGCGGCGACGGTCGCGGAGCTGTGGTTCGGTGCCGCGCGGGGCCGCGACGACGCCGTGGTGATCAACCTCGGCACCGGCGTCGGCGCCGGCCTCGCGCTCGGCGGCGCCCTGCACCGCGGCGTCACGAACAGCGCCGGCGAGTGGGGTCACACCACCCTCGTGCTCGACGGGCGGCCCTGCCGCTGCGGCGGCGCCGGGTGCGTGGAGGCGTACGTGGGAGCGCCCGCCATCATGCGCACACTGCGCGAACTCGCCCCGCACAGCGTGCTGTCGACCGACGGGGACCAGACCGCCACGATCGGCGCGCTCGGCCGCGCGGCCGCCGACGGCGACCCGGTGGCGTTGCGGGTCGTCCGGGAGACCGCCCGCCATCTCGGCGCCGCCGTCGCGGACCTGGTGAACCTGCTCAACCCCGAAGTGATCGTCCTCAGCAGCTGGGTGGCGGCCGCGCTCGGTACGCCCCTGCTGACCGAGGTGCGCGAGGCCGTCGCGCGGCACGCGCTGGGCAGCCCGTTCGCGGCCACCGAGATCGTCCTGTCCCCGATACCGACCGACCCCGTGAGCCTGGGCGCGGCGACCTTCGCCCTGGAGGGCGTGCTGTCGTCGCCGGGCCTGACCGGCACCACCCTCACTCCGCACACGACCTGACCGTCGACACGACCTGACCGTCAAGGAGAACGATGTCCCTCCCCGAGGTGTCCCTCCCCGAGGAATCCGCACTCCCCTACTACGAGCAGGTGTCCCCCGGGACCGGCGGTGTCGCGCCGCGCTCCTGGTACGCCGCCTCCGACGCCGCGTCCCTGTCCCTGGACGGCCAGTGGCGCTTCCGCCTCTCGGCGACGGCTGACGCGCACGACGAGTCCTTCGCTCGTCCCGGCCACGACGCGTCCGCCTGGACGGAGCTGACGGTGCCCGGGCACTGGGTGCTCCAGGGCGACGGGGTCCACGGGTCACCGGCGTACACGAACACCGTCTACCCGTTCCCCGTCGACCCGCCGCGTGTCCCGACCGAGAACCCGACCGGTGACCACCTGCGCGTCTTCGACCTGCCGGACGACTGGCCGGCGTCGGGCGCGGCCGTGCTGCGCTTCGAGGGGGTCGAGTCGTGTGCGCGGGTCTGGCTGAACGGCGAGGAGCTCGGCGAGTTCAAGGGCTCACGGCTGCCGCACGAGTTCGCGGTCGAGGGGCTGCTGCGCCCGGAGGACAACGTCCTGGCCGTACGCGTCCATCAGTGGTCGTCCGGCTCGTACCTGGAGGACCAGGACCAGTGGTGGCTGCCCGGCATCTTCCGTGGGGTCACGCTGCTGCACCGGCCCGACGGCGCGGACGCCGACTTCTTCGTGCACACCGCGTACGACCACCGCACCGGGGAGGGCACGCTGCGGGTCGAGGCGAGCGCGGGCGGGCGCGTGACCGTGCCCGAACTCGGCGTGGACGTCCGCGCGGGTGAGCCGGTGACGCTGCCGGTGGAGCCGTGGACGGCCGAGACGCCGCGTCTGTACGCGGGTGAACTGGCCACGCCGGGCGGGGAGATCATCCCCTTCCGCGCCGGCTTCCGGACCGTCGCCGTGCAGGACGGCGTCCTCAAGGTCAACGGGAAGCGGATCCTGTTCCGCGGCGTCAACCGGCACGAGTTCCATCCGGAGCGCGGCCGCGCCGTGGACGAGGAGACGATGCGGCACGACGTCCTCCTCATGAAGCGGCACAACATCAACGCCGTGCGGACCTCGCACTACCCGCCCCACCCGGCCTTCCTCGACCTGTGCGACGAGTTCGGCCTGTGGGTGATCGACGAGTGCGACCTGGAGACGCACGGCTTCACCCACGAGCGGTGGCGGCGCAATCCGGTCGACGACGAGCGCTGGACCCCGGCGCTCCTCGACCGGGCGGCCCGCATGGTGGAACGCGACAAGAACCACGCCTCGGTGATCCTCTGGTCGCTCGGCAACGAGTGCGGCACGGGCGCGGGCCTGAGCGCGATGGCCGCCTCGATCCGCGACCGCGACCCGTCCCGCCCCCTGCACTACGAGGGCGACCCGTCGTGCGCCGACACCGACGTCTACTCCCGGATGTACGCGGACCACGCCGAGGTCGAACGCATCGGCCGGTACGAGGACGAGGGCCCCGAGGCGCGCCGCGCGCTCCCGTTCGTCCTGTGCGAGTACGCGCACGCGATGGGCAACGGACCCGGCGGACTCTCCGAGTACCAGCGCCTGTTCGAGACGTACGACCGGCTCCAGGGCGGGTTCGTCTGGGAGTGGATCGACCACGGCCTCGCGGACGGGCGGTACGGGTACGCGTACGGCGGTGACTTCGGCGAGGAGCTGCACGACGGCAACTTCGTCTGCGACGGGCTCCTCTTCCCCGACCGCACGCCCTCGCCCGGACTCGTCGAGTACAAGAAGGTGATCGAGCCGGTCCTGATCGAGGGCGACGGGACCACCGGCACGGTCCGTGTCACGAACCGCCACGACTTCGCGGACCTCGCCGCGCTGGCCTTCACCTGGTCCTACGAGGTGGACGGCGCGGCGGTGGAGTCGGGCCCCCTCACCGTGCCCGCGCTCGCGCCCGGCGAGAGCGCGGACGTCAAGCTGCCCGCCCCGCCGGACGCGGCGCGGGGCGCGGAGACGCAGTGGACGGTACGGGCGGCGCTCGCCCGCGACACCGCGTGGGCGGACCGGGGTCATGTGGTCGCATGGGGTCAACTCCCCGTGTCCGGACGGCAGTCGGTGGTTCCCGCGGACGGGGTGTCGCCGGCGCGGGAAGCGGACGTCATCACGCTCGGCCCGGCCGTCTTCGACGCGCGGACGGGCGCGCTGCGGAGTGTCGGACAGGTGCCGGTCACCGGGGTGCGCCTGGACGTGTGGCGGGCGCCGACGGACAACGACAACGGCGCCGACTGGCAGGCGGACCGCCGGTTCGGCCCCCTGTGGCGCACGGCGGGTCTGCACCGCATGCGGCACCGCATCGACCAAGTCGCTCTGGAATCGGACGCGTTGTCGGTACGGACCCGGGTGGCCCCCGCGGCCGAGCAGTTCGCGCTCGGCACGGAGTACCGCTGGACGGCGGACGAGGCGGGCCGCCTGACCCTGACGGTCTCGGTGACCCCCGAGGGCGACTGGACGGTACCCCTCCCCCGCCTGGGCGTCCGCCTCGGCCTGCCGTCGTCCGCGACGCACGCACGCTGGTTCGGCGGCGGTCCCGGCGAGGCCTACCCGGACACGCGGGCCGCGTCGCGGCTCGGGCGGTGGGAGGCGTCCGTCGACGAGCTCCAGACTCCGTACGTGCGCCCGCAGGAGAACGGTGCGCGCGCGGACGTCCGCCGGGTGGAGATCGGCGGCCTGCGGATCGACGGCGAGCCGGAGTTCTGGTTCACGGCCCGTCGCTGGACGAGCGAACACCTCGACGCGGCCGAACACCGCACGGACCTGGTGGCCGGGGACACGGTGTGGGTGAACCTGGACCACGCCCAGCACGGCATCGGCTCCCAGTCCTGCGGCCCCGGCCCGCTCCCCCCGTACGTGCGCGAGGTGGCCCCGGCCACGTTCGCCTTCACGTTCTCGGCGGCGGGGTGAGCCGGGGGACACCGGAAGGTACGGCTCCGCACTCGGTTCGATCACGTATGGGACACGAGGCGTATGCCGGGACCGGGGGCGGTTCAGCCTGACCGCGTGGAGAGACAGCGCGGTGGATGCGTGCTCAACGGCTGCCTGACGTTGCTCGTCGTGGCCCTGGCCCTGGTGGGGTACGGCTGGTGGCGGCTCGAGACCGCCCCGGGACGTACCCAGGCCAGGGCCAGGGACGACGTCACGCTGGCCGCCGCCGAGACGAGAACCCGGCTGTCGGCGGCGGCCGCCGGAGGCACGCTGTTCGAGACGGAGCTGGACCGCGTGTTCCGCACGGGTCCTGACCGCTGGGCCGAGAAACGCGACGGACGGCACGTCACCGTCACCGCGCTCCTCACCGGCCGGACGGGCGTGTGGATGGGGACCGTGACCGCTGACGGCTGCTACGAGTTCACCGTCACCCCGGCCGCCGCACCGCCCCCGGTCGGCGAGCGCGAAGTGCCGGACGGGCGGTGCGAGCGGCTGCCCCCGCGCCCGGTCCGCGAACCGGCCGACGTGGCCCGGGACCTGGCCGCCGAACTGCGCGCGACGGCGTCGGAGGGGACGGCCGGCGACTCCGCGCGCTGGACGATCCTGACGTCGACCCCCGGGGTGCGGCTCCAGGACCGCGTGTACGAGGGCAGCGGGGCGGCGCAGTCGACCGTGGCGCTCGTCCGGCTCGACGGCGGGAGCGGACCGCAGGGGTGGGACTGCTACGAGTTCCGCGTACGGGCCCCGCACACCGCCACCTTCAAACCCCTGAAGCCGGACGGCTGTCACCGGATCCAGCGGCAGCGGGAGGCTCAGGCGCAGGCGGCCCGGCGGGACCGGCTCGATGAGGCGGCCGGAAGGATCCGGCGGGCGCTCGGGGACGCGGTGGCCGGGGACGGCCGGCTGACGGACGCCGAGACGCGGCGGGTGTTCGCTCTCCGGCAGGAGGACGCGGTCACGCCGCGGCAGGTCCTGGCGAACCTGACGCACACGGACCGCTCGGCGGACGGGGCCCGGATCACCCTGACCGCCCGCGTGAACGGGTTGCGCAGCACACCCTGGTACGAGGGCTGCTACGCGTTCCGGGTCGACCTGCGCGCCGGCTCGGTGACGGCCCGTACGACGGCCAAGGCTTGTCCCGTGCCCGGGAGTTGACGGTGCGAGCGGGCCGGAGTCGATCACGAACACCTGCTCGTAGGGGCTAGGTTGTTGTCCCTGTGACGGGATTCCTTCGTCCGGTGGTGAAGCGAATCTGACGATCGCGACGCGGAGCGTCGCCGCGTCCCTCCCTGCGGAGCAGGGAGGTGCGGCCCTGTGGACTGCCGGTGCAGAGCATCACGGCTCGCCTCCCGCTCGACCCGATCGAGCGGACGATGTACCGCGACATCAACGACGTCACCGACGACGACATCAACGTGTACGCGGCGGTGGCCTTCAAGCGCTGATTCCGTCCGGGCCCGGCAGGTTAGCGTCGTCGTATGACGTCACCTCCTCTTGCCGAAGCCCTCGCCGCGGGGCCGGTCGTCCTGGACGGCGGGCTCTCCAACCAACTGGAGTCCGCCGGGTACGACCTGAGCGACGACCTGTGGTCGGCGCGGCTGCTCGCCGAGCGGCCCGAGGCGATCGTGGCCGCGCACCTCGCGTACTACGAGGCGGGGGCCTCGGTGGCGATCACGGCGAGCTACCAGGCGACGTTCGAGGGGTTCGCGCGGCGCGGGATCTCCCGCGAGCGGGCCGCCGAGCTGCTCTCCCTGAGCGTCGGTTCGGCGCGCGAGGCGGCCCGGCTCGCGGCGGCGAAGGGGGTGCGGGGTCCGCTGTGGGTGGCCGCGTCGGCGGGTCCGTACGGGGCGATGCTGGCCGACGGTTCGGAGTACCGGGGCCGCTACGGCCTGACGGTGGCCGAGCTGGAGGCCTTCCACCGGCCCCGGCTCGACGCCCTCGCCGCGGCCGGGCCGGACGTGCTCGCCCTGGAGACCGTGCCGGACACCGACGAGGCACGGGCTCTGCTGCGGGCCGTGCGGGGGCTCGGCGTCCCGGCGTGGCTGTCGTACAGCGTCGCCGGTGACCGCACCCGCGCCGGGCAGCCCCTGGAGGAGGCGTTCGCGCTCGCCGCCGACGCGGACGAGATCGTCGCGGTGGGCGTCAACTGCTGCGCCCCCGAGGACGTCGAAGCCGCGGTGGCGCTGGCCGCACGCGTCACGGGGAAGCCGGTGGTGGCGTATCCGAACAGCGGCGAGTCCTGGGACGCGCGAGCGCGCGGCTGGCGGGGCGCGGCCACGTTCACCGCGGACCGCGTGGCCGGCTGGGAGCGGGCCGGGGCGCGGCTGATCGGAGGATGCTGCCGGGTGGGCCCCGCCCAGATCGCGGCGCTGGCCGACTCCGTACGTCACTGAGGTGGCGCGGGACACCGCGTTCAGCGACCGAGCGGGACGTGGCGGAGCGGTGTCCGATTCGTTCAAGACCGGTGCGGGGGCGCGTGCCTACGGTGGGGGCATGACCGAGATCACCGCACGACTCGACGCCGTGGGCGTCGTCGTCTCCGACATGGCCGCCGCCGTCACGTTCTACCGCCGCCTCGGCCTCGCGTTCCCCGAGGGCGCCGAGGAGCAGCCGCACGCGGAGGCCGTCCTGCCCGGCGGCCTGCGCGTCCTGCTCGACACCGAGGAGACCGTGAGGTCGTTCCACCCGTCCTGGCGGGCCCCCTCCCGTAGCGCCTCCCGGCACGGGCTGGCCTTCGACTGCGGCGACGCGGCCGGGGTGGACGCCGTCTACGAGGAGCTGCTGGCCGCCGGGTACGACGGCGAGCTCAAGCCGTGGGACGCGTTCTGGGGCCAGCGGTACGCCGTGGTCCTCGACCCGGACGGCAACGGGGTCGACCTGTTCGCACCGCTGACCACCACCACGTGAGAGGGGCCCGCCCGGCTGGGACGCGGCCGCCCGGCTAGGCCGCGTTCGCCCGGCGTTTGCGCACCCCGTCGAGGAGCCGGGCGCGCTGTTCCCCGGACGTCGCGAGGTCGACGCCGACGAGGGCGAGGGCCGTCGCCCCGTCGAGCACCGCGAGGTCGGCGCCCGGGGTCTTGCCGTGCGCGGTGAACTCCGGGGTGTGCTGTTTGGCACCGCCCGTGTCGTAGCCGACCGTCGGGTGGATCGAGGGGATGCGCTGCGAGACGTTGCCCATGTCGGTCGACGCCATCGTCTCGCCGTGCAGCGAGACGACCGTGCGGCCCAGCTCAGCGGCGGCCCTCGCGTAGGACCGGGTCATCTCCTCGTCCTGGCGCAGGTCGGCGAAGTCCCTTCCGTGCGCGCGCACTTCGAGCTCGGCGCCGGTGGCGAGCGCGCCCGCCTCGAAGCACGCCCTGACCCGCCGCCAGGCCTCGGCGAGCTGCTCCACGGTGCGCGCCCTGACCTCGTAGCGGGCGGCGGTGCGGGCCGGGATGACGTTCACGGCCTGGCCGCCGTCGGTGACGATGCCGTGCACGACGACGCCGGGCGGCAACTGCTGGCGCAGGAGGCCGACGGCGGTCTGGGCGACGGTCATGGCGTCGAGCGCGTTGACGCCCTCCCAGGGGGCGAGCGCCGCGTGCGAGGGCCTGCCCCGGTAGGCGAGGTCCCAGGCGCCGATGGCCAGCGAGGAGGCGCCCACGGTGTCCTCGGGGGCGGCGTGCACCATCATCGCGGCGGCGACGTCGTCGAAGATCCCGGCGTCCATGAGGAGGACCTTGCCGCCGATGTCCTCCTCGGCGGGCGTGCCGATCAGTTTGACCGTGACGCCGAGTTCGTCGGCGACGGCGGCGAGGCCGAGGGCGGCACCGACGGACGCGGCGCCGTTGACGTTGTGCCCGCAGGCGTGGCCGATGCCGGGCAGGGCGTCGTACTCGGCGCAGAAGGCCATGACGAGGTCGCCGGTGCCGTAGGTGGCGAGCACCGCGGTGGGGAGGTCTCCGGCGCCGCGGGTGACGGTGAATCCGGCGCTCTCCATGAGGTCGGCGATCCGTGCCGCCGCGCGGTGCTCCCGCAGGGCGGTCTCGGGGTCGTCGTGCAGGGCGTGGCTGAGGGCGACGACATGCTCGCGCCAGTTCCGTACGGCGCCCGTCACGGTCTCGCGCGCGGTGGTGGTGTCGGTCATGCGAGGTCTCCGGTGGGGGCGAGGTGCGGTACGGGGGCTGCGTCGGCGCGAGGCGCGCGGTAGCGCAGAGCGAGGGCGGTGCCGACGACGGCGGCGCAGGCGCACGCGCCCCAGCCCCACAGGTAGCCGGACTCCGCGATGCGTGTGGTGCCGCGCACGGCGTGGGCGGTGAAGAAGCCGCCGATGACGGCGGCGCCGATGGCCGCGCCGAGCGAGAGGGCGAGTTCGTTGAGGCCGACGGCGAGCGCGGTCTCGTGCTCCTCGACGACCTCGGCCGACAGGGTCCGCGTGATCGACTCGAAGAGCCCGGTCGACAGGCCCACGACAAGGGCGGAGGTCACGTACTGGCCGAGGCTGTCGTGGAAGAGGGCCATGCCCAGGAAGCCGAGCGCGACGAGGACACCGCCCGTGGCGAGCACGGCGCGGTCGCCGATGCGCCGGGCGAGGCGCGGCGTCAGCGTGGATCCGGCGAATCCGGCGACGACCATGGCGAGCGAGATCGTGGCGATGGCCTGCGGGCCCATGTCCATGCCGTAGCCGTTCTCGGACCGTGAGGAGCCGAGGAAGAGGGCGTTGGCGCCGAGGAAGCCGATCGTGCCGAACGAGGCGCAGAACGTGTAGCCGCTGACCACCGCGAGCCGCGGGTTGGCCAGCATGCGGACGCTGACCAGCGGGTTCTCGGACCGGCGCTCGACGGCCACCCAGGCCACGAGGACGGCGACGGCCACGACGGCGAGCCCGATCGTGCGCGCCGAGCCCCAGCCCCACGTGCTGCCCTGCGCGAGGACGAGGACGAGCGCGACGAGGCCGGCGGTGAGCAGCGCCGCCGCGCCGTAGTGGAAGCGGCCGCCGCGCGGGATGTCACTGTCCGGCAGCACGAGACCGGCGACGACGGCGAGCACGGCGACGGGGACCGCGGTCCACAGCCCGGCCTGCGCGTGGTCCTCGCTGAGCGCGCCGGCCACGAGCCCGCCGACGCCGATAGCGATGAGCAGGACGCCGACGAGGAGGGAGATCCCGGTGCGGTTCTGCTCGGGGGCGCGGGAGCGGAGGATGCCCACGAGGAGCGGGAAGAAGCCGACGAGGGCGCCCTGGAGGGTGACGCCTACGGCGAGGGTGACGGCGGACGGCCACACGGCGATCAGGAGCGAGCCGCCCGCCACCATCGCGAGCGCCACCCGCAGCAGCCTGCGGTGTCCGTGCAGGTCACCGAGCCGGGACAGCAGCGGTGTCAGCACGGCGCAGGCAAGCTGGAAGAGCAGGTAGATGTTGTTCTGCCCGACGGTGCCGATGTGCAGGCTCCGGCCGACCTCGGGGAGCAGCGGGGTCAGATAGCCCTGCACGATGCCGCTGAACAGGATGACGACGGCCATCGTCGCGACCATGGCCGGGCCGGAGCTCACCGCTCCGGGTCCGCGCCCCGTTCCTGTTGTGTGTCTGGACACAGCTTCACCTCTGGATCTTCTGGTGGCCGGAACCGAATGTGGTCGCTACTGTGCGGGCCGAGGCACGGACGGCCCCGAATATTCATGGATTCGTACGTACGGAGTGCTTGTGATGCGAGAAACGGTCACCGCCAGCGAGCTCGACCTCGCTCTGGTGAACGCCCTCCAGCTGCGGCCCCGGGCGTCCTGGTCGGAGCTCTCCCCGCTGCTCGGCGTGACGGCGGGCACGCTGGCGCGGCGCTGGGACCGGTTGACCCGGGAGGGGCTCGCCTGGGTGTACGCGGCGCCGGGCCGTGAGTTCACCCGCAACCGCTGCACGGCGTTCGTGCTGCTGCGCTGCCTGCCGCAGGAGCGGGCGCGGCTGCTCGCCCGGCTGAGCGTGCTCCCGGAGGCGGTGACGATCGAGGTGACCGCCCCGGGCAGCTCCGACCTGCTGCTCGACGTGCTGGCTCCCGACCTGCCCTCGCTCAGCCGCTTCCTCACGCGGGAGCTGGACCAGCTGCCGGGGATCGTGTCGGTCGGCGCCCTGTTCGCCACGTCGCTCTACGTCGAGGGCAGCCGTTGGCGGCTGCGCTCGCTCGACCCCTCGCAGATGACGGCGCTCGGCGCTGCCACGGCGGCGCAGGAGCCGGCGCGCGGGCTCGAACTCGACCCCGTGGACCGGGCCCTGCTCGGCGAACTCGTCCGCGACGGTCGGCTCGGCCTAGCCGAACTCGCCGAGCGCACCGACACCAGCCCGCCCACCGTCCGCCGCAGGCTGCGCCGCCTCACGGACTCGGCGGTCCTGACGTTCCGCTGCGACATCGCGTCCGCGCTCGCCGGGCACCCGGTCCCCGTGTCACTGCTCGGCCAGGTCCCCGCGCGGGACATCGGCACCGTCCACCGCACGCTCGCCGCGCTCCCGGAGTGCCGTCTCGTCGCGGCCGTCACGGGTCCCGCGAACATCTTCGCCACGCTGTGGGTGCACGACCTGGGAGACATCCAGCGCCGCGAGACCGCGCTGTGCGCCCGGCTGCCCACGCTCACGGTGACGGACCGCATCGTCGGTCTGCACACCGTCAAGCGCATGGGGCACCTGCTCGACGAGGAGGGGCGCCGGGTCGGGATCGAGCCGATCTCGCCCTGGTAGGCGCGGCGGCCCGGTCAGACGAGGCGGGTCAGCGGCACGCCCGCCAGCTCCCTCACGTCACGTGCCAGATGGGCCTGGTCGGCGTATCCCGCCCGGGCGGCCGTCTCGGCGAACGGCACTCCCCCGCGGGCCAGCGCGAGGGCGCGTTGCAGGCGCAGGACGCGGGCCAGGGTCTTGGGTCCGTAGCCGAACGCGGCGAGGGAGCGCCGGTGCAGGCTGCGGGCGCCGAGCCCCGCGCTGTCGGCGGTCTCGGCGACGGTACGGCCCGCGCCGAGAGACGCCACGATGTGCGCGAGGACGGCGTCGGGCGGCGCGGCTCCCCGTTCGAGGGCCACGGTTTCGAGGGCGGCGGCCGGGTCGTGTGCCGCGTCGACGCGCTCGGTCAGGCGCCGCACCTGGTCCGACGGCCACAGGTCGGCGAGGTCGACACGCCGGTCGCGCAGTTCCTGGGCCGGGACGCCGAGGACGGCCGGCGCGGTGCCGGGGAAGAAGCGGATGCCGGCGAACCGGGTGGCGCCGCTGATGCCGGGCCGGTACGCGTGCGTGTCGGGTCCGGCGACGAGGAGGCGCCCCTCGGTCCACAGGAGGTCCATGCAGCCGTCGGGCAGCACGTCCGGTGCGGGGCTCGGGCCGTCGCCTCCCGGGGTGACGGTACGGGTCCACAGGACCGCTCCCGCCACGCTCGGTGCCGCCCGCTCCCGGTACACGTCAGCCACGACCTCGAGGCTACGCCGCGTGCGCGAGGTCGCGTCGGCCGGTCAACTGTGGCCGTCGTCGTCGTGGTGGTCGCGCCGGTCGGGGTCCTGCGGATGGTCGCCGTTCTTGCGCACGTGCGCGCGCAGGCGGGACGACACGTCGTCCGGTGGCAGGAACTTCGACCAGCGCTCGGGGAACTCGGACGGCATGTCGGGGTCGTCCGCGTCGTCGACGCCGCCGTGCGCCTCGCGGGCGGCGGAGCGGGCGACGTACTCCGCGGCCTGCTTGGTCCGCCACCGCTCGTTGGCGGCGCGGGCGACCGAGGTCGCGACGGACGGCCAGACCCGGTCGATCGCCGCGTTCACCGCGGCGCCGACGAGCACCGCGAACGCCGATACGCCGATCCACAGGAGCACGGCGACGGGCGCGGCCAGGGACCCGTAGATGGTGGGGCCCTCGATGGCGCTGGTGATGTAGAGGCGGAGCAGGAAGCTGCCCGGCACCCACATCGCGAGGGCCACGAGGGCGCCGGGGACGTCCTCGATCCAGGGCGAACGCACGGGCACGGACACGTGGTAGAGCGTCGTCAGGAAGACCACGGACAGCAGGAGGACGACGGGCCAGTACAGGACCTGGACCACGGTCTCCGACCACGGGACCAGGGCGATCACCGCGTCCGGGCCCGCGATCATCAGCGGCAGCGCGACCGAGCCGACGATCAGCGCGATCAGGAACAGCAGGAAGGCGAGCAGGCGGGTCTTGACGATGCCGCGCACCCCGTCGAGCCCGTACATGACCGTCACGGTGTCGACGAACGTGGACACCGCGCGCGAGCCCGACCACAGCGAGAACAGGAAGCCGATCGAGATGACGTCCGGGCGTCCCTTCATCGCGTCGTCGAGGATCGGCCGGGCGATCTCCTTCACGCCCTGGTCGCTCAGGACGGTGCGCGACGCCTCCAGGATGTTGTCGCGGACGCCGGCGATCGTGTGGGCGCCGGTCCAGGTGTCGACGTAGGCGAGCAGCCCGATGAGGGAGAGGAGCAGCGGGGGCACGGACAGGAGTGTGAAGAACGCCGCCTCGGCGGCGAGCCCGAGGATGCGGTACTCCATGCACGAGTTGACGGTGTCCTTGAGCAGCAGCCAGGCGGTCCTGCGCTTCGAGACGTTGCGATAGAGGGCGCGGGCCCGGTGGAGTCGGCCCCTGCGTGGCCGATCGGGTGTTTCTTTTGCCTGGTGCACGTCCTTACCGTATCTGTCATGGCAGCCACCACCCACGCAGTGACCAACCAGGCTCCGCCCCTGGTGGGATATGACGTTTTTGCCGCGGACAGGGCTCTCACCGAAGGGGTCGAACGGCATCTGGAGCCCTCGCTCATGGACGAGGCCCGCGAGGAACTCGGCGGCCTCGGCCGCGCCGCCGGTTCCGCCCAGGCGCAGGAGTGGGGCGTACTGGCGAACGGGAATCCGCCGACGCTGCACACCCACGACCGCTACGGGCACCGCGTCGACGAGGTCGAGTTCCATCCGGCCTGGCACCGCCTCATGGCCAAGGGCGTCTCGGCCGGGCTCACGTCGGCCTGGTCGCGGCCCGGCGGCCATCTGCGGCGCGCGGCCGCGTTCCTGGTGTGGAGCCAGGTCGAGGCGGGCCACACCTGCCCCCTGTCGATGACGCACGCGGCGGTGCCCGCGCTGCGGGCCGACCCGGCGCTGGCCGCCGAGTGGGAGCCCGGGCTGACGTCGACGGTGTACGACGCGGGGCTGCGGCCCGCCGCCACGAAGGCGGGCGTCGTGTTCGGGATGGGCATGACGGAGAAGCAGGGCGGCTCCGACGTCCGCGCGAACACGACGCGGGCGACGCCGCTCGCCGAGGACGGCACGTACGAGCTGACCGGGCACAAGTGGTTCTGTTCGGCGCCCATGTCGGACGGGTTCCTCGTCCTGGCGCAGGCCCCCGGGGGACTCACGTGCTTCCTGCTGCCGCGTGTCCTGGAGGACGGCACGCGCAACCCGTTCGCGATCCAGCGGCTCAAGGACAAGCTGGGCAACCGCTCGAACGCGTCGGCCGAGGTCGAGTTCGACGGGACGTGGGCGCGCCGGGTCGGGGACGAGGGGCGCGGGGTGCGCACCATCATCGAGATGGTCGCCGCCACGCGCCTGGACTGTGTGCTCGGTTCGGCCGCGATCATGCGCCAGGCCGTCGCGCAGGCGATCCACCACTGCACGTACCGCGAGGCGTTCGGCGGCCGGCTCGTCGACAAGCCGCTGATGCGCAACGTGCTGGCCGACCTGGCACTGGAGTCGGAGGCCGCGACGACGCTGGCGCTGCGGCTCGCGGCCGCCCAGGACGCCGTGCAGGACACCGGGTCGGAGCAGGAGCGGGCGTTCCTGCGGATCGCGGTGCCGGCCGCCAAGTACTGGGTGACGAAGCGGTGTACGCCGATGGCGGCGGAGGCCCTGGAGTGCCTGGGCGGCAACGGCTACGTGGAGGAGTCCGGCATGCCGAGGCTGCTGCGCGAGTCGCCGCTCAACTCGATCTGGGAGGGGTCCGGCAATGTGCAGGCGCTCGACGTGCTGCGGGCGTTGCAGCGCGAGCCGCAGGCGCTCAACGCGTTCCTCCAGGAGGTCGGCAGGGCGCGCGGCGCCGATCACCGCCTCGACGGCGCGATCAAGGACCTGCTGACCGAACTCGCCGACCTGGAAGGCATCGAGGCACGGGCGCGCCGGGTCGTGCAGCGGATCGCTCTCGTGCTCCAGGGCTCGCTGCTGGTGCGTCACGCGCCGTCGGAGGTCGCCGACGCGTTCTGCGCCTCGCGGCTCGGCGGGGACTGGGGTGCGGCGTTCGGCACGCTGCCGCACAGCCTGGACCTGCGGTCGGTCGTCGAGCGGGCGCGCCCCGCGAGCTGAGCGAGGGGCCCGGGGCTACCGGATCACGACCGGGGCCACAGGGGTCGACGACGGAAGTCACGGGGGTGATGCTGCGCCGACACGGCATCACCCCCGCCCTTCAGGCCCCTTGAGGAGCTCCCGCGCCGCCGGAGCGGCACGGTTTCAGCTTCGACCGACGTACGGCTGTTCGCCAGAGTTGCAGAGGGTTGCAACTGTCGCGCCCGCTTTTCCGCCCCAAGAAGGCCGGTGAAGCGGCACGATATGCACACGTCCCCACGCACTGGTCTGTTCCAGGAGGACCCGTGACGCAGCAGAACTCGACCGTCGATCTCGGCCGGCTGTCCACCATGGACTGCTCGCTGGCCGCGCGGCTCCTGAAAGGTGTCCGCGCCGCGACCCTGTCGGGGCAGCGACCGCAGATCCTGCCGCGCCCGGTGATCGGCGAGTCCTGGAACCGCATGCTCCGCAGCGGGGTCGACCCGGACCGTGACGTGCGCTCGGGCCTGCTGAGCCCGGAGGAGCTCGAGGAGCGCCGCCAGTCGTCCGTGCTCCTGGAGATCCTGCCGGTGCTGCGCGAGGCGCTGGTCACCGTCGCGGACGCGGCGCAGCACATCATGGTCGTGTCCGACGCGGACGGGCGCATCCTGTGGCGCGAGGGCAGCGCGGCGGTGCTGCACAAGGCCGACCGGCTCGGCTTCGAACCGGGCGCGGACTGGGCCGAGCAGACCGTCGGGACGAACGGGGTGGGCACGCCGCTCGTGACGCGGCGCCCGGTGCAGGTCTTCTCCGCCGAGCACTTCGTGATGTCGCTGCACAGCTGGACGTGCACGGGGGCCCCGATCACGGACCCGCGCGACGGGCAGCTGATCGGCGTCGTCGATGTGAGCGGCCCGCTGGAGACGATGCACCCGGCGACGCTCTCGCTCGTCGGGACGGTCGCGCAGCTGGCGGAGGCGCGGCTGCGGGAGCGGCACGCGGCGGCGCTCGACCGGTTGCGGGCCGTCGCGGCGCCGGTGCTCGCGCGGATCGGCGGCCGGGCGGTCGCGGTGGACGTCCAGGGCTGGACGGCTGCGGTGACGGGGATGCAGCCGGTGGACCGGATCGCGCTGCCCAAGTCGCTGTCCGAGTTCTCGGAACTCTCGGACGGGCGGGCCTGGGTGCCGACGCTGGGCATGTGCGCGGTGGCGCCGCTGCCGGGCGGCTGGCTGCTGCGGCCCGACGGCCCGGACGGGGCGGCCGAACCGCTCGGCGGCACCCGTGTCGTCCTGGACGTGAGCAGGCCCCGGAGCTGGTCGGTCACGGTGACGGACGGCACGCGGTCCTGGACGCACGAGCTGAGCCCGCGCCACGCCGAACTCCTCTATCTGCTGGCCCTGCACCGCCCCGGCGGGCGCAGCGCGTCGGGCCTCTCGGAGGACATGTTCGGCGACCCGACGCGCACGGTGACGGTGCGCGCCGAGATGTCGCGCGTACGCCGCTATCTCGGCAGCCTGCTCGGGCACCGCCCGTACCGCTTCCACGAGGAGGCGGAGCTGGAGGTGGTGCTCCCGCAGAGTCCGGCGGACCTGCTGCCGCACTCGGTGGCGCCCGGCGTGCTGAGATCACGGTCGGCGCCGCCGCGCTGACCCCGTCCCCACAACAGCGGTCCCCTCGGACGGAGTTGCCTCTCAGACCCGGGCGAGGATCACCGAGCGCGTGAGGTGGCGGGGCCGGTCCGGGTCACGGCCGCCGGCCACCGCGACCGCCACCGCGAGGCGCTGCGTCCGTACCAGTTCGGCCAGCGGGTCGAGGCCGCCGGCCACCCACATGCCGCCGGTGGCGTGCACCTCGTCGGCGAGACCGGCGGGCGCCTCGCCGAGCATCCAGGTGACGGTGCCGCGGGTCGAGCAACTGATCGGGCCGTGCCGGTACTCCAGGGCCGGATGCGCGCCGGTCCAGGGAAGCCGGCTCTCGCGCATCTTGTGGGCCGCCTCGCCGGCGAGCCCCACGGTCCAGCCCCGGCCGAGGAACGTGAACTGTGTGCAGCCGACGAGCCACGGGGCCAGCGGCTCGGCGAGCGCGTCGTGAGCGTCGTCCACGACGTCCTGCGAGTGCAGCCCGAAGTGGGTGCGCAGCAGGGTGAGGGCCGAGGTCGGGAAGCGGGTCTGCACGACGGACTTCTCGTCGGCGAAGTCGAGTGTGAGCACGTCGTCGGCGGCCGAGGCCACCGGGGTCGCGGCGTCCGTGGTGATCACGGTGGTCCTGACGCGTCCGCGCAGCCCGGCGAGGAGGCGGAGCACCTCGGTGGTGGCGCCCGAGCGGGTCAGGGCGACGACCCGGTCGTAGTGGCGTCCGGCAGGGAACTCGGAGGCCGCGTGGGCGTGGGTCTCGCCGTGGCCGGCGTCCTCGCGCAGCGCGGCGGCGGCCTGCGCCATGAAGAGCGAGGTGCCGCAGCCGACGACGGCGACCCGCTCGCCCGGCTCGGGGAGCAACGCCCGCCGGTCCAGCGCCAGTTCGGCCGCCCGGTCCCAGCACTCGGGCTGGCTGTACAGCTCGTTCTCCATATGGCTCATGACGCACCCTCACATCCCAGCACATGCTTGGTTGTGCAAGTTATAGCGCGTTTTCAAGCATTTGAGATCAGCACATCTCCTCGAACCTCGCCGAGAGTCCATGTGCGCGCACCAGAAGTCCATGCCCTTGCCCATCCGTCGCGGCCACTCTCTTGTCGAGCACGAGCACGAGCACAAGCGCATGTCTGCAAGCACCTCCCTCCCCCACCGTTCAGGAGGAACCTGTGCGTCGCTTCAGATCCATCAGATCCGTCTGCCTGACCGCCGTCGTCGCGGTCGCCGCCGCTCTGGGCCTGTCCGCACCGGCCCAGGCCGCGGGGCAGACCCCCGGCACCTACACCAACTACGGCTTCCCGTCCGGCACGACGGCCCTCACCGAGGCCACCTGGGGGACGACGGTCGAGGCGGACCCGGGCCGCGGAAACGTCTACTGGGCCCACCAGTTCGACTTCACCAACAGCGTCGGCGGCTACGTCGGCCAACAGCGCTGGCGCACCGGCACCGGCATGTTCCTCTTCTCCCTGTGGGGCTCGACGGCGGCGAAGGCGGGCTCGGCCGGCACGTACTGCCAGACCTTCGACGAGTCGGGCACCGGGTACACGTGCCGCTACAACCAGGCGTTCACGGCGGGACACCACTACACCTACCGCGTCTCCCCCGACACGACCGACGGCTGGTACAAGGCGACGATCTCCGACGTCACGGCCGGCACGTCCTTCGTCCTGGGCAGCCTCCAGGTCGGCTCGGGCGCCCGGATCAGCGCGGGCGGCATGGTCGACTGGGTCGAGTACTTCGACTGGAACAGCAACTCGGCGACCTGTGAGGACGAGCCCTACTCACGGGCCCGCTTCGACCTCCCCAAGGGCACGTCGACGGGCGGCTCCGCCGTCACCGCCTCCGTCGGCTCGACGTCCACGAGCAGCACCTGCACCCAGTACGCCGGGGTCACCCAGGTCTCCGGCGGCAGCGTGCACGACGACGCGACCGGCAACTCCGCCTCGGGCGACATCACGGGCGGCAGCGGCAAGTGCGTCGACATCACGGGCGGCAGCAGCACCGACGGCACCCCGCTCGAACTGTGGACGTGCGGCGGCGGCAACAACCAGAACTGGGTCCTGTCCCACGACGGCACCGTACGCGCGCTCTACAAGTGCATGACGGCGAGCGGGAGTTCGGTGCAGCTCTCCGCGTGCGACGGCTCGGCCGCGCAGCAGTGGCAGCGATCCGGGGACACCCTCGTCAACCAGGGAAAGTGCCTGGACGCCCAGGGCGGCGCGAGCACGGACGGCACGAGGCTGATCACGTACACCTGCACGGGTGGCGCCAACCAGCTCTGGACGACGCCGAGTTGATGCATCCGTGACCGGGCGCCGCCGCCACGCCCCACGGGCGCCCGGTCACACGCAGACGACTTCGATGCCCTGCGCCGTGATCTCCTCGACGAGCGCCTCGGGGGCGTCCTTGTCGGTGACCAGGATCGACACCGCGTTCAGCGCGCACACCTGGGCGAACGCCCGGCGGCCCAGCTTCGAGGAGTCGGCCACCACGATGACCGTGCCCGCCCGTTCGGCGAGCGAGCGGTTCGCGCTGGCCTCCGACTCGTCGTGCGTGGCCGCGCCGAGGTCCGGGTGGACCGCGTCCACACCGAGGATCGTGTAGTCGAGGGCGAGGCTCTGCAGGACGGACGTGACGAGCGGGCCGACGAGTTCGTACGAGCTCGGCCGGGCCACGCCGCCCGTGACGACGATCTTCACATGGGGGCGGATCGCCAGCTCGTTGGCGATGTTGATCGCGTTGGTGACGACGGTCAGCGCGACGCCGCCGGACGTGCCGCCCGGGTCGGTGCGGACGGCCAGTTCCCTGGCCACCTCGGAGGTCGTGGTGCCGCCGTTGATGCCGACGACGGAGCCCGACGGGACGAGTTCGGCGACCGCCTTGGCGATCCGCTGCTTCTCGTCCGCCTTGCGGGCCGTCTTGTAACGCAGCGGCAGGTCGTAGGCGACGGAGCTCACCACGGCCCCGCCGCGCGTGCGGGTCAGCAGGGACTGCCGGGCCAGTTCGTCCATGTCGCGCCGGATCGTGGCGGAGGAACAGCCCAGTCGCTCGGCCGCCTCCGTGACATCGAGATGACCCTCATTGCCGAGTATTTCCAGCAGTTGGGTCCATCGGGCGTGTGCGCCCACTTGTTCCTCCTCGCGACGCGCGTAGCGTAACCCGCGCCGTTCTCCGCATCCAGACGTGATCATCCGCGCACTTACACGTGACCGTCTGTGTGCGCACGCGGGTGTGGGCGGGCCCGCCCCCTCCGACGGGCCCGCCCACGCCTGCGCTGTGACTGCTACTGCCCGGCGTCGCGCGGCAGTTGACCGCCGTCGAAGTACGCGAGAAGCTCCGGCTCCAGCTCCGGCACGTCGTACGGGACGCCCCCCTCGCGCAGCGAGCGGGTGGCGAGCGCACCGGCGGCGACGCTCATCCGGGCCGCGACGGGCGACGTGTCGGTGACGCCGCCCTCGCGCACGAAGCGGCAGAACTCGCCGATGATGCGCTCGTCGGCGCCGCCGTGCGAACCCGTCGCCTCGGGCACGCGGTAGACGATGTCTGCGTCCTTGCGGTAGCCGGTCGGGCCCGTGTTCCAGACACGGACCTCGTCGCCGGGGCTGTCCCCGAAGTTCTCGAGGCGGCCCTCGGTGCCGATGACCGTGTAGTTGCGGAAGTAGTCGGGGCTGAAGTGGCACTGCTGGTAAGCGGCGATGACGCCGTTGTCCAGCTGCATGTTCATCACCGACACGTCCTCGACGTCCACGACGTGGTGCAGGTCGTGGCGCTCCGTCGGCGGCCAGTCGAACTCCTTCAGCCAGCCGTCGGGGCGCGGGGTGTCCGGCTCGCGGCGCGGCAGGTCCCCGTAGACCATGAGGTCGCCGAGGGCGTTGACACGCTTGGTGTAGCCGCCGGCCAGCCAGTGCACCACGTCGAGGTCGTGCGCCGCCTTCTGGAGGAGGAGGCCCGTGGTGCGGGTGCGGTCGGCGTGCCAGTCCTTGAAGTAGTAGTCGCCGCCGTACGAGACGAAGTGCCGTACCCACACGGTCTTCGGCTCGCCGATCTCGCCGCGCGCGATGATGTCGCGCATGAGACGCACGACGCCCATGTGGCGCATGTTGTGGCCGACGTAGAGGCGGGTGCCGGTCTTGTACGCGGTGCGCAGGATGGTGTCGCACTGCTCGACCGAGATGCCGAGCGGCTTCTCGACGTAGGCCGGCTTGCCCGCCTCGAGAGCCTCGCAGGCGATGGCTTCATGGGTGTCGTCGGGGGTGGCGACGATGACGGCGTCGATCGAGGGGTCCTCGAGGAGCCTTCGGTGGTCGTCGACGGCGATCGCGCCCTCGTACAGCTCCGGCACCTTCGCCCGGATCTGCGGGTCGAGGTCGGCCACCGCCGCCACGACCGACCCGTTGCCGGGGCGGTGGGCGGCGGTCGCCAGGTTCCGTCGCAGTCCGAGCCCGATGACTCCGATGCGCAGGTCTTCCACGTGCGGGTGTCCTGTTCTGTGTGCGATACGCGTAGGGGTGCGGGTCCTGCCGGGCGGTGCTACTTGCTGTCGGCGATGGCCTTCTCGAACTCGTCGCGCATCGCGTTGCCCGCCTCGCGCTGCCAGGTCGGCAGGATGTCCTTCTTGAAGGAGGAGAGCGGGGTGCGGCCGGCGACGATGTCCTTGACGGCCTGGTACACGGTGTCGCTCGAGGAGGCGCCCTTGTTGGCGTTGGTGTCCGAGAAGAAGCCCGTGGTCGGGTTGATCTTGGCGAGCTTCATCAGCTCGACCTGGGCGGCGTGGATGCCGCGGGTGATGTCGGGCTTGCCCGGGAGGTACAGCGTCTCGGGGGCGTTGCCGAAGAAGTTGATGGCCTGGCGGGTGGTGATGACCTCGGCGTTGCCCTTCTTGTTGAGGAGCACGTCGCCGTCCTTGGAGCGGGTGTGGTGCGTGCCCTCGATGCCGTTGTCCAGGAAGAGCCGCTCCTCGGTGCCGAAGGGGGCGCTGAGGTAGTTCATGACCTGGAGCAGCGTGTCGATACGGTCCTTGCTCACGGCCTTGTTGATGGCCGTGAAGCCGACCGATCCGTAGCCGAAGCCCCAAGTGGGGGTCATCCCCTTCTCCGCGGCGAACGGGATGACGACCTTCTCCGGCCAGTCGTACTGGTTGCTGTCGCTGAGGAAGCCGGGGAAGGACTGGACGTGCAGTCCGAGGAACCCGCCCTCCATCTTCTCCAGGGTCGTCGGCAGGTTCGGGTCCGGCCAGAACAGCTGCGCCTTCTGGCACTTGAGGGCGAACTCCAGGCCGGCGTGGAACTCGTCGGTCTCGAAGTAGTGGGTGAGCTTGCCGCCCTCCGCGCGCCAGCCGTTGGGCGCGCCGTGCCAGTAGGCGAACTGCAGGATGTGGTTCACGTACGCCGGCTCGAGGACGTACTTCTTGCGCTTGACGTCGAGGAGCTCCTTCGCCTTGTCGAAGAAGTCCTGGGCGCTGTCGAACTGCACGCCGCCGACCGGCTTCCAGAAGTCCTCGTTCGCGACGTAGACCTGGCCCATGCGGCCGTACGGGACCGCCATGCCCCAGATCTTGCCGTTGAAGACGGCCGTCTTCCAGGCGAACCCGGGGATGTTGGCGAGGTTCGGGTACTTCTTGACCGCGTCGCCCGACAGGTACTCGGTGAGGTCGTGGAACTTCGCCTCGAGCAGCGCGGGGACGTTCTTGAGGCCCTGGTTCGGCGGGAACCACATGAGGTCGGGCATGTCGCCGCCGGCGATGGTGGCGTTGAACTTCGCGCGGTAGACGTCGTCGGCACCGAGGCCGTTGACGATCGTCATCTTCAGCTCGGAACCCAGGCGCTTGTTGAGCTCCTGCCAGTACTGGTTGCGGTTCATCGCGGGGGCCGCGGTCGTGAAGGTCTCGGTCAGGGCCGTGACCGGCTTGCCGTCGCCCGGCTTCTTGCTGACGCTGCGGGTCAGGTTCTTGGGGTAGCGAAGGTACGCCGGGTCGAGGCCCGCCGCGTTGCCCGGCAGGTCGGGCGCCGGGACGTTCGCGGGGACGTACGTCGGCAGCTTCAGCTTGGCCGACGCCTTGGCGCCGCCACCACCCGAGGCCGCGCCGGAACCACAGGCCGTGAGGGAACCGGCGCCGGCGATGGTGAGGCCGGCGACGGTCGCGGCACCGAGGAACCCGCGGCGGTTGAAGTCTCTGGAGGACATGACTCTCCTATAGGGGCGAGGAGTGGTTGAGGGTGGTGGCTCAGGCCTTGATGGCGCCGGTGAGAACGCCCTTGACGAAGTACTTCTGGAGGAACGGGTAGACCGCGATGATCGGCAGGACCGCGAGGATGAGCACGGCCATCGACAGAGCGGTGCTGGCGGGCAGCACGCTCACGCCGAGCGCCTTCGCGTTGAAGGTGTCGCCCTGGAGGACGTAGCTGCGCAGCACCACCTGGAGCGGCAGCTTGTCCGGGTCGTTGATGTAGAGCATCGCGTTGAAGAAGCTGTTCCAGTACGTCACCGCGTAGAACATGCCGACCACGGCGATGACGGCCTTCGACAGGGGGAGCACGATCCGGCACAGGATGGTGAGTTCACCGGCGCCGTCGAGGCGGGCCGCCTCGTGCAGCTCGTCGGGAATCCCCTGGAAGAAGGCCCGGACCACGATGATGTTGAACGCGTTGAGCAGGATCGGCGCGATCATCGCCCCGTAGGTGTCGAGCAGGCCCAGCTCCTGGACCACCAGGTAGTTGGGGATGATGCCCGGCGTGAAGAGGAACGTGCCGACGACGATCAGGAGCAGCGGCTTGCCCGCGAAGGTCCGCGGCCGGGAGAGGCCGTAGGCGAGCGCGATCGTGCAGAGCAGGCTGAGCGCCGTGCCGACGACCGTGACACCGATGCTCACGATGGCGGCGCGGGTGATGACACCGCCGGACAGGACCACCCGGTACGCCTCGAGCGTGGGGTGCGACGGGAACAGCACGTAGCCGCCGTTCGCGGCGAGTTCGGCCTTGGAGGAGAGGCTGGTGCCGATGGCGAGCAGGAACGGGTAGCCGACCGCCACGATCATCGCGACGATCACGATGAACTTCAGCGTCTGAGCCGCCGGGTTGGGCTGTTCCATCCAGGCGGGGCGCTCGGCGGAGCCCCGGCGCTTCCTGCTGCCGGTGCGGCCTTGTCGGCTCTCCCCGCTCTCCTGGCTCTCGGGCCGCAGGGTGGTGGAGATGGGCGCGGTGCTCACTGGTAGACCCCCTGCTCGCCGAGGCGGTGCGCGAACTTGTTGGCGAGGACGATCATCACGAAGCCGATGACGCCCTTCATCAGGCCGGCGGCGGTGGACATGCCCCAGTCGCCGTCGACGACGCCGTGGAAGTAGACGTAGGTGTCGAGGACTTCGGAGGCGTCCCGGCCGACGTTGTCGCGCTGGAGGAGGATCTGCTCGAAGCCGACCGAAAGGATGTCGCCGAGGCGCAGGATGAGCAGCATGATCATCACGGGCCTGATGCCGGGCAGCGTGATGTGCCACATGCGGCGCAGCCAGCCCGCTCCGTCCATCGCCGCCGACTCGTAGAGCGAGGTGTCGATGGACGCCATCGCGGCGAGGAAGATGATCGCTCCCCAGCCGGCGTCCTTCCAGACGCTCTGGGAGGTGATCAGGTAGATGAACGTGTCGGGGTTGTTCATGATGTTGCCGACGTGCACGCCGTGGTCGTTCAGATAGCTGGTGACCGTGCCCGCGCCGCCGAAGACCTGCTGGAACATGCCGACGACGACGACCCACGACAGGAAGTGCGGCAGGTAGACGACCGTCTGCATGAGGCGGCGGGTCTTGTTGCTGATCAGCGAGTTCAGGAAGAGCGCGAGGGCGATCGGCGCGGGGAAGTAGAGGATCAGCTGGACGGCGCTGATCTTCAGCGTGTTCCAGACGGCCGTCCAGAACTCCGGCTGTTCGAGCAGGGCCCTGAAGTTGTCCCAGCCGACCAGCGGGCTTCCCTTGAAGCCGAGGTAGGGCTGGTAGTCCTGGAAGGCGATGCTGTTGCCCGCGAGCGGGAGGTAGAAGAACACCGCGAAGTAGAGGATGCCCGGCACGCACAGCAGGAGCAGGGTGCGGTCCTGCCTCAGACGCTCGCGCAGGCTGCGCCGGTCGGCGGGCTTGCGCCCCTTCCTGCCCGGTGTCCCCTTCGTGCCGGACGCCTTCTTCCTGCCCGACGTTCCGGGTGCCTCGTGCGGTAGGTCGGGGGGGTTGTGCGATGTGGGCGTGGGCGATGCGGACGCAGCGGCCGACACATTCACCTCCTGCGTCGAGTGGCGGGCGAGGGTTGGTTTCACAGGGCCCTCGCGGGGGCTGCGGCCCGGCGCGCGAGGTACCGGAATCTTGCGTCAGCCCGCCAACAGATGACAAGACTTGATTGGTAACTATTTAGATCTTGCAGCTTCACGCATGAAACGCGCAGGCAACGCACACGGTCACCTCAGCCGCACGCACCGCCCCCGACCTGGGCGAAGCCGACGTTCCGCATTCAGGCCACCGACCGCCGGCGTGGGGACTTTGGTGGAAATTGCTTCGTAGGGCCCGGCGGCACGAGCCCGGTCACCGAGGTCACGCTCGACGGCAAGGCGTACGAAGCGGACCCCAAGACGGCACCGACGGTCACCGGCCGCGCACACGCCGGTCTCCCCAGATCCGCCCGGCGTCGAGATGTCGCGCGCCGGGCCGGGCCTTCAAGGTCACCAGCCGCGCGCGGCACCGAGCCGTTCCGGCTCGACACCGACTTCACACGCCGCCCGAAGGAATCGGACAGCGCGGGGCGTCCACGTCGACGTACGGCCTCGCCCGCCGTCTCACCCTCCCCGCACTCGAGGAGGACGACATCCGGCGCACCCGTGAGGCCGCGATCGGGGTGCTCGCGGCACGGCGACGGCCCGGCGCGCACCCTCTTGCCCCGCGCCGCCCGATGGCGCAGGATGTGCCCGGCGCGCGCGATCATGCTCTAAGTTCAGCGCTTTCAATCACCTTCGCGCAAAGACATCGCGCGCAGCGCAGCCCGACGCACTCCCTTCACGCATCCACCTCCATCACAGGCAGGGTTTTCGATGACTGGACGCTTCACCCGTTCCCTCAAGCGGCGGTCCGTGCCGCTCTTCGCGGCGCTCGGCCTCGCCGCCGGAGCCGGCCTGGCCCTGGCCCCCGCGGCCAGCGCGGACGACGCCATCGGCACGACCCCGGGGACGTACACCTACTACTCGTTCCCGTCGGCGGCCGACGGGCTCAGCGAGGTCACCTGGTCCACGACGGTCGAGAAGGACCCCGGCTACAACGCGAACACCTTCTGGAGCCACCAGTTCGGTTTCAACGTCGGCAACGGCGCCTACATCGGGATGCAGCGCAACGGCGGCGACAAGCCGACGTTCCTGTTCTCGGTGTGGGACAGCTTCGAGCGCAAGCCCGGCTCGGAGGGGAGCTACTGCCTCCAGTTCGGCGGCGAGGGCGAGGGCTCCAGCTGTCGCATGAACCACGACTGGGAGGAGGGGCACACCTACACCTCCACGGTCGCGTACGAGGGCGACGGCTGGTTCGGCGCCACCATCCACGACAAGACCACGGGCGAGTCGTTCAAGCTCGGCAGCGTGCAGACGCCGGCCACCGCCATCAAGTCCACGGGCCTGATCGACTGGGTCGAGTACTTCGAGTGGAACGACCCACGGGCCACCTGTTACGACCAGCCGTACTCGGACGCCCACTTCGGCCTGCCCACCGGCACCGCCGTCGGCGCCGGCGCGGCCGTCAGCTCTGTGACCAAGACGAAGAGCAACCCGCCGTGCGCCGCCGCCGTGGACGCGCGTCCCGACGGAAGCACCGATCAGCGTCTGGCGCTGGGCAATTCGAAGCGCGCCGAGATCTCCGCGCCCGGCGACAAGTGCCTCGCCCCGAGCGGCGCCACCGAGGACGGCGCGGAGCTCACGCTCGCCGCGTGCAAGGACAACGGCCCCGGCGCCTTCGAGCAGTCCTGGGTCCTCGCGGCCGACGGCACCGTCCGACTGCCGTCGAACTACTGCCTGACCGCGAGCGACAAGAAGAGCGTGCGCATCGCCGACTGCGCGGGCGACATCGCCACCGGCGGCCAGGTCACCGACCCGGCCAAGCTGTGGACGTACGACCCGGGCAGGAAGACCCTGGTGAACCGGGCGACCGGGCGCTCCCTCGCCCACGCGGGCTCCGGCGTGAAGCTCGCGCCGGCCGGACCGGACACGCAGGGCTGGAACGCGCCGGTGCCGGTCGGCGCCCCGTAGGACGCCCCGTCGGACGCCCCGTCGGACGCCCCGACCAGGATCGGGGCGCCCCGCCGGTCCTCACCGGTCGGACGAACTCCCGTTCCACGCGCCGATGTTGGGCGCCGCTCCCGGCACCACCGGGTTGCCCGCGTAGTCGCGGGTGCCCGCGTCCGCGAGCGGCGCCCCCGCGCCGAGTGCGGGCGATCCGGCACGCAGGGCGTAGGCGGCCCCGGCATCGCCGCGGCCCGTGGCCGTGCCCGGACGGGCCAGCAGCGGGTCGGCGGTGGTGCCGCCGGGGTTGGGTGGCGTCGCCCCGATCCCGTACAGGACGTTGTGGGACGCGGTGACGCCGCCGGAGCGCAGCGTGAAGGCCGCCGTGCCGGTTCCTTCCTTCACCACGATGTTGTCGTCGAAGGCGATCTCGTGCCGGCTGGTGGTGTTCTCGTTGACGACGGTCTGGCCGACGCCGTCACCGACGTAGATCGTGTTGTGCAGGAAGCGGACCCCGGAGAACGAGCCGCGGCAGGTCTCGATGCCTCTGAAGTGGTCGTTCTGGCTGATGTTGAAGCGGATCACGGCGTCGCCGAGGGTGCCGTCGGCGCTGCAGACGAGGAAGAAGCCGCCCGCGTTGTCGTGGCTGTAGTTGTACTGGAAGACGGTCCCGAAGGAGCCCTCGTCGACGTCGTACGCCATGCCGTCGCGGGTCGTCTCGCCGCCGGACGTCTCGTTGTACTGGAACACGGTGCCGTCCGCGTTCCACGGCCACATGCCCGCGTTGTATCCGGCGGAGCGCCGCTGGAAGCCGTGCAGGATGTTGTGCTCGACCAGGGCGTTCCTGGTGGCGGTCATGACGATGCCGTCCCCGCCGAGGTCGTCGAGGGTGTTGCCGCGCACGACGACGCCGGTGGACGGGACCCAGTGCGGGCCGTTCGGGTCGTAGCCGCTGATGGCGGGCCGCTGGTTCCAGCTGGAGGCGAAGAAGATGCCCTCGCGGTCGACGGTCCTGAGGGTGTTGTTCTCGACGCGTACGTCGTCGTAGCGCGTCTCCTTCTCCGACCCCGTGACGGAGAAGAGGATGCCCGCGGAGCCGTCGTTGTCCTTGGTGTCGTCGCCGCGGATGTCGTGGATGTCGAGCCCGGTGAGGCGGTAGTGCCGGCCGGTGCCGTAGTCGCTGAGGACGACACGCACGCCGCGGCGCTTGGTGCCCGGGTTCGCCGCGTTGGTGATCTCCAGGTCGGAGACCTCGATCCACTGCGTGTTGCGCAGGAGGACGGCGTCGGGCGCGCCCGCACCGTCGATCACCGGCTTCGCTCCGCTGCCGTACGGGGCGATGCGGACGGGGCTGCCGGGGGCGCCCGCGCCGTTCGGGGCGAGGGTGCCCGTGCAGCGGGTGCCGCGCTTGAGGAGCACCTGGTCACCGGGGCCGAGGCGCTGGGCGTCGACGGCGGCGAGCGTGCGCCACGGCGCCGCCCGCGTGCCCTTCTGCGGGCCGGTTCCGGGCCGGCAGTCGACGTAGTGGGTGCGCGCCTTGAAAGGGGAGGCGGCCGTGGCGGCGGGGGCGGCCGCGAGGGCCGTGACGCCGGCGGTCGCGGCGGCGCAGAAGGCGACGAGCGCGGTACTGACGCGGCTGCGTCTCATGACGTATCTCCGTGAGTGGTTGCGGATGCCGGAGGGGATGGGGTCTCCCGGCGGGACGGCTCAGAGCGTGCCGCCCGCCAGGGCGCGACTCCATGGACTTACGGAGGGGGTTCGTGGACATCCGCCGGTCCGCACCCTCCGGTCCCCGCGCGAACTCACACCCCGGGGATGCCCCGGGCCTGGAACGCCTTGCGCACGGCGTCCGCGGCACTCTTTCCGTACATCTTCTGCGCGGTCGCCACGGTCTTCAGAGCCGCGTCCGTGAAGCTGGTGTCGGGGGCGAAGCCGAACTGCGCGTCGACGATGACGCGGTCGGCCGTGCGTGCGCCGAGCGCGGACCTGATGTCGAACAGCGCCTGGGACCAGATCTCACCGTCCGCGTGCACCTCCCCCACCTTGTCGGCGTACGTCTTGCCGGTGTCGAGGCGGCGCAGACAGTGCGGGGCGGTGGCCGTGTACGAGACCGAGTCCCAGTCTCCGACACAGGCGAGGTCGGTCTTGCGCGGCCAGCCGTACTTGGCGTCCGCGTAGGAGCCGACGGACGCCGCCAGGTAGTCGCCCCACGCCTCCCCGATGGCGCCGGCCTCCTCGGACGTGCCGAACCCGGGGACCTGGGCGTTGTGCACGGCGTGACCGTACTCGTGGACGATGACCTCGGCGTCCTCAGCGTCGTCGACGCCGCCCTTGCCGAAGCGGATCTCGGCCTTCTTGTCGGTGAAGAAGGAGTTGTCGGCGCCCCACTGGTCGATACGGACCGGCTGTTGCCGGTCGTTGGCCCCGGGCAGTTCGCTGCCGAAGCCGAGGCTCTGGAGGTACTCCTGTGCCTCGTTGACCCAGAAGTAGGCCATGACCTGCTCGAACTGGTCGTCCTTGCGGTCATACGCACCTGCGTCGGCGACAGAGGCGGCGCCGCCGGTGTTCGATCTCACCGAGACCCACTTGCCGGAGAGGCCGCCGCTCGCATCGAGGTTGCGCAGGGCGGCGAGGGTGTAGGCGGAGGCGGGCACCGCGGTCGCGGAGTCCTTCGCGTCGGTGAGGGTCTGGTCGCCGGACGACTGGACGGGGTTGACCATGAAGATCCGGCCTTGCGGGTCCGCGGCCTGTGCACCGGCCGTGGCGGAGGCCGGGGCGGCGAGGGTCGCGAGGGCCACGGTGGCGATGGCCGTGGCGAGGAGGCCGCGGGGTGTGCGGCGAGCTGTCGTGCGGGGCATGAACATCCTCCGGATACGTCGTGCGCGGGGGGCGGCATGGCGCGGGCGGATCTTCCCGTATCGCGGACCGCTTTGGCCAGGGTGCGGGCCCCGTGATTGCCTGACCCGCATGAGCAACATCGCTGTGACCACCTGGTCCCTGGAGCAGACCGCTCCCTCCGACCTCCGGCCGGCCGCCGCGCCCGAGGGCGGCGACCTCCGTGTCGTCCGCGCCGAGGTGCCCTCGCCGGAGTTCAGCCGTTTCCTGTACGCGTCCGTCGGGGGCGACATCCTCTGGACCGACCGGCTGAGCTGGACGTACGCGCGCTGGCAGGAGGTCCTGGAGCGTCCGGGCACCGAGACATGGGTGGCGTACGAGAAGGGGACCCCGGCCGGTTACGTCGAGCTGGAGGCGCAGGACGACGGTGTCGTCGAGGTCGTCTACTTCGGCCTGATCCCCGCTTTCCGGGGCCGCCGCATCGGCGGTCACCTCCTCTCCTACGGAGTGGCCCGCGCCTGGGACCTGGCCGAGCGCTGGCCGGACCGCACGCCGACGAAGCGGGTCTGGCTGCACACGTGCAGCAAGGACGGTGAGCACGCGATGGCCAACTACGAGCGGCGCGGGTTCCGCCTCTTCGACACGAAAGTCGAGGAGGAGCCCGAGGTGGCGACGCCGGGGCCGTGGCCCGGGGCGTAGCCGGGGACGCGCGAGTGGGACAGGAACGGGAAGGGGCGCCGCGGAACACCGCGGCGCCCCTTCCCGCACTCTCCCCTCCCCGTACGCTCCCCTTCTCCGAGGCCCCTTTCCGTCCCGTCCAGTGACGCGCGACACACCTGTCCGCGATGCGAGACAGTCTTGTCCACCTTCTGGACAGTGGTGGACTGGGCCGAAAGTCCCATGACACGCTTCCGTCATGGATCGAGCTGGAATTGCCTTGGTGAGTCGGCGGCACGTCGATCTCTGCCGCATGTCCAGCGCCATGTGTCCGGTGAGCTGACTCCACCAGCACCGCCGCACTTTCTCCCCGTACAGCACCGTGCGCACCGCCGCGCCCTCGCGCGAAGTGTGCTGGTCAAAGCTGTCAGAGCCTCCGCCCGCCTGAAGGACGTACACCCATGGCTGCCACCCCTGAAAAGCCCACGACCGCCGCGCCGCGCCGCAAGGTGAGCCGTCACCGCGGCGAGGGCCAGTGGGCCGTGGGTCACTTCACGCCGCTCAACGGCAACGAGCAGTTCAAGAAGGACGACGACGGTCTCAATGTGCGGACACGCATTGAGACGATCTACTCGAAGCGCGGCTTCGACTCCATCGACCCCAACGACCTCAGGGGCCGCATGCGCTGGTGGGGGCTCTACACCCAGCGCAAGCCCGGGATCGACGGCGGCAAGACCGCGATCCTGGAGCCTGAGGAGCTGGACGACGAGTACTTCATGCTCCGCGTCCGCATCGACGGCGGCCGACTGACCACCGAACAGCTGCGCGTCATCGGCGAGATCTCGCAGGAGTTCGCCCGCGGGACCGCCGACATCACCGACCGGCAGAACATCCAGTACCACTGGATCCGCATCGAGGACGTGCCGGAGATCTGGCGGCGCCTCGAAGCGGTCGGGCTCTCCACCACCGAGGCCTGCGGTGACACGCCCCGCGTCATCCTCGGCTCGCCCGTCGCCGGCGTCGCCGCCGACGAGATCATCGACGGCACGCCCGCCATCGACGAGATCCAGCGGCGCTTCATCGGCAACCCCGAGTTCTCGAACCTGCCGCGCAAGTTCAAGACCGCGATCTCCGGCTCCCCGCAGCTCGACGTGGCGCACGAGATCAACGACATCGCGTTCGTCGGCGTGAACCACCCCGAGCACGGCCCAGGCTTCGACCTCTGGGTCGGCGGCGGCCTGTCCACCAACCCCAAGCTGGGCCAGCGCCTCGGCGCCTGGGTGCCGCTCGACGAGGTGCCGGACGTGTACGGCGGCGTCATCGGCATCTTCCGCGACTACGGCTACCGCCGCCTGCGCACCCGCGCCCGCCTGAAGTTCCTGCTCGCCGACTGGGGCACCGAGAAGTTCCGCCAGGTCCTGGAGGACGAGTACCTCCAGCGGAAGCTGGTCGACGGCCCCGCGCCCGAGCAGCCCGCCGGCACCTGGCGCGACCACCTCGGCGTGCACCCCCAGAAGGACGGCCTCTTCTACATCGGCTTCGCGCCCCGCGTCGGCCGCGTGGACGGCACGACCCTCACCAAGATCGCCGAGATCGCGGGCGCCCACGGCTCCGGCCGGCTGCGCACCACCGCCGAGCAGAAGATGATCGTGCTCGACGTGGCCGAGGACCAGGTCGAGTCGCTGGTGGCCGAGCTGGAGGCGCTGGACCTGAAGGTCAACGCGTCCCCCTTCCGGCGCGGCACCATGGCCTGCACCGGCATCGAGTTCTGCAAGCTCGCGATCGTCGAGACGAAGGCGCGCGGCGCCTCGCTGATCGACGAACTGGAGCGCCGCGTCCCGGAGTTCGACGAGCCGCTCACGATCAACATCAACGGCTGCCCGAACGCCTGCGCCCGTATCCAGGTCGCGGACATCGGCCTCAAGGGCCAGCTGATGCTCGACCAGGACGGCAACCAGGTCGAGGGCTACCAGGTGCACCTGGGCGGCGCGCTGGGCCTCGAGGCCGGGTTCGGCCGCAAGGTCCGCGGCCTGAAGGTCACCGCGGCCGAGCTCCCCGACTACGTCGAGCGGGTCCTCAAGCGCTTCCAGGCGGAGCGCGAGGACGGCGAGCGCTTCGCCACCTGGACGGCCCGCGCCTCCGAGGAGGCCCTGTCATGAGCGAGCGGGCCGCCCCCTTCTACTGCCCCTACTGCGGTGACGAGGATCTGCGTCCGAACGAGACCGGGCACGGCGCGTGGGAATGCGCGGCGTGCAATCGGGCCTTCCAGTTGAAGTTTCTCGGGTTGCTCACCCGGGGAGTTCAGCGCAACGACGGTGGAGGGGAAGACATATGACGACCACTCAGGCCAGTGAGGTCGCCGGCAGGACCGAGCCCGACCTGCGGGAACTCGCGGAGCGGGCCGGGCGCGACCTGGAGGACGCGTCCGCCCTGGAGATCCTCACCTGGGCCGTCGACACGTTCGGCAAGCGCTTCTGCGTGACCTCCTCCATGGAGGACGCGGTCGTCGCCCATCTCGCCTCGCGTGCCCGGCCCGGCGTGGACGTCGTCTTCCTCGACACCGGCTACCACTTCGAGGAGACCATCGGCACCAGGGACGCCGTCGAGGCCGTGATGGACGTCAACGTCATCACGCTCACGCCCCGGCAGACCGTCGCCGAGCAGGACGCCGAGTTCGGGCCGAAGCTGCACGACCGCGACCCCGACCTGTGCTGCGCCATGCGGAAGGTCAAGCCCCTCGAGGACGGCCTGAGTTCGTACACGGCGTGGGCCACGGGACTGCGCCGCGACGAGTCCCCGACGCGGGCGAACACCCCGGTCGTCGGCTGGGACGAGAAGCGCCGCAAGGTGAAGGTCTCGCCGATCGCCCGCTGGACGCAGGACGACGTCGAGGCGTACGTCGCCGAGCACGGTGTGCTGACCAACCCCCTGCTCATGGACGGGTACGGGTCGGTGGGCTGCGCCCCCTGCACCCGGCGCCTGCTCGAGGGCGAGGACGCGCGGGCCGGCCGCTGGGCGGGACGCAACAAGACCGAGTGCGGGATCCACGGCTGATGCCCGGAACCACAGAGACTTTGGAGAAGCAAGTGACCGGAGCCACTGTCTGGCTCACGGGTCTGCCGAGCGCGGGCAAGACCACCATCGCCAACGAGCTCGCCGAGCAGTTGCGCGCCGACGGCCGCCGCGTCGAGGTGCTCGACGGCGACGAGATCCGCGAGTTCCTCTCGGCGGGCCTCGGCTTCAGCCGCGCGGACCGCGACACGAACGTGCAGCGCATCGGCTTCCTCGCCGAACTCCTCGCCCGTAACGGCGTGTTGGCGCTCGTCCCGGTGATCGCGCCGTTCGCGGACAGCCGCGAGGCGGTGCGCAAGCGCCACCAGGCCGGCGGCACCGGCTACCTGGAGGTGCACGTGGCCACACCCGTCGAGGTGTGCTCCGTGCGCGACGTGAAGGGCCTGTACGCGAAGCAGGCGGCGGGCGAGATCTCCGGGCTGACCGGGGTCGACGACCCGTACGAGGCGCCCGAATCGCCCGACCTGCGCATCGAGTCGCACACCCAGACCGTGCAGGAGTCCGCGGCCGCGCTCCACGCGCTGCTCACCGAGCGGGGTGTCCTGTGAGCGACGCACGCGCGGCCAGTGCGCGACAGACGACGCCGATGCCCGCACCTCTGCGCCGCGCAGGCGGAGAAGCGAACGAAAGGGAGTCAGCATGACGACCGTCGCACCCACCACCGGCGAAGCGACCGACAGCCCGTACGCGCTCTCGCACCTGGACGCCCTCGAATCCGAGGCCGTGCACATCTTCCGTGAGGTCGCGGGCGAGTTCGAGCGGCCGGTGATCCTCTTCTCCGGCGGCAAGGACTCCATCGTGATGCTGCACCTGGCGCTCAAGGCGTTCGCGCCGGCACCGGTTCCGTTCACGCTGCTGCACGTCGACACCGGGCACAACTTCCCCGAGGTCCTCGACTACCGCGACCGCGTCGTGGCCCAGCACGGACTGCGGCTGCACGTCGCGTCCGTGCAGGAGTACATCGACCGCGGCGCCCTCAAGGAACGCCCCGACGGGACGCGCAACCCGCTGCAGACGGTGCCCCTGACGGAGAAGATCCAGGCGGAGCGCTTCGACGCCGTCTTCGGCGGCGGACGCCGCGACGAGGAGAAGGCCCGCGCCAAGGAGCGCGTGTTCTCCCTGCGCGACGAATTCTCCCAGTGGGACCCCCGCCGCCAGCGCCCCGAGCTGTGGCAGCTGTACAACGGCCGCCACGCCCCCGGCGAGCACGTACGCGTCTTCCCGCTGTCCAACTGGACCGAGCTCGACGTGTGGCAGTACATCGCCCGCGAGGCCATCGAACTGCCGCAGATCTACTTCGCGCACGAGCGGGACGTCTTCAAGCGCTCCGGCATGTGGCTGACCGCCGGTGAGTGGGGCGGCCCCAAGGAGGGCGAGAGCGTCGAGAAGCGCCTCGTGCGCTACCGCACGGTCGGCGACATGTCGTGCACCGGCGCCGTCGACTCCGACGCGACGACGCTGGACGCCGTGATCGCCGAGATCGCCGCCTCCCGGCTCACCGAGCGGGGCGCGACCCGCGCCGACGACAAGATGTCCGAGGCCGCGATGGAAGACCGCAAGCGCGAGGGGTATTTCTAGATGAGCACCACCACAGAGCAGTTGGCCGACCTGTCGGCCACCACCCTGCTGCGGTTCGCCACCGCCGGTTCCGTCGACGACGGCAAGTCCACCCTCGTGGGCCGCCTGCTGCACGACTCCAAGTCGGTCCTCACCGACCAGCTGGAGGCCGTCGAGCACGCGTCCCGCAACCGCGGTCAGGAGGCGCCCGACCTGGCGCTGCTCACCGACGGCCTGCGCGCCGAGCGCGAGCAGGGCATCACCATCGACGTCGCCTACCGCTACTTCGCCACGCCCCGGCGCCGGTTCATCCTGGCCGACACCCCGGGCCATGTGCAGTACACCCGCAACATGGTCACCGGCGCATCCACCGCCGACCTCGCCGTCGTCCTCGTCGACGCCCGCAACGGCGTCATCGAGCAGACCCGCCGGCACGCCGCCGTCGCCGCGCTCCTGCGCGTCCCGCACGTCGTGCTCGCGGTGAACAAGATGGACCTCGTCGACTACGCGGAGCCCGTCTTCGCGAGGATCGCCGAGGAGTTCACGGCGTACGCGTCCGACCTGGGCGTTCCCGAGATCACCGCGATCCCGATCTCCGCGCTCGCCGGTGACAACGTCGTGGAGCCGTCCGCGAACATGGACTGGTACGGCGGCCCGACCGTCCTCGAGCACCTGGAGACGGTCCCGGTCAGCCACGACCTGACGAGCTGCCACGCGCGGCTGCCCGTCCAGGTCGTCATCCGCCCGCAGACCGCCGAGCACCCCGACTACCGCGGTTACGCGGGCCAGATCGCGGCCGGCACGTTCCGTGTCGGCGAGTCCGTCACGGTGCTGCCCTCGGGCCGCACGTCGAAGGTCTCCGGGATCGACCTGCTGGGCAAGTCGGTCGACGTCGCGTGGACGCCGCAGTCGGTGACCCTCCTCCTGGAGGACGACATCGACATCTCGCGCGGCGACCTGATCGTGCCGAGCGGCGACGCGCCCGCCACGTCGCAGGACGTCGAGGCGACCGTCTGCCACGTGGCCGACCAGCCTCTCGCCGTCGGCCAGCGCGTGCTGCTCAAGCACACGACGCGCACGGTCAAGGCGATCGTCAAGGAGATCCCCTCGCGGCTGACCCTGGACGACCTGTCCCAGCACCCCGAGCCGGGGCAGCTCGTCGCCAACGACATCGGCCGCGTCAAGATCCGCACCGCCGAGCCGATCGCGCTCGACGACTACGCCGACTCGCGCCGCACCGGTTCGTTCCTCCTCATCGACCCGGCCGACGGCACGACGCTCGCCGCGGGCATGGCGGGCGAGGCGTTCGGCGGCAAGCCGCAGGCGGCCCACGCGGAGGAGACCGCGCAGGCCTCGGACGACGACGGCTGGGACTTCTAGTCATGACGTCCATCGACATCTATGCGACGTTCGCGAAAGAGGGCGGCCGCGTCGGCAGCGGCGCCCTCGGCGCGGGCCAGGGCGGGGTCGGGCGATGTGCGTGATGACGTACGCGCACTGCCTGCGCGCCCACACCCCCCGCGACCTGTTCGTACGAAGACGAAACCCCGCCGATCTCCCGGCCACGCCCTGAGAGCGTGACCGCCGGGCCAACGAGAGGACCACCTCCCGTGCCTGCCAACTCCGCCTCCTGGCGCCGCGGCCTCGCCGCCGTCGCCGCCCTGCCGCTCCTCGCGCTCGCCGCGACGGCCTGCGGCTACGGCTCCTCGGCCAAGGACGACACGTCCGACAAGACGAACGTCGCCGCCAAGGGCAAGAAGCTCTCCGCCGACACCGTGAAGATCGGTTACTTCGGCAACCTGACGCACGGCACCGCCCTCGTGGGCAACCAGAAGGGCTTCTTCCAGAAGGAGCTCAAGGGCACTCAGGCCAAGTACCAGATCTTCAACGCGGGCCCGTCCGAGATCGAGGCGCTCAACGGCGGCTCCATCGACATCGGCTGGATCGGCCCCTCGCCGTCGATCAACGGCTTCACCAAGTCCCAGGGCAAGAGCCTGCGCATCATCGGCGGCTCGGCGTCCGGCGGTGTGAAGCTCGTGGTGAACCCGAAGAAGATCAAGTCCCTGGACGACGTCAAGGGCAAGAAGATCGCCACCCCGCAGCTCGGCAACACGCAGGACGTCGCGTTCCTCAACTGGATCGCCGAGAAGGGCTGGAAGGTCGACGCCAACAGCGGCAAGGGCGACGTCTCCGTGGTCCGTACGGACAACAAGATCACCCCGGACGCCTACAAGTCCGGCTCCATCGACGGCGCCTGGGTGCCGGAGCCGACCGCTTCCAAGCTCGTGGCCGAAGGCGGCAAGGTCCTCCTCGACGAGTCCGACCTGTGGCCCGGCAAGAAGTTCGTGATCACGAACATCATCGTGTCGCAGAAGTTCCTCAAGGAGCACCCGGACGTCGTCGAGGCCGTGCTGCGCGGCTCGGTGAAGACGAACGCGTGGATCAACGCCAACCCGGACGAGGCGAAGGCCGCGGCCAACAAGCAGCTGGCGGCCGACTCCGGCAAGGCGCTGCCGGCGGACGTGCTCGACCCGGCGTGGAAGTCGATCCAGTTCACCGACGACCCGCTGGCCTCGACCCTCGACTCCGAGGCGGCGCACGCGGTGAAGGCGGGCCTGCTGGAGAAGCCCGACCTCAAGGGCATCTACGACCTCGCGCCGCTGAACAAGGTCCTCGAGGACGAGGGCAAGAGCGCGGTGGCCGACGCCGGCCTCGGCGTCAAGTAACCGCGTCAGGCAATCCCGTAATCGCTTGAGTTCCCAGGAGGTGACGACCATGGCAACGACCCTCGCCAAGGCCGTGGACGGCACGGAGACCACCGGCCACGCCGCGCGGATCGAGCACGTCTCGAAGTCCTTCGCCACGCCCGCCGGGCAGCAGCTCGTCCTGGACGACATCACGCTCGATGTCGCTCCGGGCGAGTTCGTCACCCTCCTGGGAGCCTCGGGCTGCGGGAAGTCGACGCTGCTCAACCTGGTCGCGGGCCTCGACCGGCCCTCGTCGGGCGAGATCAGCACACAGGGCCGGCCGGCCCTGATGTTCCAGGAGCACGCCCTCTTCCCGTGGCTGACCGCGGGCAAGAACATCGAACTGGCCCTGAAGCTGCGCGGCGTCGCGAAGGCGGACCGCCGCACGCGGGCGGAGGAGCTCCTGGAGCTCGTCCGGCTGAACGGCGCGTACGGCAAGCGGGTGCACGAGCTGTCCGGCGGTATGCGCCAGCGCGTGGCGATGGCCCGGGCGCTGGCGCAGGACAGCCAACTGCTGCTGATGGACGAGCCGTTCGCCGCGCTCGACGCCATCACGCGCGATGTGCTGCACGACGAGCTGACCCGTATCTGGCGTGAGACGAACGTCTCCGTCCTGTTCGTCACGCACAACGTCCGCGAGGCGGTGCGACTCGCCGAGCGGGTCGTGCTGCTCTCGTCGCGGCCGGGCCGGGTGGCGCACGAGTGGCGGGTCGGCATTCCGCAGCCGCGCCGCATCGAGGACACCGCCGTGGCGGAACTGTCCGTCGAGATCACCGAACAACTGCGTGGGGAGATCCGCCGCCATGGCCAGCACTGAGACGACGACCGCGAGCAAGGACACGGGCGCCGTCAAGGACTCGGGCACCGCACAGGACCTGGCCGGTCTCGAAGCGGGCCTCGATGCCCTGGAGACCGTGCACACCGCCCGTACCCCGCTGCGCCAGACGCTGGTCCAGAAGGTGCTGCCGCCACTGACGGCCGTGCTCCTGGTCCTGGTGGTGTGGCAGGGACTGGTGTCGTTCAAGATCGTCGACGACCCGAGCAAGCTGCCCTCGCCGTCCGCGGTGTGGCACGAGGTGTCCGACGCGTGGCTGCAGGGGACGCTTCTCGACTACATCTGGACGAGTGTGTCGCGCGGCCTGCTCGGCTTCCTGCTGGCGCTGGTGATCGGCACCCCGCTCGGCCTGCTCGTCGCCCGGGTCCGGTTCGTCCGGTCCGCGATCGGCCCGATCCTGTCCGGTCTCCAGTCGCTGCCCTCGGTCGCCTGGGTCCCGCCGGCCGTGATCTGGCTGGGCCTCGACAACAAGATGATGTACGCCGTGATCCTGCTCGGCGCGGTCCCCTCGATCGCCAACGGCCTGGTGTCGGGCGTCGACCAGGTGCCGCCGCTGTTCCTGCGGGCGGGCCGCACCCTCGGCGCGACGGGCCTGCGGCACACCTGGCACATCGTGCTCCCGGCCGCGCTGCCCGGTTATCTCGCGGGCCTGAAGCAGGGCTGGGCGTTCTCGTGGCGCTCGCTGATGGCCGCGGAGATCATCGCCTCGTCGCCGGACCTGGGCATCGGCCTCGGACAACTCCTGGAGAACGGCCGCAACGCCAGCTCCATGTCGATGGTGTTCCTCGCCATCTTCCTGATCCTGATCGTCGGCATCGCCATCGACCTGCTGATCTTCAGCCCCCTGGAGCGGCGCGTCCTGCGCAGCCGCGGCCTCCTGGTGAGGAGCTGACCCCGCCATGCACCAGCGCCCCGCCCGCCCGGTCCTGCTCGTGATCGCTCACGGCAGCCGCGATCCGCGCCATGCCGCGACGGTCCACGCGCTCGTACGCGAAGTACGGGCGCTGCGGCCGGGGCTGCGCGTGGAGACGGGGTTCCTGGACTTCAACGTCCCGTCGGTGAGCGGCGTCCTGGAGTCCCTGGCGGCACAGGGCGTGCGTGACGTGGTCGCGCTCCCGCTGCTCCTGACGCGTGCGTTCCACGCGAAGGCGGACATCCCGGCGGTGCTGCGGCAGGCCCCGGCCCGGCTGCGGATCCGTCAGGCGGAGGTGCTCGGCCCCTCGCCGCTCCTGACGGCGGCGCTCGAACGCCGTCTGTACGAGGCCGGGCTCACCCCGGCCGACAAGCCCACGACCGGGGTCGTCCTGGCCTCGGCGGGCTCCACCGACCCGGAGGCGATCGCAGTGATCGCTGAAATCGCGCGGGAGTGGCGGCACACCGGTTGGTGCGCCGTGCGACCTGCGTTCGCCTCCGCATCTCTGCCCCGCACGGAGGACGCCGTGGCTGGGCTGCGCGCCGAGGGCGTCCGCCGGGTGGCGGTCGCCCCCTACGTCCTGGCCCCCGGCTTCCTCCCGGACCGCATCGCCCGCGGCGCCTGCGAAGCGGACGTCCTCGCGGACGTTCTGGGTCCGGCCCCGGAGGTGGCACAGCTGCTCGTGCGTCGCTACGAGGCGGCCACGGTACGGGAGTTGGCGGCGGTGGGCGCCTGACGCGACGCGTCAGGAGACCGCCGTCCCCTTCTCAGCCCGCCTGCTCCGAGCCGTTCGGTTCCTCCGAGGCGTCCGGCCCCTCCGGGGCATTCAGCTGCTCGTCGCCCTTCAGCGCGGATCCCGCCCGCTCAGCGCGACCGCCCGATGGAACAAGGACGCGTCGGCCGGCACCGGGACCTCGTCGGCGAAGCCGTCGTACCGGCGGTACTCCTCCGCGTTCGCCTCGACGACGTCGAGCAGCAGCTGGGCCGCGTCGTCGGGGAGCCGGAAGGTCTGGCCGGTGGCGTGGGCCACGTCCCAGCCGTGGAGGGCCAGTTCGGCGACGAGCAGGCGGGCGACCTCGGGCGCGGGTGACTTGGCGAAGCCCAGGTCGATCTCGCCCTCCCAGACCCGCGGGTCGGACCAGGCGGCGACGGCGCGTTCGAGCTGCGCCGCGTAGGCCTCGGCCCAGTCGGTGTCGGCGGTGAAGTCGCGTGCCGTGAGTGCGTCGGGGAGCTGCTTGCGCAGGGCCCGGTGCTCCAGACCGTGCGCGGAGTAGAGGACCCAGTGGTTGACGAGGGTGCGGACGTCCCAGTCGCCGCACCCGCTGGGCTCGGGCAGGCGGGCCGCGTCGACCCCGCGCGCGACCCTGGCGGCCTCCGCGGCGCATTCCTTCATCGACGTGTACTCGACCATGGATGTGTGCTCGGTTTCCATGCGGAGAGCGTCTCGCGCGGGGGCCGCCTGCGGCTTGAAGAAACGCGACAGCTACCGCACCGCCGCGTCGGCCTCCGCCACGAGGTCCGCGATCGCCATGGACCCGGCCGGCCTGCGCTCGCGGGCGAAGCGGTCGGCCACCGACTGCAGGGCGTCGTTGACCGGGGTCGGCACGCCGTGCAGCCGTCCGAGCAGGCCCATCTCACCGTTGAGGTAGTCGGACTCGATGGTGCCCGTGCCCCGGCTGAGGGACTGCCACGACGAGCCGCCGCTGCGTTCCGAGCCGTCGAAGGGCTCGAACCGGATCTTGTCGCCGCGCGACTCCTTCTCCTCCTCCTTGGACGCGAACGCGATGCCCGCCGCGCCGAGCACGGCCTCGCCCTCCGCGCGGGCGCGCCCGTGGAGGGCGAGCCCCTCCTCGCTGGTGATCACCCCGGACACGGCCTCGATCGCGTTGGCCAGGTTGCCGAGGAGCTTGGCGTACTTCCACCGCATCACGTCGGGCACGACGGGTGCCTCGAAGAAGGACTTCTCCAGGTCGGCGGAGATGCGACGGGCCGTCTCGTCGGTGCCTCCCGGGTACCGGCCGATGTGCAGGATGCCGGTGAGCGGGGCGCCCGCGGCGGACACGACGCCGGGCTCGACGAACGTGGCGGGCAGCCACACGCACATGCCGTACACGCGCCGAAAGAGCCGCAGCGCGAGGCGCTCGCTCTCCACTCCGTTCTGCGCGCAGACCAGCGGCAGCCGCTCGGCGGCGGTGCCGCCTGCGGCGACCGGCCGTCCGGCCCACGCTTCGAGCGCCGCGACGCTGTCCTGGGTCTTCACGGCGAGCACGAGGACGTCGTCCGGGCTCAGTTCGCCGAGCTCCTCGGGCCCGGCGACGACCGGGAGGCGGTGGATGTGCGGGCCGTCGGGGGTGACGAGCCTCAGCCCGTGGTCCCGCAGTGCCTCGTACTGCTTGCCGCGGGCGACGAGGACGACGTCGTGCCCGGCCTGTGCGAGCCGGCCGCCTATGGCGCCGCCGACCGCTCCTGCTCCGATGATGATGTAGCGCATGCCAAGGAGCCTGTCACAGAAGGCTGTAGGGGCCATTCATGATCGGGCAAACTCCCGCGCTCGGCGCACCGGGGCCTGCGAGCCTGCTCTCCGTGCGTACACGCTTGACCCTCTGGGGCCGGACTCCTCTGTCTGCTCATGGCGGTCGCGGGCGGCTGCTCCGTCTCCCGTCGGTGGCGGCAGGCGGAGCTGATCGACGCGGCTCCCGTCCGCGTCACCGGCGTCGTCACCGCCGTCGCGCATGTGCCCAGGAGCGGCTGCGAGCAGGCGATCGCGTACGAGGTCCGGTGCCCCCGGTACACCGTCACGAGAGCGCTGGGCCCGGGCCCGGCAGTCCCGGGGTCGGGCACCGGGTATGTCCGGAGGCCGACCGCGACCACCGCGGCGTGGTACGGCTCTGCGGTGAGCGGTACCCGTCGGGCGACGCCCTGTATCCCCCGTACGTCCTGGTCGCGGTCGCCGGGGCCGTCGGGGTCTGCGTCGTCGCGGGCATCGCCGTCGGGGCCCGCCGCCACTCCCGCTCGCAGCCGGCGGACCGACGTCCTTGCGCCGCGCTCACTCCCGGCTGAACGGCGTCCCCTGGTGGAAGTACAGCAGCCAGAGGCCCTCGACACCCTGCCGCCAGAGCGAACTGCGGTGGGCGCAGGCGCCGTTGCGGTCGGTGTCGAAGGTCAGATGGACGATGCCGGGGCCGAGCCGCACGCCCTTCATCCGCGAGACGGTGAGAGGCCGCACGCCCGTCTCCCCCGTGGCGGCGAGTTCGGCGATGATCGAGGTACGGTCCCAGTGGCGGCCCGACGCCCCGAACTCGAAGTAGTCGGGGTGCAGCAGCGCGCCGAGCAGTTCCGGGGAGCGGCGTACGGCCGGGTCGAGCAGCCGCAGTTCACCCTCGATGGCGGCTTCGACGGCGGCGTCGTGCTCAGGCACCGGTCATCTCCACGAGCTTGACGACGGTGTTCCAGTTGCGGGTGGTGGCGATGAGGCCCTTGTTCAGGGCCGGGCGGGCGAGCACGGTGGCGAGCTTCGAGCGGCCGAGACCCTCGGGGGCGTAGAGGTACAGCTCGCGCGGGCCGAGCCGGAAGTCCTCGGGGGCGAACGCGGCCGGGTCGACGGGGGCGAACCGCTCGGGGTCGACGGGCCCGGAGAAGTAGGTGACGTGCAGTTGCCTGCCTTCGAGCGAGTCGGCGTCGAAGGGGCACGCGTCCGCGACCGACGCGAGGGAGGCGTGGTCGCGCACGATCACGTCCACGGCGAAGCCGAACTCCTTCTCGATGGCCGCGCTCAGCTCGGCCGCGAGGGACTCCTCGTCGCCGTGGTCGCTGCTGAACGTCGCGTTGCCGCTTTGGAGATACGTCCGTACGTCGCCGTGCCCGAGCCCTTCGATCAGAGGGCGAAGCCGCGCCATCGGGACCTTTTTGCTGCCGCCCACGTTGATGCCGCGGAGCAGTGCCGCGTACGCCTTTGTCGCCATGGGGACACGATAGGCGGCCGCCGTGCCCCGTGGGGGAGGGCACGGCGACCGCCGGTCAGGGTGCTGCCGGTGCTACTCGACGATCTTGAGCAGCTTGTTCGGCGTGCCCTCGCTCGCGTTGGAGATCTTGTCGGGGGTGGCGCCGTCGGTCAGTGCCTTGGAGACGTCCGCGGGGGTCGCGTCCGGGTGACCGCTCAGGTAGACGGCGGCGGCGCCCACGACGTGGGGGGTCGCCATCGACGTGCCCGAGATGGTGTTGGTGGCGTCGTCGCCGGTGTTCCAGTCGGAGGTGATGTCCGAGCCGGGGGCGTAGATGTCCACGACGGAGCCGTAGTTGGAGAAGTCGGACTGCTCGTCGTCCTTGGTGGAGGACGCGACGGTGATGGCCTCCTTGACACGGGCCGGGGAGCCGCCGGACGCGTCGGCCGACTCGTTGCCCGCGGCGACCGCGAAGGTGACGCCGGAGGCGATGGCCTTCTGGACGGCCGCGTCGAGCGCCTCGTCGGCGCCGCCGCCGAGGGACATGTTGGCGACGGACGGGCCCTTGTGGTTCTTGGTGACCCAGTCGATGCCCGCGACGACCTGCTCGGTGGTGCCCGAGCCCTCGTTGTCGAGGACGCGGACGGCGACGATCTTCGCCTTCTTGGCGACGCCGTGCGCCTCACCGGCGATGGTCCCGGCGACGTGTGTGCCGTGGCCGTTGCCGTCGTCGGCGTTGTCGTCGTTGTCGATGGCGTCGAAGCCGGAGGTGGCGCGGCCGCCGAAGTCCTTGTGGCTGACGCGGACGCCGGTGTCGATGACGTACGCGGTCACACCCTCACCGGCGCTGTCCGGGTAGGTGTACTTCTTGTCGCCCGCGGTGTCCGCCTGGTCGATGCGGTCGAGGCCCCACGACGGCGGGTTGTCCTGGGTCGCGTCGATGTGGAACTTCTTGTTCTGGACGACCTTGGCGACCGACGAGTCGGCGGCGAGGCGCTTGGCCTCGGTCTCCGAGAGACCGTTCACGGAGAATCCGTTGACGGCGGAGGAGTAGGCGCGCTTCAGCTTGCCGCCGTACTCCTTGGCGAGGTCCTGCTTGGCGTCCGTGTTCGCCTTCCGGTCCAGCAGCACGACGTAGCTGCCGGAGACGGCGCCCTTGGCGTCGAGCCCGTAGACCTTGCCCTCGGCCGGGGTCGAGGCGCCGGCCAGGGAGCCCGCGAAGACGGTCACTCCGACCGCAGTGGCAGCGGTGGCTATCGCCGCGGTGAGCTTCATCGTGCTGCGGGCACGCTTGTGAGTTGCCATGAAGAGGGGTCTCCTCGTGGTTTCTGTGGGGGGTTTGTGGGGGGTTCACTGATGGATCTCACGTATCCCCCGGCAATCTCCGGAAGATCTCCGGGGGTTGGCACGAAACCCTGTCCGATTGACGCGGGCAGATCAAGACCTACATACAGCTGTGACTTGTTCAACAAGCCTTCGTAATAACAATTCGGGCCTCGACCGACACTTCGGACTCCGGGAATTCCCGATAGAGGTAAGGGACTTGAGTCCTCCCGAATGGGGAGCGCGCCCTGCCCACAAGGAGGAGCCGGACCCCCGCAGGCTCACCGGGCAGCACGACGAGACGCACTTGTCGGGCCCATACCTTCGATACGGAGGTGACGGCACGGTGCTGTCACCGCACACAAGGGGGCAGCCCGTCATGGGGAACCGAGACACGCGGGTACGGGGCCTGGCGGCCCGGGCCGGCGGCTGGAGCGTGCGGCACCGATGGGCTGCCGTGGGGATCTGGGTGCTGTTCGTGGTCCTGGCCATGGGGATCGGCTCGGCCGCCGGCCGCGTCGACGTGTCGGACAGCGATCAGCTCCAGGGCGAGACCACACAGGCGGCGCGCATCATCGACGACGCCGGTATCGAGGAGCCCGCGGGCGAGACCGTGCTCGTCCAGGGCAGGGACGGCGATGCGCGGGCGACGGACGCCGGCTTCCGGCGGGCCGTCGACGAGGTCGTGAAGGCGGTCCAGGGCACCGGCGCCGTCACGAACGTGACGTCGCCCTACGACCCTCAGGCGAAGACGATCTCCAAGGACGGCCGCAGCGCGCTCGTCCGGTTCGACATGCGCGGCGACCCCGGCACGGCGAGCGACCGCGTGGAACCGGTGCTCAAGGCCGTCGAGAAGGTCCAGCGGAGCCACGGCTCGCTGCGGATCGAGGAGATCGGCGGCGCGAGCATGGGCAAGACGTTCGAGGACGCCTTCGGCAACGACTTCCAGCGGGCCGAGTACTCGGCGGTCCCGGTCGCGCTCGGCATCCTGCTCATCGCGTTCGGCGCGCTGGTCGCCGCCCTTCTCCCGGTCGCCCTCGCCGTCACCGCGATCATGGCGACGATGGGCCTGATGGGCATCGTCAGTCACCTCCAGCCGATGAGCGACACCGCCAACTCCGTGATGCTGCTGGTGGGTCTCGCGGTCGGCGTCGACTACTGCCTGTTCTATCTGCGGCGCGAGCGCGAGGAGCGGATGAAGGGCCACGACCCGCAGACCGCGCTGCGGGTGGCGGCGGCGACGAGCGGCCGGGCCGTCATCGTCTCGGGTGTCACGGTCTGCGTGGCGATGGCGGGCATGCTGTTCACGGGTCTCGCCGAGTTCCAGGCGATGGGCCTCGCCTCGCTGATGGTCGTGGCGGTCGCCATGGTGGGCTCCGTGACGGTGCTGCCGGCGCTGCTCTCGCTGCTCGGCGAGCGCGTGGAGAAGGGGCGGCTGCCGTTCCTGAACCGCGGCAGGCGGCGTAGCGGGAACGGGGCTCCGGAGGGCAGCCGTTTCTGGCAGGCGGTGCTGCGCGTCGTCCTCGCCCGGCCAGCCGTGTCCGTGGTCGTCGCGATCGGCGCGCTGCTCGCGGTGACCGCCCCCGCGCTCGGCATGAAGACCCAGAACCTCACCCTGGACCAGGAGTTCGGCGACTCGCTGCCGATCGTGGCGACGTACGACCGGCTCAACGACGCGTTCCCCGGCGGCTCCGAGCCGGCCGAGGTGGTCGTCAGGGCCGCCGACATCAACGCGCCCGAGGTGCGGAGCGCGATCGCCGACTTCCGTGCTGCGGCGGTCGGTTCGGGCGCCTCGCGGGGCCCGGTGGCCCTCACCGTGCACGGCCGCGAGAACGTGGCGTTCATCAGCGTCCCGCTGGTCGGCGGCTCCGACCAGGACCGGGCGGAGAAGAGCCTCGCGCTGATCAGGGACCAGGTGCGCCCGGACACGCTCGGCAAGGTCGACGGGGTCGAGGCGCCCGTCACCGGTCAGGTCGCGGGATCGAAGGACTTCAACGACCAGATCGTCGGCTCGGTCGTCCCGGTGTTCGCGTTCGTCGTGGTCTTCGCGTTCCTGCTGATGCTGCTGTCGTTCCGCTCACTGACGGTGGCGATCACCTCGATCGCTCTCAACCTGCTGTCCGTGGGCGCCGCCTACGGCATTCTGGTCGCCGTCTTCCAGAACGGCTGGGGCGCCTCACTGGTCGGCGCGGAGGGCGTGGGCGCGATCATCTCCTGGCTGCCGCTGTTCCTCTTCGTGATCCTCTTCGGGCTCTCGATGGACTACCACGTGTTCGTGGTGTCGCGGATCCGGGAGGCGCGGCTCCAGGGGCGTACGAACAAGGACGCCATCACACACGGCGTGGTGACGACCGCGGGTGTGGTCACCAGCGCGGCGGTCATCATGGTGGCCGTCTTCGCGATCTTCGGGACGCTGTCCATGCAGTCGTTCAAGCAGATGGGCGTAGGCCTGGCGGCCGCGGTGCTCATCGACGCGACGGTCATCCGCGGCATCCTGCTCCCCGCCGTGATGGCGCTGCTCGGCGAGCGGAACTGGTACCTGCCGAAGTGGCTGCACCGGCTGCCCGACCTGACGCACGACGAGGTGGCCGCTCCCCCGCCGCCGGCCGTGGCGGACGAGAGGGTGGGGGTGTGACGACGGCGTACGGCTGAGGTACGCGTCGGGGGTGCCCCATGGACCGGGGGGTCCGGTGGGGCACCCCCTCACGTTCAGGCCGCTGCGGCCCGCCGGCCGCGCTCGGCGAACGAGTCGATCGTGCGCGTGAAGTCGCGCGTCGACAGCAACAGCTTGTAGATGATGGCGAGTTCGAAAGCGAGCAGAAGCGTTCCCGAGACGATCGTCGCCCACAGGACCTGGTCGATCAGCGGGCCGATCATGAAGACGCCCATCTGGAACTCGATCCCGCTGATCAGATGGGTACGGATGCGGTGACGGAGCAGGAACGAGCGCATCCGCAGGTACAGGGGGAAGCGGCTCCTGAACTCCTGGTGCAGGTCGACCACCTGGGGCGCGGGCCGCGGTGCGGCCTCCGCGATCCCCTGGGCCGAGCGTGCCTTCTGGAGGTCCTGCTCGATGTCCGCCTCGGGATTGTCGCGCAGGAGGTCCTCCATGAAGGCGAGCTCGGCCTCGTTCTCGGCGCGCCGAGCCTCCTTGACCCGCTCCTTGATCTGCTTGCGCATGGAGTGGCGGATCTTGAAGATCTCCAGGGAGTTGATGTAGCGCAGGGTGTCGAGGCCGACGACGGCCAGGGCCAGCCAGATGTAGAGCTCGTCACCGGTGCGTTCGTACTGGCCCGCCATGAGCGCGACCCCGCACACCATGACGCGGATGCGGTCGAAGACGAAGTCCAGCCAGGCACCGAAGACCGACCCCTGGCCGGTGAGCCGGGCGACCTTGCCGTCCATGCAGTCGAGGATGAACGACAGGTGGTAGACGACGGCGCCGGCGATGAGCCAGCGCCAGTCGCCCAGCCAGAAGAGGACGGCGGAGCCGAGGCCCAGGACGAAGGCGCCCCAGGTGATCTGGTTCGGGGTGATCCTCGTACGCATCGCCGTCAGCCGCACCAGCGGCGTGGCGACCGGGTCGACGAGGAGCACGGTCCACCACGCGTCCCGTTTCTTCTGGGTGATGCGGCGCACCTCGTCGAGGGGCGGTATGTCTCGGCGCATGGCTGGTCAACTTCCTGGCGTTCGACGTGAGTTCATCTCACGCTAGAAAGCCCTTCATACGAGGTTCAAGTAGCGCAGCGTGCAACCTTTGACCGGGGGTAACGGTCGAACTCCCTGGCCAAGTCGACGACTTCGCCAGGCGCCACCTGCGTTACCCGAGCGTTATGGAATGACCTGACCGTTACCTAAAACGCGCGATCACTTCACGCCTCCCGTGGAACCGGGCCACCGGCCCGCTCGACGAGGTCGACCGCGCGCCGGGTACCTCCCTCACCCGCCATCTCCGCGCGGATCTCCTGGAGGCGGCGTGCCACCTCGGGGTCGGACACCAGGGCGAGCACGGTCTCCCTGAGCTTTTCGGGCGTGGCCTCCTCCATCGGTACGTGGCGTGCGACGCCGAGCCCCTGGAGCATGTCGGCGTTGCCGAACTGGTCGACGGCCTGCGGGACCGCGACCATCGGCGTCGCGGTGGCGAGACCCTCCTGGCTGCCTCCCGCGCCCGCGTGCGTGATGAAGGCGTCGGCCTGCCTGAGGATCGCCAACTGCGGCACCCAGTGGTGCACCTCGACGTTCGCGGGGATCTCACCGAGCTCCTCCTCGTCGACGAACTTGCCGATCTGGAGCACCACATGCCAGCCGGGCAGGTCGCCGAAGGCCTCGATGCAGGCGCGGTAGAAGGCGGGCTGCTTGGTGAAGGACGAACCGAGCGAGACGAGGAGGACGTTCTCCGCGCCGGCCGGACGCTGCCACTCGTCCTGCGCCGCCCTCTCGACCTGGCAGGCGCCCACGAAGGTGTAACGGCTCTCGTCGACCCGGTCGGCGTTCGGCTGGAGCACCTTGGGGATGAGGACCAGGCAGCGGTCGGGGCGGCCCATGAAGTCCTCGACGGAACGGTCGATCCCGTGCGACCGGATCCAGTGCTCGAAGTTCTCGTAGAACGCCTTGCCGCGCGGCGTCTGCTTCAGCGGCTCGAACATCGGCTTGCCGACCTCTTCCTCGTACCCCTCCCAGGCCACGAGGTTCGGTGAGAACTGCACGATCGGGACGTTCCAGCGGTGGGCCAGGACGCGGGCGGGGTAGGCGGTGATGTCGTACAGGACGAGGTCCGGCTCGTCGTTCTCGTAGAGGTCGATGAGCTGGGGCAGCGCCTGGATCGCGTCGGTGAGGAAGGGTTCGAGGTGGTCGATCAGCTCCGTGCCCCACGCGTCCGGGTCGTCGTCGGTGGGCAGCGTCGAGTGCCAGATCTTCGGCTCGGCCCCGGTCTCGGCGACCTTCTCGGCGAACTGCGGCGGGATCGCGTACGTCACGCGGTGCCCGCGGGCGACGAGCTCCCTGATCACCTCGATGCTCGGGTTCACGTGCCCGTGGGCGGCGATGGAGAACATGGCGATATGGGCGTTCCTGGGGACGGTCATGACGCAACCGTAAGTGAGACGAGACGTCTCGTGCAATTTAATTCTCCGCGGAGAACCGGGAGCCGGCCGGCACGGGAGCCGGACCTCGTTCGGGCCGTGGCCGACCTCGGTGGTGACGCCTTCCACGTCGAGGAGCCCGGTGAACATCCGGATGAGGAGGGAGAACGTGAGACAGCCGTGCGCGATGGGCGCGCCGAAGACGAGACGGAGGCCAGGGCCGATCAAAGTTGCCGCCCATGGTTTCCGGGATGCTTCAAGTGCTTCATGCTGAAGCCGACCTCAGGCACCCCTGTGCCGTACGGACCGGCCCAGGAGCCCCGACATCGCTGACGAAGACGCGCCCTGGACCCGCGCGCTGCACGCCGACCCCGGCTGTCTCCGCCACCGGCTCGGGCTGTGCTCGGGCCCGCCGTTCAACGCCACGCTCACGGACAGGAACTGACCGCCCGACATGACCGAGCCGTCGCAGGACTCAGCGGGCGCGGCGCGCAGCCGTTCCGCGGCGGAGCGGCTGCTCGCGGTGCTCGGCGCTTTCGACCACCGCAGGCCCGCCCTGTCGCTCACCGAGATAGGCCGCCGGGCCGGACTGCCGCTGGCCACCGCCCACCGCCTGGTGGGCGAGCTCACCGCGTGGGGCGCGCTCGAACGCGACGCGGCGGGGTGCTACCACGTCGGACTGCGGATCTGGGAGCTCGCGGCGCTGGCCCCGCGCGGCCCCGCCCTGCGCGAGGCCGCGCTGCCCTTCCTCGAGGACCTCTACGAGGCCACCCACGAGAACGTGCACCTCGCGGTGCGCGACGGGCTCGACGTCGTCTACATCGAACGGCTGTCCGGCCGCCACGCGATCGGTGTGCGCAGCCGGATCGGAGCCCGCTGGCCGCTGCACGCGACGGGCGTCGGACTCGTCCTCCTCGCCCACAGCGCCAGGACCGTGCAGGACCAGGTCTGCGAGCGCGCGCTCACCGCCTTCACCCCGCACACCCTGTCGGACCCCGTCCTGCTGCGCCGCGCCCTGGCCGAGGTGCGGCGCACCGGCTGCGCGGTGGCGGACCGCCAGATCACGGACGACGCGGTCTCGGTGGCCGCCCCCGTCCGCGGGCCCGGGGGCGACGTCGTGGCCGCGGTCTCGCTCGTGGTCCCCTCGGCCGGGACACAGCCGCACTCGCTGATCCCGGCCGTACGACTCGCCGGCCGGGGCATCTCGCGCACCCTGGGCTGGCAGCCCTGACGCGTCGGGGCAGAGACGGCGGCGGCCGGTGTCCATGCGCGTGACGTGCGCGGACGTGCCCGGGCACCGGTGCGTCGGGCCGAGTGAGTCGCGGTCCCCGGTACGGCCCGCCGGGAAAGACGGGGTTCGGGGGACGAGAGCCCACGGCCGACCTACCGCGCCGCTTTCTCGGCACTCCGTCGGCCCGGGGTCAGCAGGACGGCGACGTCCCCCGGCCAGGGCTGTGGCGTGCTGCCTTGCACGACGGGATCGAGGCGGCCGTCCCGGCGCACGAGGAACAGCAGATCGCTGCCGGGCGGGAGGCTGTTCCCGGCGGGCCGCCCGAGAACGGCTGCCCCCTCCTCGTACCTGCGCGCGAACGTCTGCCAGGTCAGACCCGGGTCGAACAGCACCTCGCCCCCGGTGAACGGCGCCGTCACTCTCCCCACGGCGTGATCCCCCAGCGCACGGTGTGCTGCTCGCCGGGGCCGAGGCTGACGAGACCGGTGCCGCTGCGGAAGCCGTCCGGGGGGCAGGTCATCGGCTCGACGGCGACCGCTCGACGGCGCTCCTGCGGCGGCAAGGTGTCGCCGGTGTAGAGCTGTACGTAATCTGCGCCCTCGCCCAGCCACACGTCCGTACCGAACGCACCCGACGGGTGGGCCAGGCGCACCACGGCCCGACCGTCCGCGTCCCGGTCGAGGTCCCCGAAAGGGGTGTCCAGCCGGAGCGCGCCGACGGCCCGTGGCGTGCGCAGGTCGTACTCGGTTCCGGCGACCGGCTCGGCGGCCACCGGCAGTCCGCGCTCGTCGGTGCGCAGCCAGGTCCGCGCGGGCACGGTCAGCACCGCCTGGTCGACGACCGCGGTGCCCGGGGTGATGTAGGGGTGCTGGCCGAAGCCGTAGGGCGCGGCGCTCGTGTCGAGATTGCGCGCGGTGACGGCGACTTCGAGCCCCCTCTCGCCCAGCGCGTACTCGGCGCGGACATGGAGGTGGAACGGGTAGCCCGGCTGCGGCCACAGCGCAACCTCCAGGACGGCGTGGCTGCCGCTCGCCTCCACGATCCGCCACGTGACCCAGCGGAGCAGCCCGTGGATGGCGTTGCCGGCGGCCGGCTCGGTGAGCGGCAGCTGCAGATCCTGCCCCTGCCAGGCGTACCGGCCGTCACGGATCCGGTTGGGCCACGGCACCAGGATCTGGCCGCGCCCGCCGCTGATGCGGTCCTGTTCGGCGAATCCGTCGATCACGGCCCGTTCACCGACCGTGTAGGACCGAACGGCCGCTCCCAGCTCCACGACCACGGCACGGTGCGTGCCGTGGCAGAGGGTCAGTTGCCGTCCAGTGCGGCTCTGCTGCACGCGTGGCCTCCTCGGTCCGCCCTGTCGGTGCCTTCGGGCGCCGACCTGGTGGTGGCCCGCGCCGCCGCCCCCTCCCCTCGGGAGCGTGCGGCCCCGCACCGACACCGTCAAGCGCGACACGTTCCCGACGGTGAAATCGCCGGCCCTGTCCGCCCGGCCCACCAACCGGACGTGGACACCCCGTGCACAGCCTCCGCCGCCCGTACGACGGACCCACGGAGGCACCGCGACGCTCCGGCACCGGCCCCTCTCGCCTGTGATCGGCCGACTCCGGCCGGCCCCACTCCCGATGAGGGCCGGCAAGCCGGGTGCGGTGCTCGGCTCCTGCGACCCGGGCCGCTGTCGGGTCGCTTCGGTCGCCCCCGGCCGAGGCCCTCCCCGCGGCGGGCCTGCGGCACGTCACCGCCCCGCGCGAGGCCCTCCCCGCGCGGGGCCCGCGGCACGTCACCGTCGCACCGAAAGAGTGCCCCCGGCGGCCGACGGACCGTCGTCCCGCCAGGCCGCCAGGGGTGAGCGGTCGTCGCCCGCCAGGGCCGAGCGGTCGCCGGCCGCTTCGACGCGCCAGGGCCACCCGCGTGGCCGATAGTGGGAGCAGGGGCTCTGTCGAGACTTCGGAGCAGTCATGGACCGCTACCCTCCCATCGCCGAGCACGGCCTGGTGGGCGACCTGCAGACGGCCGCGCTCGTGTCGTCGCAGGGTGTCGTGGACTGGTTCGCCGCTCCCCGGTTCGACTCCCCCAGCATCTTCGCCGCGCTGCTCGACCACGACGGCGGAGGGTACATGCGGCTGGCCGCCGAGCACCCCGACACGACCTGCAAGCAGCTCTACTACCCCGACACGGCCATTCTGGTGACGCGGTTCATGTCCCCGGACGGGGTGGGCGAGGTGGTCGACTTCATGCCTCCGGACCGGACCCGCACCGCCACCGACCGTCACACCCTGATACGCGTCGTGCGGGCCGTGCGGGGGACCGCTGACTTCACGCTCGAGTGCCGCCCGCGCTTCGACTACGGCCGGGCCGGGCACCAGCTGGAGCTCGGCGAGAGGAGCGGCCTTTTCCGCTCCCCCGACATGGACGCGCACCTGCAGGCCTCCTTCCCGCTGGAGCGGGACGGCCAGGACGCACGCGGCAGGGTGACGCTGAGCGCCGGCGAGTCGGGCGGCGTCGTGTTCACCGTCTGCGCGTCCGGCGGCGAGGCACCCGCCCCCCTCACGGTCGACGGACTCACCGCACAGCTCTACGACGCCGGCCAGTTCTGGCAGGCGTGGTTGCGCCAGTCCCGCTACCGGGGCCGCTGGCCCGAGCTGGTGCACCGTTCGGTCATCACCCTCAAGCTCCTCACCTACGCCCCCACCGGCGCCCTCGTCGCGGCGGCCACCATGGGCCTGCCCGAGCAGGTCGGCGGAGAACGCAACTGGGACTACCGGTTCACCTGGGTACGCGACAGCGCGCTGTCCGTGCGCGCCATGCTGGACCTCGGCTTCGCCGAGGAGGCCACCGCCTTCCTGCACTGGCTGATCGACAGGCTCCAGGAGCGCGAGGGCGCGGAAGGCGAGCCGCTCCAGACGATGTACCGGGTCGACGGCGACCCCGACCTGCCCGAGGAGACACTCGAGCACTTCGAGGGCTACCGGGGCTCCTCCCCCGTCCGCATCGGCAACGGAGCAGCCGACCAGCTCCAGCTGGACATCTACGGCGAGGCCCTCTACGCGTTGTCCCAGGGCCGCGAGATCGCGCAGCAGTCCACCTACCGCGGCTGGAAGGCCATGACCAGGACGCTGGACTGGCTCGCCGAGTCCTGGGACCGGCCCGACGAGGGCATCTGGGAGACCCGCGGCGGCCGCCAGGACTTCACCTTCAGCCGGGTGATGTCCTGGGTCGCCTTCGACCAAGGGCTGCGCCTGGCCGAGCACTTCCGCAGGCCCGCCGACGTGGAGAAGTGGCGCGCCGCGAGGGACGCCATCCTGGAGCAGGTCATGGAACGCGGCTGGAGCGAGCGGGAGAACGCCTTCGTCCAGCACTACGGCGGCGACGTCCTGGACGCTTCCCTGCTGCTCATGCCGCGGGTCCAGTTCATCGCCCCCCGGGACCCGACCTGGCTCGCCACCCTCGACGCGATGGACCGCAAGCTCGTCTCCGACAGCCTCGTCTACCGCTACGACCCGGCGGCATCACCGGACGGCCTGCGCGGCTCGGAGGGCACCTTCAGTCTGTGCACCTTCCTCTACGTCGACGCGCTGGCCCGGGCGGGGCGGCTGCCCCAGGCCCGCTACATCTTCGAGAAGATGCAGACCCATGCCAACCACATCGGGCTCTTCGCCGAGGAGATCGGTCCGAGCGGCGAGCAACTGGGCAACTTCCCCCAGGCGTTCACGCATCTGTCGCTCATCATGGCGGCCACCACCCTCGACGAGGCGCTCGACGCGGAGAGCAGGCGCTGACCCATGGTCACGCACGCCCGTCCGGCAGGACCGCCACGGCTGACCGCCGAGGAGTTCGGCGTGCTGTACCGGGACCTGTGCTCGCGCACCGCCTGGGCCGCGGGTGGCCGCGGCGCTCTGGCCGCGCTGACTTCCGGCCGGGTGCTGGCCGCGACCCGCGAGGTGCGGACCGGCCGGACGGTCACGCTCGCCGCGCCGGTGGACACCGTGCCCGGTCCGGACAATCCGGAGCCCGCCGAGCACCGGATGTACAGGCAGCCGGGGGAAGACACTTCCAGTGGGCTCCACTTCGCGAGGGACAGCTTCGCGATGAACGTGCACGGTGACGCCGAGAGCCACATCGACGCCCTCTGCCACGTGATCTACGACGGCACACTGCACGGCGGTGTCCCGTCGAGCAGCGTCACGGCGGGCGGGGCGACGAGACTCTCCGTCGAGACGGCGCGCGACGGGATCGTCGGACGTGGCGTGCTGTTGGACATCCCGCGGCTGCGCGGCGTGCCCTGGCTCGAACCGGGTGATCACGTGACCGCCGACGACCTCGCCGCGGCCGAGACCGCCCAGAATCTCCGTGTGGCAGAAGGTGACCTGCTCTTCGTCCGTGTCGGCCACCGCCGACGCCGCGCCGAACTCGGGCCGTGGGACGTGGCACATGAGCGCGCCGGTCTTCACCCGTACGCGCTGGAGTTCCTCGCGGACCGGCGGGTCGCCGTGCTCGGCGGCGACGGGAACAACGACACCGCCCCGAGTTCCACCGAGGGCGTCGACTTCCCCGTGCATGTGCTGGCGATCCACGCCATGGGCCTGCACCTGCTGGACTACCTGCAGTTCGAGTACCTGGCACCGGTCTGCGAGGCGGAGGGGCGCTGGACGTTCCTCTGCGTGATCGCCCCGCTGAGACTGCCGGACGCCACCGGCTCTCCGGTCAACCCGATCGCCGTCCTGTGACCGCGGCGCCGACGGTCGTGGTGGTCATGGGCGTCTCGGGATCGGGCAAGTCCACCGTGGGGCTGTTGCTCGCGCGGCGGCTCACGACGCCCTTCCTGGAGGCGGACGACGTCCACCCGGCCGCGAACCGCGCCAAGATGGCCGCGGGGCACCCGCTCGACGACGAGGACCGCCGGCCGTGGCTGCTGTCCGTCGCCGCATGGATCCGGGAGGCGACCGACGCCGGCCAAGGCGGGGTGGTGGCGTGCTCGGCCCTCAAGCACGCGTACCGGGATCTGTTCCGCGAGGCAGGCGCGGGGACTTGGTTCCTGTATCTGGCGCTCGACCGTGCGAGCGCCGGCCGACGGGTGGCGGGCCGTGCGGGCCATTTCATGCCCGGCCGGCTGGTGGACTCCCAGTACGCCGCCCTCGAGCCGCTGCGGCCGGACGAGCCCGGCCTGACCGTCGACGCGGCGGCCGACCCGCGGACCATCGTCGACCGGGCGGTGCACGCCGTGCGGGAATTGAGGTGACCGGCGCCTGAACGACTGGGCCGGGTCGCCGCCACCCGACCCACCCGATAGTTTGGAAATGGCGCAACATGTCCTTATTGCGCAAGCGTTCGTACGGAACAGCGCAGCTCAGAGACCCCGGACAGGCGCCACGGCCAGGACCGCCGACGACTCCTAGAACGGGACCCTCTCATGGCCGACGATCAGCACTACGACGTCATCATCATCGGCACGGGGGCGGGGGGCGGCACGCTCGCCCACCGGCTGGCCCCCACCGGAAAACGGGTCCTGATCCTGGAACGCGGCGGCTACCTGCCACGGGAGCGGGACAACTGGGACTCCACAGCCGTCTTCGTCAAGGGCAAGTACCGTGCCCCGGAGTTCTGGTACGACAAGCACGGCAAGCAGTTCCCCCCGGAGGTCAATTACTACGTCGGGGGCAACACCAAGTTCTACGGCGCCGCGCTCTTCCGCCTCCGGCCCGAGGACTTCGGCGAACTGCGCCACCACGACGGCGTCTCCCCGGCGTGGCCGATCCGCTACGAGGACCTGGAGCCCTACTACACCCAGGCCGAACACCTCTACCTGGTGCACGGGCGGCACGGCGAGGACCCCACCGAAGGACCGGCCGGCGCGCAGTACGCCTACCCGCCGGTCGAGCACGAGGCGCGCATCCAGCAACTCAGTGACGACCTGGGAAAGGCAGGCCTGCACCCGTTCCACCTGCCGATCGGCGTGAACCTCACCCAGGACGAGAACGGCCGGGCCACCCATGACAGCGTCTGCATCCGCTGCGACCGCGTCGACGGCTTCCCCTGCCTGATGGGCGCGAAGTCCGACGCGCAGGTGATCTGCGTCGACCCGGCACTGACGCACGACAACGTCACGTTGGTGACGGAAGCCGATGTGAGGCGTCTGGAGACCGACCCGACCGGACGCACCGTCACCAGGGTCGTCGCCGAGTTCGCGGACGGGGCGACGGAGGGATTCAGCGCCGACATCGTGGTGGTCGCGGCCGGCGCGGTCAACTCCGCCGTCCTGTTGCTGCGTTCGGCCAACGACCGGCACCCCGGCGGGCTCGCCAACAGCTCGGACGTGGTGGGACGCCACTACATGCGCCACAACAACCTGGCCCTGATGGCGGTGTCGAAGGAACCGAACCCGACCGGATTCCAGAAGACCCTGGCGCTGAACGACTGGTACCTGGGCGCGGACGACTGGGAGTATCCGCTCGGCGGCATCCAGATGCTCGGCAAGTCGGACGCCGAGCAGATCCACGGCGAGGCACCGCGCTGGGCCGGTGCCGTCATGCCCGACATGCCCTTCGAGGTGCTGGCGCACCATGCCGTCGACTTCTGGCTGTGCGGAGAGGACCTTCCGCTGCCCGAGAGCCGAGTCACCCTGGACAAGGACGACGCCATCCACCTGGCTCTCGACGAGAACAACAACACCGCCGGGCTGAAGCGGCTCCAGCACAAGCTGCAGGGGATGCTCGGGCACCTGGGCATGCGCGAGCACCACCTGTTGGATCACAGCATCTACCTGCACAAGGGCATGCCGATCGGCGCCACCGCGCACCAGGCCGGCACCGTGCGGTTCGGCGAGGACCCGAAGAGTTCCGCCCTCGACGTCGACTGCAAGGCCCACGACCTCGACAACCTCTACGTCGTGGACACGAGCTTCTTCCCCAGCATCGGAGCGGTGAACCCGTCGCTGACTGCGATCGCCAACGCCCTGCGGGTCGGCGATCACATCGCCGGCCGCCTGCGCTGACGGGGGCTCCGACGCTCCGTGAACCGGCTGAGTCCCTACACGTTGTCGCCGGGCGTTCCGGCAGCCCGCGTGTCGGCGTCGGTGAGCTCCTCCAGCTCGCCCATCGTGTCGAGCCGGTACAGCAGCACCAGCGCCGGACCGACCAGCAGGATCGCGACGGCGGTGACGATCATCAGCCACCGCAGGGTGTGAGCGGCACCTGCCGCGTCGGCCACCGTCAGCGAGGTGGGCAGCAGGTACGGCCGCTGCGCGAAGCCCCAGGCGCCGACGACCAGGGCGACGCTCGCCACCGAGGTGTGGCGGGTCCAGCCGTAGGTGCGGCGCCAGAGCAGCAGGACCGTGGCCAGACCACAGACCGCGGCCAGGACGATCAGCAGCAGGCCGAGCCCTCCGGTGAGGCCGTCCCAGACGTACCGGGCGTCGTCGTGGGTGACGGGCAGGCCGATGAGTGCGAGAACGACGACCGCCGCGAAGGCGATCAGCGCCCGCAGGCGGAAGTGGTCGACGAGGTCGTCGGCGCCGAACCGCAGGGCGTCGGAGCAGAGGAAGACCGCGCCGAGGAACGCGGTGGCGGCGATGGCCAGCAGTCCCACGAGGACGGAGGTTCCGTTGGCCCAGGCGTCCGCGGAGGCGGTCGTGCCGACCTCGACCCGACCGGAGGCGATGCCACCGAGCACCGCACCGAAGAAGAACGGCGTGAGCAGCGACGAGACGGCGAACGCGGCGCCGTAGACGCGCTGTTGGGCCAGGCGTCGGGTCGGCTTGCGCAGGGCGAACCCGGCACCGCGGAGCACCAGGCCGACGGCGGCGAGGGCGAGCGGCAGCCACATCGCGGAGAAGACGGCCTGGAACATCGTCGGGAAGCCGGTCCACATGATCACCAGAATGAAGATCAACCAGACGTTGTTGACCTCCCAGACCGGCGCCATGGCGTGGTCGATCAGCCATCGGGGCCGCTTGCCGCGCTCCGCGCCGCCGGCCAGGAGGTCCCAGAATCCCGCGCCATAGTCGGTGCCTCCGGCGCAGGCGTAGGCGGCGATCGCGAGCACCATCACCCATGCGATGAGGTCGGCCATCACGACGCACCGCCAGAGGTGCGGTCGCAGCCGCCGGGCTCGGCCCCGGTGGTGGTGCGCTCGGGCTCGCTTCTGGGCCCGTAGGGGGTGTCGGTCTCCGGCGGCAGTTCGGCGCGCGCGGCGGCGTGGCCCTCGTCGGCGATGCGCCAGCGGGTGCGCATCTTCAGGACGACCGCGAGGAACGAGCCGAAGACAGCGACGTACACGGCCATGACCAGACCGAGCATCGTCCACAGCGATCCGGCGCGGGTATCGGTCACCGCCTCCGAGACCCTCATGTGGTGGTAGACGATCCAGGGCTGGCGGCCGACCTCCGTGGTGATCCACCCGCACTCGACGGTGACCAGGCACGCGACTCCGGCGATCGCGGCGCAGCGGAAGAACCAGCGGCTGCGCGGGAGGTCCCGGCGCCGCAGCCAGCACCAGCCGTACCAGAGCGCGAGCAGGATCAGCACGCTGCCGATCGTGACCATGATGTCGAAGGCCCAGTGGGCGATGGTGGCCTGAGTCGCCGTCGGGCGGTCGCTCGCCGGAACCGAGGACAGGCCCGTCACCTCGGTGTCCGGGCTGAATCCGGCGAGGATCGAGTCCAGCTGGGGAATCCTGAGTCCGCCGGAGATCGTCCCGTCGGGATGCAGGCGCCCGAACATGTACTCCGGTACGTGGGTGTCGGTCTTCCAGACGATCTCCGTGGCGGCGAACTTGATCGGCTGCTTGTGGAAGACGGCGCGAGCGGCGGAGTCGCCGAGCATGAACTGGACCGGAGTGAGGATCGCGGCGACCGTGAACGGCACGGTGAAGCCGAGCCGGTGGTAGCGGTCACGGCGCCCGCGCAGCCAGCCGACCGCGTACACACCGGCGACCACGTAGCCGGCTGTCAGGAGCATCGCGACCACGAAGTGCCAGTACTCCGGGCCGAACATCGGTGTGAAGATCGCCTGCCGCACATCGACGGCGAGGGGATCGCCCCGGGCGTCCAGGCGGAACCCCTGCGGGGTGTTCATCCAGGAGTTGGCCGCGATGATGCCGAACGCCCCCATCAGGGCGGTCAGCGGCAGAGGCACGGCGAGCCAGAAGTGGGTCCAGGGCTTGAGCCGGCGCCAGCCGTAGAGATAGATCGCGATCAGGACGGCCTCCAGGAAGAACGCCCACGCCTCGATGCCGAACCCGAGGCCGAAGACGTCGCCCCAGCGCCCCATCATGCCGGGCCACAGCAGACCGAACTCGAAGGACAGCACGGTGCCGGTGACGACGCCGACGGCGAACTGCACGGCCATCACAGCCGACCAGCGCCGGGCGAGGGTGAGGGCGACGGGGTCGTTGCGTCGAAGCGCCCGGTGGTGCATGAGCAACGTGATGAACGGCAGTGCCACGCCGAACGGGACCAGCAGGATGTGCGAGGCCAGGGTGAAGGCCATCAACTGGCGTGCCGGCAGGAGTTGGGCCGGGGTGCCGCTCGCCAGCAGGGCAGCGGTGCTGAGCATGTGAGCCTCGATGGTCTGCCCTGCGGAGGTGGCGGGGCTGTGGAGGTGGCGGGGCTGCGGAGGTGGCGGGGCTGCGGAGGTGGCGGGATGCGAAGGGGTGCCCGCACAGGGCCGGCCGGGCCCGCCCTCAGGGCGGCTCAGGCGCCGTCGGTCCGGCCGCACGGGCCGCCGACAGGTCGGTGTCGGGCAGGGTGAAGGCCCGTTCGCGGCGAGAACCGGTGGCGAAGACGACGGACCAGCTGAGCACCGCTCCCAGTCGGCTGCGGAAGCCGGTGAGAAAGGCCAGGTGGATGAAGAGCCAGGCCAGCCAGCCGGTGAAGCCCGACAGATGCAGCGGGCCGGTTCTGACGACCGCTCGGCCGCGGGCGATGTAGGCGGCGCTGCCGAGATCCACGTACCGGAAGGGCTTCGGCGTCTTCGTCCTGCCTTCGACGGCGTGGCGCACGCTCCGCCCCGCGTAGGCACCCGACTGCATGGCGACCTCGGCCAGTCCCGGCAGCCGGTTCAGACTCATCACGTCGCCCGTGACGCGGATCTCCGGACGGCCGGGGACGGTGAGGTCGGGTTCGACGAGGATGCGTCCGGCCCGGTCCTGTTCGGCACCGGTGGCGCGGGCCAGCGCGGCCGCGATCGGCGGCGCCTCGACGCCCGCCGTCCACAGCACGGTGCGTGCGTCGAACCGGGTCGTCCTGCCGTCACTGTCCCGAACCGTCAGGCCGTCCGCGCGGACGTCGGTGACCCTGGTCTCCAGGTGGAGCTCCACTCCGAGGCCCCGCAGGGTTCGGGCCGCGCGGTGGGCCAGTCGGGGGCCGAACGCACCCAGCACCGCGTCGGACCCCTCGAAGAGCAGCACCCGGGCCCTGGCGGAATCGATCTTCTGGAACTCGCGCTCGAGCGTGTGACCGGCGATCTCCCGGATCTGTCCCGCGAGTTCGACACCGGTCGGCCCGCCGCCCACGAGGGCGAAGGTGAGCCATTGCTGCCGTTCCCGGTCGTCCGCCGCCGTCTCGGCCATCTCGAATGCCCGGTAGATCCGTCGGCGGATGTCGAGTGCGTCGTTCAGGGTCTTCATGCCGGGGGCGTGCGCGGCGAACTCGTCGTGCCCGAAGTAGGACTGACGCATGCCCACCGCGACGATGAGATCGTCGTACGGCAGCACGACCTCCGCGCCGTCGGGTCGCTGGGCGTGGACCAGCCGGGCGTCGGCATCCACGTCGGTGGCATCGGCAAGCACGCAGCGCACGTTGTGGTGGCGCCGCAGGATGCCGCGGAGCGGTTGGGCGATCTGCCCCTCGGACAGGATCCCCGAAGCACACTGGTACAGCAGCGGCTGGAAGAGGTGGTGGGCGCGGCGGTCGACCACGGTCACCGCGACCGGCGACTTGCGCAGGGCACGGGCGGCGAACAGCCCCGCGAACCCTCCGCCGAGGATCACCACCCGGCGGGGCGTGACGTGATCCCGCATCGGAGATCAGCCTCCGGTGGCGAAGCCGGGAAAGAGCGTCATTCCGCCGTCGACGTACAGGGTGGTGCCGACGACGTAGTCGAGCAGGTCGGACGCCATGGCGACGACGGCGTTGGCGATGTCGTCCGGGTCGCCCACACGGTGGTACGGGATCAGGCGCAGGAGGTCGGTCTCGGCCTCGGGGGTGGACCAGGCGTCGCGGTTGATCGGCGTGCGGATGGCGCCCGGCGCGATCGCGTTGACCCTGATCCGCTTGGGGGCGAGCTCCTGGGCGAGGGTCTGCATCAGCATGCCCACACCGCCCTTGGAGGAGGCGTAGTTCACGTGCCCCGCCCACGGGATGATCTGGTGGACCGAACTCATGCAGATGATCTTCCCCGCCGAGCGGGAGACCTCCTCCACCACACCGCGCCTGATGAACTCCTTGGCGGCCTCCCGCGCGCACAGGAACTGGCCCGTCAGATTGACGGAGATGACCTTCTCCCACTGGGCGAGGGACATCTCCGTCACGGCCGCGTCCCGCTGGAGGCCCGCGTTGGCGACCATGATGTCGATGGTGCCGAACTCCTCGACCATCCGCGCGACCATGGCGGTCACCTGGTCCTCGTCGGACACGTCGGCCTGGTAGGAGTAGGCGCGGACACCGAAGCCCTTGATCTCCTCGACGACCTTGTCCGCCTCGTCCTGACCGACGACGTAGTTCACCACGACGTCCGCTCCGGCCCGGCCCAGGGCGACGGCGGTCGCCAGACCGATGCCCGAGTTGGCACCGGTCACGAGCGCCTTCTGGCCCCTGAGAAGCTGCGCGGACACCACCCCGCGGCTCTCGTCGGAGTTTGCTGCCACCACGATCCCTCCTTCTGCCTTTTCGACGGACGCCCTCGAGGACCGGACGACGCGCAGGCGGAGACCGGAACGTCGGCCGGCCCGTCAGGCAGACACAGGAGCCGTCGCACACCCGGCCCCCAGACGAAATCACCCGGCGCCGCGGTGGGGCAGACCGGCACGCGAGACAGCCGAACTTCAGCCGAGCGCGTCACACAGTCGGGCTACGCGCCGCCCCCGAGCCCCATCCGGGCCGGTGTCACGCGGGCCGCGAACGGCCAAGGGCACGCAAGGTCCGGTGGCCGGCGACGGCAGGGCTCGTGCACGCCGGAAGCGGCGATCGAGTCGTCACAGGATCCAGGGGCCGCGCGATGCCTCTCCTGGATTCGCACCCCGCTCTGACCAGGCCATGCATCAAGGTGCTTCCGTGAGGCGGAAGCCGCATTGCGTCTGCGTGACGCGCTCCCCGACGATGCGACCACCATCAGAGACGGGAGCCGCGTCCATGCCTCACACGACCGCCTTCGCCAGGAACCAGTGGTACGTAGCGGCGTACGGGACGGAGGTCGGGCGTGAGCTGCTCGCCCGCACCGTCCTCGGCGAACCGATCGCCTTCTACCGGACCGAGGACACGGCCGAGGTCGTCGCCCTGGCGGACCGCTGCGTGCACCGCCGCTTCCCGCTCTCGCACAGCCGGCTCGACGGCGACAAGGTGGTCTGCGGCTACCACGGCTTCACCTACGACACGACCGGCACCTGCGTGTACGTTCCCGGGCAGAAGCGCATCCCCCGTACCGCCAGGGTGAGTTCGTACCCCGTGGCCGAGCTGGACTCCTTCGTGTGGGTGTGGATCGGCGACCCGGCGCTCGCCGACCGGTCGACGATCCCGCGGGCCCCGCACCTGGCCGACCCCGCGCACTGGACGACGGTCGGCGGGATGGAGCCCATCGACGCCGGCTACGGCCTGCTGGTCGACAACCTGATGGACCTCTCCCACGAGACGTATCTGCACGGCGGCTACATCGGCACGCCCGAGGTCGCCGACACCCCCATGACGACGGAGGTCGACGAGGGCGCGGGCGTCGTCCGCGTCAGCCGGCACATGGACGACGCCGAGTGTCCGCCGTTCTACGCCAACTCCACCGGCATCAAGGGCCGTATCACCCGCTGGCAGGACATCGAGTACCACGCCCCCTGCCTGTACCTGCTGCACAGCCGCATCGCCCCGCAGGGCGTCCTGCCGAACCCGGACGGCACCGACCCGGACGCCTTCCACGTGGAGATCACCTACGCGATCACACCGTCCACGCAGGACCAGGTCTACGACTTCTGGGCCGTCTCCCGCGACTTCGGCCACGGCGACGAGGAGATGTCCACGTTCCTGCGCGACTTCAACCGCGAGGTGGTCATGCAGGACGTGAACGCGCTGAACCTGCTCCAGAAGACCCTGGAGAGCGAGCCCGCCGGCTACCAGGAACTCAGTATCAACATCGACACGGGCGGCCTCGCCGCCCGCCGGATCCTGTCCCGTCTCGCCGCCGAGGGCGACCGGTCCGCGACCCCCGACAACGTCGCGCGATGAGCCGCCCGCCCACCGCCGAGGTGTACCGCGTCGACTGGGTCCCCGGCACCGACGAACTGCACGGCATCTGCCACTGCGGGGCCGAGCACGACACGCAGGACCCCGTATCGATGTGGCAGTGGATGCTGTCCCACCCCGATCACCAGGAGGACGACCGGTGACCCCGCTCCACGAAGTCGGCCTCGTCGTCGCCGCACGGACCGAAGAGGCCACCGGCGTCGTGTCCTTGACGCTCCGCCACCCGGAGGCGGAACCGCTGCCCGCGTGGGAGCCGGGCGCCCACGTGGACATGGTCCTCACCGACGGCCTGGTCCGCCCGTACTCGTTGTGCGGCGACCCCGCCGACCGCACCGCCTGGACCGTCGCCGTCCTCCGCGAACCGCGCGGACGCGGCGGATCGGCGTACGTGCACGAGAGGCTGGCCCCTGGCGCGGTCGTGCGCGTCCGGGGACCGCGCAACCACTTCCCCCTCCACGAGGCACCGGCCTACCGCTTCGTGGCGGGCGGCATCGGGATCACCCCGATCCTTCCCATGGTGGCCGCCGCCGAGGCGGCGGGCGCCGAGTGGACCCTGCTGTACGGCGGCCGGACACGCGGCTCGATGGCGTTCCTCGACCGGCTCCGCGCCTACGGCACGAAGGTGCGCGTCGCGCCGGAGGACGAGACGGGCCTCCTCGACCTCGACGGGTTCCTCGGCCCGAGGGACACGGACGGCGACGACATCCTGGTCTACTGCTGCGGCCCGGGACCGCTCCTCGACGCCGTCGAGGCCCGGGGAGCCGCGCACACCGAGCGCTTCCGGCCGACGCAGGACGGACCGGACGGCTCCGACGGCACCGACCACGCCTTCGAGGTGGAGCTGCGGCGCTCCGGCCGCACCCTGACCGTGCCGCCCGGCCGCAGCATCCTGCACACGGTGCGGGAGGCGGGGATCGAGGTGCTGTACTCCTGCGCGGAAGGCACCTGCGGGACCTGCGAGACCGACATCGTGGAGGGCGCGGCGGACCACCGGGACTCGGTGCTCACCGCGCAGGAGCGGGCGGCGGGCGAGACGCTGATGATCTGCGTCTCGCGCTGCCCGGGCCCGCGCCTCGTCCTCGACATGTGACCCCGGTGTGGTGTCCGCCCTATCTCTGATATCTCGCGAGCACCAGATTTCCGTCCTTCACCAGGCGTTTGCGCAGTTCACCGAGACCGATCGAGCCGCTGTAGTACTCCTGGAGGGCGGGCGTGGCGACCTTGTCCTTCCACTCCGCGTAGCCGCGCACCGACTGCGCCGGGGCCGAGCGGAGGTCGCCGGCGAGGGCCGTGCCGGTCGCCCAGTCGTTCTTCTCCGTGTGCAGGGCCGGGTCCTTCAGGGCCTCGGTGCCGGTGGGCAGCATCCAGTCGCCGAGCGCGAGGCGCACCATGTTGCGCGGCCTCAGCAGGAAGTCGATGAACTGCGCCGCCTCCTTCTTGTGCGGGCTGTCCTCGGCGACGGACAGGGTCTGCGGGGAGACGCCCTGGGCGAGCCCGTCACGGCCCGCGGGCGCCGGGAGCACCTGCCAGTCGAACCCCTTCGGCGCCTGCTGGACGATCTGCTGACGGTAGGAGAAACCGAGCGGGACCATCGCGTACTTGCCCGCGAAGAAGCCGGGAAGCGTGTCCGAGCCGCCCATGCCGAGCGTCGCGCCCGAGGCGCTGCCGTCGGTGCCGACCTGGTCGTGGACCGTGCGGGGCAGGACCTGGTCCGCGGCGTCGAAGCGGACCGTCACCTTGCCGTCGGCACCGCGGTGGAACACGCGTCCGCCGGCCGAGAGGGAGAGGTTGAGGGTCGCCGAGACGGGCTCCTTCAGCGGCCACGCGACACCGAACTTCCCGTCGCCGCTCAGCTTCTTCGTGACGGCCCTGAACTCCTGCCAGGACCAGGGTTTCTCGGGCGTGGGGATGCGTACCCCCGCCGCCTCGAGGATCTTCGCGTTGGCGATGAGGACGCGCGGCTCCTGGAGGAACGGCACGCCGTAGACGCCGTCACCGAAGGTCGCCGTCTCCCAACTGTGCTGCGGAATGTCGGACTTGAGGCGGGCGGGCAACAGGTGACGCAGATCGGCGAGGTAGCCGCCGTACGCGAAGTCCGCGAGGTCGTCGGAGGCGTCGTGGATGACGTCGGGCGCCTCCCCTCCCTCGAAGGAGGTGAGCAGCTGGTCGTGAACGCTGTCCCAGCTGCCCTGGACGTACTTGACCTGGATGTCCGGGTGCGCCGCGTTCCACTCCTTCACGAGCTGCTTGTTGGCGTCGACGGACTCCTTCTGCCAGGCGAGGGACTGGAATTCGAGAGTGACCTTGCCGTCGTCGGCCGTTCCTCCCGAGGAGCAGCTGGTGACCAGCAGGGCCACGGCCGCGGCGACGGCGGCCAGCCGGCGTACGCGCCTCATGACTTCACCGCCCCGGCCAGCATCCCGCCGGTCAGTCTGCGCTGGATGAGCGCGAAGATCACCAGTGAGGGCAGGGTCGCGAGGAACGCGGCGGCGGCCAGCGGCCCGAGGTCGGCGACGCCTTCCGCGCCGAGGAAGTGCGTCAGGACCACGGGCAGCGTCTGCCTCTCGGGGGTCTTCATCAGGACGAGCGCGAAGAAGAACTCGTTCCACGCGGTGATGAACGCGAACAGGGCCGTCGCCACCAGGCCCGGCGCGAGCAGCGGCGCCGTGACGGAGACGAGGATGCGCAGCTTTCCGGCTCCGTCGACGGCGGCCGCCTCCTCCAGCTCGGGCGGCACGGCCCGGACGTAGCCGACCAGCATCCACAGCGCGAAGGGCAGCGACCACACGACGTAGACCATGGTCAGGCCGGGCAGCGAGTTGATCAGATGCAGGTTCTTCAGGATCAGGAAGAGCGGGATGATCAGCAGGACGAACGGGAACGCCTGGCTGACCACGACCCAGCCCGTCGCCGCGCGGGACAGCGCGGAGCGGTGGCGGGCCATCACGTACGCCATCGGGGTCGCGACGACGACGGCGATCAGCGCCGCGCAGACCGCCACGAGCACGGAGTTGACGGCGGCCCTCAGGAGGGGCTGCTCGTCGAAGGCCTGGCGGAAGTTGGCGAGTGTGGGGTCCTTGGGTATCCACGTGGGGTGCAGGCTCGCGAGTTCGCGGGGCGGTTTGAACGCCGTGGAGATCAGCCACAGGAACGGGAACGCGAGGAAGACGAGATAGGCGAGCAGCGCGAGGTACTGGCCCGCGCGCGCCGGCCCGCTCGGCCGGATGCCTGTACGGGTACGGCTCACTGCTCGTCGCCTCCCTTGAGCCGGCCCACGAGGTAGAAGGCGAGGATGACCGAGATGACCGCGACCATCACGCAGCCCATCGCCGCCGCGTAGCCGAACTGGCCGTAGCGGAAGGCCTCTTCGTAGGCGAAGAGCATGGGCAGGCGGGTCCGGCCGCCCGGGCCGCCGTTGGTCAGGACGTAGACCAGGGCGAACGAGTTGAAGTTCCAGATGAAGTTCAGCGCGGTGATGGCGAGGGCGACCGGCCTGAGCGCGGGCCAGGTCACGGCGCGGAAGCGGCCCCAGGCGCCCGCGCCGTCGAGCGCGGCGGCCTCGTGCAGTTCGGGCGAGGTGTTCTGGAGCCCGGCGAGCAGGGCGACGGTGGTCTGCGGCATGCCCGCCCAGATGCCGACGACGATCACCGCGGGCAGTGCGGTCGCCAGACCCGTGAGCCAGTCGCGCCCGTCGCCGAGGCCGAGGTCGCGGAGGGTCTCGTTGAGGATGCCCGCGTCCGGGTTGTAGACGAGGCGCCACATGATGCCGACGACCACCTCGGGCATGGCCCAGGGAATGATCGCGAGCGCCCGCGCCAGCCAGCGGAAGCGGAGGTTCTGGTTGAGCAGGAGCGCGAGGCCGAGCGCGAGCAGGAACTGCGGGACGGTCACCCCGACCGCCCACAGCAGGCCGATCCGGAACGACTCCCAGAACAGCGTGTCGTGCAGCAGGTCCTGGAAGTTGAGCGCCCCCACCCACTGGGTCGGCGCCGTGCGGCCCGCCTGCGAGTCGGTGAACGCCAGCACGATGCCGTAGAGGAGCGGCCCCACGCTGAGCACGAGGATGGGGATGAGGGCGGGCAGGACCAGGAACCAGGCGCCGCGGTCCGCCGGGTGTCCCCGCTCGGGTGGCCCGGACGCACGCTTCACCGGCCGCGTCGTCGCGGTCGTCAAGGTCACGGATTCGGCTCCTTCGGGCGGCGGGTGGGGGGTCCGGCCGCCCCAGGGCCCGTCCGGCGGGTCATGCCGGGGCGCCGGGTCCGGCACACCGGCACTTCACGAGCGCGGCCCCTCGGCCTCGGCATGATCCAGACGAAAGGCCCTGACGGCCCCCGTCATCGTGCTGAGGGACCCGTGCCCCGTCAAGCCGCTGCGCACGACGTTGTCCGTCACGGCGCCGACCGGGGCGTATGCGCATGTGAAACGGGTGCGAGACTGGGCCCGGACCATGGGATCGGCGGGAGGCACGTGATGGATGAGGCGCAGGCACGGAAGGTGCTCGCGGCGGCGGGGCTCCCCGGCGGGCACCGGGGCGGCGGGCAGGAGGCCGAGCTGCTGGCGCTCGGCGAGAACGCCGTGTTCGCGCTCGGTGACCTCGTGGTCAAGGTGGGCCGCGACGCCGAACTCCTGGAGCGGGCGCGGCACGAGCTCACCGTCGCGGGCTGGCTCGCCGGACAGGGCGTGCCGGCCGTGCGCGCCGCCGAGCCGGAGCCGCTCCTCGTCGACGGCCACCCAGTGACGCTGTGGCACCGCGTTCCGGCCGCGCTGCGCCCCGCCGAACCGCGCGACCTGGCCGAGCTGCTCCGCCTCGTGCACGCCCTGCCCGCGCCGCCCTTCGCGCTGCCGCGCCGTGAGCTGCTCGGCGGGGTCGAGCGGTGGCTGCGGCTCGCGGGCGACGCGATCGACCCCGCCGACGCGGCGTACCTGCGCGAACGGCGCGACGGCTTCGCGGACGCGGCGGCGGCGCTCGTCCCGCGTCTGACGCCGGGCCCGATCCACGGGGACGCGCTGCCGCGCAACGTGCACATCGGCGCCGACGGGCCCGTCCTCGTCGATCTGGAGACGTTCTCCTGCGACCTGCGCGAGCACGACCTGGTCGTCATGGCGCTCTCCCGCGACCGGTACGGCCTCGACCCCGAGGCGTACGACGCGTTCACGCGGACGTACGGCTGGGACGTGCGGGAATGGGACGGGTGCGCCGTGCTGCGCGGCGCGCGAGAGACGGCCAGCTGCGCGTGGGTCGCCCAGCAGGCGCCGGCCAACCCCAAGGCGCTCGCGGAGTTCGAGCGCAGGGTGGCGTCGTTGCGGGACGGGGATCCCGCGGTGCGCTGGTACCCGTTCTGACGGGTGCCGTTCGCGGCGGGTGCCTGAAGCCGCGCTCGGACGTCAGCGGCTGAACGGGCGCTCGCGAGAGGGCGGTTGGACTCCCGCTCAGGAGTTGTTGGACTTTCGCGCTGAATTCATCCGATCTCTTTCCCGCGGCAGGGACCTGGAGCAAGGTACGGCGGTGTTGGCCGACCCTTGCCTGGAGGACCTGATGTCCGCACGCCCTGCACCCGGCTCCGCCCTCTCCCGCCGCTCCGTTCTCAAATACGGCTCAGCCATCGGATCTCTCCTGGCCCTTAGTCAGGTCCCCGCCTTCACGGCGCAGGCGGCGCCGAGACCCGGCGGGCACCCGGCCACGCCACGCCTCGTCCCCGAGGCCGACGCGCTCGCCCTGCGGTACGGCTCCCCGGCCGCCGAGGACCAGCTCATGCGGGAAGGGCTGCCGATCGGCAACGGCCGCCTCGGGGCCGTCGTCTCCGGGCACCCGTCCCGCGAGGTCCTGTCCGTCTCGGACGTCACCCTGTGGACGGGCGGGGCGAACGACGCGCTGGAGTCGGACGGTCAGTTTCCTTACGACACGGCCCACTTCGGCTCGTACGGCGTCCTCGTCAAGGCGTATCTGGAGGTGGCGGGGCACGACCCGTCCGCAGTCAGCGGCTACCGGCGCCGCCTCGACCTCAGCAACGGCCTGACGACGGTGGAGTACGAACTCGGCGGCACCCGCTACCGGCGGGAGATCTACTGCAGCCACCCCGACGACGTGATCGTCGTCCGGCTCACCCGCGCGGGGGGCGGCACCTGGAGCGGACACCTCACGCTGACCGGGACACGCGGCGAGCCGATCACCGTGGACCCCGCCACCGCCTCGGCCGGCTTCGCCGCGGAACTCGACAACGGCCTCGCCTACGCCGCTGTGGCACGGGCCGCGACGCACCGCGGCGGCACGGTCGGCGCGAGCGGCTCCTCGGTCACCTTCGCGGGCTGCGACGAGGTGCTCCTCGTCCTGAGCGGCGGCACCTCCTACTCCCCCGACGCCGACGGGTTCATCGACCGCGACGCCGACCCGCACGCCACCGCCACCGCGCGGACCGCCGCAGCGGCCAAGGCCGGCGCGACCCGTCTCCTCGCCGCCCACGTCGCCGACCACCGCGCCCTGTTCGACACCATGAGCGTCGACCTGGGCGCGTCCACCGACGCGCAGCGGGCCCTGTACACCGACGAGCGGCTCCTGGCCCGGCAGGCCTCCGGTGGCCGCCCCGACCCCGAACTCGAGGCCTCGTACGTCCAGTTCGGCCGCTACCTCACGGTGTGCGGCTCGCGCTCCTCCCTGCCGCTCAATCTCCAGGGCCTGTGGGTCGACCGGAACGACCCGGCGTGGATGGCGGACTACCACACCGACATCAATCTCCAGATGAACTACTGGCCCACCGACAGGACCGGCCTGCCCGACTGCTTCGACGCCCTCGCCGACTACTGCCTCGCCCAGGTCCCGCACTGGGAGAAGCGCACCCGCGAGCTGTTCAACGACCCGCGCAACGGCTTCCGCAACACGAGCGGCGAGATCGCCGGCTGGACCACCGCGATCTCCACCAACACCATGGGCGGCCCCGGCTGGTGGTGGCACCCGGCGGGCAACGCCTGGCTGTGCAACTCCCTCTTCGAGCACTACGAGTTCACCCTCGACCGGCGCTATCTGGCGAAGATCCTGCCGCTTCTGGAGGGTGCCTGCGCGTTCTGGGAGAAGCGGCTCGTCACGGCGACGGTGAAGGATCCGGGGACCGGGGCGGACGTCGAGGTGCTCGTCGACGACCACGACTGGTCGCCGGAGCACGGCCCGACCGACGCGCGCGGCATCACGTACGCGCAGGAGCTGGTCTGGCAGCTCTTCGAGAACTTCCGCGCCGCCACGGCGGCCCTCGGCACCTCCAAGGCGTACGCCCGCCGCGTCACCGCCCTCCAGGACCGGCTGTACCTGCCGCGCGTCAGCCCCACCACCGGGTGGCTGGAGGAGTGGATGGGCGGCGCGAACCTCGGCGAGACGCAGCACCGGCACCTCTCCCACCTCGTCGGACTGTTCCCCGGCGACCGCGTCAGCCGCGAGCGCAGCCCGCACGACGTCCTCGTGGGCGTCGACAAGGGCCTCACGGCCCGCGGCATGGACACCTACGGCTGGGGCTGCGCGTGGCGCGCCCTGTGCTGGGCGCGGATGAAGGACGCGGAGAAGGCGTACCAGCTCGTCGGCACGGTGCTGCGGCCCTCCGTGAACCACAGCAACGGCACGGCGCCCAACTTCTTCGACATGTACCAACTGGGCCGTGACAGCTCGGTGTTCCAGATCGACGCCAACTTCGGTACGACGGCCGCCGTGATCGAGATGCTCCTCTACTCCCGCCCCGGCCTGGTCGAACTCCTGCCCGCCCTGCCGGTCGCGTGGGGCGCGTCGGGCAAGGTCACCGGCATCGGCGTGCGCGGCGGGTTCACGGCCGACCTGGAGTGGAAGGGCGGCGTGGCGACGAAGCTCCGGCTCACCTCGACCGGCGGCCGCACCACCCGCGTACGGGCCGGTTCCTGGACGAAGGACGTCAGTCTGAAGCCGGGCGCGAGCATCACCCTGACCCCTTCGTACGCGTCGCAGCGCTACGTGCTCGTCAACCGGGCCGACAGCGGCATGGCGATCGAGGTGTCGGGGACCGCCGAGTCGGCGCCGCTCGTCCTGGGCGCGCGCACGAGCGGAGCGGCGCAGCAGTGGAAGTTCGCGGAGGCCCTGGACGGCGGGTACCGCCTGACCAACGTGCACTCCGGTCTGACGGCGGACGTCAGCGGCGGCCAGGCCACGGAGAACGCTCCGATCGTGCAGTACCGGGCCACGGGCGCGGACAACCAGCACTGGCGCGCGGAGCCCACCGACGGTGGTCACGTCCGCCTGGTGTGCGTCCGCACGGGCAAGTCCCTCGGCACGACCGGCGGTTCCACGGCGACGGGCACGGCGGTCGTCCAGCAGACCTACACGGGCGCGGCGTCGCAGCAGTGGAGGCGGGTGGCCGTGTAGAGCGGCTCGGTGGCGGCGGGCTTCACGGCTTCACCGGCCGCCCCGGCAGGTGAAGCCCGCGGAGCCCGCTGCCTCACGGCTCAGACCCCGGGCCCCGTCAGCTCCCGCATCGGCCACGTCGCCTCGACCACCGCATGGGCGTCGCCCTTGCGGCGCAGGAAGGACTGGAAGTCCGCCGCCCACTGCGCGTACCACTCGATCTGGGACTCGTGGAGCCGGGCCGGTCCGAGGGAGGCGACCTTCGGGTGGCGGCCGGCTATCGCGGAGGCCAGACGCGCCGCGGCGAGGGCGTCGGCGGAGGCGTCGTGCGCGGATTCGAGTGTCACGCCGTACTCCGCGCACACCGCCTCGAGGTTCCGCTTGCCCTTGCGGTAGCGGTCCACCGAGCGGTCGATCGTGTACGGGTCGATGACGGGCGCCGGGTCCATGCCGCCGAGCCGCTCCCGCAGCGACGGCAGGCCGTGGCGGCGCAGCTCGGCGGAGAGCAGGGTCAGGTCGAACGCGGCGTTGTAAGCGACGACGGGCACGCCCGTGCGCCAGTACCCGACGAGGGTCTCGGCCATGGAGTCCGCGACCCGGTCGGCCGGCTCACCCTCGGACGCCGCTCTCTCGTTGCTGATCCCGTGCACGGCGACCGCGTCGGCCGGGATCTCGACCCCCGGGTCCGCGAGCCACTGCCGGTGACCCAGCGGCCTCGCGTCCTTGACCTCTATCACCGCGCCCGTGACGATGCGCGCCTCACGCGGATCCGTCCCCGTGGTCTCCAGGTCGAAGCCGACCAGCAGCTCCTGGTGCCATCCCATCGCGGCCCCCTTCTTCATGGTGCGTCCCCGTGTCTCCCCAGTGGCCACCACGATGACACGGGGCACTGACAACGGGCCGGGAGCGTTCCGCTTCGCCGACGCGGCGGGGTCAGGACACGGGCCGGGCGTCCGCCCACGCTAGCTCGAATTCTTCGCGATACGTCGGGAAAAGTCCGACTTCCTCCCCGTCCTGGGCGTGGGCCTTCACCACGCGCCCGGGCCCGCGCAGCACGAGGACGGGCGCCTCCATCCCCCTGGCCCGGCGCAGATACGACTGGACGACCCCGACGCCGTCCGACCCGTCGCCGTCGACCAGATACGCGGTGAACCGTGGCGTCTCGTCGTAGACCTGGATCTCGAAGGCGCCCGGATCGCGCAGCCGGGCCCGCACCCGGCGCATGTGCAGGATGTTCATCTCGACGGCGCGGCTCAGCTCGCCCCGCTTGAGGCCCAGCTCGCGCTCCCTGCGCTTGACGGCGCTGGAGGCGGGGTTGAGGAAGAGCAGCCGCACCCGGCAGCCGGACTCGGCGAGCCGGACGAGGCGGCGGCCCGAGAAGTTCTGCACCAGCATGTTGAGGCCTATGCCGATGGCGTCGAGGCGGCGCGCGCCGCCGAAGATGTCCTCGGCCGGGAACTGGCGCAGCAGACGCACCCGGTCCGGGTGCACGCCCACGACGTCGGCGTACCGGTCGCCGACGAGCTCCTCGACGGCGTCCACCGGGAGCCTGCGGGCGGACGGCACGTCCGAGCCCGCGCCGAGCATCTCCAGGAGCCGCCCGGAGGCGCGCTCCGCCTGGGCGAGGACGGCCTCGGACAGCGCGCGGTTGCGCGAGACGACGTTCCGCGTCACCTCCAGCTCGTCGAGGGCGAGTTCGACGTCGCGGCGGTCGTCGAAGTACGGCTCGAAGCAGGGCCAGTGCTGCACCATCAGCTCGCGCAGCTGCGGCAGGGTGAGGAAGCTGAGGACGTTGTCGTCGGCCGGGTCGAGCAGATAGCCCTTGCGGCGGCTCACCTCGCGCACGGCGACGGCTCGCTGGACCCACTCCTGCCCGGCGGGCCCGGCCGCCGCCACGACCCAGTCGTCCCCGTGGACGGGTTCGTAGATGGGGCGCAGCACGGCGGCCACCACGGCCCGGAGCCGCTGTTCGACCAGGTTCAGCCAGATGTAGGCGCGGCCGGCCCGCTGCGCGCGCGTGCGGACCTCGCTCCAGGCGTCGGCGCCCCAGGCGAACTCCGACTCCGGTCCGATCTGGGATCCCATGTCCATGGGCCGCGCCAAGGACACCGCTCCGGGCGGGACGTCAGCGGAGCTCCCCTCGTGACCCGCGTCACCAGGGGGCAGCTCCAGCCCACCCGAGCTCACCCACGCACCGCCTTCCGCTCCCCCGAGCAACCCCAGCAACGATCAAGGAAGGGTACTCCGGGAGCGGTCGGCGGTGCAGCCGGATGGGCAGGGTAGTTTCTCAACTGCCGTTTCTGGGCACGCCGTTCTGGTCCGCGAGATCGGCGGGAGTGAGCGGATTCATAGCGGTCACGTCCCTGGGGGCCAGTGAGAAGCCCTGCCAGTGGACCGGCATCGGCTGCTGGTCCTCGTCCCGGGCGATGTGGTGGAACCCGATGTTGACCCACGTGATCGGGTGGGTGAGCGTCTGCCCGCCGACCCATTTGTCGACGCTGGAGCCGCCGCAGTGCCCGGCGGGGTTGTCGCTCGCGTACTGCTCGCACTTCTTGTACTCGGTGAAGTACACGTCGTGCTTGGTGAACGATCGGCCCGGGAACTTGCTGGAGCGGCCGGGCACGAACTCGTAGGACCTGGGGTGGCCGTCCTTGTTCTTGCCCGCGGTGCTGACGACCCGCCACCAGCGCATGTCCTTCGCGTCACCGGCGAGTTCCTTGGTGACGGGGGTGCGGGTGGTCTTCGTGGTGGGACTGCCGCTGCCGCGCGGCGCGGTGACCTTGGAGTCGTACTGCTCGACCTTGCTCTTGGGGGAGCCGTCGAGACCGAAGTCGAGCCGCCAGAAGACGTTGTGGGCGTGGCTCTCGGCGTAGGCGCGGGCGCCCTTGCCTATCGGCCAGCCCTTGCCGTCCGTGCCGTTGTAGTCGTACGGGGAGATGCTGCCGGTCGCACCGACGTTCGATGTGATCGTCCCGTCGGAGGAGAACCGCCACTCGGTGATGTACTCGTACCAGGACGCCTTGTTGACCGTGTAGACGAGGAGGTCCTTGCCCTGGGCGGTGTAGACCTTGCCGCTGCCGCCGGTGCTCCCGTCGTCGTTGAGCCGGTACGCGTGCCCACGCGCGCGCGTGGTGGTGCACAGGCCCTGCACGTTGCCACGGTCGGGCACCTTGACGGTCTTGATGGTCCCGCCGGGGCACTCGCCGGGCTTCAGGTTCTGCAGGGCGTACCCGAAGTCGGTGCCCGTGACGTCGTCGTACTCGTTCTCGCCGTCGTCGTAAGGGACGTGCACCTGCGCGAGGCGGGCGCTGGTGAGGACGGCGATCGGCTCGGGCTCGTCCTTGGGCTGGTAACTGACGTTGTCGAGGACGAGCCCGGACAGGGTGTTGTAGTGCCAGCACATGCGCCAGGTCGTGCCCCCGTCGAGGACCTGCTCGATCTTGTACGCGGTGCTGCAGGCCGGGGCCGCGGCGGTGGGCGCCTGCGGGACGGCGGTGGCGGGACCCGCGGCGCTGACGGCGGTGCCGAGCAGCGCGAGGGACGTGAGGGCGACGGCGGCCCGGGCGCGGGCGCGCCGAAGTCTGTCGACATGCATACGGAATGACTCCTTCGAACAGGAGGAGGACAGGGCGTGGGGCTCAGCCGAGGCGGCCGACGGTGCGCGCGCTGAGGTCGACGACCAGGGCGCGGGTGTCGATCCACGGCCCGTTCCTGACCTTGGTGACGACGCGCAGGCACCGGTGCTCGCCGCAGGCGGTGAGGCCGGACGGGACGTGGGCGACGGTCTCCTTGCGGAAGACCATGCCGCTCGGTTCGAGCTGGTCCGTGCTCGTGAGCTGCTTGCCGGTGGCGTCCTTGTAGTCCTGCTTCAGGCCGGCGCCGAGCGGGTCCGCGATGAGGAGCCGCGTGGCCTCACGCAGCTCGCCGGGGCTCGGCGGCGGCTGTACACCGTGCGCCGTGTCGGTGGTCTCGACCTTGCCGCTGTCGAGGTTCACGGTCCTGGTCACGACCGTGTCGGCCTTGTAGTCGTAGTAGACGACCTCGGCGCGCCGCTCCGCCGCCTGCGCGCCGCTCCGCGTGGGGTCCACCTCGCTGAGGTTCGTGGACAGGTGCTGCGGCCCCCGGTCGCCCTCGACGTCCCGCGCGCTCCTGCGCAGTCCGTTGCCCGCCACGGCGATCTGTTCGGCGCGCCTGATCTCGTCGTCGGTCAGCGGGTCCCTGCCGACGCCTTTGTCGCCCTCCCTCGGCGCGGCCTCCACCACGCCGTCCTTGGGGATCGCGTCCTGCTGGGCGGAGCCGGCCGCGGCCTGGTCACCCGCGCCCGCCTCCCCCGGCAGGGTCACGCCCAGCAGCACGGCGGTCGCCACGGCCGCGACGGCCGCTCCGGCCATCATTTTCCCCAGATGGCGTCTTGCGAGCTCTCGCACATCTTCCCCCTGTTGTCCCCGCGGCCCCACCTTCGGGCGGACGGGTATGCGTGGTCTTCTTTTAAGAGGGGCCCAATTCCTAGGTGGTTCCGTCACTTTCGGGAAGACTCAGGCGGAAGTCGCCCGGGGCATCCGGGCCGGGAGTGGAAGAGTCGTACCCATGCAGGTCTGGCCTGGACAGGCGTATCCACTCGGTGCCACATACGACGGCGCCGGCACCAACTTCGCGGTCTTCTCGGAGGCCGCCCGGCGCATAGAGCTGTGTCTGCTGCACGACGACGGGTCGGAGACCGCGGTGGAGCTGCGGGAGACCGACGCCTTTGTACGGCACGCGTATCTGCCCGGCATCATGCCGGGCCAGCGGTACGGCTTCCGCGCGCACGGCCCGTACACCCCGGAGCGCGGGCAGCGGTGCAACTCGTCGAAGCTGCTCCTCGACCCGTACGCACGTGCGATCAGTGGCCAGATCGACTGGGGCGAGGCGGTGTACGGGTATCCCTTCGGGGCGCCCGACAAGCGCAACGACCTGGACTCGGCGCCGCACACGATGACGTCGGTCGTGGTCAACCCGTACTTCGACTGGGGCGACGACCGTCCGCCGCGCACCGAGTACCACCGCACAGTGATCTACGAGGCCCATGTGAAGGGCCTCACGATGACGCACCCGGCGCTCCCGGAGGAGTTGCGCGGCACCTACGCGGCGCTCGCGCACCCGGCGATCCTGGAGCACCTCACGGAGCTGGGCGTGACGGCGCTCGAACTGATGCCGGTCCATCAGTTCGTCAACGACCACCGGCTGGTGGAGATGGGCCTGAACAACTACTGGGGCTACAACACCATCGGCTTCTTCGCCCCCCACAACGCCTACGCGTCCTGGGGCGACCGCGGGCAGCAGGTCCTGGAGTTCAAGTCGGCGGTACGGGCGCTGCACGAGGCCGGGATCGAGGTCATCCTCGACGTGGTCTACAACCACACGGCCGAGGGCAACCACCTGGGTCCGACGCTGTCCTTCAGGGGCCTGGACAACGCCTCGTACTACCGCCTCGCGGACGACCGCCGCTACTACATGGACACCACGGGCACCGGGAACTCGCTGCTCATGCGCTCGCCGCACGTCCTCCAGATGATCATGGACTCGCTGCGCTACTGGGTCACCGAGATGCACGTCGACGGGTTCCGCTTCGACCTGGCGGCCACGCTGGCGCGCCAGTTCCACGAGGTGGACCGGCTGTCGTCGTTCTTCGACCTCGTGCAGCAGGACCCGGTGGTCTCCCAGGTGAAGCTGATCGCCGAACCGTGGGACGTCGGCGAGGGCGGCTACCAGGTGGGCAACTTCCCGCCGCTGTGGACGGAGTGGAACGGCAAGTACCGGGACACCGTCCGGGACCTGTGGCGGGGCGAGCCGCGCACCCTCGCCGAGTTCGCCGGCCGGCTGACCGGCTCGTCCGACCTCTACCAGGACGACGGCCGCCGCCCGCTCGCCTCCATCAACTTCGTCACGTGCCACGACGGTTTCACCCTGCGCGACCTGGTCTCGTACAACGAGAAGCACAACGAGGCGAACGGCGAGGGCAACCGCGACGGGGAGAGTCACAACCGGTCGTGGAACTGCGGCGTGGAGGGCGACAGCGACGACCCCGCGGTGCTCGGCCTGCGGAACCGTCAGATCCGCAACTTCATCGCGACGCTGATGCTCTCCCAGGGCGTGCCGATGCTCAGCCACGGGGACGAGCTGGGGCGCACGCAGAACGGCAACAACAACGCCTACTGTCTGGACAGCAAGCTGGCCTGGGTCCGCTGGCCCGAGGACGGCGAGCAGGACGCCCTGCTGGCCTTCACGCGCGCGATGGCGCGGCTGAGGCGTGACCACCCGGTGTTCCGCAGGCGCCGCTTCTTCCACGGGCGGCCGGTCGAGGGCACCCACGACGAGCTGAGCGACATCGCCTGGTTCACTCCCGAGGGCGAGGAGATGACGCGGGACGACTGGGGGGCGGCGCAGGCGCGGGCCCTGTCGGTGTTCCTCAACGGGCACGCGATCTCGGAGCCGGGCCCCCGGGGCGAACGTATCTCGGACGACTCGTTCCTGCTGCTGTTCAACGCGTCGCCCGACGCGTTGGAGTTCCTCGTGCCGGTCAACCACGGCCGGCAGTGGGAGGTCGTGGTGGACACGGCGCTGCCCGAAGGCGTGCCGGTCGGCAGCAGCGAGAAGGTACGGGCCGGTGACCGCCTCACGCTCCTCGACCGGAGCCTGACGGTGCTGCAGCGACCGGCGTGACACCTGGTGACGCCGGGGCCTTGACGAGGAGGGCGACGCCGAACGCGAGGGCCGCGGCCACGCTTCCGACGGTGAACGCCGCGGCGGGGCCGTGGGACTCGGCGAGGCGGCCCGCCACGGCGAGCGTGACGGCCTGCCCGCCGACGAAGGCGCTCACGGCGAACGTCATGCCCTCGGCGAGACGTTCGCGCGGCACGGCGCGTTCGGTGAGTCCGAAGCCGGTGATCAGGTTCGGCGCGAAGACGGCGCCGAACACGGTCACCGCCACGTAGAGGCCCGGCATGCTCTGCGTGCCGATCAGCAGGAGGGACAGGAGCGCGGCGGCGGCCGTGGCGACCCGCCAGCGCAGCGCGAGCCCGAAGCGCTCCGGCATCGCGGCCATGGACAGGCCGACGGCGGCGCTCATGACGCCCATGGCGGCGTAGACGAGGCCCGCCTGGTCCTCTTGGCCGAGCTTCTGGGTGAGCGCCGTGATCCCGGCCCCGCAGCCGCCCAGGAGGACGCCGAGGAGGACGAGGCCGAGCCGCACGAGCCGGACCTCGCGCGGCATGCGGGGGCGCCGGCCCCGCGGCTCCTTCGGGGCGTCCGCCGCCGCTGGCCGGACCGCCGTCGCCGTCGGGTGCAGCGCGAAGGCCGTGCCGCAGCCGGCGACCAGGACAGCGGCGGCCCCGAACGCGTACGCGGGGTGGCCGACGAAGGCGGCGACCCCGATCAGCGCGGGCCCGAGGACGAACGACAGCTCGTCCATCGTGCTCTCCAGCGACAGCACCGTGTTCACGACGCGCTCGTCCGCACCCCCGCGGCGGACGAGCGCGACGCCCCGGGCCCTGGCCAGCGGGCCGATCCCCGGCACCGTGGCCCCGGCGAGCACGCCGAGCGCCACCAGGAGCGGCGTGGGGAGTCCCGCGAGGGCGCCGAGCGTGTAGCAGGCGATCGCGAGGGCGTTCAGCAGCGAGCAGCACAGGACGACGCTCCGCTGCCCGCGCCGGTCGGCGAGCCGGCCGACGACGGGCCCCATGGCCACCTGTCCGAGCGCGAGCGCGCAGGCCACGGTCCCTCCGGTCGCGAGGGAACCGCTCGTCCTGGTGATCAGCAGGACACTGCCGAACTGGATCACCGCCACCGGCAGCCGCCCGAAGAACGAGATCACCGGGAGCAGTGCCCCGGTCGCCCCGAGCACCTCGCGGTATGTCGCCGACGTTCCCCCCGCTGCCTGTGCCATCGTTCGAAGCTATCGACGGCGCCGGTGACACATGCATGCGGCGATGACACGAAAGACGCCGGGGCGGGTACGTAGATTCGCATGACGCGCATGACAGCGGACCATCAGGAGGGCGGGGTTCCGGCCCCGCCCACGGCCACGTACCGGATGCAGCTCCAGCCGGCGTTCCCGTTCGCCGCGGCCGCCGCAGCCGTCCCGTATCTGGCCTCGCTGGGTGTCTCGCACCTGCATCTGTCGCCGGTCCTGGAGGCCGTGCCCGGGTCCACGCACGGGTACGACGTCGTGGACCACGCGCGCGTGCGGGACGAGCTGGGCGGTGAGGCCGGGCTGCGGGCGCTGGCGCGGACGGCGCGGGAGCACGGGCTCGGCCTGATCGCCGACATCGTGCCCAACCACATGGCGTCGGCGGCCGGGCTCAACCGGCCCCTCCAGGAGGTACTGCGGGACGGGCCGCACTCCCCCTACGCGCACTGGTTCGACATCGACTGGGAGGCGCAGGGCGGGCGGGTCCTGCTGCCCGTGCTCGGCCGGCGCCTGAGCCACGAGCTGGACCACCTGGAGGTGGACGGGCGGGTGCTGCGCTACCACGAGCACGCGTTCCCGCTGCGCGAGGGCACGGAGACGCTGCCGCTTCCGGAGCTGCTCGACGCGCAGTGGTACCGGCTCGGCTGGTGGCGCCTGGCCCGCACCGAGCTCAACTACCGGCGCTTCTTCACCATTTCGGACCTCATCGGGGTCCGTGTGGAGAACCGGGAGGTGTTCGACGCCACCCACGAGAAGATCGTCCAGTTGCTGCGCGAGGGCGTGCTCGACGGGCTGCGCGTCGACCACCCCGACGGCCTCGCGGACCCCGGCGCGTATCTCGAGGACCTCGCCGACGCCACCGCCGGGCGCTGGACCGTCGTCGAGAAGATCCTCGGCGAGGACGAACAGCTGCCCGCCGCCTGGCCGGTGGCCGGTACGACGGGCTACGACGCGCTGCGCCGGATCGACGGCCTGTTCACCGATCCGTCGGGCGCGGACGAGCTGCTCGGCCTGTTCCGCCGCTTCACGGCGGCCCCCGCCGACCGGGGCGGCGACTGGGACGCCACGGCACGCCGCGCCGCGTACGAGGTCGTCACGCACGAGCTGGCGGCCGAGGTGGACCGCCTCACGCGCGAGGCGGGGCGGCTGTGCGCCGCCGACGCCACCCTGCGCGACCACGCCCCGTGGGCCCTGCGCGCCGCCGTGCGCGAACTCCTGGTGCGTCTCGACGTGTACCGGCCTTACGTGACCGGGGGCGCGGACCCCGAGGCCGTACTCACGCCCGGTGACGCCGAGGACGCCAAGGGGGTGTTCACCGTGGCCGAGGAGGCCGAGGCGGTGGACACCGTGCGGGAGCTGGCGCTCGGGAGGCGCGGGTCGGGTCCGGAACACGAGGCGTTCCGGGCGCGGTTCGCGCAGACGGCGTCCGCGCTGCGCGCCAAGGCGGTCGAGGACACGGCGTTCTACCGGCACGCGCCCCTCCTGTCGGCGACGGAGGTCGGCGGGACGCCGCAGAGCCCGGCGGTGGACCCGGAGTCGTTCCACGCGTACTGCGCGCGCGTGCAGCGTGACTGGCCGTACGCGGGAACCGTCCTTTCGACGCACGACACCAAGCGCAGCGCCGATGTGCGGGCGGGGATCTCCGTGCTCACGCAGTGTCCAGGGCGCTGGGCCGATCTGCTCGCGGACGTCACCGAGCGGACCGCGCGCGAGGGCGGTGCGAGCGCGCCCGATCCCCAACTGGCTTGGGCGGCCTGGCAGACGGCGGTCGGGTTCGGCGACCAGGACGGCGAGCGGCTCCAGGGCGCGATGCTCAAGCACGTGCGCGAGGCGGGGCTGCGCACGAGCTGGACCGAGCCGGACGCGGACTACGAGAAGGCGGTGCGCGACTTCGTGGCCGCGGGCCCGTGCGGACCGCCCGGGGAGGCCGTCGCCGCGTTCGCGGACTCGTTGCGGCCCCATGTCCGGGCGAACGTCCTGGGGGCCGCTCTCGCCCATCTGACGATGCCGGGGGTGCCGGACGTCTACCAGGGCACGGAGCGCGAGTACCGGGCGCTGGTGGACCCGGACAACCGCGCGCCGGCCCGCTTCGACCTGGATGCGCTGGAGCGGCTCGGCTCCGACGAGGAGTCCGTCCCCGGCGGTCTGTCCGGCGAGAAACTGGCGCTCACCGTCGCCGCGCTGCGCCTGCGCCGGGCACATCCGGAGTGGTTCGGCGGCGGATCGACGTACGAACCGGTCGCCGCTCGGGGCGCGGGCGCCGCGCACTGTGTGGCGTTCGCCCGCTCCGGGGAGGTCGTCGCCGCCGCGACCCGGCTGTCGCTGCGTCTCACGGAGGCGGGCGGCTGGCGCGACACCGAGCTGTCGCTCCCGGAGGGCCAGTGGGTCGACCTGCTCGCCCCGGGGAACGAGTTCACGGGCCACGCGCGCGTGGAGAAGCTGTTCGACCGGCATCCGGTGGCGCTCCTCGTACGCGCGACCGTCAGCTGAGAAGTACCGGAGGCGTCTTCGGGCCGCGCGTGACGAGGCCGGTGATCCCGGCCGGGTCCTGGGCTCCCGGAACTGCGCGCATCGCCGAGCCCCCCGCCTGGTGCCGGTGCGCGCCGGGAGACGCGCGAGTCCTCTCAGCGGACCACCACGTGATCCCCCGCGCAGTCCTCGTACGCACCCTTACGGGTGCGGACGGGTGAGGCGGGCGACCGGGCGTACGGCCACGACCTGCGCCGCGGCTCCACGAAGTCCGCCACGGTGCCTGTCGCAGGGACTCGGGGACTCGGGAGAACGCGGAGTCCGCGTCCACGGCGCCTTCGCCGAGAGGACCACACCGACCTCGCCGACCGCTCCGGCCGCCCTCGGCAGCGGCCCGCGCTCGGCCGTCGCGAGGGGCATGACGTGGCCCGGCACCTCCACGCCCGCCTCACGCCCTCCGAGGCCTTCGGCGGGACGTGCCCGGTCCGGCGGGCCGCGGACCGCACCGGCGGTGCGGCCCCGATGCGGCCTTCTTGACAGGTGCCGCGGAGCGTGGGGTACTGCGGGATGCGACGCGTGGAGCACCAACGGGGGTGAGTCACCTGACGGAGCAGCGCTACCCGAATGTGGCCGAACTGGTCCAGTCAGCACGGGAGCTGACGGCTCATCGACCCGACTTGTGCGTCCTACGCCAGGTCGGGACCTCACGCGCGGGCCGGCCGCTGCACCTGCTGTCGGTGGGGCACGACCACCGCGCGGTGCTCGTCGTCGCGGGAGCCCATGCGAACGAGCCCGCCGGTGGCTCCACTCTTCTGCGCCTCGCCGAACGTGCCCTGATGGAGCGGGAGTTGCGCACCGGCTGCTCCTGGCACTTCCTGTTGTGCGCCGACCCGGACGGCGCGGATCTGCACCGCACCCCCGCGCCGCGCACCCTGCTCGACTACCACCGGCACTTCTTCCGCCCCGCGGGCCCCGAGCAGCCCGAGTGGTCGCCCTCCGTACTGCCGCCGGACCGGCTGCCACCCGAGACGCGGACCCTGACCGGGGTCATCGACGAGCTGCGCCCCTTTCTCCAGGTGTCGCTGCACGGCACCGATCTGGGCGGCAGCTGGGTGCAGCTGACGCGGGACATACCGGGGCTCGCGGAACCGTTCGCCAAGTCGGCGGCGGAGCTGCACATCCCGGTGGAGACGGGGGCCTCGGACGCGGCGGGCTGGCCCGCGACGGGCCCCGGCGTCCATGTGATGCCGGAGCCGGGAGCGCAGGCCGCGTTCCCGAGCCTGCCGGACGACGCCCGGCACAGCACCTGGCACCACGCCCACCGCTACGGGGGCCGCACGGCGATCGTCGAGGTCCCGATGTGGGCGAGCGACCTCGTGGACGACCCGGCGCCGCACCCCGCCCCCGCCCGGGCGCTGCGGCGCCTGGCGCAGCGGCTGAGCCGGGACACGCTCCTGGTGGAGGAGATCCTCCAGTCGGCGCTGCCGCGGCTTCCCGAGGTGGACGGGCCGCTGATGCGGGCGACACGCTGGGCCGTCGCACTGGTGCCCGGCCTCGCGGACGACTGGCTGCAACCGCCGCCGCAGGACGCCACGATGGCGTACGTGGGGAGCATCGACGCGTTCTCCAGACGGCTGCCGTTGCGGGCCGCTGCGATGCTCCTGCGGGTCCTGAAGGAGGCGGGCGACCCGGACGCGGAGCGTCTTGAGCAGTTGGTGGCGCACTGGTGCGACGCGTTCGCCGAGCGGTTCAGGGCGCGCTGGGTGCCGCTGGAGCACCAGGTCGAGCACCAGTCGCGGACGACCGTCGCGGCCGTGCGGCACACGCTCGCGGCGGGCGAGTGATCGCAGACTCCGCCTGGAAAGACCGGAGTTGGAGCGTTCCCGAGTCAGGCGGAGTCGGCGGAGAGCCGGAACGACATCCGGCCGAAGCCGACCTGGTCGCCGTCCTGGACGACCGCCGCGCCGACCACCCGCCGCCCGTTGACGGTCGTGCCGTTGGTGGAGCCGAGGTCACGCAGCACCCACATGCCGCCCTGCCTGCTCAGTTCGGCGTGCACCCGGGAGACGGTCTCGTGGCTGAGCCGCAGTCCGTTCGCCGGGTCGCGCCCGATGCGCAGCGGGTAGGGGTTGTTCGGCGACGGCAGCTGCAGCTTCGGGAGGCGCTCGCGCTGCCACGCCCCGCGCAGCCGCACCGTGAAGCCGGAGACCGCCGCCACGGCGCCGAAGACCACGCGGGACCAGCGGCCCTCGGTGTGCAGGTCGGCGGTGAGCGCGGCGAGTTCGTCGGACCGGCGGGCGGCGAGTGCCAGCTCCATGCGCCGTACGAACGTGTCGTGCGACAGCCTGCCGAGCGCGGCGCCCTCGCGGAGCTCCCGCAACGCCCTGTCGCGCTCGGCGTCGGACAGCCGCGCGGGGTACGTATGGTGCTCGAACGAGGAGGTCACGTACGCGATTGTCCGGCAGCGCGGCCGAGGTGTCCAGAAAACGACGAACTTCAACCCGCCCCCTCATGGCCTTGACCAGCAAGGACAGCGGCTTGACGCGGTGTGAGGAAAACCGGGCGCGCCCGGGACGGGCCCACTGCTACGTTCGGCGGCCAGGACCGCCACCGGGCGCGTTCGCGTGAACCAGGAGATTTCTTGACTGCTGCACCGCATGGAAGCCCGTACCCCACGCACGACGACGCCCGTCCGGTCGTCCGCGCACTGACCGAGGAAGACGTTCCGCTTTTCAGTACGTTCGAGGATCCGGGCCTCGTGGGCCGCGTCATCACCGGCGTCGGGTACCGCACCGTCGCCGAGGGCGGCGACTACCGCCCCGACTGGACCTGGGTCGCCCTGCGCGAGGGGCGCGTGGTCGCGCGGGCCGCCTGGTGGGGCGGCAAGGACGACACGGAACCGGTGAACCTGAACTGGTTCGACGTCCTGGAGGACGACATCGAAGCGGGCGCCGAGCTGCTGCGGCAGGCCCCGTTCGACGTCGAGTACGAGCTGATCCTGCCCGCGGGCTGGAGCGAGGATCCGCGGACACGGGCGGCCGCAGAGGCGCGGATGGAGGCGGTCACGCGGGCGGGCAAGAAGCTCCTCGTGGAGCGGCTGCGCTACCGGTGGACGCCGGACAACGGCCTGCCGGAGCGCCCCGGCCGCCTGGAGTTCCGGGCCGAGCCCGACGACGAGGTGATCCTCGACGTGCTGCGCCGGGTCCACTCGGCGACGCTCGACGCGCACGCGCGGCACGCCATCGAGGAGTCGGGCCTGGACACGGCCGCGCAGGAGGAGCTGGACTTCTTCCGCTGGTGCCCGTCGCCGCGCGAGTGGTGGCAGCTGGCGTACACGCCTGAGGGGGACCTGGTCGGCCTGCACGTCCCCGCCCACAACCCCGGCGGGCCGTGCATCGGGTTCATCGGCGTGGTGCCGGAGCAGCGCGGGCACGGATACGCGTACGACCTGCTGGTCGAGTCGACGCACCTTCTGGTGGAGCACGGCGCCGAGTTCATCGCCGGGGCGACGGACGACGGGAACTTCCCGATGGCGGCGAACTTCGCGAAGGCCGGGTACCCGGTCACGGAGAAGCGCATCAATTTCGTCTGAGGTTCACCTGCCGGATCGGCCGACGGGTCCGATCCGGCGAGGAATGCGCGGAACCCGGCGCGAATCCCAGCGGATCGATCTCGGCTGACGCAGGATGGACGGGTCGTCACTGTCGGCAGACAAGGGGGAACGGTCCGTGCAGTTCGAGGTGTGGGCACCACAGGCAGAGCGGGTCGCGCTCCACTGCGAGGGCACCACGCGCGCGTTGGAGCGCGACCCGGACCGCGAGGGGTGGTGGACGGGCGAGGCGGACGCGCAGGACGGCACGCGCTACGGGTTCGCGCTCGACGACGGGCCGGTGCTGCCCGACCCCCGCTCACGCCGCCAGCCGGACGGGCCCGACGGCCTGAGCGCGGTCGTCGACCACGCGCGGTACACGTGGCGCTCGGAGTCGGGACCGGGACGCGGCCTCCCCGGCGCGGTCCTGTACGAGCTGCACGTGGGGACCTTCACGCGCGAGGGCACGCTCGACGCCGCAGCCGAACACCTGGGCCATCTGGTCGAGTTGGGCATCACCCATGTCGAGCTCATGCCCGTGTGCCCGTTCCCCGGGCGGCACGGATGGGGCTACGAGGGCGTCAGCCCCTGGGCGGTGCACGAGCCGTACGGAGGCCCCGAGGCGCTGAAGCGTTTTGTCGACATGGCACACGGGCTCGGACTCGGCGTCGTCCTCGACGTGGTCCACAACCACCTGGGGCCGTCGGGCAACCATCTGCCCGCGTTCGGGCCGTACTTCACCGACACCCACCACACGCCCTGGGGCGCCGCGGTCAACCTCGACGCCCCCGGTTCCGACGAGGTGCGCGCGTACCTGGTCGGCAGCGCGCTCGCCTGGCTGCGCGACTACCGGATCGACGGGCTGCGCCTCGACGCCGTGCACGCGCTGTGCGACACGCGCGCGGTCCACTTCCTGGAGGAGCTGTCCACCGCCGTCGACGCCCTGGCCGAGGACGAGGCCAGACCCCTGTTCCTGGTCGGCGAGTCGGACCTCGGCGACCCGCGCGTGATCACCCCGCGCAACCACGGCGGCCTCGGACTCCAGGCGCAGTGGAGCGACGACTTCCACCACGCCGTGCACACGGCGGTGTCGGGCGAGTCCCAGGGCTACTACGGGGACTTCGCGAAGGCGCCGATGGCCGCGCTCGCCAAGACCCTGACCCGGGGCTACTTCCACGACGGCACGTACTCGACGTTCCGGGGCCGGCGTCACGGGCGCCCCCTCGACCGCACCCGCACCCCCGCCCACCGGCTCCTCGGCTACGCCCAGACCCACGACCAGATCGGCAACCGCGCGCAGGGCGACCGGCTCTCCGCCGACCTGTCCCCCGGGCTCCTCGCGTGCGCGGCCACCCTCGTGCTGACCGGGCCCTTCACACCGATGCTGTTCATGGGCGAGGAGTGGGCCGCCCGCACCCCCTGGCAGTTCTTCACCGACCACACCGACCCGGCGCTCGCGGAGGCCGTACGCAAGGGCAGGCGGCGGGAGTTCGCGTCGCACGGGTGGGCCGAGGAGGACATCCCCGATCCGCAGGACCCGGCGACCCGGGAGCGTTCCTGCCTGGACTGGTCGGAGCAGGACAGCGCCCCTCACGCGCGCGTGCTGGCCTGGTACCGCGAGCTGATCGCGCTGCGCCACACCCGGGCCGACCTGACGGACTCCGACCTCGCGGCCGTGCGGGTGGCGTACGACGAGGAGGCCCGCTGGATCGCGTACCGGCGGGGTGATCTGCGGGTGGCGGTGAACCTGTCGGACGAGCCGGCGGCGGTGCCGGTCGGCCGGAACGGCTACCGGGTGCTCGCCGCGTGGGAGCCCGTGGGGCTGCCCGGCGAGGACGGTCTGCTCACCGTCCCGCCGCAGTCGAGCGCGGTGCTCGTCAGTCCGTAGAGGGCTTCAGTCGGTCTCCGGGTCCTTGTCGGCGGCCTCCGTCACGAGTTCGAGGAGGATCGCCTCCCACGCGCGCTCCAGCTGGGTGCGCAACAGCGGCACGGGCCTGTCGTCCGTGCCGCTCAGGCGCTCGCCGAGGCGTACGAGCGTGTCGCAGCGGGCCAGCCACAGGCCGCGCAGGCTGGCACGGGCGCCGTAACCGGCGAGGGTCGCCGCGCGGACGGCCGCGCGGGCGCCGACCGCGACGCTCAGGCCCGCGATGTCCTCCGCCGGGTCGCCGATGACGGCCTCGGACCAGTCGAGGACGCCGCGCACCCGGCCGTCGGGGGTGACGGTGAGGTGCTCGCCCTTGAGGTCGTGGTGGACGACGACGGCGCCGGGCTGCGGGGCGAGCTGAGCGGCTGCCTGCGCGGTCAGCTGCGCGAGCCGCGCGGGTTCGAACTCGCCGTCCCGGCCGAGGAGTTCAGCGGCCCGCGCCGCATCCCGGCGCAGCGCGTCGAGCGAGCGCGGCGCCGTCCTCGCGAGCCCGAGCGCCTCGGCCCGCGCCGTGGGCACCTCCCGCAGCCCGCCGAGCAGCCCCGCGAGATCCTCCTCGCCCGCCGCGGTCACGTCGACGGCCTCGCCCGACGCGCCCTGCATCCGCGTGTCGAGGGAGTACGTGCGCCCGGCGGCCCACTCGCCGGACGCGAGCGAGGCGGGGACGGCGATGCCGACGTGCTGGCGCACGAGGTCGCGGAGCCTGATCTCGCGGCGCTGGCGCACGGACGCCGGCGCGTCGAGGGCGAGGCGCAGCACATAGCGGGTGCCGACCCACCAGGTGGAGTGCTCATCGCCTTCGGGTACGGCGCCGACCTCGAGCTGCGCGCCGTCCGGCAGGAGGGCGCCCAGCAGTCGCCGTACGGTGTCCTGGGTGGGCCGAGGGGCGTCGGACATGGCGTCTAGCTCACGATCGCCATGTCCCGCGACGTGCTGTTCAGCCGTCGTACGCCGTCCTCGGTGACCGTCACGATGTCCTCGATGCGCACCCCGAAGCGGCCCGGAAGGTAGATCCCCGGCTCCACGGAGAAGCACATTCCGGGGACGAGGGTCTGTTCCTCACCCTCGATCATGTAGGGCGGCTCGTGGGTGGTGACGCCGATGCCGTGGCCGGTGCGGTGGATGAAGTACTGGCCGTAGCCGAACTCGGTGATCACGGCGCGGGCGGCACGGTCGACGTCCTGGCACGCGGCGCCCGGCTCGACCGCCGCGCAGCCCGCCGCCTGCGCCTCGCGCACGACGTCGTGGACGCGCTGCTCCTCGGCGGTCGGCTCGCCGACGTGCACGGTGCGGGAGGTGTCGGAGCCGTAGCCGTGCTTGAGACCGCCGAAGTCGAGGACGACCATGTCGCCGTTCTCGATGACGCGCTCGCCCGCCTCGTGGTGCGGGTTGGCGCCGTTCGGGCCCGATCCGACGACGGTGAAGTCGACCTGGGAGTGCCCGAACTGCCGCAGCAGATCGGCGAGATCGCCCGCGACGTCGGTCTCCCTGCGGCCCGCGAAGGGCACCTTCTTGATCTCCTCGTAGGTGGCGTCGGCCGCCTCGCCGGCCGCCGTGAGCCGTTCGAGTTCGGCCGTGTCCTTGACGGCGCGCAGCATCGGCAGGGCCTCCGTGAGGGAGGCGAACGAGGTGTCGGGCAGCGTCTTCTGCAGCCCGATGAGGTGCATCGCCCACGCGTTGTCGCTGATGCCGAAGCGCCCCGAGACGTCGAGGAGGGGCGCGGTCACCGCGTACGGGTCCTTGCCGTCGGTCCAGTCCCGCAGGGTGAGGGCGTCCGCCCCCACCGCCTTCGCGGCGTCCGGTGCCTCCAGGGTCGGCACGACGAGGACGGGGTCCCGGCCCGGGGTGAGGACGAGCATCGTGAGGCGCTCGGTGTCGGCCGTGGGCGAGTAGCCGGTGAGCCAGACCATGTCGGGGCCGGGGGCGACGAGGACGCCGGCGAGTCCCGCGTCGGCCGCGGACCGGGCGGCACGCTCCATGCGGGCCTTGTAGTCGTCGGCCATGAACGGCGCGGGCGTGGCGGTCATCCGGTCCTCCGGGTACTCCGAGCTGAACATCGCTCCAACAAAAAGGACGTACGGGCAGCATCCTGCCCGCCCGCCGGGCCTGACGCGAGTCCGTTCCCGCATGTGCGCGCCACCCGACCGGACCATCATCTAATGCCAACCCATTGAACAACCATTATTGCTAATGGTTAGATCTCTCTTGCCCATTAAGCCCTTTCTCCGGAGGACGTACGACCATGCTTGTTCTGGCCCAGATCAGCGATCTGCACCTCGACGGGACCCCGCGCGCCACGGAGCGCGCCCGACGCGTGATCGACCACCTCAGGGCGCTGCCGGGCCCGGTGGACGCCCTCCTCGTCACCGGCGACATCGCCGACCACGGCGCGGAGTCCGAGTACGAGGAGGCGGCGGGGCTGCTCGGGTTGCACACGGGCGGGCCGGACGACGGCGGCCCGCCCTTCCCCGGCTCACCGTCCCGCGCCCTCCCCTTCCCCGTCCTGACCTGCCCCGGCAACCACGACAGCCGGGTGCCCTACCGCAAGGCACTGCTGCGCGAACCCCCCGCCGAGGGGCCGGTGAACCGCGCCCACCACGTGGGCGGCGCCGTGGTCCTCATGTGCGACTCCAGCATTCCGGGCGCCGACGAGGGACGGCTCGACGAGGAGACGTACGGCTGGCTGGAGGACACCCTCGACGGGCTCGACGGCGAGACGCCCGCCCTGCTCGCGTTCCACCACCCGCCGGTGGCGCTGCACCACCCGCTGCCCGACGCGTACCAGCTGGAGCAACCGCGCTCCCTGGCCGCCCTGTTGGAGCGGCGTCCAGAGATCGCCGGAATCATCGCGGGGCACGCGCACACCCCGGCCGCCACGGTGTTCGCGGGCCGCCCCCTGGTGATCGGCCCGGGTGTGACGTGGACGCTGCGGCTTCCCTGGGAGGGCGAGGGTGTGGCCGACCGGGAGGCTCCGGTGGGCCTGGCCTTCCACATCCTCGACGACGAGCAGCGGCTGACGACGCACTTCCGGGTCGTGTGATCCCCCCCCCCCGCTGAGCGAGAGCGATCCCCTGGCTCCCTGGTGATCCCTAGGTCACCACCCCAGGGGTCACCGCCAGCACCTGGCGCGCGCCCGACTCGTGCCGGACCGTCAGCGTGACCTGCCGTCCCGGGCGCGCGGCCTCCACCGCCTGGGCGAGCGCGCCCGCCGAGCCGATCCGCGTCCCGCCGAAGGCGATCAGCACATCGCCCCGGACGAGACCGGCCGTAAAGCCGGGACCGGGGACGTGCACGCCCACGAGCAGCGCCCCCGCCCCCTCGGGCGCGTCCACCGCCTCGACGCCGAGCGCGGCCCGCACGGGGCGGGCGGAAGGCGACGGAGAGGTGGACGCGGTCGGCGGACGGGATGCCGCGAGCGCGGGAGGCCGCGACGCCGCCCCCGCCCGCTGCTGCATCTCGGCCAGTTTGCTCATGCCTATGACGGCAGCGCCGACCGTGCCGAGCCCGACGCCCGACAGCACGAGCACGGCCCCGAACAGCAGACCGAGCAGCAGGGTGACGAGGCGCTTGCCGCGGCGCCGCGCCGCGTGCGGGCGGCGCCCGCCGGAACCGTTCCCCCGGGCGGCCGCCGCCTCACCACGCGGAGCTCCGGGCATCGACTTGGGGCGCAACGCGGTCTGTTCCATGGCCCACCTCCGGCCAAAGCCCTACCCGTCCGCGTCCGGCGCGACGATTCCCGAACGAGTGAGACTGAACCGGGCATTTCCGGCATCCGGTCAGCCGCCGTGCCCTCCGTGCCCCCCATGTCCGCCGTGCCCCGCCCCGTGGTCGAACTTCATCGCCTCGGCGGGCATCACCACGAACGGCCGCATCATCCCCATGTCCTCGTGCTCCAGCAGATGGCAGTGGTACATGAAGCGCCCGTACGCGCCGTCGAACCGGCCCATGACGCGGAGCATCTGGCCGGGCAGCGCCCGGAAGACGTCCTTGTGGCCGCGCTCGTTCGGCGGGAGCGGGACCGGCGTGGCCTGGTCGGGCGCAAGCGGCGCGCGCGTGCCGCCGGCCGTCACGTCGAACCCCGACACGTCGTAGGTGTCACGGCCGAGGATCTGGAAGTCGGCGAGATGGATGTGCATGGGGTGCACGACGGGCGGGTTCACCGCGAGGTTGAGGAAGCTCCACTGCTCGTAACTGCCCTCCGCGACGGTGAACCCGAGGCCGTCGTTGAAGGTGCGCGAGGTGCGGCGGTACGTCTTCAACGTTCCGTCCGCGCCACGGAGTTGGATGACACCATCCAAGGGGAGCTGGGGCTCCTCGGCGTCTTCCGCGGCCTCGACCTCGGTCATCTCCCAGATCTCGGGGTGGCCGCCGCCGCCCTTCGTGGCGGGCGGAGTCAGCACGATGAGGCGGTGCCCGTGCTCGATGTCGTGCGTCAGCCGGCGGAACGATCCCGAGAGGACCTCGGGCAGTTCGAACGGGTCGTCCACGCCGCACTCACCGACGCGGAACTCCATGACGTGCGGATAGCGCACGTTGTGCGCCGGGTCGGGTACGCCGGGCGCCTGCCCCGCGCCCTTGTTGACGAGGCGTACGCGGCGTCCGGCGAGCGCGCGGAAGTCGATGAGCAGGTCCATGCGCTCGGCCGGGGCGACGGTCAGCGTGGGCAGCGCCTCGTCGAAGTCGATCGGCACCGGGCGCGGGAGGAGTCCGCCGTCGCTGCCGATCTGATGCAGGACGCCCGGCACCGGGTTGTCGTCCTCGTCGATCAGGACGAGGTCGTAGATCCTGGCGTTCGACGCGTTGACCAGGCGGAAGCGGTGCCAGGCCGCGTCCACGTCGGCGTAGGGCCAGATGCGGCCGTTGACCGTGGTGTACGGACCCGAGAAGGGCACGGAGACCGGCTTGCCCGTCTCCGGGTTCTTCTCCTGGACGATCACGGTCTTGTGCAGCAGCCGGCCGTTGAGCGCGCCGTCCTCGTCGGTGTCGAGGTTGCGGTCGGCGATGAGGAGCGGGATCTCCCGCTCCCCGGAGGGCAGTTGGAGCGCATCCTCCTCCTCGTCACGGACGAGGTAGGTGCCGTAGAGGCCCGTGTGGACGTTCCACCGGGTCACGTTCATGGCGTGGTCGTGGTACCACCACTGGACCGCCTGGTGGTCGTTCGGGTACTCGGAGAGCTGGGCGTCGCCGAAGCCCACCGCGTTGTCCGCCCAGCCGTCGTTGCCGCCGCCCGTCTGCGCGCCGTGCAGGTGGGTGACGGTCCAGGCGGGCAGGGCGGCGACGTCCGCGATCGGCGTAACGCCGCCGCGGCCCGGTTCCGTGCTCGGATCGGGGTTCGCCGCCGGCACCTCGACGGCGGTGACCGGGTACTCGCTCCCCTTCGGGATGCGGTTGGTCCAGGCGATGCGGACACGCTGCCCGCGCCTGACCTCGATGGTCGGCCCCGGCACCGATCCGCCGTATCCCCACATGAGCGTCGGCGGGAGCTGCGGGTGCAGCCGCACCCACGTCGGCCGCAGTGCGATCTCGGTCTCCCGCAGGACGTCCGTGGAGTCGGGACGCAGGACGGGCGGAACGGTCAACGGCGCGACATGAGGCGTCAGTTCACCGTCCGCCGCGGCGGGCGCGGAGTCCCGCGCCGCGCCCGCCAGGCTGTCCGTGATCCTCTCGATGATGTCGGTCATGGTGAGAACACCCCCGTGTTCTGTGTTGCGTCCCCCGTGGCGCGGCCGGTCAGTGGCCGCCTTCACCCCACAGGACTCACCGCACCCCACGAGGGTTCCATGAATCCCTCATTCCGGCTGAAAAGGTTCGGCAACCTCCCCGGTACGAAACCATGCGCGCGCCGGGCCAGGTCGGCGGCTCCGTAACGGCGGCACTCGCGGTGCCAGTTGAGGATTCCGGCCATCCAGGTCTGGAGTTCCACGACGTGGCCGTCCATGGCCGCCCGAGCCTGTGGCGACAGCTCGAAGTCGTCGTAGAGGACGGGGAATTCGTGGGTGGCGACGTGTTCGAACTGCTGCATGCGCTGCGTCATCAGGTCGTGCACGACGCCGAGCGCGGTCGGGTAGTCGCAGCCGAAGAAGTTCTGCACGACGAGGATGCCGTTGTGGATCTCGCCCTCGTACTCGATCTCCTTCTGGTACGAGAACACGTCGTTGAGGAGCATCGCGTAGTCGACGGCCGCGTTCTCCAGCGAGCGGACGGGTCCGCTGCGGTAGACCTCGGGGGGGACGGCGGGGCCGCGGCCGAGGCGGCACAGGCTCATCGTGAGGTCGGCGCCGAACGTGGCGCGGCGCATCTCCAGGTAGTCGACGGGGTCCGGGACGCGGTTCTGGAACTGGTTGGACAGCTCCCACACCCAGCTCTCCGTCATGACGTCGACAGACGCCTTCAGGGTGCGCCGCTGCGCGGTCGTCATCCCGGCGGCGGTGCGCGCCCAGAGGTCGGCGAGGCCGCGCTCCATCGCGTTCACGGGCGGCGGGACCTCCTCGCCGTCGACGGGCATGCACGCGGAGAGCCGCGCGGTGCACAGTCTCGCCGCGGCGAGGTCGCGCCGGTGCCCGAAGACGAGCGGATAGTAGTCGTCACCGTACGTACCCCAGGCCAGCCAGTGCGCGCTCAGGTCCAGGGCGTCCTGGTTCGCGTCGGGGTCGATACCGGCCGAGCACAGGGGCAGGTCGTAGGCGGCGAGCTTGTCCTCGTCCCATACGCCCTCCCCCAGGATGCCCATGGCGTGCGCCCACGGCGTGATGCGCCGACGGGCCTCCTCCAGGCCGGGATTGAGCCGGAGCCGGAACGGCATGGAGAAGTCGGGGAGCAGGGACGGGCCCACCTTCTGGTACGGCACATGTGTGTAGGCGCGCAGCCGTTCCGCGCCGGCCGCGGCGAGCAGCGCGCCGACGTCCGCGCCGGACGTGCCGATCCCGGTGGGCCCCGCCAGGGGGTTGCTCCCGGTCGCCCCCTCGTTCATGTACCGGCTGGAGCGCAGATGCCATTCGTGGCCGCCGGACTGCCAGTCCTGGAGGCCCCTCGTGTACGCGGCGACCGCGGCCACCTCGGGCGGCGTGAGCCCCTTGTCGACGGCGAGGGCGGGCACTTCGGTGAGCGCGGTGTGCTCGAACTGGTGGAGGCGTGAGGTGAGGATGTCGTTGACGGTCTGCGCCGCCTCCTGTGTCGTGCAGCCGAAGAAGGTCTCCAGGACGAGCACGCCGTTGCTCAGCTCGCCCTCGTCCTCGACCTCCCGCTGGTACGAGAAGAGGTCGTTGCGCAGGTGCACGGCGTCGGAGAACGTCTCCATCAGCACGCGCAGCGGCCTCGACCCGGCGACGGACGCGGGCACCTCGGAGGTCGCGTACTCGACGAGCCCCGCCGACCAGGGCGCGCCGCCGACCTTGCGGCGCATCTCGATGTACTCGACGGGGTTGGAGATCCGCCCCTCGTTGATGTTGGACAGCTCCCACATCGACTCGTTGAGGAGGTGTTCGGTCGACTCGGCGAACCTTCTGCGCCAGTCCACCGACATGGCGGGGACGGTGCGCACCCACAGGTCGGCGAGGCCCGCCTCGACGGGGTTCTGCGGCTCGGGGACGGGGGTCGACAGGTCCATCGGCATGAACAGGGGCAGGCGGTCCAGATGGGCCTTGCCGCCCGCACGGTCCATGGTCCGCTTGAACGTCTCCAGGAAGTGGTCGTCGAAGAAGAAGACCCACACGTACCAGTCGGTGACGAGCGACAGGGCGGGCCCGTCGCAGTCGGGGTGGGTGTACGCGCACAGCAGTCCGTAGTCGTGCGCGTCGAGGTCGCTCTGCTCCCAGATGCCGGACCCCTCCAGCATGCCCATCTCGCGCGCCCACTGCGTGGAGTGCGCCCGCGCCTCGTCGAGGTGTGGATTGAGCCGCGCCTGGTACGGCATGTAGAAGTGCGGCAGTTCGAACGGCTGCGTCATGGCCCGGCCCTACCCGTGGCCCCCGGCGGGCATCCGGACGGCGGCACATGATCGCACCATCGCGTGAACCCGCGGCTGAGGGGCGCCCGGACGGGGAAAAGGGCGGTACCCATGTCCACCCGATCCCCAGCTGAGGAGTCCTCGGTGAGCCAGGCCACGGAGCCTTTGATCGTCGTAGGTGTCGACGGTTCGAAGCACTCGAAGGAGGCCCTGCGCTGGGCCGTGCGGCAGGCCACGCTCGTCGGCGGCCGGGTGCACGCCGTCATGAGCTGGGAGTGGTCCACGAACCCCTTCAGTCTCGGCGGGCCCGCCGACGGGGGGACGGCGGCGGGCGGTCGCGAGCTGCTCTCCCCCGAGGAGACCTCGCGCGTGAGGCTCATCGACGTCGTCACGGAGACGGTGGGTGAGAGCCCGCCCGTCCCGGTGCACAGCCGCATGGTGCAGGGGCCCGCGGCGAAGGTCCTCGTCGAGGCGTCCGGGGCCGCGGACCTGCTGGTCGTGGGCACCCGCGGCTACGGCGGCTTCAAGGGCGCGCTGCTCGGCTCGGTGAGCCAGCAGGTCACGCAGCACGCGCACTGCACGGTCGTGGTGGTGCGGGAGAAGTCCGAGAGCTGACGCGAGAGGCCGCCCGCCCCGTCGCCCACCCGACGGGGCGTCAGCGGGGCATGTCAGAGTGCCCCCATGGACGATGCCAGAGAGTTCCCGCGCCAGTACGCCCGCACCCGCCGCTTCACCCTGGGCGCCCCGGGCCGGTTCACGGTCTCGGCGGACGGCGGGCGCGTCCTGTTCCTGCGCACGGGCGGCGGCGCCGACCCCGTCAGCGCCCTGTGGCTCCACGAGGACGGTGCGGAGCGCGTCCTCGTGGACGTCTCGCGCACCCCGCGCGCCGGAGACGTGCCGGCCGCCGAGCGGGTCCGCAGGGAGCGGGCGCGCGAGAGCGCCGTCGGGCTCGTCTCGTACTCGGCCGACGCCGAGTGCCGCACTGTCGTGTACGCCCTGTCGGGAGCGCTGTGGGCGGTCCGTGTCGCGGACGGCGTCCCGTTCCCCGTCTCGGCGGCGGGCCCGGTCGTGGACCCGCGCCTGTCCCCCGACGGCCGGTTCGTCGCGTACGTCACGGGCGGCGCGCTGCACGTCGTCACCCTCGACGGCGAGGACACGCTCCTCGCGTCGCCCGAAGGGCCCGACATCACCTACGGGTTGACCGACCACGCGTCCTCGGAGTCGATGGGCCGGGCGCGCGGTCACTGGTGGGCGCCCGACGGCGGGGCGCTGATCGCCGCGCGCGTGGACACCTCGCGCGTGCAGCGCTGGTACCTCTGCGACCCGGCCGACCCCGCGGCGCCGCCGCGCGCCGTGCGTTACCCGGCGGCGGGTACCGCCAACGCCGACGTGTCGCTCCATGTGCTGCACCTGGACGGCTCGCGGGCCGAAGTGGACTGGGACCGTGGGGCGTTCGAGTACGTGCCCGTCGTCGGGTGGGACGCGCACGGCCCGTTCGCCGCGGTGCAGAGCCGCGACCAGCGGACGCTGCGCGCGCTGGCCGTGGACCCGGCGACGGGCGCCACCCGCCTCCTGGACGAGCAGCGCGACGCGGCCTGGGTCGAGCTGGTCCCGGGCGCCCCGTGCCGCACGGCGTCCGGCGCGCTGGTGACGACCCGCGACGAGCAGGACACCCGCCGCCTCGTCGTGGCCGGCGGGCCGGTGACCCCGGTGGGTCTCCAGGTCCGTCGAGTCCTCGGCGTCCAGGGCGAGTCGGTGCTGTTCGAGGGCGGTGACGAGCCCACCGAGACCCATGTGTGGACCTGGGCGCCCGACGCGGGCTGCGTCAGGCTCACGGACACGCCGGGCGTGCACACCGCGGTCTCCGCGGGCGGCACCACGGTGCTGGTGAGCCGCCGGGAGGACGCCGTGAGCGTGGAGGTGACGAAGAAGGGCAGCCCCGACGGGGAGATCGCCTCGCTCGCCGAGCGTCCTGTCGTCCCCACGCGCCCCGTCCATCTGCGGCTCGGCGAGCGGGAGTTGCGCAGTCAGCTTTTCCTGCCGTCGTGGCACACGCCGGGCAGCGCCCCACTCCCCGTCCTGGTGAACCCCTACGGGGGTCAGCACCTGCTGGTCGCCACGCGCGGCCTCGGCTGGCCCGCGCATCTGTCGCAGTGGTTCGCCGAGCAGGGCTTCGCGGTCCTGGTCACGGACGGACGCGGCTCCCCGGGGCGCGGTCCCGGGTGGGAGAAGGAGATCCGCGGCGACATCCTGACCCACGCCCTGGACGACCAGGTCGCCGCCGTACGGGCGGCCGGGGCGGAGTTCCCCGACCTCGACCTGACACGGGTCGCGATCCGTGGCTGGTCGTTCGGCGGATTCCTGGCCGCGGGCGCCGTGCTGCGCAGGCCCGACGTCTTCCACGCGGCGGTGGCGGGCGCGCCTCCCACCGACCAGCGGCTGTACGACACGCACTGGAAGGAGCGCTATCTCGGACATCCCGACGAGGAGCCCGAGAACTACGAGCGCTGCTCCCTGATCGCCGACGCGCCGCTGCTGCGCCGCCCGCTCCTGCTGGTGCACGGGCTCGCCGACGACAATGTGGCGGTCGCGCACACCCTGCGCCTGTCGGCGGCGCTGCTCGCGGCGGGCCGCAGCCACCAGGTGCTTCCCCTGCCGGGCGCGACGCACATGGTCACGCAGGAGGACGTCGCGGAGAACCTGCTGCTGTTCCAGCTCGACTTCCTGAAGAAGTCCCTGGGGATCTGACGGCGCGCAGGTGCCTACCAGTGCGCGGGACGGCTCAAGGGGGCCGGGATCTTCGTCGAGCCGTCCCCGCGGGCCGCGTCGACCTGTGCCTGCGTGAGGAAGATGCTGCCGGTCAGGTCGGCGCCCTGAAGGCGCGTGTCGCGCAGGTCGGCCCCTATGAGGTCGGCCTCGCGCAGGTCGGCGCCGGTGAGGTCGGCCGCTATCAGGTAGGCGCCGCGCAGGTCGGCTCCCCGCAGACCGGCGCCCTTGAGGCGGGCGCCCATCAGGTCGGCGCCCCGGTGGTTCTTCCTGCGGCCGGGCACGGCCGCCCGTACGAGTTCGCTGACCTTCGACAGCGTCGCGCCGACCTCGCCGCGGAGGGCGGGGACGTCGGCCGCGGCGAGTACGGCGGCGTCGGCGCGGGTGAGCTCCTCTATCCGGTCGAGGGCGCGCCGCACCTCCCGGTGCGCCGGGCGGGCCCGCTCCAGCTCCAGCGCCTCGGTCAAGTACCAGAGCAGTTCGTGCAGTTGGCGCATGACGGGGAAGACGTCGAACATCGCGCGCGCGGTCCGGCGCGACGTACGCCAGTCCTCGCCGCCGAACGTGCCCTGCGACACCTGCTGGCCGGCGCCGAAGCAGTCGAAGACGGTGCAGCCCGCGTAGCCCTTGTCCCGGAGCGTGGCGTGGATGCCGCACCGGGAGTCGTCCCGCAGGTTGCGGCACGGCTGGCCCGCGGGCTTGTTCGCCGCGAAGTCGGAGGACTTGGCGAAGGGCAGGGCGACACAGCACAGCCCGAAGCAGTTCCCGCAGTCGGCGCGCAGGTCGAGCCGACGCCGGTGCCCGGCCTCCGGGACCGTACCGGCGCCCGGGCCAAAGGCGCCCTCGACGGTGGCGGTGCCCGGCACGGCCCCGTCGGACGCCACGGCCTCAGGACGGTTTTCGCGGTGCTGGGACAACGGGCCCGGTCTCCTACGTGGTGTCGGCTCGGCGGGTACGACGTCGCCGCCTGCACCCGAGGGAGCGTTCATTGTCCCCGATGCCGCCGCGCGCCCTTGTGCGCCCCCGGGGTTGCGGGCCACGTTGGTGCGGCGCAGGCAGGGACCGCTCGTTTCCCTCACCGACCGTCAGGAGTCACCGTGGCCTCCTTCGTCCTCCCGCACGAGCTGCACGGCACGGGACCGCACAAAGTGGTCGCCGTGCACGGCTGGTTCGCCGACCGCGGCGCCTACACCCCGCTGCTCGCCGACCTCGACCGCTCCGCCTTCCAGTACGCCTTCGTGGACCTGCGGGGCTACGGCGAGGCCAGGGACGCGGGCGGCGCCTACACGACGGCGGAGGCCGCCGCCGACGTGATCGCGCTGGCGGACCGACTCGGCTGGGAGCGGTTCTCGGTGATCGGCCACTCGATGGGCGGGAGCGTCGCCCAGCGGATCCTGGCCGCCGCGCCCCACCGGCTGCGCAGGCTGGTCGGCGTCTCGCCCGTCCCGGCGTGCGGGCTGCCGCTGCCGCCCGAGCAGTGGGACCTCTTCTCCGGCGCCTCGCACACCCCGGAGAACCGCCGCGCCATCCTCGACATCACGACCGGCGGCGCCCGCCCCGCCGCCTGGCTCGACCGGATGGTGGAGCGGTCGCTGGAGGTCAGCGACGCGAAGGCGTTCCGGGCCTGGCTGGACTCCTGGGCCGGCGAGGACTTCCACACCCGGGTGGAGGGCAGCACGGTCCCCGCGCTCGCCGTCACCGGGGCGCTCGACCCGGCGCTCTCGGCCGACCTGATGCGGGCCACGTGGATGAGCTGGTACGCCCGCGCCGAACTGACCGAACTCCCCGCGTGCGGCCACTACGCGATGGACGAGACACCGCTCGCCCTGATCCGGACGGTGGAGGACTTCCTCAGGGCGGACGGGCCGGGCGACGAGGCGCACGGATGACAGAACCGACCGGCGCACCGCCCACCCCGGATGCCGCGGACGTCCCGGACGTCTTCGACCCGCGCCGGTACGCGCGGGGCGTCCCCCACGACAGCTACCGCACGCTCCGCGACCACCACCCCGTCGCCTGGCAGGAGGAGCCGGAGGTGCTGGGCTGGCCCGCGGGCCCCGGGTTCTGGGCGGTCACGCGCCATGCCGACGTGGTCCGCGTCCTCAAGGACGCGGCGACGTACTCGTCGTGTCTGGGTGCCACGCAGATCCGCGACCCCGACCCGGCGGACCTGCCGTTCATCCGCTCCATGATGCTCAACCAGGACCCGCCGGACCACGGCCGGCTGCGCCGCCTCGTGAGCCGCGCGTTCACCCCGCGGCGCGTGGAGCGCTTCGCCGCGCTCGCCCGCGACCGGGCCCGTGCCCTGCTCACGGCGGCCGTCGCGGCTCCCGGCCCCACCATCGACCTGGTCTCGGCCGTCACGGACGACTACGCGCTCCTGAACCTCGCGGACCTCCTGGGCGTCCCGGACTCCGATCGCGGCCTTCTCCTGCGGTGGACGCAGCGCGTCATCGGCTATCAGGACCCGGACGAGGCGGACGAGCCCGTCCTCGGCGCCGACGGCAGACCGGTCGACCCGCGCTCCCCCGCGATGCTGCGCGACATGTTCGCCTACGCGCGCTCGCTCGCCGCGCACAAACGGGCCCACCCGGCGGACGACGTCATGACGGTCCTGGCCACGGACCCCGACCTGACCGCGCCCGAGCTGGAGATGTTCTTCTTCCTGCTCACGGTCGCCGGGAACGACACGGTGCGCAGCGCGGCCCCCGGCGGCCTGCTGGAGCTGGCCGGGGCGCCGGGGGCGTACGGCCTGCTGCGCGAGGGGAAGGCCGACCCGGCGACGGCGGTCGACGAGCTCCTGCGCCGCCATCCGCCGGTCCTCACGTTCCGCCGCACCGCCGTCCGCGACACGGTCCTGGCGGGCTGCCGTGTGCGCGCGGGCGACAAGGTCGTCGTCTTCCACGCCTCGGCCAACCACGACGAACGCGTCTTCACCGACCCGCACCGCCTCGACCTCTCCCGCAGCCCCAACCCGCACGTCTCGTTCGGGGACGGCCCGCACGTCTGCCTGGGCGCGCACTTCGCGCGCCTGCAGTTGCGGGTGCTGTACGAGGAGACCTGCCGGGCCCTGCCGGTGCTCGCACCGGCGGGACCGCCACGGCGTCTGCTGTCGAACTTCATCAACGGTGTGAAGGAGCTCCCGGTGACCACGGCCCCCGGCTGACGTCTCCCCCGGCCTCTCGTGGCCCGGCGCACCCGCCGGGCCCGGTACCGTGGGGGAGGAACGATCTCGTGGGCCTCCTGGCGGGCTGCGTGAACCCAGGAGGAACCAGATGACGACGAACCGCGGACGCAAGCACGTGATCCGGCACCGGATGACGTCGACCGGAGAGTCGTACGTCGTCGCCGCCAAGAACCTCAAGGCGATGAAGGACATGGGCGCCACGGCGGAGGCCGTGCGCACCCAGCGCTGGCGGCCCGCGGACTCCCTGGACGTCCCGTGCCCCTGCGGCGGCACGTGCGAGCCCGGCGAGAAGTGCGACCGCTGCCACGCCCGCCACCGCCACGTGGGCCGCGCCCCCGGCAGCCTCACGGACGTCGAGACATGGATGGACAAGTACGACTGCATGGGCTGCGCGTCCTCGTACACGCTGACCGTCGTCCTGGCCGGCCGCCCGTGGGGCATCGCCGAGACGGTCGTGCAGGGCGGTTCCGCGGAGCCGGTGGTCCGGGCCCGCGTCTTCCCGGGCGTCGTCCACCCGATGATGCGCCCGGAGACCCCGGCGGAGGACTGAGCCTCCGCCGGAGCCCCGAGCCCGGCTCAGCCCGCTTCCGGTGCCAGCTTCAGCGAGATCGAGTTGATGCAGTACCGCTGGTCCGTCGGGGTGGGGTAGCCCTCGCCCTCGAAGACGTGTCCGAGGTGCGAGCCACAGCGGGCACAGCGCACCTCGGTGCGGACCATGCCGTGCGAGCGGTCCTCGATCAGCTCGACGGCGTCCGTGTCCTTCGGGTCGAAGAAGGACGGCCAGCCGCAGTGCGACTCGAACTTCTCTCCCGAGGTGAAGAGCTCCGCCCCGCACGCGCGACAGGAGTAGACACCCTTGGTCTTGGTGTCCGTGTACTCACCGACGAAGGCGGGCTCCGTGCCGGCCTGGCGCAGTACCGCGTACTCGGCCGGGGTCAGCTCCGCGCGCCACTCCTCGTCCGGCTTCTCGACGTCGTACGACATTCAGCTCAGTCCTTCACTTGGCGAGGCGATCAAGGATCTGCGGGCCGAGCTCCGTGACGTCACCCGCGCCCATGGTGAGAACAAGGTCGCCCGGCTTGGCCATTCCCGCGATCACGTCGGGCACGGTCGCCTTGTCGTGGACGGCGTCCACGTCGGCGCCCGCGGCGCGGGCCGCGTCGATGATGAGGCCGCTGGTGATACCGGGGATCGGGTCCTCGCGGGCCGGATAGATGTCCAGGACCACGGACGCGTCGGCGAGGGCGAGGGCCTCGCCCATCTCCTTGCCGAGCTCCTGGGTGCGGGAGAAGAGGTGGGGCTGGAAGACGACGAGGATCCGGGAGTCCCCCGCGGCCGAGCGCATCGCCTCGAGGTCGGCGGACATCTCGGTGGGGTGGTGCGCGTACGAGTCGATGACCTGTACGCCGTTCACCTCGCCCTTGAGCTGGAGGCGGCGCTTGACGCCGGTGTACGACTTCAGCGCCGCGGCCAGGTTGCGGGAGGGGATGCCGAGCGCGACGCCGGCGGCGAGTGCCGCGACCGCGTTGTGCGCGTAGTGGCGGCCGGGGACCGAGACCGTGAACGTGAGCAGCTTGCCGTCGAGGAGGACGGTGACCTCGCTGGTCAGGCCGCGCGGGGTGACCTTGTGGATGCGGACGTCGGCCGCCTCCGACTCGCCGTAGGTGACGACCTTCAGGGACGTCGTGTCCCGCAGGCGGCGGGTGAGCTCGACCGCGCCGGACTGGTCCGCGGCGATGACGAGCGTGCCACCGGGGACGATCTTGGAGGCGAAGGTCTCGAAGGACTCGTAGATCTCGTCCATCGACGCGTAGTTGGCGTGGTGGTCGAGCTCGACGTTGAGGACGATGGCGACCTCGGGCGCGTACTTGTGGAAGCTGCGGTCCGACTCGTCGGCTTCGGCGACGAAGATCTCGCCCGCGCCGTGCAGCGCGTTCGAGCCGGGGGCGTCGAGGTCGCCGCCGATGGCGTACGAGGGGTCGAGGCCCAGGGAGGACAGGGACACCGCCAGCATCGACGTGGTCGTCGTCTTGCCGTGCGTGCCGGCGACCGCGATGGGGCGCAGGTCGTCCATGAGCGAGGCGAGGGCGTCGGAGCGGTGGACGACCGGGATGCCGAGCTCGGCGGCGCGGGCCAGCTCGGGGTTGTCGGCGCGGATCGCGGAGGAGACGACGACGCAGGTGGCGTCCGGCGCGAGGTGCGCGGCGTCGTGGCCGATGTGGACCGTGGCACCGAGCGAGCGCAGCGCCTCGGCCGTGGCGGACTCCCTGGAGTCGCTGCCGGCGACCTGGGCGCCGCGCTGCGCGAGGATCTTCGCGATGCCCGACATTCCGGCGCCGCCGATGCCGATGAAGTGCGGTCGGTCCATGGCGGTGGGCAGGCCGGGTGCCATTGGTTTCTCCCTGGGACGGTGTGCTGCTGCGTGCCCACTGCGCGGGCAGGCTCAGCCTACTTTCTCCGCGCACCCCGCCCGCGCAACCCCGTACCGCACCGGTGGCTACGCCTTGCTGTACGAGAAGAGCTTCAGGACCGGAACGCCCACCTTGTGCCGGGCGCGCGAGGCCCAGTCGCGGTGGAAGAACTCCTCCACGTAATGCGGGTCGGTCAGGACGATGACCTCGTCGGCGCCGATCTCGTCGACGAGGGACTTCAGCGCGTCGAGGGGGTGGTCCTCGACGAGGCGGCCCTCCGCCTCGCAGCCGGCCTGACGGAGTGCGGTGAGGGAGACCTGGAGTGCTTGTTCGCCGAGTTCCGCGGCGTCCTGGCCCTCGGGTACGTCCTTCTCCTTCGCCGCGTCGTCGAGCTCCCCCATGGCGACGTCGTCGATGGCCCGCAGCAGGCGGTCGGCCTGGTCTCCGCGGGGCTGGATCAGCACATGGAAGGAGACTTCCTCGTCACCGTGCAAGGTCGTGACGAATTCCACGTCGGCGGACGTCAGTGCCTTCTCGATCATCAATACGCTCGCGAACACGACAGGCGCCCTTCTTCTCTCCTCCGTGGGCCGTCGACTCTCGACCGGTCCCTGCGGAAACCATCCTGCCCCGTGGCCGTACGGGGTCTGCGAGATTTAGTGTGCCCAGCGGAACGTAAACGGAACGGCACATTCCGCTGATTGTCAGCTCCGACGGTATCGGGTGAACAGGAACCCGGCCTCTTCCAGCACAGAAGCCATCTCGAAACGCTCAGGGACGGTCAGGGACGGTCCGCCGGCAATCCGCTGGGCGTCTCCGGCGGTGAGCATCGGCGACAGCGTCAGACAGAGTTCGTCGAGCGCCTTCGCGGCCACGAACTGGCCGAGCAGGCGAGGTCCGCCCTCCGTGAGCAGCCGGGTGAGCCCGCGCTCCGCGAGCGCCCGGACCGCACGCTCCGGCTCGACCGTGGCGCCCTCGCCGGCGATCAGCACCTCGGCGCCGGCCTTGCGGGCGGCCTCCATGCGGTCGGGCGGCGCTCCGGCGCCGGTGACCACGAACGTGGGAACGAGGGGCGAGGTGAAGAGCGGAAGGGAGAAGTCGAGGTCCAGGCTCGCGGTGATCACCGCGATGGCCGGGGCGGGACCCTGCCCGGCCGCCTCCCTGCGCGCGGCGAAGGCCTCACGCGCGCGTGCCGGGCGATACCCCTCCAGACGGACCGTTTCCGCGCCGACCAGGACCACGTCCGCGAGACCGCGCAGGGTGCCGAAGATCCGCATGTCGGCGGCGCACGAGATGCCCTGCGAGCGGCCGTCGTGATGGGCGGCGCCGTCCAGCGTGGAGACCATGTTGGCCCGCAGCCATACGTCCTGCCCACAGGGGTAGGCATAGGCGTCCGCGAGCTCGTCGAGACTCCATTCGCGGGGTTCGTGGGCCGCGTGATCTGCTGTTTCGTACGTCACAGGGAACAGGCGTCGCATGTCACGCAGTCTCCCACGGCGTCTAGAGTTGGGTGCTGTGTCGTCCTCCACCACCGCCCCGGCCCAGAGTCCGATAGCCGACGCGGCCCCGCTGTCCCTGTGCGCCCGTGAGCCGCTCGTCCCCGCCGACCGGCTGGTCGCCGAGATGGTGCCCCCGCCGCGCTTCGACTCGGTCCGCTTCGAGACGTACATCCCGGACCCCGGTCAGCCCAGCCAGACCGAGGCGGTGCGGGTCCTGAGCGGCTTCGCGGCCGGGCTCGGCGGCGCCCACGCGAGCGGCTCGGGCAAGCGCCGGTGGTTCGCGAAGAAGCCCGCGGCCCCCACCGGGCCCCGCGGCGTCTACCTGGACGGCGGCTACGGCGTCGGCAAGACCCACCTGCTCGCCTCCCTCTGGCACGCCACCCCGGCGGCGCCCGAGCAGAAGGCGTTCGGCACGTTCGTCGAGCTCACGAACCTGGTGGGCGCGCTCGGTTTCCAGCAGACCGTGCGCACCCTGGGCGAGCACCGGCTGCTGTGCATCGACGAGTTCGAGCTGGACGACCCGGGCGACACGGTCCTGGTGTCGACCCTGCTGGGCAAGCTCGTCGACGCGGGCGTCGCGCTCGCCGCGACCTCGAACACGCTGCCGGGCAAGCTCGGCGAGGGTCGGTTCGCCTCCGCCGACTTCCTGCGTGAGATCCAGGGCCTGTCCGCCCACTTCCGCCCGCTGCGCATCGACGGCGAGGACTACCGCCACCGCGGCCTGCCCGAAGCGCCCGCCCCGTTCTCCGACGAACAGGTGACGAAGGCGGCGTACGCGACCCCGGGCGCCTCGCTCGACGACTTCCCGCATCTGCTCGACCACCTCGCGCGCGTACACCCCAGCCGCTACGGCGCCCTGACGGACGACCTGAAGGCCGTCTGCCTCACGGACGTGCAGCCCGTCCCCGACCAGTCGACGGCGCTGCGGCTTGTCGTGCTCGCCGACCGGCTCTACGACCGCGAGATCCCCGTGCTCGCCTCCGGCCTCCCCTTCGACCGGCTGTTCAGCGAGGAGATGCTGAACGGCGGCTACCGGAAGAAGTACTTCCGCGCGATCTCCCGCCTGACGGCACTCGCGCGGGACGCCAAGGGACTGGTGCGCGCATAGGGCCGCCCGGGGTCACCTGCCGCGCCGCCTGCCGGTCACCAGCCCGACCACAAAGCCCGCCGAGCCGATGAGCACCGTCAGGGCAGCGGCACACACCGCGCTGACGAGCCAGTCGGCATCCCTGCCCTGCCTCGCGTCCTCGCCCCACCACATCACCGTCAACACCACCCACGTACCACCGATCCAGGCGACAGCGTTCCGGACCGACGGCGCCTTGAACGGCTCTGCGCGGCTGATGTGCTCGAGGGCCTCCTCGGCCATGCGCTCCCACCGCAGCATCAGGGCGAAGAAAAGGCCGACCCCCGTCCCGATGGCGACGAGCGCCAGGACATCGGCCGCCGCCGTGAACCGCCACCCCGCGACGGCGCAGATCCCCGCCATGAGCGCCGCCGTCGCGGCCCCCGGCAAGCCACCCGCGCGCACCGGATGCCGATGACCGCAGGCCTGGACCCGGCCCGGACGCCGCGGCGCACGGGCAAGGCTCCGGTCGCGGTTCACCAGGGCCCGGGCCACCGCCAGGTCGAACGCGCGCACCGCCCGCAGCAGCGGCTTCACGTCCCCTCCTCGTCTGCCACCCGCCCGCCCCCTGAGCCGTACACAACGGGACAGGAGAGCGATGACACGAGCAACCACCCCCACCTGGCGCCGCTACGCGCGTGGTTCCGGTGCCGAATGGGCCGTGATAGACACAGCGGGGTCACAGGTTCCTGTCCGCCAGCAGGAGGTTGCCCCATGTCTGAAGCACGTACCGCACGTACCGCTCAGTCCCCCGCAACACGACGTCAGGTCCTCGCGCGCAGCGGCGCTTCCGTCGCCGCCATCGCCTTCGCCGGAAGCCTCTCCGACCTCTTCGCGGGCACGGCAGCCGCGCAGAGCCCCGGGAAGACGGGCTACGGCCCGCTGGTGCCCGACCCCGCCGGGCTGCTCGACCTGCCCGCGGGGTTCCGCTACAAGGTCCTCTCGCGCGAGGGCGACCCGCTGCGCTCCGGCGAGGGCAAGGTGCCCAGCAACCACGACGGCATGACGGCCCTGGAGGGCGGACACGGCCGGGTCCATCTGGTCCGCAACCACGAGAACCGCGTCACCGCGAAGATCGCCGTGCCGACCGTCGAGGGGCTCACCTACGACCCGATGGGCAAGGGCGGCTGTACGGCGCTCACGCTCGACCGGCACAACAACGTCCTGTCCGAACGCGTCGCCATCGCGGGCACCGCCGTCAACTGCGCGGGCGGGCACACCCCTTGGGGCACCTGGCTGACCTGCGAGGAGACCGAGGACAAGGCCGGCACGAACGGCTACACCAAGGACCACGGCTTCATCTTCGAGGTCGACCCGGCCGACCCGCGCCGCTCCGGCGCCGTGCCGCTGACCGCGATGGGCCGCTTCCAGCACGAGGCGATCGCGATCGACCCGAAGCGGGGCGTCGTCTACGAGACCGAGGACGCCTTCCAGAAGCCCTTCGGCCTCTTCTACCGTTTCCTGCCCGAGAAGCCCGAGGGCGGCCTCGGTTCCCTGCGGGCGGGCGGAACGCTCCAGGCGATGCGGGTGCCCGGGGTGCCGGACCTGTCCGTGGTCCAGGAGACGGGCGCGACGTTCGACGGCATCGAGTGGGTCGACGTACCCGACCCGCTGGCCGCGCAGACCCCCGTCCGTCTCCAGGACTTCGGCCCGAAGGGCATCACGCACGCGCAGAAGCTGGAGGGCTGCTACTGGGGCGGCTCGTCGGTCTACTTCGTCTCCTCCTTCGCCCACAGCGCGGAGGGCTCGGCGGCCGACCACTTCGGGCAGATCTGGCGCTACGACCCGAACAAGCGCCGGCTCACGCTGGTGATCGTGTTCGGCCCGAGCACCGACGTCCGGCTGCCGGGCGAGGAGCCCGACAACATCTGCCTCGCGCCCAGCGGCGGCCTGATGGTGTGCGAGGACGGCGAGGGCGCGCAGCACGTCTTCGGTGTGACCCGGCGCGGCGACGTGTACGCGATGGCGCGCGGACGCCAGAACATCGGCACGGCGCAGGAACCGGCGTGGGGCGAGTTCGCGGGCGTCACGTTCTCCCCGGACGGCGACACGATGTTCGTCAACTGCTACACGCCCGGGACGACCTTCGCCGTGACGGGGCCCTGGCAGCGGTAGCGCAGGTGCCCGGTCCGTCGCACGATCGAGGGACCTGACGGGAAGGGGTGCGCGGTGGCCGAGGCCGACAAGGACGCGAAGCGGAAAGGCAAGGGCGAGGCGGCCAAGGGCCCCGGGAAGTCCCGGGGCAAGGCCGGGAAGTCGTCCGGGAAGGCGCCTGGGAAGGGATCCGGCGCGAAGACGCCCGTCCCGCTTCGTGAGCTGCTGCGCATCCCTGCGGGCAAGCCCGTGGATCTCGACTCCTGCGACGCTCGGGCGACGCCCGCCGGCCCCTCCGGCAAGGCCGCCGGCGTGGAGGCGACCGCCCGTATGGGTGAACGCCTCGCGGACCTCCAGGAGCGCCTGTGGGCCTCCGGCACAGGGGGCGACCGGCGCCGGATCCTGCTGATCCTCCAGGGCATGGACACCAGCGGCAAGGGCGGCACGGTCAAGCACGTCATCGGCCTCTTCAACCCCTCCGGCTGCCGCATCAAGGCTTTCAAGGCGCCCACCGCCGAGGAGCGCGGCCACACGTTCCTGTGGCGCATCATGCGGGCGCTCCCCGAGCCCGGCGAGATCGGCATCTTCGACCGCTCGCAGTACGAGGACGTCCTCGCCGCCCGCGTCCGCGGCCTCGTCCCGCGCCGCCGGCTGGGCGGCCGCTACGGCCAGATCAACCGCTTCGAGCAGTCGCTGGCGGAGGACGGCGTGACGGTCGTCAAGTGCTTCCTCCACATCTCGTACGGCGAACAGCGCGAGCGGCTCCTCGAACGGCTCGACAACCCGGACAAGCACTGGAAGTTCAGCATGGGCGACATCGAGGACCGTGCCCTGTGGCCGGCGTACCAGGAGGCGTACGAGATCGCGCTGGAGCGCTGCTCGACGGACGCAGCGCCCTGGTACGTGGTGCCGGCCGACCGCAAGTGGTACCGCAACTGGGCCGTCAGCAAGCTGCTCCTGGAACATCTGGAGGCGCTGGACCCGAAGTATCCGAAGGCGGACTTCGACGTGGCCGGAGCGAGGGAGCAGCTGCTCGCGCAGGGGTGAGGCGAGGTTCTCGCCCACCGGCCCCACTGCGGCTGATTCACCGAGCGTGCCGATCCCGCCCCCTGGGCAGGGTCTTAGGGGTCCTGCCGGGCCCGTGAGCCCTTCAGGACGTCGCCCCCTAGGGACAAGGACACGGACACATGGAACGACACGCAGTCTGGGAGTTCGCCGACGACCGCGGGCATGTGGCGGCCGCGGGGGACGTGCCGTTACGGGTGGTGGCCTACATACAGGCCGGCGCCACGCTGTGGGACCACGGGGTCCGGCCGGTGGGGATCTTCGGTTCGTTCCACGACGGGGACGCCGCCGACCCGGCCAAGGCGGGGACGCTGCCGCTCGGCGAGGTCCGCTACCTCGGCGCGGGCGCGGGGCTCGGTCTGGAGGCCGTGCTCGCGGCCGAGCCCGATCTCGTCGTCGCCGTCACCTACGGCGGCGGCCAGGTGTACGGCGTCGATCCCGACGTGGCGAAACACCTGGAGGAGCACGTCCCGGTCGTCGTGGTCGACGTCGGACAGGGCCGCTCGCTCACCGCGGTCCGGGAGCGCTTCGCCGGGCTGGCCCGCTCGCTCGGGGCGCGGGACCGGGCCGGGACCGAACTGGAACGTGCCATGCGGGAGCTGGAGCAGGCCGCGCAGGACAGTCCGGGGCGGGTGCTGGCCCTGTCGCCGGGCGGCCCGGACAGCGTCCATCTGGCCCGCCCCGCCAAGTGGCCCGACCTGAGCGCACTGACGGCCCTCGGCGTACGTACCGTCGAACCGCCACAGGGACCGGGCGCCAACTGGAACACGGCCGGGTGGGCGCAGGCCGCCGCGCTCGCGCCCGACATCGTGCTCGTCGACTCTCGCGCGAACGCGGCCGCGCGCGAGCAGTACGCGGCGGACCCGCACTGGCAACAGGTCGCGGCCGGGGCGCGCCTGCTGCCGTGGAACCCGGAGCTCCCGGCGAGCGAGTCCGCCCACGCGCGGTTCTTCTCCCAGGTGACCGGGGCTCTGCGGGACATCTGAGCCCCGCGGCTCCGCCCTTCGCCCACCTGGCCCGACGCCGCTCCGCACACGCGACATGGTGCCCAATTAATCCCATTAGTACGTTTATTGTCGCCGCGTGATGATCTATGTACGGAGATTTGCACTGGTCTGCGCCCTGGGTGCGCTGGGGGTCGGAGCCGCCGCGTGCGGTGGGGGCGGCGCCAGCGGGCACCCGGGGCGAGGGGAGGTGAGCGCGTCCGTGCCCGCCGCACCCTCGGGCCCGCCCACACTCGCACCGGGCCCCGCCGGTCTCACCCGCGTGTTCAAGAGCGCTCCCCACCCTCGGGAACGCACCGTCGCCCTCACCTTCGACGCCGACATGACCGCCGACGAAGGCCCCCGCGCCGCGGCCGGTGAGCACTTCGACAACCCGGCCCTGATCGCGACCCTGCGCCGGCTGAAGGTCCCCGCGACGGTGTTCATGACGGGGCGGTGGGCCGAGGAGTACCCGGCCGAGGCGAAGTCGATCGGCAGCGATCCGCTCTTCGAGGTCGCCAACCACTCGTACAGCCACTACGCCTTCACCGGCGCGTGCTATGGACTGCCCACCATGCCGCTCGCGCGGATGCGGTCGGACGTGGAGCGCGCCTTCACCGCGTTCCGCAGGGCCGGGGTGAAGCACACGGTGCCGTACTTCCGCTTCCCGGGCGGGTGTTACGACAAGGAGGTCCTCCGGAAGCTGACTCCGGCCGGCGTCACGGCCGTGCAGTGGGACGTGGTGAGCGGTGACGCGTTCGCGACGGACTCGCAGGCGGTGGCGCAGCAGGTGCTCGACGGGGTGCGGCCCGGTTCGGTCGTCGTCATGCACTGCACCCGCAGCGCGGCGCCCGCCACGGAAGCCGCGGTGCGCGCCGTCGTGCCGGAGCTGCGAGAGCGCGGGTACCGGTTCGTACGGGTGTCGGAGCTGATCAGGCCAGCGCCCGGACACTGAGGTCTGGCGGGGAGCCCGGACTACGGTGGGAGTCATGGCTGACCACTGCGACGGACCGGGGCCGCGTACGGACCCGGACGTGTCCGATCCGCCCGGCGCGCCCACGGAACCGTTCGCCGAGTGCGTGCTGTGCCGCCGGCCCACCGAGTACCCCGAGTCCCACGAGGGCGTGACGCTGTGTCCCGTGTGCGCCTGGCAGGAGGCACAGCGCATGTCCTGCTCGGGGTGACCGCGGCTGCCGCACGACGCCGCGAAGAACCGATCTTCCGCCTGGCAGACTGGTCCGGTGAGCAGTGACGACCAGATCCTCCAGAACGACGCCACCGACACCCTTGCCGCTGTGCCGCAGGACAGCCCCTTCCGGTCCGAGCGGACCGCACGCGACGAGGCCCAGCAGTTCGTGCTGCCTCTCGTGGTGCGTATCGAGCGGGCGACTCCCCCGGCCCGCACCGACGCGCTGGAGACGGCGGCCCGCGCCGTCCTCGTGATCCTCTCCGATCCGCGTGCGACCGGCGACGGCGAGTGGGCACAGGTCATGCGCGACTGGCAGGACGCCCGGATCCGCAAGGTGGTGCGGCGTGCGCGCGGCGCGGAGTGGCGCAAGGCGGAGGCGCTCGAAGGGATCACGGTGACGGGGGAGTCGGCCGAGGTGCGGGTGTTCCCGCCGGTCCCGCTCGACGGCTGGCCCAAGGAGCTGGCCCGGCTCCAGGTGTCGGGAACGGAGCTGGACGACCCGGAGCCCCCGGCGGCCCCGGACCTCACGGCACCCGTCCTGTGGCTGAGCCCCTACCTCGACATGACGGCGGGCAAGTCGATGGCCCAGGCGGGCCACGGCGCGCAGCTGGCCTGGTGGGAACTGACGGACGAGCAGCGCGCACAGTGGCGCGACGCCGGTTTCCCGCTCTCCGTACGCACGGCGGACACGGACCGCTGGGCCGAGCTGACCACGAGCGGCCTGCCGGTGGTCCGGGACGCGGGATTCACGGAGATCGCCCCCGGGAACACGGTCGTGGCCGAAGGAGGCAGTCGCTTCTGCCCCCTTCGGCGCACACGACGGCCGTAGGCGCGGCCGCTCCGTGCCGGCGTCCGGGGCGGAGCAGCCGGCTGACGGCTCTCAGGAAGCCGGGACTTTCAGCTTGTCCCAGCTGGTCCTGCCCGGAATGCCGTCCGCGTCCTTGCCCTTGAAGCCGAGCTTCTGCTGCCAGGCCTTGTAGGACTTGCGGTCGGCGTCGGTCCACTCGGGGCTGGGCCCCTCCTCGTAGTGGTCGCAGCCCTCGGCGACCAGGCGGCGGCCCATGGCCGTGACGAGTGGGGACCTCTGACCGTCGTGGAAGAAGCCGCTGCCCGGAAACGGCGCGTGGGACGGCTTGGACGGCGTGGGCGGGTCCGGCTTGGGGTCGGAACCCTGGGACTTCCCGGCGAGCCGGTCGGCGATCCGCTTGCGCATGCCGTCCATCGTGAAGCCGCGCGGGTCCTGCTTGCCCGGCTGCCACTCCTTGTGGCCGATGACCGACCGCTCGCTCCAGCCGTAGTGGCGGCAGATCGCGGCGGACACCTTCTCGATGGCCTCCTTCTGCGCCTCGGGCCAGGGGTCCTTGCCGTCGCCGAGGTTGATGCACTCGAAGCCGTAGAAGTGCCGGTTGCCGTCGGTGTCGGCCTCGTTGTCGTGCGGCAGCCTCGACTCGTCGACCACGGCGCGCAGGACGTCGCTGTCGCCCAACCCCGCATGATTGGCACGGCCGTTGCCGACGAGGTGGATCTCGCCCTTCTTGTCGATGACGCCATGGCACAGCGGCCCCGGCAGGCCCGAGTAGCCGTTGTAACAGATGTTCACGGAGGCGTCCGTGCCCGAGGTGACGGTGTGGTGGATCATCACGCCGTTCACCGGGCCCCAGGGACCCTTGGTATTGCGGTTGTGCGTACGCCAGTTGCGCACCTCGTGGACCGTCAGACCCTCCTTACGCAGGATCTCCACCAGCTTGGACGCGCTCAGAGGTGTGGCCATCACTCGTCTCCTTCCACGGCGGACTCCGCTGCTGCGGTGGTCTGCGACCTCCCGTGCGAGGGACCCTCGGCCGCGAGTTCCTCACGGTGTGCCTGTTCCTCCGCCGCAAGGGTCGCCTCGTCCACGGCCTGGATGCCGGTCGCGAGCGGACCGAAGGCGAGGCGCAGGTCGACGGCGCTCTCCTCGCCCTTGACCAGGGCCAGCGGGGCGAAGTGGCGGGCGATGCCGGCGGGCCCCTGGAGCAGCGGGCGGCGCGCCGGGTCCGTCGGCCATTCGACGCTGCCGGTCGCGGTGCGGGCGGGGACGAGCCAGTGGTCGCCGGTCCGGTAGGTGCCGTCCTTGGCGAAGTACACCTCGACACCGTCCTCCAGGGGCAGCCACTCCCCCTCCGCGACGGGTACGGCGCCGCCCTTCAGGGCTGCGGTACGGCCCTTGCGCTTCGGGCCCTCGTGGTGGTCCCAGCGCCGCACGAACGGGTGCAGGTGGGGCAGCCGGCCGACGCCCGGCTCGGGCTCGGCGGACAGACGGACCCGGCGGCCCGGCAGGTCGAGCTCCTCGACTCGCAGCAGGGGAAGGGCTTCCAGGCGGGAGGCGTGGGCGGTGTCCGTCAACTCGACGAAGTCGCCGACGTCCAGGTCGAGCTTGTCGTCGTGACCGAGGGACGCCAGCTGCACCCAGGTGCCGTCGAGCGCGTCGACCGGGAAGACGACCGAGCCGTTCTCGCGGGACCACTTGAAGGTCGCGTCCTTCGCCTCGCCGCCGGCATGGACCTCGACCCGGTACAGCTGGTTCTCCGGACCGCGGTAGCGGGCGTCGGGCCCGACCAGGCACGGGTCCTCGTCGGCGTGGTCGGGCCGCTCGCTGCGGGCGGCCAGCCGGGCGGTGGCCGCCCCCTGGCGCTGCGCCCACTTGTCGAAGGCCGCGCGGACGACCTCCTTCGACGGGTCGGCGTCCTCGATCGCCAGGGCCGCGAGGGACAGCGGCAGGACCTGCCAGACCACCTTGACGCGGGCCGCGGTGTCCGGCATCGCCGCCCCGAGGGCGACCTCCCGCAGCGCCGGGTCCTCGGCGGCGTTCACCGACCGCTCCCACACGTTCAGGTAGACCACGAACGGCGACTGCGCGGGCGAGGGCAGCCGGTCGCCGGGCTTCTCCGGGTCGCGGAAGGCGTCGGGCTGGTCCCAGTAGGTCCAGTGGGAGGGCGGGGTGGCGGCGTCCTCCGCGTCCTCGGCGTCCTCGTCCGGCACGGGCGTGCCGGGCGCCGGGCGGTCCGCGTCGAGCAGGATGCCGTCGACGTAGTAGCGGCCGCCGTGGATGTAGAGGGTGTCGATGTCGTGCGTGCCGCCCACGTACTCGATGCGGAAGCCCGCCGCGTCGCGCGGCCCGCCGCAGCGGCCGATCAGGTCCGCGGCGAAGGTCCGGGCCCGGTGGAGCTGGATCGCGGTCTGCTCGTTGGCGTCGGCGTCGAGCTGGACACGGCCCTGCTGGGCGACGACCGCGGAGTAGTGCCGCTCCGGGTGGAAGGTGAGACGGGAGAGATCAGCGTGCATGAAGGGGGTCCCCCTGGTTCAGGAAAGTGCGGGTGGGTCGTACGGCGGCACTGCTCATGTCACGAAGAAGATTCCGGCGTCCGTGCCCGCGGGCGTGTACTCCGCGAGCCGCGCGCGCAGACCGTCCTCGCGCTGCGGCCGGTACAGGTCGTGGAAGGCGCCCATCTCGGCACCGTCGTCCGCGCCGCGCCGGAGCTCCTCGGGGCAGCCGTCGGCCAACTGCCCGTACCAGGGCGTCCCGTAGCGCACGGCGGCGAACAACGGCTGTACGCCGGGCGTGAGATCGGGCAGGCAGCGGTGCCGTCGTGGCGTGCGCGAGCCGGTGGGGACGTACGAGTACCGCAGGCAGCCGATGCCGCGCCGGGCCACCTGCAGCCTGCCCGTGAAGACCGAGTTCTCGGCGATCTCCACCGCGTGCGTGCGGACTTCGCCGACGACGGTCGTGCGGTGCGCGTGCAGTACGGCGTGGGCGAGGCGGCAGTCCGGGGCGGACAGGGCCTCGCGGTCGTGGCCGGTGGCGTCCAGGATGCTGTCGCGGAGGTGGATGGCGAGGGGGTCCTCGCCGACCTCGTCGCCGATGACCTCGATGGTGCCGAGGACGCTGTGCTCGACCTGGAGGCAGGCGGTGGTGCGTTCCAGGACGATGCTCGGCTCGTCGGGCGAGTGCGGCTCGCACTCGGGCTCCAGTGACCAGCCGGGGACGAGCGTGGTGTGCCGGACGACGACGGCTCCCATCGGTCCGGTGACGTTGATGCCGCGCCCGGCGACCAGCAGCCCGTCGAGGACGATGCGCGGCCGCTCGTGCGGGGCGCAGTCGTCCGTCACGGCACGGATGTTGAGGGCGTCGGGCCGGTTGCTGTACCAGTCGAGCAGACGCATCACCGGCCGCGTGCCCTCGGCCGCCCGGAGCTCCAGCCGGTCGCCGGGGTCGAGGTCGAAGTCCAGCTGCTCCTGGTAGGCGCCGCTGTGCGTGATCTCGATGATGCCGTCGGGGCCGGTGCGGTCCGCACGGCGGTCGTGCCGCCAGGCCCGGTACGCGTCCATGATCTGCCGGTACGGCTGTCCCGGGCCGACCCGGTAGAAGGCGGCGTCGGGCCGGTCCACGCGGTCGGGCCGCTCGTACTCGCCGCCGCCCATGTCGGCGCCGGACGCGTAGTGGTAGTCCACCCACACGCCCTGCCGGGGCGCCGAACGCGCGCCGAACGCGATCCGCCCGAGCTCGGGGTCGACGGCGACCTGGCCGCGCTTCGGCCGGTAGCGCCAGTCGGACAGGTCGGCGACCACGATGTCGGACGGCGGTACGGGCTTGTCCTCGCCGTCGCGCCGGATGACGAAGCTCTTGCCGGGGCCGTAGTGGTCGAGGAGCCGGTCGTGGAGCAGTCGGCGCGTGATGAACGCGGGGACGTTGTCGACCGTGGCGATGTGGGTCGGCGAAGGCTCCGGGACCGGCTCGGTGACCAGCGGGCTGTCGTTGCCGAGGATGGAGAACGTGTAGAGGTTGCGGGCGCGGTCGATGCAGTACGCCGGTGAGGACGTCAGCGCGTACGCCTTCAGCCGCCAGACGAAGAGGCCGACCCCGGCCGGGGTCCAACCGCCCTGCCTGCCAGAGGAGTTGGCGCGTCGGACGTCGACCGTCCGGGCCGTGGTGTCGAAGGGACCGCCCTGGAGCGCGAGCGCCGAGCCGTCCCGGAGGTCGACGAGCCGGCCCCGGCCGGTGTCCCGGTACAGCTTCACCGACTCGTTCCGGGCGACCAGTCGCGACAGCTCGACGGCTCGCGCGGGGTAACCGGCGACCTGCTCGGAGATCTCCTCCAGCAGGTGCAGGGTGCCCTTGCGGCGTCGGTTGGCGACGGTCGTCGCCACGTCCGCGCGCGGCGCGACGGCCTCGGCGAGCGCCTCGCGGCCGCCGTGCAGGCCGGTGGTGAGGACGCGTTCGTAGCCGGGCAGGGTGCGGTATCCGACCAGGTCACCGAGGTACGGCAGCACCCAGGGGGCCGCCGTCTCGACGAACAGGTCCTCGTAGCCCTGCTCGACGCCGTCGCGGACCCGGTCCAGCTGCTCGGCGATCACCGCGAGCAGCGCGCGCAGCGGCTCGCCCTCCTCGGCGTCGCGCAGCAGGTGCCAGCGGGGCAGCAGGGCGGCGAGGCCGTCCGGCTCCCGGGACGCCGCCGGGGCCTGGGTGTCGAACTGGACATCCGCCGGGTTCGCAGACATCACTTCACCTCCGTGAGGATGAGGGTGTCCGCCGCCTTCGGGGAGAGAAGCGCGAGCTGCGCGGGGCGGATGCCGCGGAAGACGAACACCGACCGGCCCCTCGCCAGGCGCCGGGTGTCGGTGATGTCGGGGTTGAGGCGCAGGAGTTCGGCGAGCGGGATGCCGTGGCGCGCACAGACCTGCGACAGCGTCTCGCCGTCGGCGGCGCGCACGGTGTGGATCTTCTCGTCGTACGTCGCCTGCCGGGCCGGTACCGAGGCCTTCGGGGCGCCGGGGTCGGTGAGCAGCGCGGCGAGGTCCTCCGGCGTCGCGGAGGCGGGGACGCCGGTGAACACGTCGACGTCCACGTAGTCGACCCCGGGGACGGTGTGGGCCGTCGCGAGGAGGTCGGAGAGCCGGGCCGGCTGTCCCACCTCCCTTCCCTCATAACCGAGTCGGGCGAGCAGCGCCTGCCGCAGCCTGGGCTCGACGTACTCCCAGGCATGGTCCGGGGCGACCTTCACCCTGGCGGCGACGAGCAGCAGGACCAGTTCGCGTACGTCCACGCGGACGGGCAGATCGGCGTCGCCGTATTCGGTGAGCGCCCCGCGCAGGGCCCGCAGCGTGTCCGAGTCGCCGTCCAGGGGCACGTCGTCGGTGCCCGCGACCGTCACGTGCAGCACACGCCGCCGCCCGTCGAAGAGTTCGCGTGCGGCGGCCCGGCCGATGCCTGCCCGGGAGCGGGCGAAGTCCTCGTAGTCGGCCGCCGAGACGAGCCGGTCGAGGGCGGAGACGGCCAGCGGGACCGTCCGGCGGGTCAGGCCCGGACCGTCCGCGTCGGCGCCGCCCGTCGCCGGGCGGGGGTTGGTGACGGCGGTGACGCCGAGCGGGCGGGTGAGAGGCTGGGTGAGGCGGTCGGCGGGGACGTTGGCGGCCTTGCCGGTGCCGAAGCGGTAGCGGGCGTGGACGTTCTCGTGACCGCTGGGCAGCCGGGCCCCGTGCACGCCGTCGCCGAAGGTGACCGTCGTCCGGCCGTCGGAGGCGGTGCCGGTGATGTAGATCCGCTCGCGCGGGCCGCGTCCGGCAAGGCTGTCGACCTCGTGCCACAGGACGCCGTCGACCCGGATCTCCAGCACCGGTGTGGCGCCGAGGGGGTTGTCGTCGGCGAGCCAGGTGAGCGGGGACTGCCAGAGTGCGAACGTCTGATTGACGCGGTCCGAGTCGCCGCTGCCGATGGCCTCCTCGCGGCTCTCGCCGTGGGTGGCCTCGACGACGTTGCCGAGGATGCGGACCGACTCGCGGCGATAGCGGTGGGCGAGGTCGGTGGTCAGGGTGAGGTGGGTGTGGACGCGGTCCCCCGGAAGGTGCGGGTCCACGGTCGCGTCGGCGGCGGCGATCGTGACGACCTCGGAGGCCATGACGCCGGCCGTCCCGGGGATGTCGCTGCGCTCGCCGGTCACGATGAGCGTGCGTCCGGCACCCAACCCGTCGTACAGCTCGGCGAGTTCGACGCCGTTGCCGTGGACCTCCTCGCCGAGCGGCTCCTCGGCCGGGCGCAGCGGCGCGCCCGCCGCGTGCACGGTCGTGTCGCGGATGTGCGACAGCAGGACGTCGAACTCGTCCAGCCAGGGGTCGGCGAGGGTGAGTTCGGTGCCGCGTCCGGTGATGCCGTAGTTGGTGTACGCCGCCGTACGCACGGCCACGACCTGGGTGGTGACGAACGCGAGGCCGGCGTCGCCCGGTATGCCGTCCTCGGCACCCTTGGCGGGGCGCTGGACCGCGACCCAGCTGCCGACCGTGATGCCCGTGTGCACGGTGTCGAGCTGCAGCACGCGCCGGTTGACGGGCGCGGGCTTGCCGGCGATGACGATCTCGACCTTGGGCTCGCTGCTGCCCACCCCGTAGCGCACGCTCACCTCGTACGCGCCGTGGGTGAACTGTTCGGTGGCTCCCGGGCGCAGGGAGATCTCCTGCGTGGTGCCGTTGTTGATGCCGACGTGGACCAGGCCGTCCTCGCCCGGACGGGACACGAACAGGGTGCATTCGGGCAGACCGTCGCGCAGGCGCGCGGTGACGCCGGGCTCCTGGGAGTCGGCGGCGACGGGGGTCCCCGCGCTCGACCGAGAACGGGAATGGGGGAGGGTGAGCCAGCTCAGCTCACGGTCCTGGGCGGAGCGCGTCGACAGGTCGACCTGGCCGGGGCCCAGCGCGAAGGTGATCTGACCGCTGACGGGCAGCGGCACGGCCCGCTGGTCGGAGCCGTTGCCCTCGACGTACTGGAACTCCGCCCGGATCGGCGCCCTGCCCGCGGTGTCGTGGACGATCCGCAGGCTGGTCAGCACGCCCCCGGTGAGCGGCCAGTCCGCGCTGCGGATGACCCGGCCCTTGTCGTCCTGAACGGGCTTGAGCGGAGCCGTGGCGCCGAAGGGGGCCGTAGTGACCCGCATCGCGAGCAGGTCGCGCAGGGGCTGCGCGCCGCCGGGGGCCACGGCCGCCGCCCTACGCCAGGCCGGGTAGATGCCTCCGAGGCCGGGGCTGAGGGCCGCGAGGACTGCGGCGGGGTCGGTACGGGGACGTGGAGCACCTGTTTCCGGGGCCGGCCCGGCGGCACGCAGGGCCGGGAGTACGGCAGACAGCGCCTGGTAAGCGGCGGTGCGGGGGTCAGCCTTCAGGGGCGCGGGCCGTGTCGACATGCGGCTCCGTCGCGGTGACGCCGCAGGCCCGGACGGCGCCGCGGACAGGAGGCCCCCCTTCGCGGCACTCTCGTCGGCCTGAGCAGGAGCCAACTCCATTGCGCGCTCACCGAGTTCGTGCAGCACCGCCTGCAGCTGCTCGAACCAGACCGCGACGTCCTCCCACGGAGTGGCCAGCACCTGCGCCTCACCGAGGCGGGCGACCGGCTCCGCGAGGCAGGCCGCGAGGCTCTCGGGTGTCCTCACATCGTCCAGAGCCCCACGGAGCGGGGCCAGCACCTGGTCCTCGAAGTCCTCGATCAACCGGCTCACCGGCCGCGGGTTCGGGACCTGCGGCGTAGGCGGCTCCTCCCCCGGCTCACCGGGCGCCGCGGGCTCGGCGGTCCACCGCCGCACCTCGTCGACCAGCTCCTTCAGCGTGGGCGGCGCGGACTTCTGAAGGGAGATCGCCGTGATGTCGTCGTCCCGGTCGACGCGTATGCCCGCGACGGGCAGTAACGTGCGCTTCCCGCCCGCCTGTTCGCCGAAGACGAAAAGCAACTGGTCGCCGGTCTGGAGGGAGTTCGCGGTGCCCTCGACGAAGAGTTCGGAGCGGCGCTCCAGGTCCTCCGGGGTGACCAGGGACGGCCGGCGCCTGCGCACCTTCAGCTCGTTCCAGTCCCAGCGGGCCGTGAGGTCCCGGCTGGTCTCGAAGGTCACGGACTCCTCGTCGGCGGAGGCGGGCACTCCGTGGGTGCGCGCGCCGCGCGGGATCAGCACGGGCAGCGCCTCGGCCCGCGGGTCGCGTTCGAGGGTGTACGCGAGGTGGGTGGTGGCGGCGACACCCGGCCGCGGACGGTGGCCGACGAGCCGGCCCAGCAGGACCAGCGACCGGTGCTCGCCCGCCGTACGGAGGTAGGCCTCGTCCGCGATGCGCTCCGAGTGGAACGTGAGCAGGTCGCCGAGGACGGCGGTGGCGTCGAGGAGGCCGATCGCCGGGTCGTCGGGCGTACGGACGGTCAGGCCACCGAGCGCCGGGTACGCCGGTGAGGCGAGCCGGTCGAGCAGGGCGGCCAGGAACGAGCCGTACTCGCCGACGCGGTAGTCGAGGGCGGTGCGGCCGGGCGGGTTGTGCAGCGGGGCGGGCGCGAGACGCTCGTCGTGGCCGCCGCAGGCGCACTCTTCAGAGGCGGTCATCGGGGGCACCTCCCAGGGATATCGCCAGGCGGCCGTTCTCCGGCCGGTCCGGGTCGTTGTCGCACGTGGCGATCTCCAGCGGGCCGAGCCGCAGCACGCCGTCCTCCCTTTCTCCATGATCCTGCTCGAACAGCCTGCGCAGACGGTCGACTTGGACGTTCCGCACGCCCGGTACGGCCGCGGCGACGGCGACCAGACGGCTCAGGCGAACGGGTTCGCCGAAGGTCAGCGCGTCCGGGTGGAAGAACCCGAGCCGTCCGCCGGAGAGGCGGCCGCTGCCGAGGACCCGGTACAGCTCGGCCAGCACCTGCCCCTGCTGATGTCCGGGCGCGGCGCACACGCTCAGGGCGATCTCCAGCGGCACCAGGCGGGCGGGGCCGACCACGAGGTCGTGGCCGATGCGCCGGAACGCCTCCAGGGACTGCTCGACACGGGTGAGCAGTTCGGCCGGCGGCTGTGCCCCGCCGTACGCGTCGATCGCGACGTGGGCCTCCTGGACACTGCCGGTCCAGCGGATCTCCGCCGCGGCCCGCTGCACGCCCGGCAGAGCGCGGGCGAGGTCCGCGTAGTCCTCGGCGGTGACCGCACGCAGGCGGGTGCGGCGCAGGTCGAGCGGGGCCAGCTGGCGTGCCTGTTCGACGGGTTCGGGATCGACTCCGCCGGCGGCGGGGAGCGGATTGCGGACCACGGTGACCCGCGGCTGCTCGCAGTCGCTCCGGACGACCAGGTGGTTGATGGCTTCCGCGCCGACGTTGCCGGCGATGCCGCCGCCGAGCCGGTGGTGCAGGGCGACCCGGGCGCCCGGGTCGGGCTTGGCGCCGTGCCGGCCGTCGCCGAAGCGCAGGGCGACGCGGCCGTCGTCCTCCAGCTCCCCGACGAAGTGCCGGTCGCGGGGCCCGCTGTGGAGCAGGTCGCGGCGGGGCACCCAGGTCAGATCGCCGTCCTTAACGAGTACGGCGGGCAGCGCCCTGCGCGGATCCTGGCCGAGCGCGGCAGCCGCGGAGCCCCGCAGCACGGGCTCGTCGGGGTGCAGTCCTGCCGCGTACGCCGGGCCCCAGCTGTGCGCGATCTCCCAGGCGATGTGCCCGTCGAGGACCGTGCCCGCACGGGCCCGGGACGCGAGGATCTCCGCGCGGCGCAACTTCGCGTCGAGCAACTCGTCGCTCCTGTGCAGAAGTTCGCGCAGAGCGCGGACGGGATGCGTACGGAGCTCGAGCCGCTCCAGGACCTTCAGGCCGTAGATCACGGCGAGTTCTTCGATCTCCTCGTCCCCGAGCCCGTCGCGGTCGCGGGCACCGCGCCACAGCTCGACGAGCCGCTGTCGCACCCGCCCCGCGATCGCGGCGATCCGCTCGGCCTGCCCCGCGGCCACGACCCGCGTGTCCGGGAACGGCACCGCCTGTACGACCGGGGAACGGCCGAGAACGGGGCGAAAGCGGGGCACGATGCCCGGGTAGACGGACTGCGCGAGCAGCGTGCGCAGGGCGGCCGTCTGGGCGTACGCCGTGCCGGGCACCACACGCTCGTGCCGCTGGCCGGCGCGCTCCAGACCGAGTCCGGCGCGGAGGGTCGCCGCCTCACCCACCACCTCGAACAGCTCGCGGACGTCGTCGGGTACGAGTGCCTGCCCGTTCTCCGCCCGGTCCGTGAGGGAGTTGACGAGCCGGGCCGGTGCGTTGCCCTCCTTGCGGTCGTAGCAGCCGAAGGCGGGAGGGTCGCAGGGGGCGACGACGGCCGGACCGGGTGGCACGGTGGCCGTCTGCGGGAGTCCGGTGAGGGTGCGGCCGTGGTCGACGAGGACGACGTTGCCGCGGGCCAGGCTCACGTCCTCGACGGGCAGGCAGTCGCGGCCGCCGCGCGTGGTGAGGCGGAGCGGGAAGCGCAGGGCGTCCTCGGCGGCCCAGGTGACCTCCAGGACCGGCTGGTCCTCGATGCGGTCGACGCCCGGGGTGACGGAGGTGAGACGTACGGCCTGGCGGTGGCGGGGATCGGCGTCGCCGGGGGTGCCCGTGCGCGGGCCCTTCACCTCCTCCAGGACGAGCACGTCTCCGGGCCTGAGGGCGAGCCGGCGCTCCCGGCAGGTCTCCGGGTCGTCCCACTCGTCGCGCAGGGTGGCGGCGGTGGCGCCCGTCGGCAGGGCGCACACGTCGCCGCCCCACGTCCACAGGCGGATCCTGTTGTGCGCGACCTTCAGCTCAAGCGGGTCGGCGGTGACGACCGGTTCGAAGACTTCCACCGAGCCGCGCTCGTCCAGGTCGCCGAGGTCGTTCTCGTCGATGACCGTGCCGGGCCCGGGCCGGTCGTGCGGGTCGAGGGTGCGCACGTCGACGGAGGCGAAGCGGAACGTGCCCGGAGCGAGGATCGTGTCACCGGCGCTCTGCACGGTGACGTACGCCCGTGCGGTGCAGCCGTCGTTCATCGCGTAGTCGATGAGCCGGACGTGCCGCCGCACGGAGACCCGGCGGCGCGCGGTGTCCAGGTAGGCCTCGGTGGCCACCGCGTCCTGCTGGTAGCTGATCCGGTCGCCGGTGTACGCGAGCAGCTCGACGAGCGTGACGCCCAGGTCGGCGGGGTTGCGCTCGACCCGATCGGGAGTGGTGAGCGCGAGCCGGTCCAGGAGCAGCTTACGGATGGTGTCGTAGTCGCGGACCGTGTAGTCGACGACGGGCGCGTCCGGGAAGTCCGCCTCCCGGGGCTCGACCTCCTTGCAGTCGAAGGGGGTCGGGCAGTTCGGCCGGAAGGAGAATGACGCGCGGTGGTAGCGCTGGTCGAAACCGCGGAAGGGCTCGGTGCCCGGCCGCCCGTACGGGTCGGTCTCGACGAGCGAGAGCACGTACTCCGAGGTGTCTCCGGCCTGGTCGAGGGTGACGTAGAGCCGGTCGTCGAGCTCCGGGTCCTCCTCGCGCTCGACGCCGACGTCGACGGCGGTGATGCCGGTGATCCGGCGGCCGCCGTCGATCCGGACGTTCTCCGGTCCGAGTCCGTGCGGCGCCTTGCCGAGGAACATGACGGTGAGCAGCAGCCCGTCGTCACTGACCTCGACGGAGTCAACTCCGTTGAGCTGAGCGGCTCTTACCTTGACACGGCGGGAGGTGGTGGCATCGGTGGTCACGCCGCCCTCCCTTCGAAGACGTCGTCCGCACGGGTTCCGGTGGCGCGCAGGACGTACGACAGGTGGACCCGTACGGCGTCGTCGGCGCTCTCCACGTCGAGGGCCACCACGTCGATGAGGTCGCCGAGCCAGCGCTGGAGCGAGGCCTGCACGGACAGTTCGAGCGTGCTGACGAGTTCGGGGCTGCTCGGGGCGAAGACCAGGTCGAGGAGCCCGCAGCCGAAGTCGGGGCGCATCACCCGCTCGCCGGGGCTGGTGAACAGCAGCTGCTCGATCAGGTCGTGGACGTGCTCGCCGTGGGCGGCGTGCGCGGTGCGTCCCCGGCGGTCGGCGCGGAAGGGGAACGCGATGTCGCTGCGCGGGCGGGTTCCCCGGCTCGTCGGGCTCATCGGACGGTCACCTTTCGCTGTGCGGCCTGGACGACGGGCGGCCCCTGCGGCACGAACGCCGCGGTGAAGCACTGGGCCGCGGAGGTGTCGAGCAGCACGGGTGCGCCGTCGACCGTGACGCCGGCGCCGTCGGCGGTCCAATGGACCGAGACGCAGGGCTTGTGCACACCGTCCTGGGTGTGCGGACAGCCGGTGACGACGTACGCGTGAGCGGCCGTCGCGACGGCCGCGCCCCCGATGCGTACGCCGCCGGAGGGTGTCGTGGCGGCGGTGACCCGGCCGCCGTGCGGGCAGCCGATCACGGCGCCGGCGTCGAGCAGACTCCCGGACACTTGATGCTTCCCCCGTCTTCTATCGCTTCGAGAGCACGGTCAACTGGCCCTCGTTGATGGTCACTTCGTTGCCGCGGAGCACGACTTCGGCGCCTGCGCCGGTCGCGATGACCACGGCCTCCTTGGTGATGCGGATGTACGCGCCGCCCTGGGCCTGGAGCAGAATCCCCTGCTCGGCACCGGCGGTGTCGTTCATGACGAGCTTGTGCGCGGCCGGTGTCTGTACGACGACCGGCTTGCTGGGCGAGTTCGCCGCCAGCTCACGCCGCGCGTCGGGCGGCAGCTCCTCGGCGGCGCCGTACCAGCACCCGGTCCATACCGGGAAGCTGGGGTCCCCCTGCTCGAACTCCACCCACACGCCCGCGCCCGGCGGCGGCACCACGAACTGCCCGGCCTCGGGCCCGGTGAACGGCAGGCACGGAAGCGCCCAGGTGGACGCCTCGTCACCGAGGACGTCCGGGACCTCGACGGTGATACGGCCGATGCGCAGTGGATCGTTGTTGTCCACGACCCGGCCGCGGAACTTGCCGAGGTAGCTGTTGTTGGGTGCCGCCATGCTGAACTACTCCTGATCGGTGGGTCGTTCGGGCTCTTACGGCCGGACGTAGTCGCTGCGCGCCTCCAGCCCCTCCCTGGAGAGGGTGAAGTTCTGCTGGAAGGACCCCGGCCGCAGGTTGTGCGTGACGGACTTGACGTAGTAGTCGCCGTCGTAGGCCCGCCCCGAGCCGCGCACGCCGACCAGTTGGCGGGGCTGCAGGATGTACCCGTACCGGTTGACGTCGAGCGACCCGGACCCGGAGACCACGTCGGCCGACACCGCGGCCCGGGCGAGGAGTTCGGCCTCGGCCTGCTCACGTTGCTGCTTGGCGGTGCCGGAGAGGGTCTTGCGCTTGAGGGCCGGGGTGGGCCGGCGGCCGAGGGGTGGGCGCAAGGGGCTGATGGGCGGCTGGGGAAGGAGAGTGGACTGCCGGGTCCCGGGATCCTGCCACCGAGCCTGCGGCTCTTCGCGCGCAGTCCCGTCGTAGGCGAACGTCAGCTGATCGACGGTGGTATGGGCATCCATGTTGACGTTCAGGGCGTGCTGACGGATGCCGAGGCGCACCTCGGGACCCCAACGGGCGGCGGACCGGCCGGGGTTGGGCCCGGGCTCGAGGTAGAAGGTGTAGCCGTTGGCGCGGGCGAGCTCGGTGACGTACTGCAGATCGGTACCGGTCTGGTAGTGAACACGCAGATCCTGGTGTGGGGGCTGGGCGATCTTCTCGGCGTAGACGTCGGGCCGGATGCCGTAGTCGGAGTACCGGCGCAGGATGGCCAGCACCCGTTCGGAGGGCGGGAGATTGGGATACCGGGCGGTGCGCTCCTCCAGGTCCATCAGCAGTGTCAGGTCCTCGCCGGTGACGGTGAGGGTGGAGTGCCCGGGCTGGTTGCTGGCACCCACTTCCTGACGCACGATCAGCCCGTCGAAGAGAACATCGGTCGTCCCCCGGACGCTGACCGTGACGATGAGCCGCGTCTTGGGATCGAAGAACCCTTCGGGCAGGAGCCGCTGGTTGATGATCCCGGTCTTGGTGAGGTCGAAGGCGATCTGAAAGCCGCTGCGCTCCCCCGCGGTGGCCGTGATCTGCGCCGAAAGCAACGCCTCGGTCACCTCGGCCGGAACCGGCCGGGCGAGCTTCGGCCCCATGAGGAGCGTGATGTGGACGGGGCCCTGCCCGACGGGCTGCTCAGACACGCCGGTGCCCTCCGGGCTCGGGGATGTCGATGACCCGTCCGGCCTCGTCGGTCAACTCCCGTGGATCGAGAACGGGATTGGCGTCGGCGATCCGCCACCACTGACCGGGATCGCCGAAGAAGCGCTGGGCCAGCAGATCAGCCCGCTCCCCCGCCCCCACGACATGCTCCTGCGTCTCCTGGACGTCGAGCGGGGGCAGCAACCGGCGCTTGGCGTACCGCACTTCGGTCCCATCGGGAAGCCGATGCACGCCTATCCCGACGTCGTGGTACCGACTGCTCCGCGGATAGGGATGGGCCCCGGGTATCGCGCTCAGGGCACTCTCATAAGACTCGATGTCAGCCATGACGGTGGCCGTCAACCCCTTCCGCTCAGCACGTCGGCACCCGGCAGCCCGAGGGCCCCGAGACTCCCGCCGCGCGCGGCGGCGGCGAGCCGCTCCTTCTGCGCGAGGTGGGCCATGTACAGATCGGCACCGCGGTGCCCGGCCGGCAGATCACTGACGGTGAGGATCTTCATCCCGATGCTCAGCGAGGCCCGTATCGGATTGAGATTCACGTCGAAGGCGGACTCATTGACGGACAGCTCGGTGAGCCGCACGGGCATGACCCGCTTGCTCCCCCACGTGAACAGCGTCAACGGCATCTCGATCGGACTGATCTCAATGGTCCCGTTCTGCGCGAGCCGGCCGGCGGCGCGGAGCTGAGCGGTGGTGGGCTGCACGAGCATCTCGAGGGTGGCCAGTTGAGGGTGGATCCCGTCGGGCGCGGCGATCTCCAACTGATCGGTGGCGTCGATCTCGGCGGTGAACTTCCAGGTCTCTTCGGCGGGGCCCTTGAGACGCAGGGCCTCGTTCCGATCCCCGTTCCCGGTACCACCGCTGCCGCTGTCACCGCTGTCCCCGGCGGACTGGGGAGCGATGCTGCGCTCCAGGGTGTCGGGGTTGAACTGCAGCACGATGATGCGCTGGGGAGTGCCGGTGTCGGGGTTGACGACGACTATGCCGGAGCGGATGGGTTTGGGGATGTCTGCGTAGCGGGTCATGACAGCTTCTTCTCTCTGGCAGCTTTCGCCACGTTGAATGAGCGCACGATCTGCTCCTTGACGGGGCCAACATCCTGGGACCAGGAATTCACAACGTCCTCAACGGTTTCGAGCTGCGAGTCCATGTAGTAGTCGATGAGGAGCGCCAACGCTTCTACCTGGATTTCCTCATGAGGCACACGGGCAGACCTCGCAAGGATGATTCCAACCGTTTCGTTCTCCACCTGGCTGAAAGCTAGGACCGCGTCGACGCGGTCCTGCATCCTCCTCGACTCGTCAAAAATCACCTCAGAAATCGCCCTTACCAACTCCTCATCCTCTTCCTCTGTGTACGACAGCGCAGCACCAGCCGCCCACAGGGCCGCGCTCACCACCTCCTGCGATGCGCTCGTACGCAGAATCGAGGCAATCGTGCGCGAGTCGTCGGAGTCACCCAGATCCCCCAGCACCCGCAATGCGCTCGCATAACTCATTCCATGAGGAGGTGTCGCAAGCGTCGTGCGCGCAACCTCCAGAATGATCGGCTCGAGTTCCTCGAACGGGTTGCCCTGACCGAACCTGGTGAGCGATTCCTCATATCGATAGTGATCGAGAGCCACACCTACTGCCACGACAGAGTCGCTCCGCAACAGTTCGGAGAATGTATCGACCCCACCCTCCCCGGAAGCAAGTTTGCGGCGAAGTTCAGCGAGTCTTGGGTCGGGAATATCCCATTCATGCCAGTAGTAAGAATCGAACGACATGCCGTCCCCTTTTACCCGTGAACTGCCTTGATGGCTTTCGGTGGAATTATTCCATGAATCAGCACCTCCTGCGTTCGCACCGCGTCCTGAAGCGCCTGCCTCTCATTCACTCCCAATTGAGCAAGCCCCCACTCTTTTTGAACGGAAGCGCGCGTGACGTCGAATATCTGACTTGGCGATACGTAGAGTAGGTCGATTTCAGCCCATCCGTTCTCGCCACCGAGAGGCTCCCCTTGCGCGTTCGTGATTTCATTCACGGGCAACTTCGTAGTGGAGGTGAACGGCGTCACCCTCTTGAGGTCGCCTCTACCCTTCCGCTTCTTCCCGCCGCCGGCTTCCGACTTGGCACCGAGGACGTGTTGCTTCACTCGTCCGGGAGTGGCCGTCAGATTGGGCATCTCTGCCGTGATGCCGTCCTTCTCGGGTCGCTTGTCGCGTACCGCGAGGTTGCGTTGCAGCATCCGCGGAACGAAGCCGCCCGATTGGGTGTTGACATAACTACGGCCATACTCGTCCATGTACTCGGTCTGATCCCCCACATGCTGGACTGGGGTCATCTTCTCGTCCTTACGGAACTGCCCGATCGCCGTCTTCTCGGCTTCACCACGGATGTTACGTGGATTGTCGTAGTTCAGAATGATCGTGTCCGGGACCATGGGCGGGTTCTGCTGATTGCGGAACGGGCCTACTGGCGGCTTCCACTCAAGTTTTCCGCGCGTGGACGCTGCCGCCTGCTTACTGTCGGCGCCCCTTGAGCGCGCGACGCTGTTCTGGCCGCGGGAAGCCCTCTTCCCGCCACTGCTCCTGTTCTGGGCTCCCCCCAGAACTTCCCGCTCGATCTTTTCGCACGTATCGATGATTTCACCCAGCGTGTACTTACCATTCAGTTCACTCAAGATCCGTTGACGCAGTTCCAGCGTCACTCGATCCTCATCGCCGTGCGGGAAAATCTCGAACTCGCCCTGACTGGCCAGAGCGGAAGGGTTCAGCGTAGCGACGACATTGAAGTCTTCGGACCCCTGCGCAGAAAGGCTGGTGAGCCGGTTCCACACGCGCATAGCAGCCATCGTCGCGTCGAACACGGGTGCCGGCAGACCCTTCTCGAGCAGCCGGTTCAACTGCGGGCGAATACGGGCGACGATCTTCCTCAGTCGTTCTTCCTTCGACGCCTTGGAGCCCTCTTCCTTCTTCCGCTGCTCCTGCTTCCGCCACTTCTGTTCCTGCTGACGCTTCTTGTGGTCCCGCAGCTGTTCCTTCTTCTTCTTGAAGTAGTTCCGCAGCTTCGACGCGCCGTTCTTGAGCGCCTTGCCGAGCTTCGACTTCTTCAGCTTCCGGCCAAGGGTCTTGGCCGCGTTGCCGACCTTCTTCAAGGCCGACTTGACCGCGCCCTTGGCCTTCGAGAGGGCCCTGCCCACGGGGGACTTGGGCTTCTTCGGTTTGGTCGGCTTGGGGCCCTCGATCTCCTTCTGTTTCTTCTTCGGAGCGGACTCGGGAGTCTTGTCCTTGTCCGGGGTGCGGTCCTTGGCCGGGCCCTGCTCCTTCTCGGGCGCCTTCTCCTTCGGCTTCGCCTCCGCCCCCTCCGGCTTCTTCGCCGGCCCCTTAGGCGTAGCGTGGTCCTTCGGTTTCACCGGGGACTTGAGGTCGGGAGACGGCTCGCCCTTCGGCCTCCGCTCCGTGCCGGGACGGCCCAGCGCCTGCCTCGCCCTCCGCATCGCCCCCCGAGCCGAATTGACCGCCGACCCCGCCGCCTTCTTCGCCCCGCCCCCGACCTTCTTCAGGCCGTCCATGATCTTCTGGGCCATGCCCTTGAGGCGTTTGCCTACGCCCTTTGTCGCCGAAGACAGCTTCTGCAGAAGGAAGTTGGTGATGAAGTCGAGCAGAGCAACGACACCTGCCGCGACCGCCTCCGCGAACAGGCAAGCCGCCGGGCCCGCCTTCACCGCCTTCAGATAGGCCCAGAACTTCGAGAACGCCGACAGGATCGAGCTGACCGTCGACCACGCCGCCATCAGGCCCTGGATGATCGTGAGGATCGCGCCCGCCGCCGGGACGATCATCGAAACGACCTTCTCGATGACCAGCGTCGCGATCATCATCGGGAGCGACGCGATGATCGCGTCCCAGGCCATCTTGCCGATCTGTTTGATCGACACACAGCCCTTGACCAGGACGTCGATGACGGCCTTGCCCAGGCCGAGGATGCCTTCGACCTTGGTGTCGAACCATCCCTTGACCGCCACCTTGATGGCGCCCCAGAGGTGGTCGGTGATGCCGGTCTTCGCGGAGCTGCCGGCCTTCGAGATCCAGCCGCCCGGGTCCGGCGCGATGTCGGCGACCAGCGCCGCGAACTTCCCGAGCGCCTCGATCGCCGCCTGCGCGAACTTGATCGCGCCCATGATGACGGCCTGGTAGGCCTTGATGACCGCCTTGACGCCCGCTTCCAGGACGTCCAGCAACTTGTTCAGGCCGGCCGCGAGGGCGTCCAGCAGGCTGTTGACCGCCTTCTTCAGGCCGTCCGCCAGCTGGTTCACTGTTGCGATCGCTGCGTCCCGCAGGCCCTCGATCGCCTTGCGGAAGCGGTCCCGCAGCTCCGGGAAGGCCGCGAGGAGCACGTCCCCGATCGCGATCAGCACGTCGGCGAGCGCGTTGATCGCGTTGACCGCCAGATCGCGTACGAAGTCGATGGCCTGGTTGGCCCACGTCTTGAACGTGTCGATGATCCCGTTGACGGCCTTGCGGGCCGCGTCGAAGACCGCGGTGACCGCGGCGAGCAGGCCCTTGAAGAAATCGGCGACCTTGTCCGCGATCCAGCCGAACAGGCCTCCGGAGGGCTTCTTCTCCTCCTTCTTCTTCTTGGCCTCCTTCTCGGCGTTCTCGCGCTCGGTGTCGATCGAGGCGTTGTCCTTGTCCTTGCGCGCGCCGACCTCCTTGTCCTTGTCGTCGCGCGCCCTGACGATCTCCTTGTTCTTCTTGCCGTGTTCGTCGTCGGACTTCTTGTCCGCGTCCTCGACCTTCTTGTCCTGCTCGTCCCGCCAGTCCTGCCGCTGCTTCTGCGTCTCCTGAGCGACCCGGCCGCGTTCCGCGGTCTGCTGCGCGGTGTTGCGCTCGACCTCGCTGTTGATCTCGTTCTGTTTGTCCTGCTTGGCCTGCTGCTCGCTCTGCTGGTGTTCCTTGTCCTTGGCATCGAGGTCGCCCTGCGCCTTGCCCGCGCCGGCGGTGATCTCGGTGCCCTTCTCCTGCTTGGCGACGGCACCGACACCGGCCTTCGGCGCGGCAGTCGCCTCCAGCGCCCCCGCCTTGCCGCCGCCCGCGCCGCCGGAGGCCTTGCCACGGAGCTGTTCCGCGGGCGCGCTGGGGAAGATCTGGTCCTCGCCGAGCGGCTTGGCCGCGTCCTCGCGGCCCGTCGTCTGCAGATCGGACTGCTTGTCCTTGAGTGCCTTGGCCTGGTCGTCGGTCCGGGTCGGGTCGCTGGCGCCTTCGAGACGGATCTTGGGCGCCGGGCCCACCGTCTTGTTCTCCAGCTCCGGGTCGGTCGTCGGGACCGCGTCGGCCGCCGCCTCGACGTTCTTCGCCTCGGCCTCGCTGAGCCCCTTGTCGGGCACGGCGGGAGCCGCCGGAGGCGGCACGTCGGCGGTGGCTTCCTTGCCCTCGGCCTTGTCACCGCCCTTGGCCTTCTGCTTGTCGCCCTGGTCCTGCGGGCCGATCCGCTCCACCTTGCCGGTGACCTGAGCGGCCTCCGGCGCGGCCTCGGGCGGCGCCGAACGCGTCTGCGGCGCGCCCGAAGGACGTTCCCGCGTCGGCGGGGCGGCGTCGAGCCGCTTCTGCTCCTCGCCGATCTTCTTGTCCGCGGCCCTGTCGACCCCGGGCATGGCGGCGGCCGCCTGGTCGGGCGCCAGCTTGCTCACGGTCTGCACCGCGGCCTCGGGGTCCTGCCCCGAGACGTCCGGCGGCTCCTCCTGCTTCTGCTCGGGCGCGGCCTCGCCACCGCCCCCTCCACAACTGCCCTGCCCGCCCTCGTCCTTCTCGGGCGCGGGCGCGGGTGGCGCGCAGCCACCGCCGCCCTTCTCCAGGGACGCCTCGGGCCTGGGCGCGGCCGTGTCGGAAGAGGTCTGGCCGGGCCCGTCGGTCTGCTCGGCCGCCGGGCTGACCGCGGCCTCGGCGACGGAGGGCGCGGCACCCGGTCCGGCGGCGACGTTCGGCCCCGTCTTCCCGGCAGCGCCGACCGGTCCGCGCGGCGCGGCGCCGGGCCCGCTCTCCTTGGGCACCTGGCTCTTGGCCTGCGGCGCCTCTCGCTCGGACCGGGGCTGTTCGGCACCGCGCCGGGCGGCGGGCGAGGGATCGCGGTCCTCGACCGGCGTCCTGGGAGTCTGCGCACCGGCGGGTTTGGCCACGGCAGCAGCCACCGGGGTCGCCACGGAGGGCACGGTCCCGGGCCCGCCCGCAGCGGAGGGAGCCGCGGCGCCCGTACGGGGCTCCGTGGCCGTGCGATCCCGCTGCTCGCTCTTCTCCGCCTCCGCGTCCTCGGCGTCCGGCTTCTCGTCCTCGTCTGCCTGGGATCCGTCGGCGGACCCCGGATCCTTGTTCTGCTCCTTCTCCTGCTGCTGCTCCGGGTCGGGCTTCTCGGCCTCGGGCTCGGGCCGTTCCTTGTCCTGGGTCGCCGGGTCCTGGCCGACCTCCTGGTCGAGCGGCTTCTCGGTCTCCTGGAGGTCCTTGGTGCCACGGTCCTGGGCCTGTGCGGCGGGCCCGTTCTCGGGCTGCGGGGCCTCGCCCTCGACGGGCCCCTCGTCCTGGCCGGGGGCCTTCTGATCGGGCACGGCGCCGGCTGCGTCCTCCTCGGCCCGCTCCCCTTCCCGCTTCTCCCGCTCCTGCTCGGCCTTCTCCGCCTTCGTCGGCGGCGGGGTGGGGAAGGAGGGCAGCGACGGTTCGGCGGCGCCCGGGCCCAGCTTGTCCGCGGTCGGTACGGCGGACAGGTCGAGGTCGGCGTCCGGCAGGTAGTCCTCGGGCTTGAGCGCCGGTTCGTCGTGCTCGCCCGCCGCCGGGCCGCCCTCGTCCTCGCCGCCCGCGATCTCCTGGTCGGCGCCCGCTTCGAGGCCGACCGGCCGCTCCTCCTCGCGCGGTTCGGCCTCGGCGCCGCCGTCCTCGTCCTTCTCGTTCAGGCCGTGTTCGGACAGCGCGGAGTCGGACCGCTCGGCCCGCTCGTCGACCTTCTCCGGGCGTACGGGGCCGGGCTGGGCCTTCTGCTTCGGATCCGGCTGCTCGTTCTTCGACCCGGTGCCCGGCTGGGTCTGGTCGTCGCGCCGCTTGCGCTTGTCGGCGCCCGGCGCGCTCGCCTGCTGCGGGTCGGCCTCCTCGCGTTCGCGCTGTTCCTTGCGCTGCTCCTTGGCCTGCTCGGTGCCGTCCTGCTCGCCCTGGGTGCGCTCGTCGGAGGCCTGGTCGGTGCGCTCGCGGTCGGTGGCGGCCTGCTCGTCGTCCTGCCGCTCCTCCTCGCGCGCCTGCTGCCGGGAGGCGTTGCGCTCGTCCTCCCGCTCCGTGCGCTGGGCGGCGTCCTGCTCCTCGGTGGCGGCGTCCGAGCGGGCCCGGCTGCGGTCGCTGCCGCTCTTGTGGTCGCGGGCCTCGGCGTCCCGCGTCTCCTCGCGGGCGTCGGCGGCGCGCTTCTCGTTCGCACCCCGGTCGGACTCCCGCTTCTTCTGCCACCGGGTGCGTTCGACGCCGAGCTCTTCGAAGAGGTCGGTCTCGGGCAACGGCGTCTCGGCGGGCTGGAGTTCGATCGGGCCGGGGCGGCCCTGGTCGGCGATCTCCAGGAGACGGTCGTATTCGGGTGTCAGCAGACGGCTCTCGAGGCGATCGACAACCGCGTCCTCCAACTCCTGAGACATACGAGCCAGTTGGAGCCGGACGCGGCCGGAGGCGTCGGTCGGGTCGCCACGCAGGGAGCGCAGCACGTTGCCCGCGAGCCGGTCCACGAGCGTCGCCGGGTCGACGGCCTCGGCGCGCATCCGGTCGGCGTCGACCGTGGCGTAGCGCAGCCAGCCCGGTGTGGCCTGCCCCTCCTCGACCTGCGGAGCTTCCGAGGAGACAGCAGGCTGCACGAGGGCCTGGGCGGCCGCCTCGGCCTCCCGCTCGATGGACTGCTGCGGCAGGCTCACCGCGCCGAGCTCGCGGCCGGCCCGCAGCGCGCCGAGGCCGTGCGGGTTCTGCACCGTGTGCTGCAGCTCGTGGGTGAGCAGCCGGCGGCCCTCGTCGGTGCCGGGCCGGTAGGCGCCCTCGCGGAAGAAGACGTCCTGGCCGACCGCGACCGCGTCCGCGCCGAGCAGTTCGGTCAGCCGGCCGGCGTCCCGGCCTGTGTGCAGCCGCACCCGGCCCAGATCGTGTCCGAGCTGCCCCTCCAACTCCCGTCGCAGGCCCGGGTCGAGGGGCTGTCCGGCGCCGCTCACGATGTTCTTCGGCTCGGGCGCACGGGACTTGGCGGCCTGCTCCTTGCGCTTGCGGCGCCGCTGCTCGGCGGACTGCTCCGCACGGGAGCCCTGGGTCTGCGAGCTCACCGGCTCACCTCCCCGTGACCGCTCAGCCCCTCGTGCACGGCACGCGCCAGCTCCTGCCCGAGGCGCCGCGCGGACAGTCCGGCGGGCAGGGGCGGCAGCCCGGACAGCGCGTCGACCGCGAGGGGACCGTCCGCGGCCAGGGGTACGCCGTGCAGCCTCACCAACCGGGTCAGTTCGCTCTCGAAGGCGGCCGAGACACGCTCCGGATCCGCCCGGAAGCCGTCGAGTACCAGCTCCCCGATCTCCACACGGACCGCCGAGGTCTCCTGGTCCCGCGAGTGCTTCCGCGCGTGGTCCCGCGGCAGACTCACACCCATCCGCGCACCTCCGAGGGCGTCAGCGAGCGCTCCAGCTTCAGGTACTCGGTGCGGGCGGCGGCGAGCATGTGCCGCATCTGCAGCCGGTCGTCCTCCTCGGCGGCGAGGAAGGCGCCGGAGAGGGCGATGTTGCGGATCGAGCCGCCGGCGACGGTGAGCTGGGCGAGCAGCGACGTGTCGATGTCCTTGACGGGGGCCTGCGGCGGCAGCACCCTCCGCCAGATCTCCGCCCGCTCGTGCTCGGCCGGGAAGGGGAAGTCGACGACGAAGCGGATGCGCCGCAGGAAGGCCGTGTCGAGGGCGTTCTTCATGTTGGTGGTGAGGATGGCCAGCCCCCGGTAGGCCTCCATCCGCATGAGCAGGTAGCTGACTTCGAGGTTGGCGTACCGGTCGTGGCTGTCCTTGACCTCGCTGCGCTTGCCGAACAGCGCGTCGGCCTCGTCGAACAGGAGGAGCGCGCCGCCGCGTTCGGCGGCGTCGAAGACCCGGCGGAGGTTCTTCTCGGTCTCACCGATGTACTTGCTGACGACCTGCGAGAGGTCGATCACGAAGAGATCGAGGCCGAGTTCCTTCGCCATGACCTCGGCGGCCAGCGTCTTGCCGGTGCCGGAGCCGCCCGCGAACATCGCGGTCACGCCGAGGCCGCGGCGCAGAGTGGCCGCGAACCCCCACTCCTGGTGGACGGTTGCCCGCTGCCGCACGTGCGCGACGATCTCGCGCAGCACGCTCGTCTGCCGCTCGTGCAGCACCAGGTCGTCCCAGCCGGCCTGCGGCGCGATCCGCCGTCCCAGCTCGTCCATGCCGATCCGCGCCTCGTCGAGCCCGGCGCGCCAGGCGAGTCCGGCGGCGTCCAGCTCGTCCTCGTGCGGCAGCCGGCGGCGTACGGCGGCGGCCGCGGAACGTACGACATGCGGCGGCAGCTGGAACTGGGCAACCAGGGAACGGAGTTCACTTTCTTCCAGATCCACCCCCTCGAACGCGCCGGTCCACAGTCCGAGCTGCTCCTCGTCGTCCAGCCGCGGCACGACCACCCGGGCCGCGTACGACCGTTCCGAGCGCAGCGGATCCTCGCTGGACACCACCACCGGTACGGCGGCCCCGGCCAGGAACGACTCGGTCGCCGCCCGTTGGTCGCGGTCCAGTTCGCCCACCTCGACGAGCAGCGCCGAGGGCAGGAGAACCGCCTCACGCTGCCACAGCCGGGCGAGACGGTCGCGCTCGGCCGGGTCGGACGGCACGTCCTCGGCGTTCATCGAGTACAGCCCGAGTCCCGAGCGTGCGGCCGCCGCGGCGGCGAGGTCGGCCCGGCCGCGCAGGTCCCCGCCGGTCACCTCGACGAGCGGCGCGTCGGAGTCCGCCGCCGTCGCCCAGCCCTCGGCGAGCCGGCTCGCGGCCAGGTCGTACGACGGCGTCAGCTCCTGAGGCGCCGGCGTGCGGCGCAACTGGCCGTGCAGCCGTGCGTCCAGATAGGGCGAGCCCAGCAGGAAGTGCAGGATGCGCTCGTCGAGGCGCAGCCGGGAGGTCGTCAGCCGGGACTCGTCGTCCAGCTCGACGATCCGCCAGCGCCTGAGCGGCGCCACGGGCGTGAGGGCGCTCCAGTGCGGCTCGGCCAGCGCGGCCAGCGCGAGCGAGAAGGTGGGGTACGTGCGCTCGGGGTCACCACAGGCGGCGGCGCATCGGGCGGCTGTCGTGGGCTCCACCTCATGGGCGGCGGCGAGGAGTACGAGGTCGCGCTCGAAGGGCGTGATGCCGAAGCAGGAGACGAGGGCGTCGAGCGGGGCGATGCCGGGGCCGCCGGGCGCGGTGGCGAGCTCGGCCCCGGGGGCACCGCCGCTCTCCTCCGTGACGCGTGCCGCATGCGCGTCGACGCGGGCCAGGACGCGCCGGATCTCCGCCGTCAGCGTCGCACCGCCCGGGCCGGCGTCCGCCGCGCTCCGTTCGTACGTCCCCATGCCCTCACCTGCCCCCGTCGTCTCCATGCCGTGTCACTCCTGCGCGGGCTTGGCGGCCCGGGGCGCTGTCTTGCGCGTGCGTGCGGGGGCCTTGGCCGGGGATTTCGCGACGGCCTTCGCAGGGGCCTTGGCTGCCTTCTTGGTACTCGGGCGGGCCGGGGGTTCGGCCTCCTGCTTCACGACGTCGCCCGGAGAAGGCTCGTTCGATGTCGCGTCAGGAGCGGTCTCCGCTCCAGGAGGGACCGGCGCGCCCGGCGCCCCGAACGGCAGCACCCGTACTTCCGGCCGCTCCACCGGCTTGCCCACCACCGGAGTCTCCCGGCCGTCGATGAGGACGAGGGCCGCCTGGTAGACCACCGACAGGGTGTAGGGGGTCTGGTAGAGCATCCCCCACAGCTTCGACGTCTCGTCGACGTCCATGACCGTCGGCGTGAACCGCACGCGCTGCGCCGACTCGGCGAGATCGCTGCCCGCCAAGTACGGTTTCTCTCCGGCGAGTTCGATGATGTCCTTCGGCAGGACCGGTGTCTCGTGCAGCGCGCGCACCACGGAACCGATCAGCCGCTGCCCGACCAGCTCCGTCTCGTCGCCGTACGCGGTGATCAGGAAGTGCAGGTCGAGTGCCGTGACGGGCCGCTTGACCAGCGTGCCGTCGGCCGCGCGCGTCGGCAGGTCGTTGTTGCGCTGCGAGGTGTCGGGCGTGACCTGGTAGAGGAACACGGAGATGGTGGGCTCGGTGGGCGGGTCGGCCGGGGGCTTGCGCGGCTCGACCTTGACGGCCATGTCGATCTCGGGCCCCAGGTTGGACTCGAGCAGCAGGGCGAGGGCCTGGGTGACATGCGCGAGGGCAAGTGCGTTGCTCATGGCGTCAGTTCCTCGGTTCCTCTCGGCCCTGCCGGTCGTCGTACTGATCCGTGTTCGCGGTTCACTCGCGCCCCCGTGCCAGGTATTCCGCCAGGCTCAAGGTGGCCCCCGTCCTCCCCGCGGCGGGCGTCCGCGGCCGTCCGCCGCCGGACGCCTCGCCCGCCGTCACTTCGAGCCGCCCGATCTGCACCTGCACCACCTGCTCGGTGGCGCGTGCCGGTCGCCGGGCCGCGGCCTGCCGTACGGCGTCGCGCGTCGCCGCCGGGCCGGCGGCGCTGGGGGGCAGTGCCGCCGGCACGGCGTGGGGAGCGGCGTCCCTGCCCGGGGGGACGGGCACGGACACCGCGGGCTGTGCCGGTTCCCGCTCCCCGCGCACCGCGGCACGCCGCCCGGTGTCGGGCAACGGTCGCGGCGCCGGCGCAACGGAGGTGGCGGGACGCAGCAACGGCGCCTCGGCGTGGGCCGGAGCAGCCGGCCGCGACCCTTGCGGCTCAGCCGCCCGCTCCGTGTGTTCGACGGTCCGCTCCCGTTCCGTGTGCGTCCGCGCCGACACGACCGTCGGCGACGGCACGTCCGGCGGCGGGACGGCCGACGGCGCGGCCGCGGGCCACAGCAGCGCGTCCTCGTCCGGTGCCGGCGCGGCGGCCCGTACCGCCTCGACGCGCTCGAACGGGCCGGGCAGCCTGGGCCGTACCCGCGCCGCGGCCGGCCGCGCGGCGGTGTGCCGCGCGAGCAGCCGATCGAAGAAGTCGGCGCAGTCCGGCGAGCCCCCAGGGGCCTCGGGGTCAGACATCCGCACACAGCTCCAGGTAGTAGCGGCGGCGCGTCGGGCTGAGCGCCAGGATCTCCGGCTCGCTCCAGCCGTAGGCGGTGGCGAGCAGATGGACGTCGAGCAGCACGTCCCGTGCCCAGGCGTCCAGTTCGGTCCACAGATAGGAGGCGATGTCGAGCTCGGCCCGGGTGGCTTCCCCGCACTCGGGGCAGGCCACGTTGAGCGCCAGGTCGGCGCCGGGGTCGGCCGCCTCGACGGCCTCGACGATCCGGCGCTGCACCGGCGCGGGCAACTCCCCCGCCGTCACCGCCCTCCCGTCGTGCACCGCCGAGACCAGACATCGCGCGAGCAGTGCCGTACGCGGGTCCGCCGCCCGGGCAGCCGCCGTCAGGTCGGCGACGCCGGGCAGTCTGAACTCGACGTCCCAGCCGTCCGCTCGCACCCGCACGGCCGACTGATCGCGCCCGCCCAGCGACCCGGCGAGCTCCCCGGCGTCCAGGTCGAACTCCATGTCCTGCCCGCACGCCCCGCACGCCAGGCGCACCTGCATCCGCTCGCCGAACAGCGCCCGGCGCAACGCGAACAGGTCCGCCTCGCGCTCGCCCACCGGCAGTGCCGGCAGCCGTTCCGCCGCGACGTCCGGTCGTGCCGTGCGGTGCAGCAGCAGCGCACGCCCGACCGGAGCCTCGCCGAGTCCCGCTTCCCAGGCGGCCAGCAGTTCGGCCGCCCCGCTGATCACCATGTCCACCCCGATTCCCTCGGCCACGCAGGTCGCGGCGGTTCAACAGCGCCCTTGGGGCGTGGGGAACCACCGCGCGGCCGGCCACGACGGCACTGCAGATGCACGACGACCCGTCGCGGCGCTTCCTGCGGAGCGCTCAGGCCGGGTTGAGGAACGCGCTCAGGCCGGGTTGAGGAACGAGGGCTCCTCCGGCTCGGGCACCTCGTAGTCCCGCTCCCAGCCCTCGCACTCGAGCTTCAGCGACTGGATGGCCACCGCGTTGGCGTTGGCGTCCAGTTCGCCGAGCACCTGGTACTCGCTGGGCCAGGTCCGGTACAGCTTGTGCGAGACCGCGACCTGGCCCGCCTCGTTGAGGACCTGGATGACGAGGTCCTTGCGGAAGTCCGCGAGGGACACCTCCGAGCCGAGGCCCGCGCCGACCTGCCAGACCTTGTTCGCCCAGCGGTCGAACTCGGGGTCGTGGGTCACCCCGCGTTCGAGGGTGACGCCCTCGAACTCCGAGCGCCCCGGTGACTTGCGCGGGGAGGAGGGGTCACCGCCGTTGCGGTGCTTGACGACCTCCGTGGTCCGCTTCAGCGGACTGATCTTGCTGATGCCGGCGACCGTACGTCCGTCCCACAGGACCAGGAACTTGAAGTTCTTGTACGGGTCGAAGCGATGGGCGTTGACCGTGAACTCAGCCATCGATTTCCTTCAGCTCTCCCTGGATCCCGGGCCGCTAGAGAGCGAACTGCCCGGACGTCTGCTGGATCTTGACGACCACGAACTCGGCCGGGCGGACCGGCGCGATACCGACGAGCACGTTGACGATGCCGTTCGCCACGTCCTCGTCCGTCGTGGTCTCGCTGTCGCATTTGACGAAGTACGCCTCCCGCGGGGTGCTGCCCTTGAAGGCGCCCTGGCGGAAGAGCGTGTGCAGGTACGAGGAGGCGGACAGCCGGATCTGCTGCCACAGGCTCTCGTCGTTGGGCTCGAACACGACCCACTGCAACCCGCGTTGGAGACTCTCCTCCACATGCAGCGCGAGCCGCCGCACGGGCACGTACTTCCACGCACCGTCGAAGGCGTCGGAGCCCTGCAGCGTGCGCGCGCCCCACACCAGCGGGCCGGCCAGCGGGAAGGTGCGCAGGCAGTTCACACCGAGCGGATTGAGCAGCCCTGTCTCGCGGTCCGTCAGATCGACGGTCAGGGAGCGCACTCCGACGAGCTGGGCCTCCGTACCGGCCGGTGCCTTCCAGACGCCGCGCTCGGCGTCGGTGCGCGCGATGACGCCGGCGACCGCCCCGGACGGCGGGAAGGCACGCAGCCGCCCGGTGACCGGATCGGTGAGCTGCAGGTGCGGGAAGTACAGGCCCGCGTGGTTGCCGCGCACGGCGTCGAAGGCGGACAGGCCCGCCCGCGCCGAGTCCACGCTCACCCAGGTGGCGGGCGCGTCGACCAGCAGGAAGATCCGCCGCTCCTCGCACAGCCGCTGAGCGGCGGACACGACGGTGAGCGCGTCCTCGGTCTTCTCGTACGACGCCAGCTCCGGCAGCGAGAGCAGGTTGACGTCGGCCACCCCGCGCAGCGCCTGGATGCCGGTCTTGTCGGCCTCGGAGCCGATGAGGTCGCGCGGACCGGGGGCCTCGCCGTCCTCGCCGCCCTCCAGCGGGAAGACCGGCGGGTTGACCGAGGCCTCCAGGCCCAGGTCGTTGGCGCACTCGCCCACGAAGCGGACGACGTCCTCGGGGTCGGTGGAGCCCGCGACGACCTGGAGGCGCCGGCCGAACGCGGTGACCTCGACACCCGCGAAGGCGTGCCGGCCCGGCGCGTCGGGCAGCGCCCGCAGTTTGCGCTCCAGCAGCAGGGCCAACTCGGCCACGGAGGACGGGGCCTCGCCGTCGCGGTCGGCGTCGTAGAGCTTGAACTCCCGCTCCACGTCACCGATCTTCACCGTCACGTCGACGGCCGGATCGGGCAGTTCATGGCCGAACGGCTTGGAGACGGTGCCGGACGGGTCGGGGCGCCCTTCGCCCACGGCGTCGACGCGGATGAGGCGCGACCCGGCGTTGATCACGGTGGGCGCGTAGGTTCCGCTGCCGGCGTCCATGGACAGGCCGGTGAAGCTCTCGCGGGCGTCGCCCCTCGCGTCGTGGACCCGCAGGTTGAAGGTCTCGTCGGGGCACGTCGTGTCGTAGTCGACGGCGATGCGCAGGCTGTTGCCCCACACGCCGGGTTCCTTGGCGTGGACCTCGAGCACATGGCTCTCGCTGCGGCCGTCGGTGGACTCCAGGACGACGCAGGCGGTCTTGCCGCTGCCCGCCCTGGCGACCCGGACGATCACGGCGACCGAGCCGCCGTTGCCGAAGAACTGGTGCACCGCGTAGGCGAGCGGGCTCTGCGCGCTCAGCCCTCCGAAGCGCCGCTCGAACTCGGCGAATCCGGTCACGCGCGCCGGCTCGTTCAGCGGGCCGCGCCGGGTGTGTCCCACGAACGCGGTCACCGAAGTGGTCACGGCGGAGATGGCGCGGGTGGTGCTGGGAAGCTCCTCGACGTAGACGCCCGGGTAAGTCGGCCTCGCGGCACTCACGGCATTCGTCGGCATTCCCCCTCCTATCCCTTCTCGGGCACCGGGTGAAAGGCACCAAGAGGCGGCAGAGGGGGAGGTAGGGCAAAAGGCGGCGCGCGGCGGTCTCCGGACGCGTCGTGCCGCGCCGGTCCGCACACCTCGTATCGGCTTCCCCCGTCAGTGCCCCGGACGGACGGCCGCCCGGGTCAAGCACGCATGCTTGTGACCCCTGATGCTCAAGTGCCCACCCACCTTGGGGAGTTGAGCGTTGCTGGAGCAAGGCGTGTTCACGCCAGCCCGAAAGTCGGTTCGATGAAGAGGGGCGTGTTCTACCTGCACACGATGTGCACGTGTCGAAACAGGTAGTTCACGTATTCCACACAGCAGATGGTGCAGCGGAGGGGAACCCATGTGCTGACGTACCTCACAATTCTGGCGGCGGCGCGGCTCCGCGCCGGTCCACAAGGGCGTCCTGCCCCCGCGGTCCTGCCAAGACGTACGAAGAGCGCTGTGGCCGGTTCCACCGGAGCAGGGCCTCGGCGCCGAGCGCCGGCCCCTGCGCGCCGGCGTCGCGCGGAACCTCAAATGAACCTCTGAACGTCCCCCCTCCTGGATTCGGCGGCATCCGCCGGGGTCATGACACCGGCATCGCACGGCACACGGCCGGGGTGGAGGAGGGGAACCATGCAGCGGATCGAGCGTCTGGGTACGGGCATCGGCTGGCGTCCGGAGATCGCGGAGGCCGTGGAGGCGATGCCCGGCGTCGACTGGGTCGAGGCCGTCGCGGAGAACGTGTGCCCCGGGCACGTCCCCGACTCCCTGCTGCGGCTGCGCGAGCGCGGCGTCACCGTCGTGCCGCACGGCGTCTCGCTCGGCCTCGGCGGCGCCGACCGGCCCGACGAGGGCAGGCTCGCCGGCCTCGCGGCCCGCGCCGAGGCCCTCGGCTCCCCGCTCGTCACCGAGCACATCGCGTTCGTGCGGGCGGGCGGCGAGCTCACCGCGTCGCAGCCGCTGGAGGCCGGCCACCTGCTGCCGGTCCCGCGCACGAGGGACGCCCTCGACGTGCTCTGCGAGAACGTCCGCATCGCCCAGGACGCCCTGCCCGTCCCCCTCGCCGTGGAGAACATCGCGGCCCTGTTCTCCTGGCCCGGCGAGGAGATGACGGAGGGCCAGTTCCTCTACGAACTGGTGGAGCGCACCGGAGTGCACCTCCTGATCGACGTGGCGAACCTGCACACGAACCGTGTCAACCGCGGCGAGGACCCCGCGAAGGCCCTCGGTGAACTGCCGGTCGAGGCCATCGCGTACGTGCATGTGGCGGGCGGCTTCGAGCGCGACGGCGTGTGGCACGACAGCCACGCGCACCCCGTGCCGCGCCCCGTCCTCGACATCCTCGCCGACCTGGCGTCCCGGGTCTCACCGCCCGGAGTCCTCCTGGAGCGTGACGAGAACTTCCCGGATCCGCGGGACCTGGAGCGTGAACTCGACCAGATCAGGCGGACGTTGACGACGGCGCCCGCCGAGGGCCGCACCGTGCGGCCCTCCCCCTCGGGCCCGGCCGCCTCGCGGGACACCGGCGCGACGCGGGACACCGGCCCCGCCCGTCAGCGGCTCGCGCTCGCGCAGGCCGCGCTCCTGTCCGCCCTCGTCGCGGGGACACCCGCACCGGAAGGGTTCGACCGGGTGCGGCTCAAGGTCCAGAGCCGGGCCCTGTGCGCCAAGCGGGCGGACGTCGTGGCCAAGGTGGCACCCGAACTGCCGGAGATCCTCGGCCCGGCCGCGTACCGCCCGGCGTTCCTGTCGTACGCGCAGTGCCGGCCCATGACGGGCGGCTACCGCCGGGACGCCCTCGACTTCGCCGGGCATCTGCTCGACTCCGGCGGACCCGGGGACGCGGGGGCACGGCGGGAGCTGGAGCGGTGGTGGCGGGAGCGGTCGGGGCCCACCCCGCCGGCCGCGCACCCGGGGGCACGCCTGGTGCGCGCGGCGCGGTCCGCGCTGCACCGGGGCCGTCCGGCCCTCCGGTCGGCCTGAGCGCCACCACCCGTTGCCCGTACCGCAGTTGACGTATTCCCGGGGTTGCCCGAGCCCACGTCCGTGAAGCGGACTAGCGTGCGGTGCCGCACCAGGAGGCACCATGCGCACCCGATTCGTCAACGGCACCGGACTCATCGTCGCCGGGCTCGTCACCACGCTCGCCGCTCTCGTGTTCCCGGTCTGGTCGTACGCCGACCGGTCCGGCACCGGCGTGGACCTGCTCGACGAGGGGACCGTGTCGACCAGATTCGGCCCCCTGTCGGCCCTGGACCGCGAGTTCGTCACGAAGGTGCGGCTCGCGGGCCTGTGGGAGCTGCCCGCGGGCCAGCAGGCCGAGGCGAGGGGGACCAGCACGGCGGTGCGGACCGCGGGTGAGCACCTCGTCGAGGGGCACACCTTCCTCGACGCGCGCGTGCGCGAGGTCGCCGCACGGCTCGGCCTCGAACTCCCCAACCAGCCCAAAGGCCAGCAACGGCAGTGGCTTTCCGAGCTGAGCGCGGCGCACGGCGACGACTACGAGCGCAAGTTCGCCAACATCCTGCGCCGGGCCCACGGGAAGGTCTTCTCCCTGGTCGCCCAGGTCCGCGCGACGACACGCAACTCGCTCGTGCGGGACCTGGCGGACGACGCGAACACGACCGTCCTCGACCACATCAAGGTCCTGGAGTCCACGGGTCTGATCGACTTCGACGCCCTCGCGCGGGACGCCGCCGGCGCGAGTACGCCGCCCGAGACCCGCTCCCCCGCCCCGCCGGGCCCCGTGGCGTCACCCGCTCCCCCCACGCCCCTCTCCCCGTCCCCCTCCTTCCCGCTGCCCCCGGCGGCCTCCCGGCCCAAGCCCTGACGCGGCAGGGGGAGATGGCGAAAACGGAACGTCACATGCGGACAACACTCTGTCCATATGGTGAACAACCCGTGGCGCCGCCCGTACAGGTGACATAGAAAAACGCCATGTTCTGGCTTCTGTTCCTGCTCATGGCCTGTGCCGCGGCCTTTCTGTCCTGCGCGCGCCTCTGCCTCGCCGCGGCGCACGCCGCGCACAGCGAGCCGGCCGGGGACGGCGCACACGAGCTGACGCTGTACGAGGCCGCGTTCCTGTCGGGCGGCCCGTCCCGGGTCGCCGATCTGACCCTCGTCTCGATGGCGCGCAGCAAGCGGCTGCTGCTCGCGCACACCGGCTGGGCCACCGTGGTCGACCCGGTCGGCGGCGACGACATCGAGGCCTCGGTGATAAGCGCCATCGGGCCGGACGGACAGTCCCGGATAGCGGCGGTGCGCCGGGCGACGGCGGCCGCGGACGCGGTACGGGCACTGGCCGACCGCCTCGTCGCGGCGGGCCTCGCCGTTCCCGACGGGGCGCGCGGCGGGGTCGCGGGCGCGGTCCGCCAGGTGCGGGCCGCCGCGCTCGCCGTCGTGGTCCTGGCCGGGGTGTCCCTCACGATGCCGGGCGGCGAACCGGGCGACGGCGTGCTCGTCGCCGCGTGGTTCACGCTCCCCCTCGTCCTCACGCTGTCCTGTCTGGCGATCGCCCGCTTCGAGGTCCACCCCTACACGCGCTGGGCGTCCCCCACCGGACAGCGGCTGATCGGCGCCCTGCCGAAGACCGTACGTGACGGCGTCGGTGAGGCCGCTGCGCTGACCGCCGTCGCCGTGCACGGCGTCCGCGCAGTATCCGACCCCGCGCTGCGCTCCGCATTCGGGACGGCGCAACGGGGTCATTGAGCCGACACCGGCAGGCCGGTGCTTTACTTCGCCAACTGCCGGACGAAGTATCCCCTTTGTTCGCGTCTGCTCCCGGCAGGCGGGTGACAGCCCCTCAAGGCCGCGCGCGGCCGTAAGCGGGCCGGACGAAAGGGACCCACGAGAGCGATGAGAGCAGCCCCCGCCGTCTACGCGGCCGCTGGATCCCTGGTCCTGACCGCGCTCGTCGCCGCCCCCGGCCACGCCGACACCCAGGCCCCGCCCGGCACGGCCGAACTGCGCGGCACGGCCGTGGCCGCCGCCCGCGCCGCGGCCACCGGAATCACCTTCGGCACCTGCGCCGCCGCGGAGCACCTGCCCGCCTCCGTCAAGTGCGGCACCCTCTCCGTCCCCCTCGACTACGCCCATCCCGCCGGCAAGCAGATCAAACTGACCGTCAGCCGCGTGAAGGCCACCGGCAGGACGGCGCCGGAGGGCGGCAGGCCGGTCCGCAGGCAGGGCGCCCTCGTCTTCAACCCCGGCGGCCCCGGCGCGTCCGGCATGTCCTTCCCGCTCGCCGGGCTGATGCCGCAGTGGAAGCGCATCGCCTCCGCGTACGACCTCGTCGGCTACGCCCCGCGCGGGGTGGGCCGCTCGGCCCCACTGTCCTGCGAGGACCCCAAGCGGTTCGCGAAGGCCCCCACACAGGCGCCGACCCAGCCCTCCGCCTCGTACAAGCTGGAGCGGATCGCGCAGGCCAAGGCCTACGCCCTGGGGTGCGCGAAGCACGCCGGGGACGCGCTGCGGCACTACACGACACTCAACAACGCCCGCGACCTGGACGTACTGCGCGCCGGGCTCGGCGAACGGAAGCTCAACTTCATGGGGTCGTCGTACGGCACCTACTTCGGGGCCGTGTACGCGACGCTCTTCCCCGCGCATGTGCGCCGCATGGTCTTCGACTCGGCGGTGAACCCCGACCCCAAGCAGATCTGGTACACCAACAACCTCGTCCAGTCGGTGGCCTTCGAGCAGCGCTGGGCGGACTTCCGCAGGTGGGTGGCCAAGCACGACAAGACGTACCACCTGGGCGCGACCGCCGCCGATGTGCAGCTGAGCTACGAGAAGGTCCGGGCACGGCTCGCGAGCGAACCCGCGGGCGGCACCGTCGGCCCCGGCCAGCTCCAGTCCGCGTATCTCCAGGCCGGGTACTACGACGGCTACTGGGCGATGCGGGCGAACGCGCTGTCGCAGTACCTGAAGGGCAATCCGAAGCCGCTCGCCGAGCAGGCGGCGCCGCGGGCCGCGGCGGCCGCCGGGAACGAGAACAGCACGGCCGTCTACACGGCCGTCGAGTGCAACGACGCGGCGTGGCCCACCGACTTCCGCGTCTGGAACCGCGACAACACCCGGCTGGCGCGCCGCGCCCCGTTCGAGACGTGGGACAACGCCTGGATGAACCTGCCCTGCGCGTACTGGCCGGCCCCGCGCCAGCGTCCCGTCGACGTACGGACCGCGCCCGGCGCGCTGCCCGCGACGCTGATCCTGGCCGCCGAACGGGACGCGGCCACCCCCTACGCGGGCGCCCGTGAGCTGTGGCGCAGGCTTGCCGGGTCGGTCCTGGTCACGGAGCGCGGCGCGGGCACCCACGGCATCGCCGCCGGTCCCAACAAGTGCGTCAACAGCCACCTCGACGCGTATCTCATGGAGGGGCGGATCCCGGTGACCCGCGCCGCCGCCTGCGCCCCGCACCCCGAACCGGCGCCGCTCGCCGTGGACTGACCGGCGGGCACACGCGCGAAAGGGGCCGACCGGTCGTCGAACCGGTCGGCCCCTTTCGCGTACGGACCCGGGAACCGCAGGAACTACGCGAGACCCGCGACGAGTTCGGCGACGCTCTTGCGGCGGCCCGTGTAGAACGGGACCTCCTCGCGGACGTGCATACGGGCCTCGGAGGCACGCAGGTGACGCATCAGGTCGACGATGCGGTACAGCTCGTCGGCCTCGAAGGCGAGGAGCCACTCGTAGTCGCCCAGCGAGAACGAGGCGACGGTGTTGGCGCGGACGTCCGGGTAGCCGCGGGCCATCTTGCCGTGGTCCGCGAGCATGCGGCGGCGGTCCTCGTCGGGCAGCAGGTACCAGTCGTAGGAGCGCACGAACGGGTACACGCTCACGTAGTTGCGCGGCGTCTCGTCGGCGAGGAACGCCGGGATGTGCGAGCGGTTGAACTCGGCCGGCCGGTGCAGCGCCATGTTCGACCAGACCGGCTCCAGGGCGCGGCCCAGCTTCGTACGGCGGAAGAGGTTGTACGCCTCCTGGAGCTGGTCCGCGGTCTCCGCGTGCCACCAGATCATGAGGTCGGCGTCGGCGCGCAGGCCGGACACGTCGTACGTGCCGCGGACCGTCACGTCCTTCGCGGCGAGCTGGTCGAAGAGCTCCTGGACCTCGTCGGCGTAGCCGGTCCGGTCCTCGGGGAGGACGTCTCGGAGCTTGAAGACGGACCACAGGGTGTAGCGGATGACCTCATTGAGGTCCTTGGCCTTCTTGCCTGCGTTCGGGATCCTGGCGGGGGCGTCGTCACTCATGTGGCTATTCTCCCGCGCCGCCGTGCAGACTCTGCACCGGGTGCTGGGTGAGCTTCTCCACGCCGGTCGGGTCGCCGTCCAGCTGGTCGACGGCCGCGTAGGCGCTCGCGATGCAGGCCGGGATGCCGACCCCGTCGTAGGCCGCCCCGCACACGGCGAGTCCGGGGATCTTCGCGACGTGGCCGCGGATGCGGGCCACGCGCGCGTGGTGGCCGACGGGGTACTGGGGCAGGCCCTCGTGCCAGCGCGTGACGCGCGTGGCGACGGGCGTGGCGCTCAGGCCGGTGGCCTCCCGCAGGTCGTGGCGGGACACCTCGACGAGCCCGTCGTCGTCGCGTGCGAGGTCCTTCTCGTCCTGGTACCGGCCCACGGACGTGCGGACGACGACCAGGCCGGGGTCCTCGGCCGCGATCCAGCCCCACTTGTTCGAGGCGAACGTGGACGCCTTGATCGTGTGGCCGTCGACCGGCGGCACGAGGAAGCCGGAGCCCTCGGGCAGGTTCGCCTCGTCGCGCCGGAACGCGAGGGTGATCAGGGCCATCGAGGCGTACTCGACGGTGCGCAGCTCCGCGGCGGCGGCCGGCGACTCGGTGTCGAGGAGCCGGGCCGCCTGCTGCGCGGGCACGGCGAGGACGACGGCGTCGGCCTCGACGACGTGGTCGTCGACCCTGACCTCCCAGCCGTCGGGGGTGCGGCGCAGTCCGTGGGCGGGGCTGTCGAGGAGGATCTCGCCGCCCCGCGCGCGCACCGAGTCGGCGACGGCGAGCGGGAGCTGTCCGATGCCGCCCTCGATGCCCATGAAGACGGGGCCCGTCTGCTGGTTCCGCGCCGCGCGCTCCTGGATGGCGCGGACGGCCTCGGTCAGGGAGCGGTGGGCGCGGGCCGCCTCGAAGAGCTGGGGGACGGCGCTGCGCATCGAGATGCGGTACGCGTCGCCCGCGTAGACGCCCCCGAGCAGCGGCTCCACGAGCCGGTCGACGACCTCGCGGCCGAGGCGCTCGGCGACGTACGCGCCGACGGCGACGTCGTCGCCGAACTCGGTGGCGGGCAGGTCACGGTCCTGCTCGATGCGGGCCAGGCCCTCGTCGGACAGGACTCCGCAGAGCGCGGCGGCCGTGCCGGGGACGCCCATCACATGGCCCTTGGGCATCGGGCGCAGCTCGCCCCTGGTCCAGAGCGAGGCCGTGGCCGTGCTCGGCGGCTGAAGGCGGTCCCCGAGCCCCACCTCACGGGCGAGGCCGACCGCTTCGGGGCGCCGGGCGAGCATGGACTCGGCGCCGAGGTCGACCCGTACACCCGCGATCTCCCCGGCGCGCAGCTTGCCGCCGAGACGGCCCGACGCCTCCAGAACGGTGACCTGCGCGCCGGCCGCGAGCAGCCGGTGGGCCGCGGCGAGCCCCGCGATGCCACCGCCGATGACGACCGCCCTGGGGGCCTGTCCCGTTCCCCTGCCTGTGTCCGCTTCGTGCATGCCCCCACTGTCTCAGACCGGCGAGTCCCGACCGTGACCGCATCGGGACCGCCCGGCAACCACCGAAAGGGGTCGCCGAACCGTCGAAGGAGGTGGCCAGGGCCCGCCCATGGGGCCGACCGTCCCACTCACCTCCGGGGGTACGTCGATGCGGATGTCAGGCACCACAGGGAAGCGGCCTGCGAGCCGCGGCACACGGGCGGCCGGCGCCGTCCTGCTCGTGGCGGCGCTGGCGCTGACGGGGTGCAGCGCCGGCGCCTCGGGCAGCGGGGACTCCTCCAAGGCCGATGGCGGCGAGGCGGCCGCCGCGGACCGGGGCGCCGCGAAGGGGGCGGGCGGGGGACAGTCGGACGCGAAGTCGTCCCGGCGTGAGCAGCCCGGGCTGGGCGGCGTCCGCATCATCCGCACGGCGACGCTCACCGTGCAGGTCAAGGACGTTCCGCAGGCGCTCGACGAGGCGCGCACGGCGGCCGAGGACGCGGGCGGCATCGTGGGCAACGAGTCGACCGACCGCGACGGCAGGGGACACGAGCGTTCCCGTGTCGTCCTGCGCGTGCCGCAGGAGCGTTACGAGCAGGTCCTCGCGGACCTCGCGGGCGCGGGCCGGCTCATCGAGCGGAACGTGAAGGCGCAGGACGTCACCGACCAGGTCGTCGACGTGGACAGCCGCGTCAAGTCGCAGCGGGCGAGCGTGGCGCGGGTCCGTGCGCTGATGGACAAGGCGACGAAGCTGAGTGATGTCGTCGCTCTGGAAGGGGAGTTGAGCACCCGCGAGTCCGATCTGGAGGCTCTGCTCGCGCAGCAGGCGTCCCTCAAGGACCGGACGAGTCTGGCGACGATCACGCTGTCGCTGACCGAGACACCGGTGAAGCCGGCCGGGCACGAGGACGAGGACCCGGGGTTCACCGACGCGGTCGCGGGTGGCTGGGGCGCGTTCGTGACGATGCTGCGCTGGCTCGCGGTGGCCGTCGGCGCGGTGCTGCCGTTCGCCGTGGTGGGCGGCCTGCTGGTCTTCGTGTGGCTGCGTCTCGTGCGGCCGCGGCTGCCGCGCAGGGCCACCGCCGCGGCGCAGCCTCTGGCGACGGCCCTCGGCCCGCTGCCGGCGCATCCGCCGGCCGGGGAGCGGGGCGAGGAGGAGTGACCGGGGCGCGGACGTAGTTTGGTGGGCATGAGCCCTACACGTGAGCGACTGGTGGTCATCGGCGGCGACGCGGCGGGCATGTCCGCCGCGTCGCAGGCCCGTAGGATGCGCGGCCCCGACGAGCTGGAGATCGTGGCCTTCGAGCGGGGGCACTTCTCCTCGTACTCGGCGTGCGGCATCCCCTACTGGGTCGGCGGCGAGGTGGCCGGGCGCGACGAGCTGATCGCGCGCACGCCCGAGGAACACCGGGAGCGGTCCATCGACCTGCGCATGCGCACGGAGGTGACCGAGCTCGACGTCGAGGGCGGGCGGGTGAGGTCCCGCGCGCTCGACACGGGCACGGAGTCCTGGACCTCGTACGACAAACTCGTGATCGCCACGGGTGCCGGGCCGGTGCGGCCGCGGATTCCCGGGATCGACGCGCCGGGTGTGCACGGTGTGCAGACTCTCGACGACGGCCAGGCGCTGCTCGACTCGCTCGCCATGACACAGGGGCGGCGGGCTGTCGTCGTCGGCGCGGGCTACATCGGTGTCGAGATGGCGGAGGCGCTGATCCGCCGCGGCTACGAGGTCACGGTCGTCAACCGCGGGCCGGAGCCGATGTCGACGCTCGACCCCGACATGGGCCGCCTGGTGCACGAGGCGATGACCGGCATGGGCATCACCATGGTCGACGACGCCGAGGTCACCAAGATCCTCACGGGCGAGGACGGACGGGCCCGGGCGGTCGCGACGACGTCCGACGAGTATCCGGCGGACGTCGTCGTCCTCGGCATCGGCGTCCGCCCGCAGACCGCGCTGGCGCGCGCCGCGAAACTCCCCCTGGGCGAGCACGGCGGGCTCCTCACCGATCTCGCCATGCGGGTGCGCGGCCACGAGAACATCTGGGCGGGCGGCGACTGCGTGGAGGTCCTCGACCTGGTCTCGGGACGCGAGCGCCACATCGCGCTCGGCACGCACGCCAACAAGCACGGGCAGGTCATCGGCACGAACGCGGGCGGCGGTTACGCGACCTTCCCGGGCGTCGTCGGGACGGCCGTGAGCAAGGTGTGCGACCTGGAGATCGCGCGCACGGGCCTGCGCGAGAAGGACGCGGGGCGGGCCGGTCTGCAGTACGTGTCCGTCACGATCGAGTCGACGAGCCGCGCGGGCTACTACCCGGGCGCCGCCCCGATGACGGTGAAGATGATCGCCGAGCGCCGCACGGGCCGTCTGCTCGGCGTGCAGATCGTCGGCCGCGAGGGCGCCGCGAAGCGGGTGGACATCGCGGCGGTCGCGCTGACCGCGGGCATGACGGTGGACCAGATGACGGCCCTCGACCTCGGCTACGCACCGCCGTTCTCACCGGTGTGGGACCCGATCCTGGTGGCGGCCCGCAAGTCGAGCGCGGTGGTGCGCAGGGGCTAGGGCCTGTCGTTGGGGTCAGGCCGGACCAGGGAGCGGGTGCCGGCACCCGCGAGCCCGGCCTGATCCGATCGACAGGCCCTAGGGGAGATCGCGCCCGGACGCCCCTAGGGCGTGTCCGGGCCGGAGGTGGGCGGCATCGGAGTGGACATGCCGTTGATCTGCTCGATGGCCTGACGCGCCTGGTCGCCGGGGGTGCGGGGCGTGGCCGCGCTCAGGGCGGAAGCGGCCGTGGTCTGCGGGGGTTTGGCGTGGGCCGCGGACAGGCGGGTGCGCAGGCGATGGCTGACGGCCTCGTCGAGCGTGACCGGGCGGTGCGTGCGGGCGGCGATACGGCCCGCCTCCTGACCGAGCGCGGCCAGGTCCTCCCAGGTGAGGCGCAGCACGACGGCGAGCTGGGCCTCACCGTCCGGCAGGGCGGTGAGGGGAGGGACGGGGGCACCCGGCTGTTGGTCGGTCATGGGCTGGTCTCCTCGCTTGGGGCGGCGGGACACTGCTCGGCATGACGTACGCGCGGCGGGCGGCTTTCGTTCAGGCGGGCGCTGTTCGTTCAGCGCGACGGGGCGGGCACGGGCCCGCCCCCACCACCCTTAGGGCCTTTCGTTCGGATCAGGCCGGGCTCGCGGGTCGGGCCTGATCCGAACGACATGCCCTAGCGGGCGGTCTGCGTGTGGACGTACTCGACGAGACGCGTCAGGGAGTCCGGGTCGGTGGTGGGCGGTACGCCGTGACCGAGGTTGAAGACGTGGCCCTCCAGGTCGGCCGCCGCGTCGAGCACCTCGCGGGCCTTGGCCTCCACCGCCTCCGGCGTGGAGAAGAGGACCGCCGGGTCGATGTTGCCCTGGAGCGCCTTGCCGGGGCCGACGCGGCGGGCGGCCTCGTCGAGCGGGACGCGCCAGTCGACGCCGACCACGTCGGCGCCTGCCTCGCCCATGAGACCGAGGAGCTCGCCGGTGCCGACGCCGAAGTGGATGCGCGGCACGCCGTACTCCTCGACGGCCTGGAACACCTTGGACGACGCGGGCATCACGGAGCGCCGGTAGTCGGCGGGGGCGAGCGCGCCGACCCAGGAGTCGAAGAGCTGGACCGCGGAGGCGCCGGCCTCGATCTGCACCTTGAGGAACGCGGAGGTGATCTCGGCGAGGCGGTCGAGCAGGTCGGCCCACAGCTGCGGGTCGCCGTACATGAGCGCCTTGGTGTGCTCGTGGTTCTTGGACGGACCGCCCTCCACGAGGTAGCTCGCAAGGGTGAAGGGCGCGCCGGCGAAACCGATGAGCGGGGTGGAGCCGAGCTCGGCCGTCAGGAGGCCGATCGCCTCGGTGACGTACCAGACGTCCTCGGGCGTGAGGTCGCGCAGCCGCGCGAGGTCGGCGCGCGAGCGGATCGGCTGCGCGACGACGGGACCGACGCCCGGCTTGATGTCGAGGTCGATACCGATGGCCTTGAGCGGCACGACGATGTCGCTGAAGTAGATGGCCGCGTCGACGTGGTGCCGGCGCACGGGCTGCATCGTGATCTCGGCGACGAGCTCGGGCATCATGCAGGACTTGAGCATCGGAATGCCCTCGCGCACCTTGAGGTACTCGGGCAGCGAGCGACCGGCCTGGCGCATGAACCACACCGGGGTGTGCGGCACCGGCTCACGGCGGCAGGCCTTGAGGAAGGCGGATTCGTACGTCGCTGTCGGCTGCTGGCCCGTGGGGCGGAGGTTGGCACTCACGTCGGAAAGTCTCGCACGGGCGCGAACCCCGCCGGGCGCGGGGACATCGGGGTGGGGGTGAGGGGTGTCTCTCCCTGCGCGAAGCCCGCGTTCCCCTTAATCTTCCCCGCATGGCTGCGGCTGAGGGACGACTGTCGGACGGCGCTGAGGGAATGAGTGAATCGGAGCGGGAGGGGCGCAACACGAAGGATCCGGTGGACTCGGCTCCACCGCCGTTCCGGGCGGCGGTCGAGGCCTTGCGGGGTACGCGGCTGCGCCCGGAGATCGAGGTCGACCCGACCAAGCCGCCGCAGCGCCTCGCGCCCTACGCGTACGCGCTGGAGGCCGCGGTGGTGGACGGCGACGACGACCTCGCGGACGGCCGTCTCGTCCTGCTGCACGACCCTGCGGGGCACGACGCGTGGCGCGGAACGTTCCGCATGGTGACGCTGGTGCGGGCGGAGCTGGAGCCCGAGATGGCGTCGGACCCGCTGCTTCCCGAGGTCTGCTGGTCGTGGCTGACGGGCGCGCTCCAGGGGCGGGGTCTGTCGTACGGGGAGGCCAGCGGCACGGTGACGCGGGCGAGTTCGCACTACTTCGGGGGGCTCGGTGAGCGTGCGCCGGCGTCGCAGATCGAGATCCGCGCCTCGTGGACGCCGCGTGAGGGGCTCGGCGGAGTGCCGGACACGGCCTCCCACCTGGCGGCCTGGTGCGATCTGCTCAGCCAGATCGCGGGTCTGCCGCCGGCCGGTCCCGGGGACGCGTCCGTGGTGACACTGCCTCAGCGCCGGGGCCCGCAGAAGTCCTGAGGTCGGTGCGGACGTGCTGAACGGCGACGCGAGAGCGCCCCAAAGGCGATGCCGACGTGCGACGAGCGACGAGGAACAGCCATCCGCAGGCGATTTTCGGCCTTCCGTCGCCGGTGACGCGGGGCGGTGACGGCACCGATCGGGACCGGACCTCGAAGAGTTCCGGTCCCGTTGTGATTCGGTTCGATCTTCGGATGATCGATCGCGTGTCCGAATTGCACGAATTGTTACTCACTAAATCGTGATCTTTCTCTAAAGGCGGGCGGGTTTACTGCCGAAGAGGTCTGTGACCTTGAAAGCACGGTTCGCCCCGGCTTCATCCCCGAGCCGGTCCCGTCCCGCACCCCAGGAGGCCTGGTGTCCGTTCTCCTCGAGCAGCCCGCAAGCCTGGTCGCCTACCGCCCGAACAAGCCGACCGCCATGGTGGTCGTGGCCGACCCCCGCGTCCGTTCCACCGTCACCCGCCACCTGTGGGCGCTCGGTGTACGCGACGTCATCGAGGCCTCGTCCGTCGCGGAGGCTCGTCCCCGCATCGGCAACCCCCGCGACATCTGCGTCGCCGACGTCCACCTTCCCGACGGCTCCGGCCTGACCCTTCTGTCCGAAACCCGTGCCGCGGGCTGGCCCAACGGGCTCGCCCTCTCCGCAGCCGACGACATCGGTGCCGTGCGCAACGCCCTCGCGGGCGGAGTCAAGGGCTACGTCGTCACCGGCACCCGTACCAACGTCGGGCTCCCCTCCCGCCCCGGCGCCGCCCCCATCGGGTCCGCCGCGGCCCGTATGCACCGCCGCCCCCCGGGTGCCCCGAGCCACCCGGGTGGCTACCGCGAACTGTCAGGCCGCGAGGTCGAGGTGCTCCGGCTCGTCGCCGAGGGTCAGTCGAACAAGGCCATCGGAGTCTCGATGGGACTGTCCGCGCTGACCGTCAAGAGCCACCTCGCCCGCATCGCGCGCAAGCTCGGCACGGGTGACCGCGCCGGCATGGTGGCCGTGGCCCTGCGCACCGGAATCATCCACTGACCCTGACTGGTTTACGTACCTTCATCGCCCGTCGACGGAACGTTCCGTCGACGGGCGCTGTACATACACAGATACCCTTGACAGGTGACCGACGCCCAAGAGACCGCAGCAGACAGTTCACTGCGAACCACCGGGGGCGCACCCCCGGACGACGGCGGCTCTGTTGCGGAGGTGCCGATCCCCCTGCTCGAGCCGCGCGAGGGCATCCCGCCGGTGATCGCCGACGAGGCCTCCCTGGCCGAGGTGGTCGCGGCCTTCGCCGCGGGCACCGGGCCCGTCGCCGTCGACGCCGAGCGCGCCTCCGGCTACCGCTACGGGCAGCGCGCCTACCTGGTGCAGCTGCGCCGCCAGGGTGCGGGCTCCGCGCTCGTCGACCCCGTCGCGTGCCCCGACCTGTCCGCCCTCGGCGACGCGATCGCCGACGCCGAGTGGGTGCTGCACGCCGCGACGCAGGACCTGCCGTGTCTGCGCGAAATAGGTATGGTCCCCAGCCGCCTCTTCGACACCGAGCTCGCCGGGCGCCTGGCCGGTTTCCCGCGCGTGGGGCTCGGCGCGATGGTGGAGAACGTCCTCGGCTACGTCCTGGAGAAGGGTCACTCCGCCGTCGACTGGTCGACGCGACCCCTGCCCGACCCGTGGCTGCGCTACGCCGCGCTGGACGTGGAGCTCCTCGTGGACCTGCGGGACGCGCTGGAGAAGGAGCTCGACCGGCAGGGCAAGCTCGACTGGGCGCATCAGGAGTTCGACGCCATCGCCTCGGCGCCGCCCGCGCCGCCCCGCAAGGACCCGTGGCGGCGCACGTCCGGGATGCACAAGGTGCGGCGCCGCCGGCAGATGGCCGTCGTACGGGAGCTGTGGACCGCGCGGGACCGGATCGCGCAGCGGCGTGACGTGTCGCCGGGCAAGGTGCTCGGGGACGGCGCGATCGTCGAGGCGGCGCTCTCGCTTCCCGCGAACGTGCACGCGCTGGCCGCGCTGCCCGGTTTCGGGCACCGTACGGGCCGGCGTCAGCTGGAGCAGTGGCAGGCGGCCGTGGACCGGGCGAAGGAGCTGCCCGAGGCGGAGCTGCCGCAGCCCGGGGCCCCGCTCGCCGGGCCTCCTCCCCCGCGGGCCTGGGCCGACAAGGACCCGGCCGCCGCGGCGCGGCTCTCCGCGGCGCGGGCCTCGGTGTCGTCGCTGGCCGAGAGGCTGAACATGCCGCAGGAGAACCTGATCACGCCGGACACGGTCCGCCGGGTGTGCTGGGAGCCCCCGGGCGACCGCTCCGAGGCGGCGGTGGCCGAGGCGCTGCGCGGGTACGGGGCGCGGCCCTGGCAGATCGAGCAGGTCACCCCGCTGCTCACCGGGGCGCTGAAGCAGACCGCCTGACACGTGGGGCGCCGCGCGGCGCCCCACGTTCGTCGCGGTTTCGTACCGGTGGTCCCTCTTCGCCCGTCGCGGCGGGAAGGGCCTGCCTACGGTCACTCCCGTGATCACCAGGGGGTACGAGGCATGGGTGCGGGACTTCGAGGACGAGCGGGAGCGCCGGGCCGCGGCGCCGGAGCCCGTCTGGGAGCGGGGCGCGCGGGTGCGTCCCGCGATCTGGCGGAGCGTGCGGCGCTTCCAGGTCGGCGAGAGCGGTGACGGGGCGAACCTGATCGCCAAGGCCGACCGGGCGGGCGACGCCTCCTATGCGCGCGCCGTGCGGCTCTTCGTGGCCGAGGAGCAGAACCACGCCCGGCTGCTGGGCCTGCTGCTCGGCGCCGGCGGGGTGACGCCGCTCACCTCGCACTGGAGCGACACCATCTTCGTCCGGCTGCGCCGACTGCTCGGGCTGCGGCTCGAACTCCTGGTCCTGATGGTCGCCGAGGTCGTGGCGCTGCGTTACTACCGCGCGCTGCGCGACGGCACCGACGACGCGCTCACGACGCGGGTGGCCGGGGCGATCCTCGCCGACGAGGAGCGGCATGTGCCGTTCCACTGCGAGCGGCTGCGCGAGGCCTTCGCGCGGATGCCACGTCCGGTGGGGCGCCCGCTGCTCCTGGGATGGCAAGCGCTCCTCTGCGCCGCGGCGCTCGTCGTCGCCTGCGACCACGGCTCGGCGCTGCGCGCGCTCGGGGTGGGACGGGTGCGGTTCGTGCGTGACGCGGTGGCTTCGGCGGGGCCCGTGGTGCGCTCGATCCTCGATCGCGCGGTGTGACCTTCGCCGCTCCGGCCGGGGGGACTACACGTCTTGGTTACCCGCAAGTAGCATGACGGTATTCGCAGCGCGCTTCCCGCACCCCGGGTGCGTGCCGCGCGGCAGTGCCATCCCGCATCTGGAGGAGAGCCATCGTGCCTCGTACCGTCAGGGACGTCGTCTTCGTCGACGGCGTCCGCACCCCGTTCGGCAAGGCGGGCCCGAAGGGCATCTACCACGAGACCCGCGCCGACGACCTCGTCGTGAAGGCCATCAGGGAGCTGCTGCGCCGCAACCCGGCCCTCGACCCGGCGAAGATCGACGAGGTCGCCATCGCCGCGACCACGCAGATCGGCGACCAGGGCCTGACCCTCGGCCGCACCGCCGGAATCCTCGCGGGCCTCCCGCAGTCCGTGCCCGGCTACTCCATCGACCGCATGTGCGCCGGCGCGCTGACCGCCGTCACCGCCACCGCGGGCTCCATCGCCTTCGGCGCGTACGACGCCGTCATCGCCGGCGGTGTCGAGCACATGGGCCGCCACCCCATGGGCGAGGGCGTCGACCCGAACCCGCGCTTCGTGTCGGAGAAGCTCGTCGACGAGTCCGCCCTGTTCATGGGCATGACCGCCGAGAACCTGCACGACCGCTACCCGCAGATCACCAAGCAGCGCGCCGACGAGTACGCCGTGCGCTCGCAGGAGAAGGCGGCGAAGGCGTACGCGAACGGGAAGATCCAGCAGGACCTGGTCCCGATCTCCGTGCGCAACACCAACCCGGACGTCGGCGAGACCGGCTGGGGCCTGGTCACCGCCGACGAGCCGATGCGCCCGGGCACCACGCTGGAGAACCTGTCCGGCCTCAAGACGCCGTTCCGCGTGCACGGCCGCGTGACCGCGGGCAACGCCGCCGGTCTGAACGACGGTGCGACCGCGTCGATCATCGCGTCCGAGGACTTCGCCCGCGAGCACAACCTGCCGGTCAAGATGCGCCTGGTCTCCTACGCCTTCACCGGCGTCGAGCCCGAGGTCATGGGCTACGGCCCGATCCCGGCGACGGAGAAGGCACTCGCCAAGGCCGGTCTGTCGATCGAGGACATCAACCTCTTCGAGATCAACGAGGCCTTCGCCGTCCAGGTCCTCGCCTTCCTGGACCACTACGGCATCGCCGACGACGACGCGCGCGTCAACCAGTACGGCGGCGCCATCGCGTTCGGTCACCCGCTGGCCTCCTCCGGTGTGCGCCTGATGACGCAGCTCGCCCGCCAGTTCGAGGAGCAGCCCGAGGTCCGCTACGGCCTGACGACGATGTGCGTCGGCTTCGGCATGGGCGCCACGGTCATCTGGGAGAACCCGCACCACAAGGACGCCGGAGGCGACAAGTGAGCACCACCACCGCTGAGCTCCTGAAGGGCGCCGCCGAGCTGTTCCCGGACGAGGTCGTCACGTCGGCGAACGTACGCCACCTCGACCTGCCGTCCGGCGCGGGCCGGTTCGCGCTGATCACGCTCGACAACGGCTTCGACCACACCAAGCCGACCACCTTCGGCCCGGCCTCGCTCGCGAACCTGAACGCCGCGATCGACCAGGTCGAGAAGGAGGCGGCCGACGGCACGATCGTCGGCGCCGGCATCACCGGCAAGCCGTTCATCTTCGCCGTCGGCGCCGACCTCAAGGGCGTCGAGCTCCTCAAGAACCACGACGACGCGCTGGCCATCGGCAAGGGCGGCCACGAGGTCTTCAAGCGCCTCTCGGGCCTCGCCGTGCCGACGTTCGCGTACTACAACGGCGCGGCCATGGGCGGCGGTGTCGAGGTCGGTCTGCACTGCACCTACCGCACCGTCTCCAAGGCGCTGCCCGCGTTCTCGCTCCCCGAGGTCTTCCTCGGTCTGGTCCCGGGCTGGGGCGGCTGCGCACTGCTCCCGAACCTGATCGGCGCCGACAAGGCCGTCTCGGTCATCATCGAGAACTCGCTCAACCAGAACCGCCAGCTCAAGGGCAAGCAGGTCTTCGAACTCGGCATCGCCGACGCGATCTTCGAGGGCGCCGACTTCCTGGAGCAGTCGCTGATCTGGACGGCGAACGTCCTCAAGGGCGACGTGGCCGTCGAGCGCGCCGAGGTCGACCGCGGCGACGCGTGGGACGCGGCCGTCGCGCGCGGCAGGTTCATCGCCGACGGCAAGGTGCACGGCGCCGCCCCGGCCGCGTACCGCGCCCTCGACATCATCGCCGCCGCGAAGGACGGGAACCTGCAGGCCGGGTTCGACGCCGAGGACAAGGCGCTCGCCGACCTGATCATGGGCGGCGAACTGCGCGCGGGCATCTACTCGTTCAACCTGGTGCAGAAGCGCGGCAAGCGCCCGGCGGGTGCGCCGGACAAGTCGCTCGCGCGTCCGGTCACCAAGGTCGGCGTCGTGGGTGCGGGCCTGATGGCCTCGCAGCTCGCCCTGCTCTTCCTGCGCCGCCTCGAGGTGCCGGTCGTCCTGACCGACATCGACCAGGAGCGCGTCGACAAGGGTGTGGGCTACGTCCACGCCGAGATCGACAAGCTGCTCGGCAAGGGCCGTGTCAACCAGGACAAGGCCAACCGTCTCAAGGCGCTGGTGAGCGGCGTCCTGGACAAGGCCGAGGGCTTCTCCGACGCGGACTTCATCATCGAGGCCGTCTTCGAGGAGATCGGCGTCAAGCAGCAGGTGTTCGCGGAGGTCGAGGCGGTCGCCCCGGCGCACGCGATCCTCGCCACGAACACCTCGTCCCTCTCGGTCACTGAGATGGCGTCGAAGCTCAAGCACCCCGAGCGGGTCGTCGGCTTCCACTTCTTCAACCCGGTCGCGATCCTCCCGCTCCTGGAGATCGTCCGCGGCGAGCAGACCGACGACGCCTCGCTGGCCACGGCCTTCGGTGTCGCCAAGAAGCTGAAGAAGACCGCGGTGCTGGTGAAGGACGCCCCGGCGTTCGTCGTGAACCGCATCCTCACCCGCTTCATGGGCGAGATCCAGAACGTCATCGACGAGGGCACCCCGGTCGAGGTCGCCGAGAAGGCCGTCGAGCCGCTCGGCCTGCCGATGTCCCCGCTGGTGCTCCTGGAGCTGGTCGGTCCCGCGATCGGCCTGCACGTCTCGGAGACCCTGAACCGCGCCTTCCCGGAGCGCTTCACGGTGTCCCCGAACCTCGCGGCGGTCGTCAAGGCCGGCAAGCGTGGCTTCTACGTCTACTCCGCCGAGAACGACTTCAAGCCGGAGCTCGACCCCGAGGTCGCCGCGCTTCTCGAGCAGGGCGATGTCGTCCTGACCGAGGAGCAGGTCCGCGACCGCGTGCTCGACGCGGTGGCGCAGGAGATCGGCCTCATGCTCGACGAGGGTGTCGTCGCCGAGGCCCAGGACATCGACCTGTGCCTGATCACCGGCGCCGGCTGGCCCTTCCACCTGGGCGGCATCACGCCGTACCTGGACCGTGAGGGCGTCAGCGAGCGGGTGACCGGCAAGCGGTTCCTGGCGCAGGGCGTGGCCAGCGTTCCGGCGTAACCGTCGCAGGCCCACCGACGATGGGGCGGTACGGGAGACTCTCCCGTACCGCCCCATCGGCACGAACGAGGTGACACGAATGACGGCCCCGCTGCTCATCGTCGACGGCGCGAACGTCGTCGGCTCTGTACCGGACGGGTGGTGGCGCGACCGGCGTGGGGCCGCCGAGCGGCTGCGGAACGGTCTCGTGCGGTACGCGACGGACGGGGTGCCGGGGTTTCCCGGTCCACTGGAAGTCGTCCTGGTCGTCGAGGGCGCGGCCCGCGGCGTGACGTCCGTGCCCGGCGTTCGGGTGGAGGAGGCCCCCGGCAGCGGCGACGACCGGATCGTGGCCCTGGTCGCGGGGGCGGACCGGCCCTGCGTCGTCGTTACCGCTGATCGTGAACTGCGCGGCAGAGTTGCGGAGTTGGGGGCGGCGACAGCAGGACCGCGTACCGTCTACAGCTGATCCCGGTCCGCGACCGCACCCGTCGGAATTACCACGATCGCGTTGGACACGCGGCGCTCGCCGGGGCGTGAACCCGGGCCGTCCGTCGGGCTGTTGCGTACTCTCCCGGACACGACCATGGTGCTCGATCCGCCGCCGTCGAGGTTGACGGCGTCCTTCGCGCCGAGCCCTACGAGGATGCGGGCGGCCTCCGTGAAGGTGGCGCCGACGCTGCGGCCCGGGCGGCGGCCGTCGATGACCACCAGGAGGAGCGTGCCGTCCTCCTTGATCCCGGCGACGGTGCGGGGGTGCCGGGTGCGCAGGGCGGACGGGGGAAATCCGTTTGCGGCGGCGGTGACGCGGACGTGACCGTCGCGGACCAGGCGGGGGCCACCACCGACCATCGACGCCTCAGGGCCACCCAGCGAATCACCCTGGGCGTCGCTCACCCGGGAACTGACCCTGAGCTCGCGCCCCCTCGCGGCGTGGGCACGCAGCCAGGCCGCGCCCTTCCCGATGCCGACGAGTGTGCGCCCGCCACGCGGGATCGCGCCGCCCGCAGGAGTGCGCAGCCGCGTCACCCGCCCGCGGGAATCGAGGACGGCCTCGGCGCTGCCGTCGCCCGCCTGCGGGGAGTAACCACCCCACTCGGGGCGGAAGTCGACGATCTCGTCGGGGTCGGTGCAGAGAGTTCCGTGGCGCGGCAGGGTGACGGGCCGGTCCCCGCCGACGCCACCGCAGTCGAGGATCCGCCCCGGTACGCGGTCTACCCCGTCGACGAGGGAGTGCGCGCCGTCCGACGACGTCACCCGGATCGAGGAGCGGGCTTCCGTGATGGACGGGTGACGGCCGAAGGAGTCCAGGACGAGGGCCGGGTTCGCACCCACCGATTCACTCAGCAGCCGGCCCCGGTCTCCGTACAGGCCGAGCGGGTCGCCGTCGTAGCCGCTGTGGTGCGCGCCGGTGGCGATGTCGAACAGGGTGCCGTTGACGGCGGCCACCGCTCCTGCCTGCCGCGCCAACTCCCTTACGGTGGAGGTGTCCTGGAGCCGGTCGCCGTGCGTGGCACCCAGCGAGACGTGGGCGTCCGGCGCGATGGACAGCACGTGGAAGCGGACCGGCTCACCGTCGGCGAGGATCTGCGTGGAGTGCTCGTAGCGGACGCCCTCGGGCAGCGCCGAGGACGCGGCCGGCGACGGGACGCGGCGGGGGCGGTCGTTGTCGCCGGAACCGGACGTCGTGCAGCCGGCGACCGCCAGCAGCGCCAGCCCGGCCGCGAGCCCGGCGCGGCCCACCCTGCGGGCACTCACCCGGTCTCGGGAAGTGCGCCGGGCGCCTCCCCCAAGTAGCCGAGGAACAGGGTGATCTCGGACCACACGGTGTGTCCTCCGACAGCTTCGTAGGAGAGGGCGAAGCGGTCGTAGCCGCGGTGGCCGGGGTCCGCCTGATAGCTGACCGCCCCGTCCGATGTGCAGGTCACCGTGCCGTGCCGGGCGAAGGTGGAGCCGGTCAGAAGCAGGCCCTGCTCCGGGCTGTACCCCGCCGGGATGGTGACGCGCGCGCCGGGCTGCAGCGTCATGCTGCGGCCTGGCAGCCAGCCGCGCCGCACCCGGAAGCCGCGGTCGTTGAGGCGGGACGACGAGATCAGCTTGTCACCCTGGTTCGCCATCAGACCGACGACGACGTGGGGGAGGACGACGGCGCCTTCGGGGGCCTCGTCGTCGATCTTCAACAGGCAGGTGACGGTGCGGGGCTCGGCTCCGGTGGCGTACGCGGCGTAGCGCCCCTTGTCGGCCATGTGCGCCATCCCCTGGACGCGGGCGACGGCGGCGGGGCCGAGGCCTTCCTCCATGAGGTAGCCGTAGGTGCGGTACGGGGTTCCGGACGGGTGAAGGGTGAGGGCGAGCGTCACCTTCTGGCCCGGGACCACGGGATGCAGCGGGTCGGTGTCGGCGGCCAGTTGAAGCAGTCCACCGAGTCCGGGGTTGCGGGGGTGGGCGACGCGGGCCTCACCCAGCGGAAACCAGTCGGTCATCGTCCGGCCACTCGTTCCTTCGTCACGTGCGCATAGGTGTGGTCGTCGAGGTAGCGCAGGGCGTCCTCGGGGATGCGGTCACCGAGGTGGTGGATGCGGTCCTGCGGCAGCAGGCCCTTCCTGCCGAGCTGGTCGGCGACGAACCTGGCGCACTCGATGGCGCCGGCCGGGCGCAGATGTGTACGGTCCTCGACGCCCTCGGGGTAGTGCGGGTGCTCGCCCGGCTCCAGGCTGAGGAAGACGCCACGGGTGCCGTCGAGTCCGGCCCGGCTCCACCACTCGGTGGTCCAGTGGTTGAGGTCGATCAGTGGGACCGTGCACGCGGCGGCGAGTTCGCGCACGGCCTGCGGGTACAGCCCGAGGCTGCGCCGGAAATTGCCGTGCGGGTCGAAGACGCGGCGGTCGTGGCTGGTGACGAGGACCGGGTGGGCGCCGCGGTCGCGCGCCGCGTGCACGTACCGGCGCAGGTACCACTGGAAGTCCGTGAACGCCGAGGTGCCGCGCCCGGGCTGTTTCTTGTGGTCGATGAGGCCGAAGGACACCAGGAAGAGGTCGCCCGGGGCGAGGTTCTGCTCGATCCAGAGGAGGCGGCCGCGTTCCACGAAACTGCGCGAACTCGCCCCGGCACGAGCCGCGTTGACCACGTGGGTCGTCGGCAGGAACAGCGGCAGCGCCTGCCCCCAGCCCGCCATGGGCGCCTGACTGTAGGGCCGGTCGGTGACGGAGGAGTCACCGGCCAGGAAGATACGGGTCATTCGGCGACCACCCCCGGGTCCATGGTCTCGATCACGTCGTAGGCGCGCTCGCAGTTGAACGTGTCGCGCAGCACGAAGAAGTCCTCGGCCCGCTGCGTGTACTGCGGTTCCACCTGGAAGTCCCGCGTGATGGACGCGATGATCTCGTCGACCGCCTGGTCGACGGTGCCGCAGGTGGGACCGAATCCGTCGCGTGCCAGGTCGAAGTAGCCGCGCTTGTAGTGCTTGCTGTAGAAGGCCTCGTCGTCGAAGTTCGTGTAGACGATCGGCTTGCGCATGTAGGCGACGTCGAAGAAGACCGACGAGTAGTCCGTCACCAGCATGGAGCACTCGCGCATCGCCAGCTGTACGTCGCGGCCCGTGGTGGACACGGTGATCGACGGGTGGTCGATGCGGAAGTGCTTGAGGTACGGGCGGATCTCGTAGTGCGGCATGAACTCCAGTTCCACGTTGTGGTACTGGAGGGCCTTCAGGAGGCGTTCGTCGCGCAGCAGGGACGAGAAGAAACGGTAGTACTCGGACGCGGCGAAGGGGATCTCGGGCTTGGCGGCCTTGTTGTAGGAGGGCGCCACGATGTCGCGCCGCCAGGTCGGCATGACGAGGATCCGCCGCAGTCCCGGCACCGGTTCGAGCGCGTCGAAGCGGGGCAGGCCCGTCGCGGCGACCCGGTCGTAGCCGTAGCCGCAGTGCTCCGCGTAGTAGGCGCGCTCGCTGCGTCCGGTGGTGAGGACCATGTCGACGTTGGTGACCTGCGCGTGGATGGACGGCGCCACGTCGTTGTAGACGACGCCGTGCTGGAGGAACACCCGCTTGTAGCGCAGCAGATCACCGTATCCGCGCAGGAAGGCCCGCTTGGACAGACCGGGGAAGCCGAGGTATGCCTCCAGGTCGTACGCGTTGATGAGGCGCGAGGCGTGCAGCAGGTGGACGCGGTACTTCCAGGAGAGGCGGTCGATGACCTGTCCGAGGTGGTCGATCTTCTCCCGGTCGGCGGCGTCGCCGTTGATGGCGTAGTACACCTTGCGCTTGGGCTCGTACTGCCGGATCCACTTGAACAGGTGGTACGAGTTGTCCTGCGCGGTGTCCTCGCGCTCGCCGATGATCCAGATGTCCCTGCGGTGCAGCCAGGGGTGAGTGAGCCAGTACAGGAGCCGGGTGCGCCAGCCGGGCCTGCCGGGCAGGGCGGCCCTGAACTCCCGGCCGAAGCGCCTGAGTTTGTGGGTGGCCCGGCGCACAAGGCCCGCGACCCGGCGCAGCGTGATCTGCTCGTCGTCGTCGATGCCGAGCAGGAGCGTGGCGCGGCGCACGGGGTGGACGCCCTTGAAGCGGTGCAGCATCTGCCGTGCTTCGACGGGGATGTCGAGGTGCCGGTCGGCGTCGTGGACGCGGACGGTGAGGGTGAGGTCGCGGTTACTGATGCCCTTGAAGTCGTCGGGCCGCAGGACGGCCCGCCAGCCGGAGTACCAGTCCTGCTCCTTGCGGGTGCGCCAGCGGTCGCGGCGGTAGACCTGCTCGACGGGGACGGCGCGCTCGGCGCGGCCGTCGCCGAGGACGAGCTGGATGCGGTTGTCGAACTCGTGCGAGATGTCGGTGCCGGACAGGACGAACAGGCCCTGGAGCACGATCTGTTCGCGGTCCGTCTCGAAGGTCTCGAGGACGGCCTTCTGCCGGTCCACGCGCAGCAGCGAGGTCGGGACGCTGTCGACGGTGAGCCTGCGGTGCAGGCCCTGGTCGTCGATGTGCAGGTGGGGCAGGTACTCGAGCTTGGCGTGCGGGTCGCAGAACAGCGCGAAGTTCCCGGTCCGCACGGCGTGGTGCTGCAGGCGTGACATGGGGACGACCGCGTACTGCAGGATCAGGTCGTCCGGTATCTGCGCGTAGACGTCGTAGAGGGCGGGGAAGATCGCGCTGATCTCCGCGCGGCTCATGATGCGGTGGATGTTGCGCAGGTACGGCTGCATGGTGCGTACGACGAAGCGCTGTGCGAGGCGTGTGGTACGCGGATTGAGCGTGGCGGTGCGCCTCAGGACGTGTCCGCACAGGCGGATCAGCTCCTGGGTCTTCACCGAGTCGTTCCAGGGCAGGTCGAACAGCGAGTCCTGCTGTTCCTGGTCGCGCTCGTAGAAGGTGGCCTCGGGTGCGATCGCGACGTGGCGCGCGTGCAAGAGGGCGGGCACGACCATCCAGGCGTCCTCGTAGCCGGGTCCCTGGCCGCAGCGCAGCCGCTGCTCGCGCAGCAGCCTGGTGCTGAGGAGCTTGGCCCCCAGGTCCGTGGAGAAGACGAGGTAGGGGGCGTCGTCGAGGCGTGCCACCCGGTCCCCGCCCTTGGCGAAGTACCGCTTCCACGGCTGGTCGGTGCCGCGCCGGGGGCCGGGGAAGTTGTCCTGGTCTCCGATGACGACGTCGGCCTTGGCCGAGCGGGCGGTCCGCAGGAGGCGGCCGAGGCTGTCCTCGCCGAGGATGTCGCGGGCGCGCGCGAACATCACGTAGGGCGCGCTCACGTATTGCAGCCCGTTGTCGAAGGCGACGCGCATGCCCATGGGCACCTGGGTGACGACCGAGACGTTCGGGTAGTGGGCCGCGAAGGCGGCGAGCCGGCCGGGGGTGCTGTCGCCCGAGCCATCGTCCACCAGGATCACCTGGGTCCGGGTGAAATCCGCCTGGGCGGCGAGGGAGTTGAGGAACTCGTACAGGTTGTACTCGTCGTTGTGGCAGTGCACGACGAGCGAGAGGGCGTACCGCTTCGGGGGCGCCGCCGGCTCCGGGGCCCCGCTGCCGGCCCACCACAGCCAGGGCGTCCCGCGCGGGTCGACGTCGGCCTGCTGCTCGCTGGTCTCGGGGCGCAGCGCGAGGTTGCCGCTGACGGTTTCGTAGATCTCGTACGTCTCACCGTCGCCGCGGTAGCGCTCCTGGCCCACGTCGACGCCACGCACGCAGACGGTCGTGGTGGCGCGCTGTCCGGCGTGCCGGATCTGCACGAAGAGGTTCCAGGTGGCGCCGCTGCGGGACTCTCCGACGGTCTCGTCGAGGTCCACCGTGGTGTGGTAGCGGATGTACTCGTCGTCGACCTCGACGCCGCTGACCGCGAAGGTGTGGTCGGTCTTGGGGCTGCGGCGGCGCAGGACCGCGGTCAGTTCGAGCTTGTCCTTGGGGCCGATGCGGCCGAACTGATTGCGGATGTAGCCCGTGACGTGGAGCTCGCCGTCCCGGATCTCGGCGCGCGTGGCCTGGTTGAACAGCCGGGCGTCGGAGAGGGTCTGGCCGGTGAGGTCGAGGTCGGTGACGTCGAGGAAGCGCTCGGCGTGCGGCCGGCCGAGCAGCGAGCCCGACCAGTAGACCTTCTCGTCCCGCTCGACCAGGTCGGAGCTGAGCACGCTGCGCCGCTGGGTGTAGTCGGAGACCGAGAGTGCCACGTCGACCCTGCCGTGCATGAGCCCGAAGGCCCGCACGCGTTCCAGGGGGCCGCACAGGTCGTACGCCTCCGGGGCGAACGACCGCAGATAGGGAGCGACGAACTGCACGAAGCCCTGCCGGTAGGCGTCGTCGCCGGTCCGCAGTTCGGGCGTGTAGAGCCGCAGGTCGTGCGAGAGGAACTTGGCGGCCTTGTGGGCCATCAGCTCGTGCGCGCCGTTCTGCGCGAGGAAGGCGTCGGCCCACTGGTGCACGAGGACGCGGTCGCGGATGCTGCGCAGTTCACCGCGCCGGTTGGTGATCGACGGGGCGTCCGTCTCACGCTCCCAGATCCAGCGGTAGACGGGGGCCGCGAGGAGGGTGATGGAGCGGGCGCAGTAACCGGCGACGGTGGAGAAGTACGTGTCCTCGAAGTACACGCTCTCCGGGAACCGGATGCCGTTGTTGAGCAGGAAGTCGAGGCGGTACAGCTTCGCCGCGGCGATCGGGTCGTCGAACAGTTCGGGCATGGCCCGGAGCCCGCCGGCGACCGTGCGGTCGGTGCCGTAGAGCTGGGGCTGCCAGACGGTGATCTCGTCCTTGGCGAGGTTCACGCGCAGGGCGCGGCCCGCAGTGATGTCGGCGCCGGTGGTCAGGGCGGAGGCGAGGAGGACTTCGCAGGCCTTGTGGGGCAGTTCGTCGTCGGCGTCGAGGAACATCACGAACTGGCCGCTCGCGGCCTCGATGCCGTTGTTGCGGGGCGCGCCGACACCGCCGCTGTTCTGCGGGCGGGCGATGACACGCACCCGGGGGTCGCGCAGGGCGTACTGCTGGGCGACGGCGAGGGTGCCGTCGGTGGAGGCGTCGTCGACGACGACGACCTCCACGCGCTGGTGGGTCTGGCCGAGAGCGGAGCGCAGGGCCCGGTCGAGCGTGGCGCTCGCGTTGTACGCGCCCACGACCACGGTGACCGTGTACGCGGTCGGTTCGACGTGCTGGTAGTTCATCGCGAGCGCCCCTCGGCCTCCGTCCAGGTGTCGTCGGTCCGCTGCACCGGGATGGGCCGCGTGACCGTGTGGGGCGGATACGGAGTGACCCGGCCGACAGCGGCGTACGGGTCATGGCTCTGGTGCTGCTCACGGCTCTGGTACTGCGGCTGCGGATAGGGCTGGAAGCCCGGGTCCTCGTACGGCTCGGGGGTGGGGAACCGTTCCTCCATCGCGACCTCGGGCGGCGCCGCAGGGACGCGCCCTCGGTGGCGGCCCGCGAACAGGTGGTCGGCGACGGTGCCGGCCGTGGACGGCGTGGGCGCCAGCTCCTCCATGACCCGGCTGAAGTCCCGGGTGGACAGCCAGAACTTGTACATGATCACGAGCTCGAACAGGCCGAGCAGCGCGGCGGAGACGGCCGTGGTCCACAGGATCTGACCGATCAGCGGTCCCACGATGAAGATGAACATCTGGAACTCGATGCCGCTGATCAGGTGCGGCCTGACACGGCTGCGCAGGAGCGCCTGGCGCACCCGGGTGTACCAGGGGAAGCGCCCCCGGAACTGGGCGTGCAGGTCGACGACTTCACCCGTTCCGGAGTGCTGCTTCAGCACCTCGGCCTCGATGCCGGGGTTCGCCCGGAGCAGGTCCTCCATGAAGACGACCTTGGGCTCGGCCTCGGGCTCCTGCGCCACCCGGGCCTGCGCCTCGGCCGCCTTCCGCTCCGCCGTCACCTTCTCGATCTTCGTACGCATGGACATGCGCATCTTGTAGATCTGCAGGGCGTCGACGTAGCGCAGCATGTCGAGGAAGACCACGACGAGCGCCGCGAGCAGGTAGTAGGCCTCGTGCGTGCGCAGGTACTGGCCGCCCATCAGGGCGAGGGCGCAGAACAGCACGCGGATGCGGTCGAAGACGTAGTCGAGCCAGCCGCCGAAGACGGAGCCGTTGCCCTTGAGGCGAGCGAGTTTGCCGTCGATGCAGTCGAGGATGAAGCTCACGTGGTAGAGAGCGGCTCCGATGATGAGCGAGGTCTGGTCACCGCGCAGGAAGAGCCACGCCGAGCCGAGGCCGACGAAGAGCGCGGCCCAGGTGACGCGGTTCGGGGTGACGCAGCGGAAGCGGGCCAGCCAGCACAGCATCCGGGTCGCCACGGGGTCGACCAAGAGCACTGTCCACCAGGCGTCACGCTTCTTGCACGTGAGCTTCTGAACAGCTCTCAAGGACAGCTTTCTCATTGACCCTCAGCCTCGACCCGACTGAGGCTCGACACCTCAGAGTCTTCACGTGTAGTTCACATCACATTCGGTTGCCGTTCTAAACGGGAACCGGCGCGAGGGATCTTTGCCTTTTCAATAAAGACCCGTCAAGCGAAAACCCAAAAGCCGCTAAATAAGGATGCACTGGGGCAGTGGATCAAGGTGAATGATGGACAAACTCACCAATTCTGCGACATCTACCCGATTAAGTGACGCCAAACGATCTTCACAGACGCGCGCGTGACATGGGCCACTCCGTGGCGCGTACAACCTTCACAACCGTCAGGACGTCCGCGAGGCCGGAGAACTGACGGCGACGAGGACGTGATAGCGCGCCGAATTCTGTCTATAGTGCTCCGATATCCGGCCGACCTTCGCACGCCCGTACGCCCGCCGGGCGCACCGGGACGCGTTGCCCCCTCTCGCGCCGGCCGCACGACGAGGCCTTGCGGCCCCGGCGATCCCCCACGGACCCTCCGCCGTTCCGCGTGCGACCACCAGACGGACGCGTCCCGGAGGATTGCGATCACCATGAGTCATGCCACCACCACGCACAGTCGACGGCGCCCGCAGGGGCGGCGGGGCCGTCCGGCGAAGCCGCCGCGCTCCCGCGGCAGCCGTGTCCGGCGCATCATTCTGTGGACCCTGGTGGTGCTCGTCCTGGCCGCCGGCGGCACCGGCTACTGGCTCTACAGCAGCCTCAACGGCAATCTCCACGGCGTCGACCTGGACGAAGCGCTCGGCAAGAACCGCCCCGAGAAGCTGCCCACGTCCGGCCAGAACATCCTGGTCCTCGGCTCGGACTCGCGCGCGGGAGCCAACGCGGACCTGGGCACCGGCAAAGTCGCCGGCGCGCGCTCCGACACCGCCCTCGTGATGCACATACCCGAGGGCCGCACGCAGGCCACCGCGGTGAGCATCCCGCGCGACACCCTGGTCACCCGGCCCGAGTGCACCAAGTCGAACGGCTCCACCCTCCCGGCGGCCAAGCGCGTGATGTTCAACTCCGTGTACTCGCTGGCCGGTCCGGCCTGCGTGGTCAAGACCGTCGAGCAGATGTCCGGCGTGCGCATGGACCACTTCATGGAGATCGACTTCTCGGGCTTCCAAGGGCTCGTGGACGCGATAGGCGGCGTCACTGTCACCGTCGACAAGCCGATCCACGACAAGTCCAGCGGCCTGGACCTGAGCGCGGGCACCCACAAGCTCGACGGCACCCAGTCCCTCGCGTTCGTGCGGACGCGGCACGGCGTCGGCGACGGCAGCGACCTCGGCCGTATAGGGCTCCAACAGCAGTTCATGATCGCCCTGTTGGGCGAGATCAAGAAGCAGGACCTGCTGGGCAGCCCCACGAAGACCTACAAGATCGCCAACAGTCTCACCTCGTCGCTCACCACCGACTCCGAGCTGGCCTCCCTCAAGTCGCTCGCCGACTTCGGGCGCAGCATGAACGGTGTCGATCCGGCGAGCATGGAAACGATCATGCTGCCCGTGCAGTACGACACCGCGGACCCGAATCGCGTGGTGCCCGCCGAACCGCAGGCGAAGACCTTGTGGAAGGCCATCCGCACCGGGTCCGAGATCCCCGAGTCCGCCAAGAAGTCACCCGCGCACGGGACTTCGCAGTGAGCAGGGCGCGGGTCCGTGCGCGGGCCCGCGCCGCTTCACGCGAGGCCCGCGCCGGGTGGCGGCGGACGTCAGATCCGGTACCAGTCGCTGAGAGCCAGGCCCTGGCCCTCAGCCTGGTGGGAGATCCACAGCGCGCCACTCTCGTCGACCGCCGCGAGGGTCACCCTGCCGTACGCGTCGACCGCGAGGCCGGGGCCGCCGACGCAGCGCCGCCCGGTGTCGGACCACCACACGCCGTTCGCCTCGGACTCGTTGACGAACGCGGAGAGCATGATCTCGCCGGTGGCGCCGCGGTGCGCGAGGACCGTGCAGTCGTAGCCGTCGATGAACGTACGGACGGCGGCGAGCTGGGTGTCGTCGGTCGCGGAGCCGAGCGCGACCGGCCAGTTGCCGGGGCGCTGGGCAACGATGCCGCCCGCCGGGTCGGACCAGTAGAACGAGACTCGCTCCCTGGCCGTCTCCAGGCCGACGGCGCTGCCCGCCACGGGCACTTGGGGAATGTCCTGGCCGCGCAGCAGCTGGCCGCCCGCCTCCGCCTGGTACCAGTGCAGCGCCGACCCGCGGGCGGGCGCGAGGAGTTCGATGCGGCCCGACGCGGTGACGGCGGGGGTGAGTCCGTGGACGGCCTGCTCGCCGCCGAGGTCCTCCCACGGCTGCCACTTGCCCCCCACCCCCTCGCGCCGCAGATGCACGCCGCCGGAGCCGTTGCGGACGAAGACGTGGACCGTGCCGGAGGCGTCGGCCACCCCGGACGGGCGGCCGAACTTGCGCGCCGCCTCGGGGTCCTTGTACGGGTTGCCGAGGCCGCGCCACTCCGAGAGCGGGCGGCCGGTCTGGTACTGGATGGCGTGCACGATGTCGACGGTGACCGTGCCGTCGGCGCGGCGCCTGTCGCGCCGGCCGAGGAGATGGACGTAGCCGTCCGCGCCCTGGGTGAGCGATATGAACCGCACGTGCGGGGCGGCGAAGAACTCGGGGCCCGTCCAGCGCCTGGCTCCCGGCCGGTCCTGTGTCCAGCGCTGGACACCGCCGGCCACGGGCAGATAGGCCGTCAGCCGCCCGTCCATGCCGAGGAAGAGCCATCGCCCGGTCTCGACGCCGACCGGTTCCAGGTACTCACCGGGCGGGCCTTCGGCCGCCTGTGCTCCCCTGGCGCTCGCCGCCCTCGCAGACCTCATCGGCATGACGGGATGCCACCCTCCCTCAGAACTCCGGCCCGGCTTGGCGCACGGATCCTGAAATTTACTATCATAGGCGTGCTGCTGTCGACAGAGGGGCATCCCCGCACTCGCCCCGCCGGGCGACTCACGCTCCCTGGCCCGTCTCCTCCTGCCGCCCCAGCCGGCTGTGCGAGCGCCCGTACACGAAGTACACGATGAAGCCGAGCGCCATCCAGACGGCGAAGCGGAGCCAGGTCTCCGCGGGCAGGTTCAGCATCAGCCACAGGGACGCGAGCACCGACAGGACCGGGATGAACGGCACCAGGGGGGTGCGGAAGGCGCGGGGCAGGTCGGGGCGGGTGTGGCGCAGGATGACGACGCCCAGCGCGACGACGACGAACGCGAAGAGCGTGCCGATGTTCACCAGTTCCGCGAGCTCGCTGAGGCTGGTGAACCCGGCCAGGATCGCGATGATCACACCGAGCAGGATGGTCGGCCGGTACGGGGTCTTGAACCTCGGGTGGACGACGGAGAAGAAGCGGGGCAGCAGACCGTCTCGGCTCATCGCGAAGAACACCCGGGTCTGGCCGAGGAGGAGGATCAGACAGACCGTCGTCAGGCCGACCGCGGCGCCGAAGCTGATGACACCCGCGTACCAGGGGTGGCCGGTCGCCTTGAAGGCGTCCGCGAGCGGGGCGTCGATGGACAGCTCGCTGTACCTCTGCATGCCGGTGACGACGATCGACACCGCCACATAGAGCGTCGTGCAGATGAGGAGGGAGCCCAGGATGCCGCGCGGCATGTCCCGCTGCGGGTTCTTCGTCTCCTCGGCGGCGGTGGCCACGACGTCGAAACCGATGAAGGCGAAGAAGACGACGGAGGCGGCGGTGAAGATGCCCATGACGCCGAAGTCGGTGGGCGTGTAGCCGAACATCAGCTGGATGAGCGGGGACTGGATGCTGCTGCCCGCCTCCTGCGGCTGCGCCTTGGGGATGAAGGGCTTGTAGTTGTCGGCCGTGACGAAGAAGGCCCCGGCGACGATCACGATGAGGACGACGGCCACCTTGATGGCGACGACGACCGTGGTGACGCGGGCGGAGAGCTTCATCCCGAGGACGAGGATGACGGTGAGCACCAGGACCAGGGCGGCGGCGAGGATGTCGAAGCCGAACCCCGTGGCCCCGTCCCGCCCGCTCAGCGACGCGGGCAGATGCCAGCCGGCGTTGTCCAGCAGCGAGCGCACATAGCCCGACCAGCCGACGGCGACCACCGCCGTGCCGAGCGCGAACTCCAGGACCAGGTCCCAGCCGATGATCCAGGCGGGGAGTTCACCCAGTGACGCGTACGAGAAGGTGTACGCGGATCCGGCGACCGGGACGGTGGACGCGAACTCCGCGTAGCACAGCGCGGCCAGGCCGCAGACGATGCCGGCCACGACGAAAGCCAGGGCCACCGAGGGGCCCGCGTTCTCCTTGGCGACCTTGCCGGTGAGGACGAAGATGCCGGTGCCGATGATGACGCCGACACCGAACACGGTGAGGTCCAGAGCGGACAGCGACTTCTTGAGTGCGTGCTCCGGCTCCTCAGTGTCCAAGATCGACTGTTCGACCTTCTTCGTCCTGAAGAGGGTGCTGCTCACGGTCGTACCTCCCACGCATTGTCGTCCTCGACATGATCGAGGGGGCTTCCACTCCGTATGCCACGGCGCGGAGGCATTCACGCGAATGGGCCGGTCCCACCACCCTTGCGGGGAGGTGGGACCGGCCCATGGAGCAGCCCGTGGGGATCAGTCGCGCGCGGGCTCCACCGCGTCGGTGGCCGTCGCGCGCTCGAAGCGGCCGTCCAGCTTGGCGACCAGACCGGTGACCTGACGCGCGATGTCGGGGGCCGTGAGGCCGATCTCGGCCATGACCTCCTTGCGCGAGGCGTGGTCGAGGAAGCGCGGCGGGATGCCGAAGTCACGCAGCGGTACGTCGACGCCCGCGTCGCGCAGGGCCTGCGCGATCGCCGAACCGACGCCTCCCACACGGGAGTTGTCCTCGACGGTGACGACGACGCGGTGCTGCTCGGCGAGCGGCGCGAGCGCCTCGTCGACCGGCTTGACCCAGCGCGGGTCGACGACGGTCGTGGTGATGCCCTGCTTGTCGAGGAGGCCGGCGATCTCCAGGCACATCGGGGCGAGCGCCCCGACGGAGACCAGCAGGACGTCCGGCTTGGCCGCGGACGTCCTGCGCAGCACGTCCATGGCACCGACCTTGCCGACGGCCGGGACCGCGGGTCCGACGACGCCCTTCGAGTAGCGCACGACGGTCGGCGCGTCGTCGACCTCGACGGCCTCGCGCAGCTGGGCGCGCAGCTGCTCGGCGTCGCGCGGGGCGGCCAGGCGCAGGCCGGGGACGACCTGGAGCATGGACATGTCCCACATGCCGTTGTGCGAGGCGCCGTCGTCGCCCGTGACGCCGGCCCGGTCCAGGACGAAGGTGACACCGCACTTGTGCAGCGCGACGTCCATGAGGACCTGGTCGAAGGCGCGGTTGAGGAACGTCGCGTAGACCGCGAAGACCGGGTGCACTCCGCCGGTGGCGAGACCCGCGGCCGAGGTGGCGGCGTGCTGCTCGGCGATGCCGACGTCGTAGATGCGGTCCGGGAACGCGTCGGCGAACTTCTTCAGGCCGACGGGCTGGAGCATCGCGGCGGTGATCGCGACGATGTCCTCGCGGTCGTGGCCGAGCTTGACCATCTCGTCGCCGAAGACGGACGTCCAGCTGGCGGCGGAGGCCTTGATGGGCAGGCCGGTGTCCGGGTGGATCGGGCCGATGCCGTGGAAGCGGTCGGCCTCGTCCTGCTCGGCGGGCTTGTAGCCGCGGCCCTTCTCGGTGAGGCAGTGCACGATGACCGGTCCGCCGAACCGCTTGGCGCGGGCCAGGGCCGACTCCAGGGCCTCGATGTCGTGGCCGTCGATGGGGCCGACGTACTTCAGGCCGAGGTCCTCGAACATGCCCTGCGGGGCGATGAAGTCCTTGAGGCCCTTCTTGGCGCCGTGCAGGGTCTCGTAGAGCGGTCTGCCGACGACCGGGGTGCGCTCCAGGAGGTCCTTGCCGCGGGCCAGGAACCGCTCGTAGCCGTCCGTGGTGCGCAGGGTGGCCAGGTGGTTGGCGAGGCCGCCGATGGTGGGGGCGTACGAGCGCTCGTTGTCGTTGACGACGATCACGAGGGGGCGGTCCTTGGCGGCCGCGATGTTGTTCAGGGCCTCCCAGGCCATGCCGCCCGTGAGCGCTCCGTCGCCGATCACCGCGACGACGTGGTCGTCCTTGCCGCGCACCTCGTTCGCCTTGGCGAGACCGTCGGCCCAGCCGAGGACCGTGGAGGCGTGCGAGTTCTCGATCACGTCGTGGTCGGACTCGGCGCGCGAGGGGTAGCCGGACAGGCCGCCCTTGGTGCGCAGCTTGCCGAAGTCCTGGCGGCCGGTGAGCAGCTTGTGCACGTAGGACTGGTGACCGGTGTCGAAGAGCACCCGGTCCTTCGGCGAGTCGAACACGCGGTGCAGCGCGATGGTGAGCTCGACGACGCCGAGGTTGGGGCCGAGGTGGCCGCCGGTCTTGGATACCGCGTCGACCAGGAAGGTCCGGATCTCGCCGGCCAGCTGGTCCAGCTGTTCCAGGCTGAGCCGGTCCAGATCGCGCGGTCCCGTGATGCGGGTCAGCAACGGCACCCGTGCCTCCTTGCGATAGAGCTGTTCGAGCTTTTGCCGGGTCTGTCGAGTCTAATGTTCCGCCCTGGCGCGCGGCGCCCGGGCTGTGCGTTCTACATCACGCGATCGGCCGTACCCGAGGGGTACGCACGTTCGGTAGCGCTCTCATGACATGACTGTGCCCGGCGTCGCCATTGGCGCCGGGCACAGGATCAGGGAGGTACGGGGCCGTCGGGGCGAATGGCCCTAGGCGCGGCCTGCCGACTTCTGGGTCTTGCGGGTGACCGAGTCGATGACGACCGTGGCGAGGAGCACACCGCCGGTGATCATGTACTGGATCGGGGTGGCGATGCCCTGGAGGGCCAGGCCGTACTGGATCGATGTGATCACGAGGACACCGAGCAGGGCGTTCCAGGTGCGGCCCCGGCCACCGAAGAGGCTGGTGCCGCCGATGACGGCCGCCGCGATGACGTTCATCAGGAGGTCGCCGGAACCGGCGCTCTGGTTGGCCGCCGCGATCTTGGAGGCCCAGAAGAGGCCGCCGACCGCCGCGAACAGACCCGCGACGGCGAAGACCGAGACGCGGATCGCCGTGACGTTGATACCGGCGCGACGCGACGCCTCGACGCTGCCGCCGAGCGCGAAGATCTTGCGGCCGTACGAGGTGCGGCGCAGCACGAAGTCGCTGGCGACCAGGACGATCGCGAACAGCAGCACGGCGAGCGGCAGGCCCTTGTACTGGTTGAACATGATCGCCACGGCGAAGGCCGCGATCGCGAGCAGCACCGTGCGCAGCACGAGCTCGCTCAGGGGGCGGGACGGGATCCCGGCGGCCTCACGGCGCCGGTTGCCGAGGAAGGCCGACAGGAAGTAGCCGGCGACCGCGACGACCGCGAGCCCGTAGGCGGCGGCGACATCGGAGAAGTAGTACGTGGTGAGCTTGCCGACCACGCCGTCGCTGTCGATGTTGATCGTGCCGTTGGAGCCCAGGATCTGGAGCATGAAGCCGTTCCAGAACAGCAGGCCCGCCAGGGTCACGGCGAACGCGGGAGCGCCGATCCGGGCGAAGAAGAAGCCGTGCAGGGCGCCGATGACGGCACCGGCGGCGAGGGCGGTGAGGACCGCGACCCACTCGTTGACGCCGTGGGTGACGCTCATCACGGCCGTGATCGCCGCGGAGACACCGGAGACGGAGCCGACCGAGAGGTCGATCTCGCCGAGCAGCAGCACGAAGATGATGCCGACCGACATCATGCCCGTCGCGACCATGGCGACGAAGATGTTGTTGAGGTTCTCCGCGCCCAGGAACGCCGAGTTGAGGCTCTGGAAGATCGCGCAGATGACGATCAGGCCGATGACGACCGGGGTGGCGCCGAGGTCACCGGCGCGCATCTTGCGCTTGAACTCGCCTATGTAGCCCGCGAATCCCTGCTCGCGCACGAGGAGGCGGGGGTCGATGGCGACACTCGCGTCGCCGGCGACCGCCGGGGCGTCCACGGGGGCCTCGGTCTTGACGGCCTTGTCGGTCTTTTCGATGCTCACTTCTGAGCCTCCGCGTTGGTGCGCGCCGCACGACGGGTCACGGCGTTGTCCGTGGCGCCGGTGATGGCGGAGATGATCTCTTCCTGCGAGGTGGTCTTGACCTCGAAAACGCCGTTGTTGCGGCCGAGCCGCAGGACGGCGACCTTGTCGGCGACGGCCTTCACATCGGCCATGTTGTGGCTGATGAGGATGACCGCGTGGCCCCGCTCGCGCAGCCGCTCGACGAGGTCCAGGACCTGCGCCGTCTGCTCTACACCGAGGGCGGCCGTCGGCTCGTCGAGGATGACCAGCTTGGGCTCGCCGAGCATGGAGCGGGCGATGGCCACGACCTGGCGCTGACCGCCGGAGAGCGAGGCGATCGGGATGCGGACGCTCGGGATGCGGATCGACAGCGTGTCGAGCAGTTCCCTGGAGCGACGCTCCATCTCGACCTCGTCGAGGACACCGCGGCGCTTGAGCTCTCGGCCCAGGAAGAGGTTGCCGACGACGTCGATGTTGTCGCACAGCGCGAGGTCCTGGTAGACGGTCGCGATGCCAAGGTTCTGGGCGTCGTGCGGCTTGTTGACCGCGACGGCCTTGCCGTCCCACTCGATGACACCTTCATCGATGGGGTGCACACCGGCGATCGTCTTGACAAGGGTGGACTTTCCGGCACCGTTGTCGCCGACCAGGGCGACCACCTCACCGGCGTGGACCTCAAGCTCTACATCGGTGAGCGCCTGGACGGCACCGAATCGCTTGGAGACTCCGCGCAACGCCAGCACGGGCGTAGCGGACACGTGAACCATCTCCTTCGCCGCCAAAGGCCTGACCCGGCGGGAGGTTGAACAGAAAAGGCTGAGAGGGGGGTGCGTACGTGCAGGGATGGTGCTGTCGTACGTCGTTCCGTCCGGCGCCCCGCCGTTGAGCTTGCGGGGCTGTCGGCGGCGGGGCGCCGGACGTGCTCACACGGGGCGCTCCTTCAAGGTGCGCTCAAGTCCCGTGCAGGACAAGGGAGTTGCCGAGGCGATTCCGGCCTGGTTACTTCAGGCCGATCTTGTCGCAGGCGGCCTTGTACTTGGCCGTGCAGATGTCGTCGAGGGTGTAGTAACCCTCCTTGACGACCGTGTCCTTGATGTTTTCCTGGGTCAGGGAGACCACCGGGACGATCACGGACGGGACACCCTTCTCGGTGCCGCTGTCGACCGTGCCGGTCTTGATGGAGTCGAGGCTCTCGCCCTTGGCGACCGCGACGGCCATCTTGGCGACGGTCTCGGCCTCCTGCGGGTACGACTTGAAGACGCTCATGTTCTGGTCGCCCGTGACGATGCGCTGCACACCCGCGAGCTCGGCGTCCTGGCCGGTGACCGGCGGGAGCTTGCTCAGGCCCGCGCCCTTGAGCGCGGTGATGATGCCGCCCGCCATGCCGTCGTTGGCGGAGTAGACGCCGGCGATTTTGCCCTTGCCGATCGCGGAGATCGCGGCGTCCATGTTGGCGTTGGCGTTCTCCGGCTTCCACTCCTTGGTGTCGTAGGACTTGGCGATGTCCACCTTGCCCTTGAGCACCGAGAGCGCGCCGTCCTTGAACTGCTTCGCGTTCGGGTCGGTGATCGCGCCGTTCATCATGACGATCTTGGAGCTGGGCTTGGCCTTGTCGCCCATGGCCTTCAGCAGCGCCTCGCCCTGCGTCTTGCCGACCTCGGTGTTGTCGAACGAGGTGTACGCCTCGATCGGGCCCTCGGCCAGGCGGTCGTACGCGACGACGGGGATGCCGGCATCCTTGGCCTTCTTCACACCGCCGGCGACCGCCTTGTAGTCGACCGCGTCCAGGATCAGCACGTCGACCTTCTTGGTGATCATCGTGTCGATCTGCTGCGACTGGACGGTCGCGTCCTGCTTGGCGTTCAGGTACTCGACCTTGCCCTTGCCATTGGTCAGCGTCGAGATCTGCTTCTCAATGATCGGCTTGTCGAACTTCTCGTAGCGCGCGGTCTGGTTCTCCGGCAGCAGCAGGCCGACGGTGATGGCGTCGCCCTTCTTCGAGCTCGCCTTGTCGCCGCTGTCCTTGCCGCCGGACTCCTTGGCGCTGCCGCAAGCGGCGAGAGAGACGGCCATACCAGTGGCACAGAACGCAACGGCGGCACGACGCATACGCGTGTTCACTTCAGAAACCTCCCTGACGAGGCCGCGACGTTGCGGCCGAGGTGGCTGGAAGTCAACTCGGCCGCAACCTCGGCGTCAAGGAGTAAATCCTTAACGAGATGGCAACGGTGTCATGCGTTCTCTAAGTGAAGGCAGGTGTCGCCACGGACAGAGATCCGTCCAAAAGGGTCGAATCGCCCATCTCGCTGAGTGCCAGGGCGAGCGCCCCGAGCACCTCGGCGCGGCCGCCCAACGCCCCTGGAAGGACGGACAGTTGACGGGCGGCGCTGGGGATCGCATAGCGTCCCACGGACTCCCTGATGGGCCCCAGGACCAGTTCTCCGGCCTCCGCCAGGTCGCCGCCGAGGACGACCCGGCTGGGGTTGAGCAGGTTGCAGAGATTCGCGACACCACTGCCGATGTGACGGCCCACGTCGGCGATCACCCGCCGGCACCCCGGGTCGCCGTCCCGCGCGAGCCGCACGACGGACTCCATGGTCAGTCCGGTGCCGTGGCTGGACTCCAGGAGCGGCAGGACGTAGCGGGCGGCGGTGAAGGTCTCCAGGCAGCCGCGGTTGCCGCAGCGGCAGACAGGGCCGGACTCGTCGAGCGTGATGTGCCCGATCTCGCCCGCGGTCCCCCCGGGCCCCCGGTAGATCTTCCCGTCGATCACGAGCCCGGCACCGACACCGCTGGCGACCTTGATGTACGCGAGGTCCTTGACGCCGCGCCCGCTGCCCCAGACCAGCTCGCCGAGGGCGCCCAGGTTGGCGTCGTTGTCGACGTGCACGGGCACGCCGAGGCGCCGGCTCATCTCCTCGGCGGGCTTGGTGCCGGTCCAGCCCGGCAGGATCGACGTGGAGCCCAGCGTGCCGCTCTCCACGTCGATGGGGCCCGGTACGCCGAGCCCGACGCCCGCCACCTTCGTACGGTCCACGCCGGTGGCCGCCACGAGCCGCTCCACGAGCTCCTCGGCCCGGTCGAAGCCCTGCGCGGCGGAGGCGTCCACATCGAGGGGCTCGGCCTCCTCGGCGAGCACCTGGTGGGCGAGGTTGCCGATCGCCACTCGCAGGTGGGTGTGGCCGAAGTCGACGCCGATGACGATGCCCGCGTCGCCGCTGAGCGAGACGCTGCGGGCCCGCCGGCCACCCGCCGAGGTGGGGGTGACCTCGACCGTGCCGCCGTCCTTCAGCTCGCGGACGATGTTGGAGACCGTGGCCGCGGACAGGCCGGTCGTCCTCGCGATCTCCGCCTGCGTGAGCGATCCCGCGAGCCGCACGGCGCGTACGACCCGCTCGAGATTGGCCCGATGCAGCGACGACTGCGACCCCGGAGTCTCCATTGACTCATCCCACCCTTAGCCCGTTGACGGGCGGCCCCTCGCATGAGCCGTCCGTGGCCCGCGCCACACGGAGAGCGACCGGACCTTGTACAAGTTATGAACTCCAAGCTCCGCTGAAGGGCCCCGTGCCGTCAAGCCCTTGAGGGAAATCGGTTCCCGTCATGGCGCACAGGGGTCGGGCCCCCGGCAGAGTTTTATCGCAAGGGCCCCCCC